>JADJVQ010000008.1 GCA_016710525.1 Burkholderiaceae bacterium
TCCCGCCGTGGTGCTGTCGGCCAGTTTCGCGCCGCATGTGCGCGAAGCCCAGCTGGGCAAGCCCGGGGTCGTCGACTACGTGCCCAAGGACAGCCCTGCCAGCATCGACATCACCATCGCGCTGGTCGATCGGCTGCGCCGCAACAGCGGCACGACGGTGATGGTGGTCGACGATTCGCCGATGCAGCGCGCGCGGACCGCGGCGCTGCTCGAATCGCACCGCTACACGGTCCTGCGGGCAGAGCATGGGGCCCAGGCGCTCGAACTGCTCGGCGAGGATCCGTCGGTGCGCCTGATCGTCACGGACTTCGAGATGCCGGTGATGGACGGATTCGGCCTGGTGCGCGAGATTCGCAAGAAGCGGTCTCGCGAGCAGCTGGCGGTGATCGGGGTGTCGGCCCATACCGACCGGCTGCTGTCGGCGCGTTTCCTGAAGAGCGGGGGCAACGACTTCATCTCCAAGCCCTTCCTGGAAGAAGAGTTTTTCTGTCGGGTGACCCAGAACGTCGAGATGCTCGAACACGTGCAAGCCCTGCACGATGCGTCGGTGCGCGACTACCTGACCGGCCTGCACAACCGGCGGTTCCTGTTCGATACCGGCGAGGTCTTGTTCGCCAGCGCTCGGCGCGGCCAGATCAGGCTGTCGGTGGCGATGCTGGACATCGATTTTTTCAAACGCATCAACGACACGCACGGCCACGACGCGGGCGACGCGGTATTGCGCCGGGTGTCGCAGATCCTGCGCGAGCGCTTTCGCCAGACCGACATCGTCGCTCGGATGGGCGGCGAGGAATTCTGCGTGCTGGCGGTCAACCTGGGGCCCGATGACGCGGCCGGCGTGTTCGAGGGAGTGCGCGCGACGATCGAAGCCGAGCTGTTCGCGTGGGGCGAGACGACGATTCCGGTGACGATCAGCAGCGGCGTCACCTGCGGGCTCGCCGACACGCTGGCCGGTACGCTCGCACTGGCCGATGAGCTGCTCTACAAGGCCAAGTCCGGCGGTCGCGAACAGGTCGAAGACGCGACGGGGGGCTCCGTCTAATTCTGTTCACGACCGGGAAGGCGCCCGCCCCGTCCCTTTCGTGACGGTCGACGGCGCCGGTGGTGCTGACGTATGCTGCGCCCGATGATGTTTTCGTACTTCCGTTCCTTGAGCCCGGCCGTTCGCGCGATGGTCTGGGCGATCGCCGCCGGACTGATCTTTTCGCTGCTCAACACCCAGATGCGGGTGCTGACCTTCCAGTTCGACCCGTTCCAGACCCAGTTTCTGCGTTACCTGATGGGCCTGGCCGTCATGCTGCCGCTGGTCCTGCGCTCGGGTCCGGGTGCGTTTCGTCCCAATGGCCTGAGCGGGCAGCTGTGGCGTGGCGTGGTCCACACCGGGGGGCTGCTGTTCTGGTTCGCGGCGCTGCCTCATCTGCCGATCGCCGACACCACCGCCATCGGTTTCACCACGCCCATCTTCATCATGATCGGCGCGGCACTCGTGCTGCGCGAGCCGGTGGTGGCGGCGCGCTGGGTCGCGGCGGCGGTCGGCTTCGCGGGCGTGATGATCGTGGTCTATCCGAAGCTGTCGGCATCCGGCGGCGCGTGGAGCCTGGCGATGCTGATTTCGTCGCCGATGTTCGCCGCCTCGTTCCTGATCACCAAGGCGCTGACCAAGCGCGATTCATCCGAGGTGATCGTCGTGTGGCAGTCGATCACCGTGTCGCTGTTCACGCTGCCGTTCGCGCTGATCCACTGGCAGTGGCCGACGGCGGCGCAGTGGGCGATCTTTCTGGTGTGCGGCCTGCTCGGCAGCACCGGTCACTGGTGCCTGACCAACGCCTATCGGCTGGCCGACATCTCGGCCACCCAGGGCGTGCGCTTCCTGGACCTGGTGTGGGCCTCGATGCTGGGCTTGCTGGTGTTCGGCGATCGCCCGAGTGCCTCGACCATCGCCGGTGGCTGCGTGATCTTCGGCGCCACGGTGTGGATTGCCCGGCGCGAAGCGGTGCGGGCTGCGGGCTGAGCCGCGCGGGGCCGGGGGCCAGCCGAGGTGAGGCGCGCCGGTTCACGACAGCGGGAGGGTGATCCGCATCCGCAGGCCGCCGTCCGCGCGCGCCTGGGCCACGATCTGGCCGCGATGGGCCTGCACGGCGCGCTGCGCGATCGCCAGCCCGAGGCCGAAGCCCGCGACTCCTTCGGTGTGCCGGCCGCGATGGAATGGCTCGAAGATGGCCTGCAGCTCGTCGTCGGCCACGCCGGGGCCGCGATCGTCGACCTCGATCACCGCCTGATCTGCCTCGCGCGCGACCCGCACCTCGACACAGGTGCCCGGGGCGGTGAATTTGACTGCATTGCGGATCACGTTCTCGAGCGCGCGCTGGAGCAGTTCGCGGCGCACCGGCATCGCCAGCGGCGCGCCGGTTTCGAGCGTGACATCACGCTGGTCGGCCTGCGCCTCGAAGCGCGCGTCGTCGGCGATCGCCCGGACCAGTTCGTTCAGGTCGGCGCGCTCCAGCGCCTCGCCGGGGCGCTCGGTCTGCAGGCGTGACAGCGCGAGCACCTCGCCGACCAGTTCGTCCAGACGGCCCGCCTCGCGTTCGATGCGATCCAGCGAGGCGGACTGGCGCTGCGGCGACTGGCGTGCCAGGCCGACCGCCGCCTGCAGGCGCGCCAGCGGCGAGCGCAGTTCGTGGGAGACGTCGTGCAGCAGCTGGCGCTGCGCGGCGAGCACCGCCTGCAGTCGGCTGACCATGTGGTCGAAATCGCGGCCCAGGTCGGCGATTTCGTCGCGCCGCCCGCCCATGCGCGCCTGCAGGCGGGTATCGAGATCACCCAGCGCGACGGCGGTGAAGCCGCTGCGCAGCAGCCGGATCGGCTTGGCCATGTACCAGGCGAGCAGGGCGCTGGCGACCACACTGGCCAGCAGTGCCGCCAGGAACAGCGTCCAGGGCGGTCCCCGAGGGCGTGCCGGCGGCGGGGGTTCGGCGTCGGGCGGCGACGCGATGAACAGCAGCCAGCGTCGGCCCTCGGCCGTGGTGACCGTGCGGACCACCGCGGGGCGCCGCTGTTCGCGCGCTTCGGAGGCACTCATTGCCCGGGCGCGGGCCAGTGCCGCTTCGGGCACGGTGCGCCCGAGCAGCTCGCTGCCGTCGTCGGCAACCGCCAGCACGGGGGGGCGGCCGCTGCCGAATCGCTCCCAGTCGCCCAGCATCTCGCGCAATGCCGCCAGGCCGCCGTGGCGCAGGGTGGTCGCCGCGGCATTGACCAGGATTGCCGGACGCGGCCCGATCGCGATGTCGCTGGCGACCGTCTCGCGCTGGCGCTGGTGGTACCAGACGGTGGTGCCCACGAACAGGCCGACCGCCACGATCACCAGCACGAAGGCGAAGAAGAACTTCCAGTACAGGCGGCCCATGGTCGCGTCGGGCGCTTCAGGCCTGCACGAACTGGTAGCCCATGCCCCGGGCCGTGACGATCCAGGGCTCGCCGTCAGGGCGCGGACCCAGCTTCTGGCGCAGGCTGCTCACATGCACGTCGATGCTCCGATCGAAGCGCGCCAGCGGGCGGCCCAGTCCCTGCTCCGACAATTCGTTGCGCGCGACCACCTGGCCGGCCTGGCGCGCCAGCACCAGCAGCAGGTTGAATTCGGTGCCGGTGAGTTCCAGCGGCTGGCCCTGCCAGTGCGCGGTGCGCCGCGCCGGCCACAGCGTGAGGGGACCTGCGGTCACCGGCGCCGTGGTGGCCGGCGCCCTGCCGCCTTCCTCGACTCGGCGCAGGATGGCCCGCAGCCTGGCCGCCAGCTCGCGCGGGGTGCACGGCTTGGGCACATAGTCGTCGGCGCCCAGTTCCAGCCCGACGATCCGGTCGATGTCGTCGCCGCGGGCGGTGAGCATCAGGACCGGCACCCGGCTCTGGGCGCGGATCCGGCGCAGGACCGCGATGCCATCCAGGCGCGGCATCATCACATCGAGCACGACGATGTCGTGGCCGCCTGCGAGGGCCTCGGTGACGCCGGCTTCGCCATCGTGCACCGCCTGGGTCTCGAAGCCGTCCTGCTGAAGATACTCGGCGAGCAGGCCGGCCAGTTCGCGGTCATCGTCGATCAGCAGTACCTTGGGCATGACGGGGCGGGCGCCAGTGTGGCGACGTGAGTGGAAGGCCGGCACACGCCGGGCGCGCCGGGGCATTGTCGAATGCGCACGGCGCCTCGGCCAGTGCCATTACCCGACTTTACATCGGCCAGCGCCACGCCCGGCGGGCCAGGGTGCGGTCAGGGTGAGACCCCAGGGCAGCTCCCAGGGCGGGCAGAGCGCTTACGCCGGTTACCGCCCGTTACACGCCGCTGACCGCGGATTACCTGGGCGAGCCCCAAAGTACATCTCATCAGCGGGCGTCATCCGATTCACCGCTGACCCCAAACACTGCCGACCACGGAGCACCACATGACAAACAATCGACGTTTCCTGAAGCAAGCCGCCTTTGCCGCCTCGCTGGCGCTTTTCGTGCCGCTGATGGCGCTGGCGCAGCCTGGCTCCTGGCGGACCGATGGGCCAGAGCGGTCCCTGGCCAGGCGCAGGGCATGCAGGGCATGCAGGGTATGCACCGCGGCTCCGGCATGCATGAGGGCCATCGCATGGACCACGGCCGCGGCGGCCATGGCCGCGGCATGCACGAAGGCATGGGCGGCATGGGCGGCATGGACGGTGGCATGCGCATGCTGCGCGGGCTGAACCTCACCGAGGCCCAGCGTGACCAGGTATTCAATCTGATGCACAAGCAGGCGCCCGCCGCCCGTGAGCGCGCCAAAGCGATCCAGAAATCCCGACTGGAACTGCGCAACCTGTCCATGTCTGCGCAATACGACGATGCGCGTGCCAAGACCCTGGCCGACAGCATTGCCGCGGCGACCGCCCAGATGGCGCTGACCCGTGCCCGCACCGGCCAGGAAATCTACAAGCTGCTGACCCCCGAGCAGCGCAAGCAGGCCGACGACATGCGCGCCCGCTTCGAGCAACGTCGTGCGATGCATGGACAAGGGGCTGGCCCGCGTTAAGCGGTGAGCGCAGCGCGCCGGTTCGTGGCGCGCTGGGTGTCGACATCGGGTCGGTGCGCCGGCGGGGCTGATGGTGGCCCGGCCGGCGCCCGCGCTTTTGCGGTGACGCGTCCCGGCGCGACCGGCAGAGTGGCCCCCTCGGCCGCTCGGTCGTTCAGCCCCTGAGCAGCGCCTGGCGCACCAGGGGCATCGCGTCGTTGCCGAAGAACATGTCGGCGCCGTTGACGAACATCGTCGGCGAGCCGAACCCGCCGCGCGCGATCAGTTCGTCCGTATTGGCTTTGAGCTGCGCCTTGACCGCCGGCCGGGCAATCGCCTCGAACAGCCAGGCCGGATCGATGCCGGCGCGGGCGCTGACGGCGCTCAGTTCGGCATCCTGCGAGATGTCGCGCTGTTCTCCCCAATAGGCCTCGAACACGGCGCGCGCAAAGCGCAGCATGCGCGGCGTGTCGTCGGCCAGCGCTACGCAGCCGCGCATCGCCTTCACGCTGTTCACCGGGAAGACCGGCGGCGGGAAGACGATCCGCAGGCCGGCCAGGGCGGCCCAGTCCTGCATGCTCTTCTTGGAATAGGCGAGCTTGGCCGGCACCGGGTTCTCGCGCGAGGCGTACACGCTGGGGTTGACCGCATTGAATACCCCGCCGACCAGGATCGGCCGCCAGCGCACGGTGGCGCCCAGTTCGGCGGCCAGCGGCTGCAGGTTGTGAAAGCCCAGGTAGGTCCAGGGACTGCTGCAATCGAAGAAGCATTCGACGTCGCGCATGGCGATTCTTTCAGGAAGGAGTGGTCGGGCCGGGGGCGCTGGCGGGCGTTGCGGCGGTTGCGCCGCTGGGCTCGCCGGGCGCCGCGGTTGATGTTCCGCTGGTCTCGCCAGGTGCCGCGCCCAGTCCGAACAGCACGCGGCGCGCCTGTTCGTCGGGCACGCCGGCGTCGCCGCGCAGATCCTTGCCGACAGCCAGGCCGGCCTGCACCGCGGGGCGCGCCCGCACCTGGGCGAACCAGCGTTTGAGCGCCGGAAAATCGTCCAGCGTCAGGCCCTGGCGCTTGTGGGTCATGATCCAGGGAAAGATGGCCATGTCGGCAATGCTGTAGAAGTCGCCCGCGACGAAGGCACCGGTCCTGGCGAGTTGGCGGTCGAGCACGCCGTACAGGCGACTGGCCTCGCGTGCGTAACGCTCGATGGCATACGGAATCTTCTCGGGCGCATACAACAGGAAATGGCCGTTTTGGCCCAGCATCGGGCCGAGCCCGCCCATCTGCCACATCAGCCATTGCAGCGTGGCATGGCGCCCGCGCAGATCGGCCGGCAGGAAGCGGCCGGTCTTGTCGGCCAGATACTGCAGGATGGCGCCAGTCTCGAACACAGCCACTGGTTCGCCACCATCGGCCGGCGCCTGGTCGACGATGGCCGGGATGCGGTTGTTGGGGCTGATGGCCAGGAAGCCGGGTTCGAACTGCGCGCCGCGTCCGATGTTCACCGGAATCATCCGGTAGGGCAGGCCGAGTTCCTCGAGCAGGATGCTGACCTTCCAACCGTTGGGTGTGGGCCAGTAGTGCAGGTCGATCATTGCGGCGCCTCCGGGTGCTGCGAAGGCCGGGTCAGCCGATGGAACGGCAGGAACGGCGGGGTCATCGATAATAGCGGCTCGACATAACTCAGACCGACTTCAGGGAGCAGGCGCAATGGGACAACTCGATCAGCGGGTGGCGATCGTCACCGGTTCGGGCCGCGGCATCGGCCAGGCAATCGCACTGCGCCTGGCGCGCGATGGTGCGAAGGTGGTGGTCAACGATCTGGATGAAGCACCGGCCCGCGAAACCATCGCGCTCATCCAGGCGCAGGGGGGTCAGGCGGTGGCCTGCAATGGCGACGTCACCGCGGCCGATTTCGGAACGCGGGTGGTCGCCACGGCGGTCGAGGCCTTCGGCGGCTGCCATGTCGTCGTCAACAACGCCGGCTACACCTGGGACAGCGTGATCCAGAAGATGACCGACGAGCAGTGGTACGCGATCATCGATGTGCACCTGACCGCGCCGTTTCGCATCCTGCGCGCGTTCTCGGACTACCTGCGTCCGGCGGTCGAGGCCGAGCGCAGGGACGGCCAGCGGATCGTGCGCAAGATCGTCAACGTGTCGTCGACCTCGGGCACCAACGGCAATGCCGGCCAGGTCAACTACTCGTCGGGCAAGGCCGGCATCATGGGCATGACGCGCACGCTGGCCAAGGAGTGGGGCCGCTACGACGTCACCGTCAACGCGGTGGCCTTCGGCTACATCCAGACGCGCCTGACCAAGCCGCTGAACGAAGGGGACGGCGGCACCATCGACGTGCTCGGGCGCACGGTCAAGATCGGCGTGCAGGCGGGCCGACTGGCCGCGATGAACCAGATGATTCCGCTGGGGCGCGGCGGTCTGCCCGAAGAGGCTGCCGGTTCGGTCTACCTGTTCTGCAGTCCCGACAGCGATTACGTCAGCGGCCAGACGCTGGTGGTCAACGGCGGTGCCTGAGTTGTCGCAGCAGCATCAGTTCGACCGCGCGATCGCGCTTGCGGCGGCCGGGCCCGCCGAACCGGCCACCCGGCGCGGTGCGTCGACTGGCCGGCGCCACCAGCCTCGACTACTGGAACATGGCCGGCCCCTTCGGCGGCATCACCGCGGCCACGCTGCTGAACGCGGTGCTGCTGCAGCCCGACCGGCTGCCGGTGCCGCTCGCGCTCACCGTCAGCTACTGCGGCGCGATCCGCGAGGGTGGATTCGACATCGCCGTGCGATGCCTGCGGGGCGGGCGCACCACCCAGCACTGGGCGGTCGAACTGACCCAGGGGCCCGAGCGCGACGTGATGGCCAGCGCGCTGGTGGTCTGTGTGCTGCGCCGCGAAACCTGGGGCGCACGCGAGGCGCGCCCGCCCGAGGTCGAACCCGCGCCCGCGCAGTTCGGCTCCCGCCTGGGGATGGGGCCGCCCTGGATCCAGCGATATCGCGAACATCTGGTGCGCGGCGAGCTGTTTCGCGGCAATCCGCACAGCGAGACCGTCACCTGGATCGCCGATGCGCCGGCGCGCCCGCTCGACTATCCGGCGCTGGCCGCGATCTGCGACGCCTTCTTTCCGCGCATCTTCCTGCGCCGGCCCAGCTTCGTGCCGATCGCGACGGTGTCGTTGAACGTGTATTTCCATGCCGGCCACCAGGTGATGGCCGAGCAGTCCAGCACGCCAGTGCTGGCGCAGGCCAGCGGCCAGGTGTTCAACGAAGGATTCTGCGACCAGGAAGGCCGGGTCTGGGGGCAGGACGATCACCTGCTGGCGACCACGCACCAGATGGTCTGGTACAAGGAATAGTGTGCGCCGGCGTCGTGCCGGCCGCGAGCGCGGCATGGCTCGCGCGCCGCAGTGACTCACTTCCCGGTGAGCATCCCGAAGTACATCTCGCGCGAGCTCGCGTGCAGCGCGTGACGCATCTGCACCCAGCTCACCAGGTCGACTGCCCGCATCGGCTTGGCCAGGAAGTAACCCTGCACCTCGTGACAGCCGAGCGCCGCGAGCGCGCGCATCTGGCGCACATTCTCGACGCCCTCGGCAACCACCCGCAGGCCCATGTGGCGCGCCAGGTCGATGGTCGATCGGACGATGGTCTCGCTGCCATGGTTGTCCAGGATGCCGAGCACGAACGAGCGGTCGATCTTGAGCTCCTGCACCGGCAGCTGCTGCAATTGTTTCAGCGTCGAGTAGCCGGTGCCGAAGTCGTCGACGGACAGCTTGATGCCCATTTTCGAGATCGCCTGCAGCGTCTCGAGCGCCGCCTCCGATTCGCTGACCACGCCGCTCTCGGTGATCTCCAGGCACAGGCAGTTGCTGGGCACCTTCAGCGAACGCACGATCTCGGCGATCTCGTCGGCAAAGCCGCGCTCCTGGATGTCGCCGGCGGTGACGTTGATCGACACCCGCAGGTTCAGTCCGGCGCGGGCCAGTTCGGCGCTGAAGCGCAGGCCGTCGCGCACGACCCAGCGCGTGATCTGCCGCATGAAGCCGGTCTGCTCGGCGAACGGGATGAACTCGCCTGGAGGGACCTGCCCGCGGGTCGGGTGATTCCAGCGCAGCAAACCCTCGGCACCGGCGATCAGGCCGGTGCTCAGGTCGAGCTTGGGCTGGTAGTACAGCTCGAACTGGCCGTCATCGAGCGCCTTGCGCATCTCGCCGAGCATCGACAGATAGCTGCGCTGGGCCCCCGGTTCGCTGCCGTCGTAAACCTCGAAGCCCGTCTGGCGGCGCTTGGCGCGGTACATCGCGGCGTCGGCATGGCGCAGCAGCGTCTCTTCCTTTTCGCCGTGCGCCGGGTACACCGAGATGCCGATGCTGCCGCCGATGTCGATCAGCTGTTCGCCCTTGCGCAGCGGCTCGCGCATCGCCTGCAGGATGCGGCCGGCGACCTCTTCGGCCATGGCCTGCGAACCGGGCAGCAGCAGCACGAACTCGTCGCCGCCCAATCGGGCGACGGTATCCGAGTCGCGCACGGTGATTCGAAGACGCCGCGACACTTCCTTGAGGATCAGGTCGCCCGCCGCATGGCCCAGGGTGTCGTTGATGAACTTGAACCGGTCCAGGTCGAGCAGCATCACGCAAAAGGGTTCGCGCACCCGTTCGCTGGAGCGGATCGCGTGCCGGATCCGGTCGGTCAGCAGCGTGCGGTTGGGCAGACCGGTGAGCGGGTCCATCAGGGCGTTCTCGCCGATCCGGCGCTCGCGCAGTGCGACCTCGGCCGACAGCGTGTTGATCCGTCGCGCGAGTCCGCCGATCTCGTCGCCGGCCCGATCCGGCAGGTGCCCGTCATAGTGACCGTCGTGCAGTTCCTGCAGGCGCGCGTCGATCGTGGCGATCCGGCGCGCGATCCGGCGCGACCAGTGCCACGACAGCAGCGCGGCGGACGCGCAGACGAACACGGTCTGGGTGATGAGCAGGGAGGTCAGCATCGGCGCGATGGCCTGGCCGCGGATCAACGACCAGAGCCCCAGTGCGCCGGCGAGGCTCGCCGGCAGACCGATCAGCAGGATGGCCTGCCAGACGATCGGCACCCGCCAGCGCGGCGCCGGCGAGGCGGGCGGACGCGACAGATCGGCCCCGGGCATCGCGTCCTCATCCGGCTGCGCGCGAGTCATGGGCACGGTCGACGTTTCCCAGGCGGCTGGGACAGGCGTTTTCCTACCCTTCCTGGAAGGGGCTCTGATTGGCATACGGCATCGTGCCTCAGTGCCCGAACACGCGCTGACAGGGCAGATCGATGGGCGTTCGCGCCCGACGAGCGACGCGGCAATGACGCGCGTCAGCGCGGACTGCTGCGAGTGGCCAGGTAGACGCCGGGAAGGATCAGCAGTGCCCCCGCCAGATGAAACGCCTGCGGCTGTTCACCCAGCAGGGCCCAGGCGACCAGCGCCGACCAGATCGGACCCAGGTACAGGACGATGCCGGTGCGCGCGGGCCCCAGTTCGCGCTGCATGAACGAGTAGGCCTGATAGGCCCCGAACCCCGGCAGCACGGCCACCACCGCAGCCAGCAGCCAGGTCCGGCCATCGAAGGCAGGCCAGCCGCGGGCCAGGCCCTCGGCGAGCGTGAAGGGAACAAGCACCACGATGCCGCCGGCCACGATGGCCGTCAGCCGTGCGAACGGGTCGAGCGGACTTTGCCAGTGGCGCAGCAGCAGCGAATAGACGGTCCAGGCGATCACCGCCGTCAGGATCCAGGCGTCGCCGATCGTGAAGCGCACCGCGAGCAGATTGGCCATCGAGCCCTTGGCCAGCACCAGCAGCGTGCCCGACAGCGCGAGGGCCGCACCCGCGACCTGCACGCGCGACAGGTGCTCGCCGAAGCAGCGCGCCGAGGCAAGTGCGATCAGGACCGGCGCGAGTGCATAGAGCAGTCCGATGTTGGTCGCGATCGTGGTGTGCGCCCCGATGTAGACGAAGGCGCCGCAGATCCACATGCCCAGTGCGCCCAGCACCAGCAGATGCGGCCACTGGCGCACCCACTGGGGCCAGCTGCGGCGCAGCGCCGGCCAGGCGAAGGGAAGCATCAGCAGCAGGGCGAGGCACCAGCGCAGCAGCGCCAGCATGTGCGGCTCGAGCACGCCGATGGCCGAACGCGCGACGATGTAGTTGGCCGACCAGAAGCCGGGCGTGATGACGATCAGCGCGATGGCCAGCCGATGGCGCGTCTGGGGGCTCAAGTACGCGGCTCCGGTTGCCGGGGTCGGCCCGGGGTCTCGGCTGGCTTCTCGGCTAGTGTATCGGTCATGACCAACGAGGTGCGAAGGGGCGGGCGATGGGTGGTGAACTGGATTTCAGCGGCAAGACGGTGCTGGTGGTCGGTGGATCGAGCGGGATCGGCAACGGCATTGCCCAGTCGTTCCGGGCGCGCGGCGCGGCCGTGCATGTCTGCGGCACGCGAGCGAGTGCGGCCGATTATGCCGGTACGAGCGGCTCCGACCTTGAAGGACTGACCTACGCGCAGCTCGACGCCGGCGACATCGGCGCCATCGAACGCTGGTCGCCGGGCTTCGATCGCCTCGATGTGCTGGTGCTCTCGCAGGGCATGGTGCTGTATGGCCGGCGCGAGTACACCAACGAGGGCTTCGCGCAGGTGATCGACGTGAACCTGAACAGCCTGATGGCGTTCTCGATGAAGTTCCACCCGATGCTCAAGGCGGCGCGCGGTTCGCTGATCATCATCAGCTCGACGGCGGCCTTTCAGTCGACCCGCGGCAATCCGGCCTACAACGCGTCGAAGGCCGGCGCGGTCGGGCTGGTGCGCACCCTGGGCGACGCCTGGGCGCGCGACGGCATCCGGGTCAACGGCATCGCGCCGGGCTTCGTCGCGACCAAGATGACCGAGGTCACCACCGCCAATCCCGAGCGGCTGGCCGGCGCGCTGAAATCGATCCCGATGGGCCGCCTGGGCACGCCGCAGGACATGGCCGGCGTGGCCTTGTTCCTGGCCTCGCCGTTGTCCGCCTACGTGGTGGGTCAATCGATTCCGGTGGATGGCGGCTTGATCCTGGCGTGACGGCAGCGAGGCTCGCGGCGCCGGCACGCGCGTAGCTCCTGCGCGGCTGCGTGGCGCCGCGCCGGCAGGCCTGCGCCCGCCGGGACGCTTTCCTCAGAGTGGGTCCAGCGGATAGATCGGCCGGCGCACCTTGTGGAACTGCAGGCTGCCGTAGTCCGAGGTGCACACGCCGGTGCCGGCGCATTCGACGATCGCGCGGGCGTACTTGCGCAGACCCGCGCGCCAGTGCACGCGGCTCTTGAGCATCAGGAAGCGCTTGCTCATCGGATCGATGCCCACGGCTTCCAGGCAGGCGATGTCATGCGGCTCGACATGTTCGCTGATCACGACGATCTCGACACCGCCCACCTGCAGCACCGCGGTCGGCCCCATGTTCATGCGCTGACCGCGGGCCATCGGCCCCTGGTTGGTGAAGCGGCCGTCGACCAGTTTCTTCACCTGGCCGGTGACCGTGAGCGGCGAGCCCGCCAGGCCCAGGCTGGGCATCGGCAGTTTTCCGCCCAGAGGCAAAGTGACCGTGGCACCCGTCCCGGCCTTCACCATCGTCTGCACGGCCTGGGGATCGTAGATGGCGAAGGCCGCGACGTCGGGCAGGCCGGCCGCGATGATGCGGCCGAGCACGGTGGTGGTGTCCATCGTGCCGCCCGAGGCGCAGTTGTCGTAGTGGTCGAGCAGCACGATCGGGCCCTGGCCGGGCGCGGTTTCGGCCAGCTGGCGCGCGCGCTCGAGCGACACATCGAGGTCTTCGAGCTGATAGACGAACTCGGCGCGGCGCGCCCAGGCCAGCTCCAGCAGCTCGTCGCAGGCCTTGCGCGCGCGCGTCGGGTCGTGATCGACCACCACCGCCGACAAGCCGGCGATCTCGATGTCGGCATGCGGGAATCCGACGAACACGGTGGCGCTCAGGATGCCATCGGCCTCCATTTCGCGGCAGCGGTCCTGCAGGGTCTTGTTGGGCTCGTCATCGCTGCCCTGGCGCATCACGTGCGGCAGCATCGGGCGCTGGCCCCAGGCGATCGAGGGCAGCGGGCAGCCCTGCAGCGAGGCCATGATCGGCTTGGCCGCACGCACGCCGGTCTCGTACATGTCGACATGCGGATAGGTCTGGTAACCGGCGACGACATTGGCATGGCGGGCAATGGCTTCCGACATGTTGGTGTGCATGTCGAGCGCCACGCCGACCATCACGTGCGGATCGACTTCGCGCAGGCGGCGCAGCAGTTCGCCCTCGGCGTCGTCGTGGCTGGCGCTGACCATCGCGCCATGCAGGTCGAGCAGCACGGCGTCGCAGCCGGCCGCCACCGCGTCGCAGATGCGCCCGCTGACGTAGTCGAAGACCTCGTCCGAACAGGGTGCGCTGGGCGCGGCCGAGGCCGCGATCGGAGTGACCACCTGCGCGCCGAGCTGCGCGGCGAGATCGAGGAAGGCGCCGATGGCCGAGCCGGTGCCGCGATAGGCGGCCAGCACCGCCTCGCCCTCGGGCGGCGCGCCGCCCCCGCCGAAGCGCGTGAGCGGCGTGGGCACCGGCGAGAAGGTGTTGGTCTCGTGCTTGAACTGAGCGATGACGATCTTCATGGGCATGCCTCAATAGGCCAGTTTCAGACCGGCGCGCGGCCAGTCCATCTCGATCAGCGTGCCGGCCCCGGAATGGGTGATCAGCGCGCGCCGGCGGTCAGGGCCGGCGAAGCAGATGTTAGTCACCATCCAGTCGCCCGGTGTGGGAATGAACTCGACCAGTCCGCCCTGCGGCGCGATAACCGAAATGCCACCCTGCAGCAGCGTGGCCACGCAGACGTTGCCGCTGGCCTCGACCGCGAGCGAGTCGTACCAGGCCGGCACCGGCGAGGCATACAGCATCCGCCCGCCATTGGGCGAGGGGTGCGGGGCGCGCACGATCTGGCCCGGCCCGGACAGGTCGAAGGCCCACAGCCGGCACGATTGGGTCTCGGCCACATAGACGGTCTTGCCGTCGGGCGACAGGCCCACGCCGTTGGCCGTGAGCAGCGGGTAGATCGCCTTGCGCACCGATGAGCCATCGACCTTCGCGTAGTAAAGGCCGCCGCGGTCCATGTCGCGCGGGCGGCCCTTGCCCAGATCGGTGAACCAGAATCCGCCCTGGCCGTCGAACACGAGGTCGTTGGGGCCGCGCAGCGGATGGCCGTCGACCTCGGTGTAGAGCACCTCGACCTTGCCGGTGTTCATGTCGACCCGCTCGATGCGCCCGCCGCTGTAGTCGGCCGGCTGCGAGCCGGGGTACAGGATGCCTTGGCGCTCGACCCACTCGAAGCCGCCGTTGTTGCACACGTAACAATGGCCGTCGGGCCCGATGGCCGCGCCATTGGGTCCGCCGGCCAGCTTCGCGACGATCTGCTTGCTGCCATCCGGGGCGATCCGGGTCAGGGTCTGGCGGCGGATCTCGACCAGCACCACCGAGCCGTCGTCCAGGGCGACCGGGCCCTCCGGGAACCAGAGATCATCGGCAACTACACGCGTCATGGGTGCACTCCGGCATCATTGAGATGCGAGCGAGTTTACGCGCAAGCCGCCGGCCCGCCGGTTCCACGAATGACATCACCCCGACATCATCGCGCCTGCCATGCACGACATCATCCTGCACCACTATCCTGCCTCCCCCTTTGCCGAGAAGATCCGCCTGATCCTGGGCGCCAAGGGGCTTGCCTGGCACTCGGTCACCATCCCGTGGATCATGCCCAAGCCCGACCTGATGCCGCTCACCGGCGGCTATCGGCGCACGCCGGTGCTGCAGATCGGCGCCGACGTCTATTGCGATACCGCGCTGATCGCCCGGGTGCTCGATGCGCGTGCGCCGCAGGCGCCGCTGTTTCCGGCCGACCGGGTCGCGGCGCGCTCGGTGGCCGATCTGGCCGACCGCGACCTGTTCGGCGCGGCGGTGGCCTACGTCTTTCAACCGGCGGGGTTCGCGGCGTTGTTCCAGGGCATGAACAAGCCCCAGATCGACGCTTTCATCGAAGACCGCAAGACGATGCGCACCGGCGGCGGCGCCCGCATGGCCGTGCCCGAGGCGACGGGCCAGCTGCACGGCTGGCTCCAGCGCCTCACCGACCACCTGGCCGACGGCCGGCCGTTCCTGATGGGCGAGGCGCCCACCATCGCCGATTTCAGCGCCTATCACCCGCTGTGGTTCGTGCAGCGCGCGCCGGCGCTGGCGGCCATCGTGACGCGCTATCCGGCGCTCGCCGCCTGGTTTGCGCGCATGACGGCGCTGGGCCACGGCCAGTCGCGCGAACTGGCCGCCGACGAGGCGCTGACGATCGCCGCCGCGGCCACGCCCGCCGATGGCCAGGGGCTGGCCTGGGTCGACTATCACGGCTGCCAGAGCGGCGATGAAGTCGAGATCGAACCGGCCGATTACGGCATCGTGCCGGTGCGCGGACGCCTGGTGATCAGTGCGCCCGATCAGCTCGCGGTGCGGCGCAGCGATCCGCGCGCCGGCGAGGTCACGGTCCACTTCCCGCGTATCGGCTACCAGATGCGAAAAGTCGCCCGTTAGTCGATGCGAATAGTCATTTCGTAGGGCTTTGCCACGGCATGGCGAGGGCAGGGCTAGGATCGCCGGATGTTTCCACTTGCCATCGAACACATACCCGGCCCGGAGCAAGCGCTGCGGCCCGCCATCCGCGAATTCATCGCGCGCGAGATGCCGGTGCTCGATGCCGGGCGCCGCGCGCGTTCCTGGATGGGATACGACGAGCAGTTCAGCCGCAAGCTGGGCGCGGCCGGATTCATCGGCCTGATGCTGCCTCGGCGCTACGGCGGTGCCGAGCGCGGGCCTTTCGCGCGCTTCGTGGTGATCGAAGAACTGCTCGCGGCGGGCGCCCCGATCGCGGCCCACTGGCTGGCCGATCGCCAGAGCGGCCCGCAGATCGCGCGCTTCGGCACCGAGGCGCAAAAGCTGTCCCATCTGCCGCCGGTGTGTCGCGGCGAGCGGTATTTCTGCATCGGCATGAGCGAGCCCGATTCCGGCTCCGATCTGGCCAGCGTGCGCACGCGCGCCGTGCCCGATGGCGACGGCTGGCGCCTCACCGGACGCAAGATCTGGACGACCAACGCGCACCATGCCCACTTCATGGTGGCGCTGGTGCGCACCTCCGGGTCCACCGACGACCGCCAGGCCGGCCTGTCGCAACTGATCGTCGATCTGTCGCTGCCCGGTGTCACGGTACGGCCGCTGTCGGACCTCACGGGCGACGCGCACTTCAACGAAGTCACGTTCGACGACGTGCGCCTGGGGCCCGATGCGCTGCTCGGGCAAGAGGGGCAGGGCTGGGCGCAGGTGAACGCCGAACTGGCGCTGGAGCGCAGCGGTCCCGAGCGGCTGCTGTCGTCGATCGTGCTGATGGATTCGCTGATCGCCTGGCAGCGCTCGCTGCCCGAGCCCGACCCGGTGGCGGTGGCCGAAATCGGCGCGATGCACGCCCGCCATGTGGTGCTGCGCTCGATGTCGATCGCGCTCACCGCCATGATCACCCGCGGCGAGAATCCGCTGGTGGCCGCGGCGGTGATGAAAGATCTCGGCACCCGCGGCGAGCAGGATCTGGCCGAGGTGGTCACGCGCCTCGTGGGCGGCGACCCGTCGCGCAGCGCGCCGGTCGAGCTGCTCGAGGCCTTGTCGTACACCAGCCAGATGGCACCCACCTTTTCGCTGCGTGGCGGCACGCGCGAGATCCTGCGCGGCATGATCGCGCGCGGCCTGGGTCTGCGCTGAGCGCCGGCCCCCTGGACATTGCTGCCATGACCACTTCCCAGACTTCCTCCGCGGCGGCCCCGAGCGGGCCTTCGGCCGATGACGAGTCGGCCCGCCTGCTCACCGATTCCGCCAGCCGGCTGTTCGCCCAGGAAAGCCCGCCGGCGCGATTGCGCCAGGCCGAGACCGACCCGGCGGTGGCCGCCGATCTGTGGCGCCGGCTCGACGAGCAGGGCTTGCCGCTGGCCTGCGCGCCCGAAGCGGCGGGCGGCTCGGCGCTGGGCTGGTCGGCGGTGCGCGGCCTGATCGAGGCCTGCGGCGAATACGGACTGCCGGTCGCGCTGCCCGAGATGCTGGCGGCGCACCTGCTGGCGCGGGCCGCCGGCCTGGGCCTGCCGGCCGGTCGCCGGGTCACGCTGGCGCTGGCTCGCCGCGACGGCGATCAGCTCGTGGCCGACGCGGTGGCGGGCGCGACCGAGGCGCACGATGTGCTGGTCGAACTCGATGGCCGCCTGCTGCTGCTCGAGATCGCGCCGGCCGCTGCGACCCAGCGCCGCAACACCGCCGGCGAACCGCGCACCGGCTTGCGCTGGGCCGGCGCCGAGCGCCTGCTGCAGGACTCCGTGGCGTCGGCTCAGGAACTCCTGCTGGCGGGCGCCGCCATCCGGTGCGCTCAGATCGCCGGGGCAGCGCGCCGGGTGGTCGACATGTCGGTCGGCTATGCCAACGACCGGGTTCAGTTCGGCCGGCCGATCGGCAAGTTCCAGGCCGTGCAGCAGCAGCTGGCGGTTGCCGCCGAATGGAGTGCGATGGCCGCGATGGCCGCGCGCCTGGCGCTGGCCGATCCGGGGCTGGCCCTGCCGCACGGCCGGGTGGCGGCGGCGCGCGAAGTGGCGTGTTCGGCCGCCGAGCAGGTGTGCGGCGTGGCCCATGCCGTGCACGGCGCGATCGGGGTCACGGCCGAATACGATCTGCAGTTGTTCACGCGGCGCCTGAAGGGCTGGGCGGCGGAGTTCGGATCGTCGCGCTACTGGGCCAGCCGCCTGGGACGTGAAGTGCTGGCCAACGGCGGGCGTCAGGTCTGGGATCAGGTGGTGGCGCTGACACCGGCCTGAGGCCGCGGCGATTCAGTCGGGAACGTCGAGTCCGATCCGGCTGGCGGCAATGACCGCCTGCGTGCGATTGCGCACGCCCAGGGCCCGCAGGACTGCGCTGACATGCACTTTCACGGTGCCCTCGGCCAGCCGCAATTGCCGGCAGATCAGCTTGTTGGGCAGGCCTCGCAGGATCAGCCGGAGCACGTCGATCTGGCGGTCGGTCAGGCCCAGATGGCGGGGGTCGGCGGGTCTGGCGAGATGGGCTTCCAGCCGAGCGCGGCTGTTGGCGTGCAGGCTGAGCACTTCCGGCGGGACGTAGGGGCAGCCCGAGGTGATCAGCCGCAGCGCATTGATCACGGCCTCGCTGCTGTGGGTCTTGGGGATGTAGCCGATGGCGCCGGCCTCCAGGCAGCGCAGGATGGTGGGTGCGTCGGCATGGGCCGAAAACACCGCGATCGGCGCTTCCGGGCGCTGCTGGCGCAGCCGTGTCAGGACTTCGGTGCCATTGGCATCGGGCAGGTGGAGATCGGCGAGGATCAGATCGGGCGCGGGATTCTGGCGCAACGACGACAGCGCCTGTTCGAGCCGGTGGGTCAGGGTGATCCGCCCCCCGGGCTCAAGGTCGGCGAGCATCTGGCCGAGGGCGGTGTGAACGAACGGGTGGTCGTCGAGAACCAGGAACTGGCGCGCCATGAGATTCCTCCGGCAGGCGGGCGTTGTGCCGCCTGTTCCAGCCACGTTACCGGCAGGGTCATCGAACTGTAAAGTAGGCCCGTTGGCCGATGGATGCCGATTCAGTGGATTTGCGGATCCGGCGGTGCGGCGCGGGCGTCCGAAGCCGCACCACGACGGGTGCGCAGTCCACGCCTCGATCCTCAGCGCAGCACCAGCTTGCGCCCGAATGGCTGCGTCGCCCAGGCCGATTCGGGTGGAACCGCCCAGATGACCGGCCAGCGCGGCTGCCAGCGCGCCGGACCCTGCAGATCGGTCAGCACCACCGCGATGTCCGGGCGATGCCGGTCCGCCTCTTCCAGCAGGGGCGTGAAGTCGGTGCCGCCGCCGCCGTGGAAGGCGATCGTCCGCAGGTCCGATCGACCCGGTTCGAAGTGCTCGACGCGCAGCACGCGCTCGTCGCCGATGACCAGCACCAGCCCCGCCTCCAGGCGCCGGGTGATGGATTCGATCTCGCGGGCGAAGCGCACCATCAGCGCCTCGTCGATCGATCCGGACACGTCGACGATCACGGTGAGCCGCGGCACCGCACGCAGCTGGCTGGTTCCGGGCTCCCAGGGCAGTCGCCGGTGCGGCCCGCCGCGCCCCTGGTTGGCAATGTACGAGCGCGAGGGGCGCGACCACGACATTTGGGGGCGCGGCGACAGGCTGCGTGCCAGCCGGGTGCGCAGCACCTGCTCCCAGGGTGTGCGCGCCTGCGCCACGTCGGCGATCAAGGTGCGCAGCATCGAGTGGGCGCCGTCGCTGGCGTGGCCGCGCAGGATGCGCTCGCGCCATTCGCGTGTCTGCTCGGCCTGCGCCTGCGGCGAGCCCCGGGTGTCCGGGTCGGGCTGGAGGTCGGCGATGGCCTGCGCCCCCAGCGCGCGCAAGCGCGCCGAGCGGGGACCGTCCTCGCGCGGCGCGGGCTGGTCGCGGACCGAAGCCGGGGACGGCTCCGAGGCGGCCGGCGCCCGCGTGCTTGCCCCGCCGCGCTGCCCCGAGCGCGCACGGCGCGCGTCGTCCTGCGGCGGCGCACGCCGGTCGTCGATGGCGCGATACAAGCGTTCGACATCCCATTCGAGCAGCGATTTTTCGACGTTTTCAGTGATCCCCAGCGCGCTGGAGAGCACCTGTTCCAGGGACAGCGCCGGTTCGGGCAGGCTCAGCCAGCTCAGATGGCCGAGGCTGGCATTGACGATCGCATCGGCGCACAGGTTGAACAGCCGGGTATCGACATCGCCCAGCTGTTCGCGCAGTTCGAGCAGGCGCTGCGGGTGGCGAAGCGCGACGTGCAGCACCTCGTGCGCGATCAGACCCGCCTGTTCGGCCACCGGGAGGGATTCGAACGAGGCCGCGTAGAAGATCGTGTGGCCGTCGGTCGCGACCACCGGCGCCACGGCATCGTCGGCGAGGTCGCGGTGGTGCATCCACAAGGCCAGGCCGCCGGTGGCCGGCGCGAACTCGACCATGCGCTGGATCGCGCGGGTGCTGCGGCGCCAGGGCTGCGGGGCGTCCTCAGGCATTCTGTTCGCGCTTGCGCTGCTCGGCATACCGCCGGTACGACGGGCTGTCCAGGATGGCCGTTTCCAGGCCGCGCTCGAGCGCGCGCTGCATCAGCAGCTCCATCGCCAGCGTTTGCGCCTCGCGCACCGGCAGCGGGGATGCGGCGCGGATGTCGGGCAGCTGTTCGACGATCTCCAGCGCGCGGCTCATCGTGCTCGCGTCGGCCGCGGCGGCCAGCAGACCGTAGATCACGCCATACAGGCCATCGAGGCTGTGCGGCAGCAAGGCGGCGGTGGCCTCGCCGCGGCGCGCGGCCAGCAGGCGCACGACATCCACGGCCGCCTGGATTTCGCGCAGCACGCCGAAAAATTCGGCGGCGTTGGCGGCGCCGATCCGGCCCTGCACGAACAGCCGTCTGGCTGGCTCCGACAGGCCCGACTTCAGCACGTTGGAGATGTCCTCCCAGCCGCGCGGGCTCGCACCCACCAGGTGGTCGTTGGCCAGCTGGGCCTGGGTGTCGTCGAGCTTGTCAGGGCGCACCTTCAGGTAGGCCATCACCTCGGGCGCGAAGCCCATCGCGACGGCGTGGGCGAGGAACGCGTCGATCGTGGTCTGCACATTGAAGTGGAACATGCGGTCGGCCAGAGCCGTTCCCATGTCGTGCGACACCGCGCCGTGGAAGCTGGCGTTGCCGGCCGCGATGACCTGCCAGCCGTCGGGCAGCCGGTAGTTGCCCACGCGCCGGTCCAGGATCAGCGAATAGGCCGAGATCTGCAGCCGCTGATCCGCCGCGGTGAGTTCGTCCAGGAACAGGATTCCCGCCGGCTCGTCCGGCGAGGGCAGGAACTCGGGCGGAAACCAGACCGTCTTGGCCAGCCGGTCGTCGGCATAGATGGCGCCGCGGATGTCGACCGGCTCGATCGTCGTCAGGCGCAGGTCGACCAGCGGCACGCCATGGTGCTCGGCGAGCTGGCGCACGATCGACGACTTGCCCACGCCGCGCGAGCCCCACAGCATCGAGGCGCGCCGGCGCAGGATCGGGTCGGCGAACTGTTCGATCAGCGCGGCCTTGGCCGCCGCGATCGACACGGGCGCAATGTTCATCGGATTGTCGAGCATGGATCACCGGGACGATGGCGGATCCCGCCAGGCCCGCGTGCTCGGGCGCCGCGGGATGGGCGGAATCTCGAAGCGCGGCAGCTCGCGCAGGCAGAACACCAGGATGAGCAGCAGCGGCGGGGCGTTGAAGATCAGCATGCGCAGCGCCGAATCGTCGGCCAGGCCCAGGCGCGGCACCGCCGCTGCCCCGGCAATGAGCAGTACGCAGGCCAGCAGCGGCAGCGCGCGCCGCGCGGCCACCGCCCAGCGCGCGGCGACGCGCTGCTCATGGAAACGGGCCGGTGGTTCGGCCAGCGTGCGCGCCAGATGCGCCGCGGCCTGCGTGAGTCGGCGCTCGGCATCGCCGGCCTGTGCCAGCACGTCGCCGCGCAGACGCAGGCTGGCGTGCCAGCCATCGGTGCGCAGGCGCAGCAGCGACCACGCCAGGCCCAGCACGGCGAACAGGTCCTCGGGCAGGGTCAGAGAGTCGCCGGCAACGGGAGCCAGGCGGAGTTCGGCCGGCATGCCTTTCGTGCCCGACAGCGTCAGCGCGAGCTGGATCTCGCCCAGTTCGGCGATGCCATGCATGAAGATCGGCCGCCCGCGGGTGGCGCCGTGTGCCGTCGCATCGAGGCGGTGCCACCGGGCGATACGCCAGCCGGCGCCGGTGTCGAACTGGCGGGCCGCGGGTACGGTTTCGACGAGCGCCAGCAGATCGTCGGGCTTCGCGCCCTCGGCCTGAAGGCCGGCTTGCAGGCCGCCGGGCAGCGTCAGCAGGCGGGTCAAGCGGTAGCGGCCTGGTTCGGGCTGATCGATCTGCAGGACTTCGGTCAGGCCCGCCAGCTGCGGGTCCGGTACTTCGGTCGAGATCGGCTTGAAGAGCAGGCGTCTGGCCAGGCGGTCGCTGGCTTGCAGATCGACCTGCCGGCCGCGACGCACGAAGGGCTCGGCCAGCGCGATGATCTGATGGTGCGTCAGGGGCGGTGCGGACCTGTCCTGCACGGAGAGCCTCCCTCGGTGTTCGATGCCCGTCGGGCCCGGAAAGATTACCGCAGGTGCGCCGCGGCGACTTTCCGGGGCGGCGCCGGCCAGACCCGTCAGTGCGCCATGACCTGATGCCACAGCGGCGGGCCCAGCCAGTCGCGCAAGGCGGTCTGCCCGCCGGGCGTGATCTGCAGCGCGCGCGACTGCGGTTCGCGCTGCAGCCAGCCGCGGCTCAGGCATTCGCGGCACAGCGTGCTGGCGACGTGTCCGGCCAGGTGCGCACGCCGTTCGCTCCAGTCCATGCAGGGCCGGCAGAACGCGCGTTGCGGGCGCTGCAGCGCGGCGTCTGCCGGCGCCAGCGCGATGCCCAGCCCGGCCAGCGCAACGGCTGCGCGCGCGGTGAGCCAGCAAGATTCGGCGTCGAAGACGAGTGCGCCGTCCTGCTCCAGGCGCTGGGCTATGGCGACGCCCAGCCGGCCTGCCAGGTGGCCATAGCAGGTGCGGGCTCGGCGCATCGCCTCGTCGCGCGGGCCCGGCCGCGCGGCCCGAAGCGCAGGCGCGCATCGGTCGGCCTGTTGCATCAGACCCTCGAGCACGGCCGCGACCTGCGGCGATGCGATCCGGTGATAGCGATGCCGGCCGATGCCCGTGACCCGGAGCAGTCCGCCCTCGACCATCAGCGCGAGGTGGCGCTGGCCGGTGGCCGCGGGCACGCCCGCAGCCCGGACCAGCTCGCCGGCGGTGAATGCGCGCCCGTCCATCAGCGGCGCCAGCATCGCCGTGCAGGCGGGCTCGCCGATCAGGGACACGATGCGGGCCGTCGACGGGTCATTCATGGGTGCGCTCCTTGGAAGCCAGCATAGCGCGGCGAAGCGTCAGCCCAGAGCGCGGCCGATCTCTTGCGGATCGAGGTGTTCGAACACCGCATTGTGCCGGTCGGTCAGCGGACCTCCGCCGGGTATGCATGCGCCGGATTCGTCGTACCCGATCGCCTTGAATTTCCACAGCCCGCCGATGTGCTTGAGCTGGCCGACATGGCGCCCCTGCGCATCGAGCACCCGGCAGATGCGGCTGCTGATCGGCTCGAGTGTCAGCGTCGTCATCGCGGCTTCGCTCAGAACAGCACCCGGGTGCGCAAGGTGCCCGGCACATCGGCGAGCTTGGCCAGCGCCACGTCCGAATGGGCCGCGTCGATGTCGATCACCACGTAGCCTACCGACTCGCGGGTCTGCAGGAACTGCGCAGCGATGTTGATGCGATTGTCCGAGAACACCTGGTTGATCTGCGCCAGGACGCCAGGCACGTTGCGGTGGATGTGCAGCAGCCGGTGATGGCCGGGATGCGCCGGGAGCGCGACTTCCGGGAAATTGACCGACGAAGTCGAGGTGCCGTTGTCGCTGTACTTGACCAGCTTTTCGGCCACTTCGATGCCGATGTTTTCCTGGGCCTCCACGGTGGAGCCGCCGACATGCGGGGTCAGGATCACCTGGTCCAGGCCCCGCAATGGCGACTCGAAAATCTCGCGGTTGCTGCGCGGTTCGTCGGGAAACACGTCGATGGCGGCGCCCAGCAGCCGCTTGTCGCGCAGGGCCTGCGCGAGGGCGCCGATGTCGACGACGCTGCCGCGCGACGCATTGATCAGCGCGCTTCCCGGCTTCATCGCGGCGAGCTCGTCCGGGCCGATCATTGCGTTCGTGGCGGCGGTCTCGGGCACGTGCAGCGTGACGATGTCGGCCTGGGCCAGCAGCTCGCGCAGTGTCGCGACCGGACGGGCCGTCCCCATCGGCAGTTTGCTGACCACGTCGAAGAAGATCACCTGCATGCCCAGGCTTTCGGCCATCACCGACAGCTGGGTTCCGATCGCGCCGTAGCCCACGATGCCCAGGGTCTTGCCGCGGATCTCGTAGGCATCGTCCGCCGACTTCTGCCAGCCGCCACGATGGGCGGCAGCATTCTTGGCGGGAATGCCGCGCATCAGCAGGATTGACTCGGCCAGGACCAGTTCGGCCACCGACCGGGTGTTGGAGAACGGCGCGTTGAACACCGCGATGCCCCGCTCGCGCGCGGCCTGCAGATCGACCTGATTGGTGCCGATGCAAAAACACCCGATCGCCACCAGCTTGTCGGCGCGGGCGAGCAGCTCGGCGGTGAGCTGGGTGCGCGAGCGGATGCCCACGAAGTGCGCATCGGCGATCTTGAGCGCGAGGGCTTCATCGGACAGCGCGCCCGGCAGGCTTTCGATCCGGGTGTAGCCCGCCGCCTGCAGCACGGCGATCGCCGAAGGATGAATGCCCTCGAGCAGCAGGAACTTGATTTTTGCCTTGTCGGTCGATGTCTTGGGTGCAACGGGCATGGGCTGAATTTCTTGAAAAAGGATATCCGACTAAAATAGTCGAATATATCAACGCCACCCGGTCGCAGGGGAATCGAATCTCGGGCCTCGGGCCTCGTGTCGAGTCCTCCGTGCAGACCGAAATGTCCCGGCACCACGCGATGATCACGAGCGCACCGACGCGCCCGATGGATTGGGTCACTATGGATGCCTATTGCCGGCGCGGACGGGGTCTCGCCAGGGCCCGGCTGCGCACATCGGCGTTGTTTCGTATGACGAATCCCGGGCGGCGGCGGGCAGCCGTCTGGTGTGCTGGCAAGAATATAAGAGTTAAGTAATTGATTTGTTTGAATAATTCAGAAATTATCAGTCCATGGCGATTTTCGGTCGCGCCGATGATGGACTGGACGGACCGGCACTGCCGGGTCTTTCACCGCCTGCTCAGCCGGCACGCCCGCCTGTATACCGAGATGGTCACCACCGGCGCGCTGCTGCACGGCGATGTGCCCCGGCACCTGGATTTCGATGCCGCCGAACATCCGCTCGCGCTGCAGCTGGGTGGCAGCGAGCCCGCCGATCTTGCCCACTGTGCCCGCCTGGCCGCGCAGTGGGGATACGACGAGATCAACCTGAACTGCGGCTGCCCCAGCGAACGGGTGCAGCGCGGCGCCTTCGGGGCCTGCCTGATGGCCGAACCGGCGCTGGTCCGCGACTGTGTCGCCGCGATGGCCGATGCCGTCGACCTGCCGGTCACCGTCAAGCACCGCATCGGCATCGACCGCACCGAGTCCTACGAATTCGTGCGCGACTTCGTCGGCGAAGTGGCTCGCGGCGGGTCACGGGTCTTCATCGTGCATGCGCGCAACGCCTGGCTGCAGGGGCTCTCGCCCAAGGAAAACCGGGAACTGCCGCCGTTGCGGTACGGGTTTGCGCATCGTCTGAAAATCGACTTCCCCGAGCTCACCATCGTCCTGAACGGTGGCCTGAGCTCGATGGCGGCCTGCCAGGCCCATCTCGCGCCGCTCGAAGGCTTGCATCCCGCCGATGCCGCACCGGCGACGCCCGATCTTGTGCCGCCGCTCGATGGCGCGATGCTGGGCCGCGAGGCCTATCACAACCCCTGGGCGCTGGCCGGCGTGGATCCCATCCTGTTCGGCGTGCCCGCGCCACTGCCCGATCGCGGCGCCGTCGTCGACGCGCTGGCCGCGTATGCCTGCGCGCTGGCTTCCAGGGGAGGGCGGGTGCGCGATCTGACCCGCCACGTGCTGGGCCTGTTCAATGGCTTGCCGGGTGCCCGACGCTGGCGGCGCACGCTGTCGGACGCCCGTCTGCTGGCGGCCAATGACTGGCGCCTGATCGAGCGCGCGGCCGCCGAGGTGTCCGTCGCGGCGGCGATCGGCTGACACGGCTGCGCCAGGCGTTACGCCGCCACCCGCTGCTCGAGCCGGCGGCGCCCCTCCTGGCTGCCGATCACGATCAGCACGTCGCCGGCGGCAATTGCCTCGTCCTCGATGGGATTGAATCGCCATTTCGTGCCGTTGCGAACCGCCACCAGCAGCCATTCGGGTGAACGCCCGAGCTGGCCCACGGTGAGCGGCATCGCGCGCGCGGGCACCAGCACCTCTTCGACCGACAGCGGGCCGCCGGCGCGCAGCAGTTCGTCGACCAGCGAGACCATCTGCGGGCGGATCATCAGCGAGGCGATGCGGTGCCCGCCGGTGAAGTCGGGCGAGACGATCTCGTCGGCGCCGGCGCGCAGTGTCTTGGCCACGTTGCGCGGATCGTGGACCCGTGCCACCACCCGCACCCTGGGGTTGAGCTGCTTGGCCGACAGGCTCACCACCAGGTTCTTGGAGTCGTCGCCCGTGACGGCGAACACGCCCAGGCAGCGCTCGATACCGGCCCGCTTCAGCACGTCGTCGTCGGCCGCGTCGCCCTCCAGGATCAGCAGGCGCGGGTCCTGTTCGAGACGGCGCTCGACACTGGCGTGGTCGAACTCGACAACCACGTGGCGCAAGCCCACCACATCGAGTTCATCGAGCACATAGCCGCCGATGCGCCCGGCACCGCAGACCAGGTAGTGGCCCGACAATTGATCGATCTTCGCCTGCATGCGGCGTCTCCGATAAGCCCGGTTGAGATCGGATTCGAGCATGAACGCCGTCACGCTCGAAAACATGAAGGTCATGGTGCCGATGCCCAGGAACGCAATCAGCATCGTGAACACCCGTCCGCCCGGATGCCCGGTCAGGTCGACCACCTCGGCATAGCCGATCGTCGCCACGGTGATGAAGGTCATGTACAGCGCATCGACCACGCTCGTGCTGGCAGGGCCGATGATCAGATAGCCGATCGTGCCCAGCGCATGGATCGCGGCGAACACGACCAGCGCGCCGACGATGCGGCGCAGGTGTCGGCTCTCGACGAAGATCGACCACAGGGTGAGCATCGGCTGCGGCGCAGGCGCTCAGGGTGGCAGGCAGCGCCTGCAGGCGTCGGCCCCGCGCATACATCAGCAGGGCGGCGAACGCGATGGCGGCCAGCACGGTTTCGGCCAGGGCCAGATTCGCCGACAGGCCGGTGTCGCTGGCGGCGCGCACCAGACCCTCGCACAGGTAAAGCAGGATCCCCATGCTCCATGCCTGGTAGACCCGCAGGCGCGAAGCGCGCAGTGCCGGCAGGCTGAAGACGAGCGGCAGCACTTTCAGTGCCAGCAGGGACCCGCCGGGACGCAGCGGGGCCAGCCAGAATTCCCAGGCCACGCCCAGTGCGATCAGCGCGGTGAAGCTGGCCAGCACCCAGCGGCGGGCGTGGATCGGGTCGGCGGAGGGGGGCGACGAGAGAGCAGGGCGCGCCGGGGCACGCGCCGAAGGAGGGGCGGACATGGGCCGTATCATAGCCACGCATGGATGCCTCACCGATGATAGTTGTCATTCGATTGCGTGGCCTGGCGCGTCTGGTCGTGCGGCGGGTGGCGCAGCTGCAGCTCACCCAGACGGCGGCCAACCTGGCCTTCCTCTCGCTGCTGGCGCTGGTGCCGGTCTTCACCATCGCGGTGTCGCTGCTGGGGGCCACGCCGATGTTCGCCCGGCTGCGCGATGCCCTGCTGCGCTTCCTGTCGGCCAATCTGTTCCTGCCGAGCTTCTCGGAGACGCTGGTCCGTTACCTCAACCAGTTCGCGGCCAAGGCGAGCCAGCTGTCGCTGATTGGCGGCCTGGCCTTTTTTGCCACGGCGTTCACCGCGCTGCTGACCATCGATCGCACCCTGAACCGGATCTGGGCGGTCGGGCGGCCGCGTCCTCTGGCTCGCCGCCTCACGCTGTACTGGACCTTCCTCACCCTGGGGCCGCTGCTGGTGGGGGCGACGCTGACCATCAACGGCCTGGTGGTGTCGGAGCTGTTCGGCGGCACGCGGCTGGCCGAAGCCGAGCGCCTGTGGCTGGCGCTGCTGCCCTGGCTGGCCTCGGTGGCGGGTCTCACGCTGTTGTACCGGCTGGTTCCCAACGCGCCGGTGCGCTGGCGCGACGCCCTGATCGGCGCGCTGCTGGCCACCGTTGCGCTCGAGCTGCTCAAGCGCGGTCTCGGCCTGCAGCTCACGCGCCTGCCGACCTACACCGTCGTCTACGGCGCCTTCGCGGCGCTGCCGCTGTTCCTGATCTGGCTGTTCCTGGTGTGGCTGATCGTGCTGGCCGCGGCGGTGCTCACCGCCAGCCTGCCGTCGTGGGGCGAGGGCCTGAACGAGCCGCCTCCCGAGACGCCGGCCCGCCGTTTCGAGCGCGCCCGGCGGGTGCTGACGGCCCTGCTCGCGGCGCGCGTCGCCGGCCAGGCCGCGGTGCAGGCGGGTCCGTTGCGGGCGCTGTTCGATGACGATCCGGCGCGCGCCGACGCGACCGCGCGGCAGCTCGTGTCGCTGGGCTATCTGCACCGCCATTGGCGGCTCGACGCGCCGGGACCGGCGGGCGCCGTCCGGGCGCGCTCGCAGGCCATCGGCAAGGGGGCAGTCGAGTCGCCGGTCTGGCAGGAATGGTGGCTGCTTGCGCCGGGCACCGACCTGATGACGTTGCGCCCGCTGTTCGACGATTGCTGGACATTGCCGCTGGCAGCCGAGGCCGATCCTGCCGCCGACGCAAAACCCGGTGCGGCGCCGGTCGAGCCGACGCTGGACCTGGCCGAACTGGAACGGCCCTTGGGGGCGGCCGGCGCGCAGCCCGCGGCCTGAAGGCGGCGCGACTCAGGTCTTGGCGGCCTCGCGCAGCGGACCCAGGAATTCGGTCAGCGCCTTGAGCACGCCTTCGGGCTGTTCGGCCATCAGCTGATGCCCGCAGCGCGGCAGGCGCACGGTGCGGCTCTCCGGCAGCGCCTGCTGCAGCACGCGCGCGGCCTTGGGAGGCGTCATCAGGTCGCCGTCGCCCAGCACGAACAGCGCCGGGCAGGTGATGGCCGCAGCGCGCGCCTGACCGCCGGCATACGCATTGCAGGCGCTGAAATCGTTGAGCAGCACGCCCGCCGGCTGGCGCTCCATCAGGCGCCGGCCTTCGTTGAACACGCTGAATCCGGGCCCGGGATTGCCCGGCCGGTGGGTGACGCCGCTGAACGACCATTGATTGATCATGTCGAACGCGCGCGGCTCGTCGTCGCGCGCGGCCTGCAGCAGGGCGTCGGACACTTTCATCGGATACGCGGTGCCGACCAGCGCGATCGCGCTGACCTGCGCCGGCTGAGCGCCGGCCGCCTCGACCGCGATCAGGGATCCCATGCTGTGACCGACGATCGCCACGCGTCCGGCTCCGGCCGCGTGGCTGGCCCGCAGCACCCAGTCGGCCATCGCCTCGACCGTTTCCAGCGCCGGGCCGGCGCTGCGCCCGTGCCCGGGGAGATCCCAGGCCAGCACGGCGAAGCCATGGTGGGCAAAGTAGCGCGATTGCAGGATCCACACGCTGTGGTCGTTTTGCGCGCCGTGCACGAACGCGACCGCGGGCAGGCCCGGATCGAAGGGCTTGCCCCCGGTGTAGGCGTAGGCGGTCCGGCCGTCGATGGTGATTTGCATGCTCAACCCTTTTCGGCAGCCCGGAAGGCGCGTTTGAGGTCGCCGATCAGGTCATCGCTGTCTTCCAGGCCCACCGACAGCCGCAGCGTGCCTTCGCCAATGCCGGCGGCCGCCAGCGCGGCGGCGTCCATGCGGAAATGCGTGGTCGAGGCCGGGTGGATCACCAGCGAACGGGCATCGCCGACGTTGGCCAGATGGGAGAAGACCTGCAGCGCCTCGACGAATCGCCGGCCCGCGGCGCGGTCGCCCTTGAGCTCGAAGCTGAACACCGCGCCCGCGCCGCGCGGCATCAGGCGCTGCGCCAGCGCGTGATCGGGGTGCGAGGCCAGGCCCGGGTGCGAGACCCGGGTGACCATCGGGTGGGTCTCCAGGAACTGCGCGACGGTCAGTGCGTTCTGGACGTGGCGGGCCATGCGCAGCGACAGGGTCTCGACACCCTGCAAGATCTGGAAGGCGTTCATCGGGCTCATGCAGGCGCCGAAGTCGCGCAAGCCCTCGCGCCGGGCGCGCAGCAGGAACGGAGCGACCGTGGACTCTTCGGCGAACACCATGCCGTGGAACCCGTCGTAGGGCTCGGTGAGCTCGGGAAACTTGCCGCTGGCCACCCAGTCGAACTGGCCCGAGTCGACCAGCAGGCCACCCACCACGGTGCCGTGCCCGCACAGGAACTTGGTTGCCGAGTGGTAGACCAGGTCGGCACCGTGATCGAAGGGCCGGATCAGCCAGGGGGTGGTGAAGGTCGAATCGACCAGCAGCGGCACGCCGTGCCCATGGGCGATCTCGGCCACGACCGGGATGTCCAGCACGTCCAGGCCCGGGTTGCCCAGGGTCTCGCCGAACAGCATCCGGGTGTTGGGGCGAAGCGCCGCCCGCCACGCATCGGGATTGCGCGGATCGACGAAGGTGGTTTCGATGCCGAAGCGAGCCAGCGTGTAGTGCAGCAGGTTGTGCGACCCGCCGTACAGCGCGCGCGACGCCACGATGTGCGACCCGGCGCCCGCCAGCGTGGCGACGGCCAGGTGAAAGGCCGCCTGGCCGCTCGCGGTGGCAATGGCGCCGACGCCGCGCTCCAGCGCCGCGATCCGTTCTTCGAGGACCGCCACCGTCGGATTGCTGATCCGCGAGTAGACGTGGCCGCCCTGTTCCATGTTGAACAGGGCTGCCGCCTGGTCGGAATCGCGAAAGACGAAGGCAGTGGAAAGATAGATGGGGGTCGCGCGCGCGCCGTGATCGCTGTCGGGCAGGGCCCCGGCGTGCAGCGAAAGCGTGTCGAACCCTTGATAGTCGCGTTGGCTCATGGCGGCATTATAGAAGCCGCCCGGGCGGCGTCCAGACGGCTCCGATCGGCACCGGACCCCCTGAACGGCGACATTTTGGCGCCGGTCGGTGGGCCGGACGCGACAGACTCGCTTGGGTTTGCAGCCGATGACAGGGAGAATGGGCCCGACTGACCAGATCGGGATCCCCATGGAAGAAAAACCCCTGTTTCGGGTCGGCGCCGCCGGCCTCGATCCGCGCGACAGCCGGCTGATCGAGATCGTCTTCAAGCACAGCCAGTACAACAAGTACGAATACCAGCTCACGACCAGCCTCGAGCACGGCGCGGTCGACATCCTCATCGTCAACTCGGTCGAACCGGAAGGTCTGCAGGCGCTGGCGCTGATCCGCAGCAGCGGCCGGACGATCCCCGTGATCGCGGCCGTGCCGCGGGGTTCTCCCAGTTCGGCGCGCCACGCCATTTCCATCGACCGGCTCACCCTGCAGCTGCTGCCGATCCTCAACCGCGTCGTCGAGCTCGAGCTGCTCTCGCCCGAGACCCGCCCGATGGGGCTGCCTGGCAGCCCGGCCCCGGAATGGCAGGCCAGTCGTTCGTCACGCCGTCGTTCGCGGCTCCCGCCCCGCCCTTCACCGCGCCGGCCAGCCGGCTGCCCGCCGCTGGCGCAGCCGCCTCCGAAGGGGCGCCGCCCGCCGCGGCGTTGCCCGTGTCCGCCGGTGCTCACCCGCAGTCCGCTCACCCGCAGTCCGCTCACCCGCAGTCCGCTCACCCGTTCCCGGCGCACGCCGCCGCGGGTGCGCCGCCGGCGTCGGCCGCCAGTGCGGCGGATGCGGCACGCAGCGAGCCCGGGGCCCGTGCGCCGGCCCCTGCGGCGGGTTCCGACGCGCGCCGTCCGGGTGGGTCTGCGCCAGCCGGTCTGGCCGCCGTGCCCTCGCCAAAGGCCGGGGCCGCCGGCCCTCCCTCCAACCTGCTCGCCTTTCCCGTCAACGCGGCCGACCCTCCCATCTCGCAGCGGCTGCGCGTGCTGGTGGTCGACGACAGCCCGACGGTTCGCCGCCAGCTGACCATGGCCTTCGATCGCATGGGGGTCGCCTGCGAAACCGCCGAAAGTGCGTCCGAGGCGATCGCCAAACTCTGGGAGCAGCACTTCGACCTGGCCCTGGTCGACGTGGTCATGCCCGATATGGACGGCTACAAGCTCACCCGCGAGATCAAGCGCAACCGGCACTGGCGGCAATTGCCGGTGATCATCCTCACCAGCCGGTCTTCGCCATTCGACCTGGCGCGTGGCGCCCTGGCCGGATGCGACACCTATCTGACCAAGCCGGTGCCGTTCCGAGCGCTCGAAGCCGCGGTGATCAAGCAGATGCGGCGCTACCTGGCCATCGACGACCTCAGCGGCATGATCCGCACCGCGACCCGGCCCGTGGCGCCGGCGGCCGCGGCCAGTTCACCGATGGGCGTCATGGCCCGCCTGTTCCGCCGTTGAGCGCCAGGCCCATGGCGGCTCGAAAGCCAGGTCGTGCCGATTACGGCATTCTGGTCGTCGACGATGTCGCGACCGAGCGCGAACGCATGCTGGGCATCCTGCAGACCGCGGGCTGGCGCGTGCGCACCGCCATGAGCGGCGCGCAGGCCCTCGAGGCCGCCCGTCTGGATCCTCCCGGCCTTATCTTCATGGACATCGTCATGCCCGGCATGGACGGCTTCGAAGCCTGCCGCCGGCTGGCCGAACACCCCAGCACCCGGTCGATCCCGGTCGTCTTCGTGTCGACCAAGGCGCAGCGCGCCGATCAGGTCTGGGCGCGCATGCAGGGCGGGCGGGAAGTGATCGCCAAGCCGTACACGGCCGAGCACCTGCTGTCGGCCATCGAGCGCCACGCCGGGCTCGGCGATGGCTCTCTCTGAGGCCCGCGCCGCCTCGATGACTCGTCCTTCCCCGGTTTCCCCCGCGCCGTCGTTCGGTGCCCTGGTGGGCGGCGTGCACCTCGTGCTGCCTGCCGGCGTACCCGTGGTCTACCTGACCGAGGTGGCAGTTCATCCGCTGGCCGCAGCGCCCGCGCGCGTCATCGGCCTGATGCAGATGCAAGGGCATCCGGTGGTGGTGCTCGACCCGTCCGGTGTGACTCCGGGCGGAGCGCCTGCGCTGCGACGACATGCGGTGCTGGTGCTGGGCGCGCCTGGCGACAGCGGCGCGCTGCGGGTCGACGAACCGCCGGCGCCGATCGCGCTGGGCGACCCCTTGCCCGAGGCCGCGCAGCCTTCCTGCGTGTTTGCAGCGGCCCTGCACGACCCGGTGGCCGATTCCGCGGACCCGGCACGGGTGTGGTGGCATTTCGTGCCCGCCCGGCTGTTCGAGGTGCTGGCCAGCGCACCGCAGAGGGCCTCATGACCGGCATCGGCGCATCGACCAGCGAGCACCGCACGGCGATGGTGGCGCGTGCCTGGCTGATCGGGGTCGCGCTGGCGCCGCCCCTGCTCGTGCTGCTGTTCGGCCTGCTGCTGCGGGCGTCGGCCGGCGGGACGCCGGGGCCGGCAGCCTTTGACCTGCTGCTGATTGCGCTCGGCGTGGCCGGTGCGCTGGGCGCGGTTCTGGCGATGCTGCTGTCGGTGCTGTTCGAGAGCCGCGCGCTTGCGCCGGTGCGCCGGATCCGTCTGACCCTGGCCGAGCTGTCGGCCGGGAATTTCGACGCGCGCTCTGGGCTGCGCGGCCAGCTGGCGTTCGAGCGCATGGGCCAGGACTTCGACGCGCTGCTCGACGACCGGGTTTCGGGTCTCGAGCGCGCGGCGCGCGACAGCGAGGAACTCAATGACTCGGTGATCGAGATCATGCAGGCGGTGGGCGAGATCGCCACTCGCAAGGATCTGACCGTGCGGGTGCCGATCACCGAGAACGTCACCGGCGCGATCGCCGATGCGCTCAATCTGCTGACCGAAGAAACCCGGCGCGTGCTGATCAACGTGCGGGCCGTGTCGCAGAACGTGGCCGAGGCCACGATCGCCGTCAAGGGTCAGTCCGATACCGCCAGCAAGGCGGCGGCGCGAGAACAGCGTGAAGTCGAACTGGCGGCGCGCGAACTGGCGGCCGCGGCGAGCGCGCTCGATGCGATCGCCTCGCGGGCGCGCGCCAGCAACGAAGCGGCCGAGCGTGCGGTGGGGGCCACCGCGCAGGCGATGAACACGGTGGCCGAAACGGTGCGCGGGGTGGCGCGATCGCGCGACCTGATCCGCGAGACCGAAAAGCGCATCAAGCGGTTGGGAGAGCGATCGCAGGAAATCGGCCAGGTGGTGAGCATCATCCAGGGCATCGCCGAGCGTACCGGCATCCTGGCCCTGAACGCCTCGATGCATGCGGCGGCTGCCGGCGAGGCCGGACGCAGCTTCGCCGTGGTTGCCGACGAGGTGAAACGGCTGTCCGAGTCGGCGCGCGAGTCGACATTCCAGATCGGCCGCCTGGTCACCGCCATCCAGACCGAGACCCATGACACCGTGATCGCGATGAACCACGCGATCGCCCAGGTCGTCGAAATCAGTCGCCTGGCCGACGCCTCGGGTCAGGAAATGCGCCGCACCCAGGACGAAACCGAGGCGCTCGCCGCCGATGTTCGCGACATCGCCCGGACCTCGTCCGATCAGGCCAAGGTCGGGGTGGCGCTGCAGGAGCGCGCGCGCATCATCCAGGAGGCCAGCGGCGAAACCGCGCGCCAGCTCTCCCTTCAGGCCAACGAAACCTTGCGGCTGGTCGACAGCGCGCGCGCGCTGCTCGACGAGGTCAGCGTATTCAAGGTCAGCGATTCCTGAGCCCATGGCCGATACTTCCGAACAGGCCGCCCTGCAACTGGATCGGCTCAACCAGGCCGCGATCGCCCTGCTCGATCCCCTGATCGACCCGCAACTGGCCAACCAGCCCACTCTGCAGGCGCGCCGCCTGGGCGATGCGCTCACGGCCTGCGCCCAGTCGGCCGAGCGCGCGGGTGTCCGCGGGCTCAACTATCTCGTCACGCTGGCGGTGCCGCATCTGCACAAGCTGTCGGCTTCGCCGGACTGGCCACGGGCGCGCGAATTCCTCGAGATCTGGGTCGGTGATGTGGTTGCGTTCTGCGCCGGACACCTGGCGGCCGATGATGTCGACCCGCTGATGTCGGGCCTGCAGGATCTGCCCGAGTTCCCGGCCGTGCCGGCGCAGTTCATCACGCTGATCCGGCGCCGCCTGGCCCAGGATGCCGACGTGATCGCTGCCCTGGCGGCCGCCGCGATGCCGGCGTCCCAGCCGCCCGGGCAGTCCGGTGACCCCCACCCGGATGGCATGGTCCGCGGGGCTCCGCAGCGCCCGCCCGACCCGGTGCCGGTGGCCCGAGACGAGCTCGAAATGCTCGCGCAGGCGCTCCAGGCGCTGGCCGACGAGTCGGGCGAGATGCTGGCCGAACTGGCGGCGCATGGGCGCCAGGCGCGCCCCGAACTCGAACGCGAGTGGCTCGAGGTGTATGCGGAGCGCCTGGACCACTGGTGCAACGCCGCCGGCTATGTGGGCGTGTCGCCCCTGGCCGAACTGGCCCGGCTGGCAGCCGACAGCATCGCGGTCTGGCTCGAGAGTGCCGATGACGCACCGCCCGGGGCACACGACCGTCTGGGCTGGCTGCCGGCGGCGCTCGCCGGATTCGTGCTCTCGCCGGACGACGAGACCGCCAGCCAGCTGTGCCTCGGGCTGGCCGATGCGCGCTGGCCGGTGAGCCTGGCCCGCGACCAGGTGGACGATGCCGTCGCGGCGATCACGCATCTGCGCCTGGTCGGTTCGCGCCAGGTCCAGGCGCTTCAATCGGAGATCACGCCGTCCGATCTTTCGCTGGCGATTCCGGCCGATGCCGACCCGCGCGTGCTGGACAACCTGCTGATCGAACTGCCGCCGCTGTCGGCACGCCTGTCCGAATCCGTCGTTCAGGTCCTGCAGGGCGAACCGCAGGCGCTGGCCGACGCGCAGCGCGCGGCGCACACGCTCAAGGGATCGGCGAATACCGTGGGCATCCGCGGCATAGCCACGCTGGCCCACCAGCTCGAGGACATGCTCGCGCTGCTGGCTCGACGCGCCGGCCGATCCAGGGGGCCGCGGCCGCCACCGCGCGCTGCTCGAAGAGGGCTGCGACTGCCTGGCCGAGATGAGCGAGGCGGTTGCCGGACAGGGGCCCGCGCCCGATGGTGCGCTCGACATCGCCCGGCGGATCGCCGACTGGGCCGCCCAGCTGGCTCGAGACGACGCGGCGGCCGGCGGCGCCGATGGGCCAGCCCCGCCCGAGCCCGAGCGTCCAGGCCCGCCGGCCCCCGACCGGCGCCCAGCCCCGGCCCCCCCGCCAGCTCGCCGCCCGCCCTTCGCGGCCGCCGGCCCGCCAGTCCCAGCGCCAGCCCCAGCCCGTCGCCCTCCCGCCCCCGGTTCCAGTCGCCCGCCAGCCATCGCCCGTCCGGCGCCGGTCGCGTTGCCGACCCAGTCGCCGCCCCCGGCCGATCGCTCCGTCCCCGCCGCCGGCCGATTCTCTCGCCCCGACCGGCGCTGCGACCCTGGCGCGCATCGAACCCGACAACGCCGCGCCCGCCGATCCCGAAGAACCGCTGCGTGTCTCAGCGCGGGTGCTCGACCGCATGCTGGATCTGGCCGCCGAGGCGTCGATCCTGCTGGCCCAGGCGCAGGAGCAGCTCGCTCAGTTGCAGGAGACGCGCATCACGTTCCGGGTCGGCAGCGAACGGCTGCAGGACCTCGCCAATGAGCTGGAGCGCGTTGTCGACCTGCGCAGCATCACCATCGATCGCGGCCAGCACGCGCCCCAATTCGATGCGCTGGAGCTGGACGAATACGACGATCTGCATACGGTCTCGCGCCGCATTGCCGAGTCCGGCGCCGACAGCAAGCTGCTCGATCGCCAGCTCGACCGGCAGGCGGCGGTGCTGGGCGACGCCATCAGCCAGCTCGAGCGAGTGCAGGGCGAGCTTCGCGAGACTGTCATGCAGTCGCGCATGGTGGCGGTCGCCACGATCGTTCCGCGACTGCAGCGCGCCACGCGCCAGGCCGCCCGGATGGCGCAGCGCCGTGTCCAGCTCGACATCCAGGGCGACTCGACCGCGGTCGACGCCCAGCTGCTGCAGTCGTTGATCGACCCGTTGACCCATCTGCTGCGCAATGCGGTCGATCACGGCATCGAGGACGAGACCCAGCGGGTCCAGGCGGGCAAGCCGGCGGCGGGCCGCATCGAATTGGCGTTCGAGCACACCGGGCGCGAACTGCGCATCCGGTGCCAGGACGACGGGCGCGGGCTCGACGAGCCGGCGGTGCTGGCGCGTGCGATCGAACGCGGACTGATCGGCGCCGATGCCCGGCCCTCGCCGGCGCAGGTCGCGCGGCTCGTCCTCGCGCCGGGTTTCTCCACCCGCGACGCGGCCACCCAGCTGTCCGGACGGGGCATCGGGCTCGATGTCGTGCATCGGGTTGTCGCACGGCTGCGCGGCGCGCTCGACGTCCGTTCCGAGGCCGCCCGCGGACTGACCGTCGACATCACGTTGCCGATCGCGCTGGCCGGTCTGCCCGTGCTGGTGGCGCGCACGCCCACCCATGTGCTGGCCTTGTCGATTCGCCAGGTGGAGCACATCGTGCCCGGCGCCGGGGTGCTGCAAGGCGATGATGGCGAAGAACGCTTCGTGATGGAGCAGGGCGTGATGCCGGTACGCCGGCTCGATGCGCTGCTGGGCCTGCCCAGGGGCTGGTTCCAGGATGGCGGCCAGGCGCCCACCGTGGGCGCCGTCGCGAAACCGCGCGACGAAGTGGCGCTGCTGGTTCGGGGCAGCGATGGCGAACGTGTCGCCATCATCGCCCCCGAACTGTCCCAGACCCGGCGCGTGGTGGTGCGCCCGCTGCCGGCTTGGATGCCCGCGATCGCGGGGGTCGAGGGCGCCTGCGTGCTGGGAGACGGTTCAGCCGCGCCCGTGATCGACCTGCCGCAGCTGTTGGCCGGGGCCGGCCTGGTGCGTAACGATCTCATCGCGCCGTATCTGCCTGCCCAGCGTGCGCCGGTGTGCCTGGTGGTCGACGACTCGGTCAGCGTGCGCCGATCGATGGAGGCCTTCCTGCGCGACCTGGGATTCGAAGTCGATTCGGCCGGCGATGGCCTGGAAGCGCTGGCGCGCCTGGCCCAGCGCGTGCCCGACCTGGCGATCGTCGATCTCGAGATGCCGCGCATGAACGGGGTCGAGCTGGCCAGCACGATGCGCCAGGATGTGCGCTTGTGCGAGGTGCCGATCATCATGATCACCTCTCGGGCATCCGAGAAGCACCGGCGCATGGCGGTCGACGCCGGTGTCGATGTGTTCCTCACCAAGCCGTATACCGAGGACGATCTCGCTTCGCAGATCCGTCGTTGCCTTGAACGCAAGGCCTTGCTGGGCTAGCATCGGTCGCAGGATCGCCACACCAGGCGGTCAAGGGAGGCCAGATGCAGGTCAGCGAGATTTTGCGGGTGAAGGGCACGACGCTCTACACCACCACGCCCGACACCATGTTGTCGGACTGCGTCGTCACGATGGCCGACCACGACATCGGTTCCCTGATCGTCATGGAAAGAGGCCAACTGGTGGGCATGCTCACGTTCCGGGAGGTGATCCGGGTGCTCGCCAAACGCCAGCTCGAGCACCGCACCGGACCCACGCCCCCGGTGGCGGAGATCGTCGTGCGCGACGTGATGAATCCCAAACCCATCGTGGTGACCCCCGAGATGGATGTCAACGAGCTGCGCCGCTCGATGATCGACACTCATCAGCGCTACCTGCCGGTGATGGACAAAGACACGGTCATGGGTGTGATTTCGTTTCATGACGTGGCGCGTGCGGTGCTGGAAGAGCAAAGCTTCGAGAACCGCATGCTCAAGGCCTACATCCGCGACTGGCCGGCCGAGGGCTAAGGCTACCGGGCGGGGGGGGGGCAGTCCCGGGGCGGCCGCCGCGCGCAGCCGGGCGGGTGGGGCCGGGGCCGAGCCGAACCGGGGGACAGGGCGCAGGGGGCTTTGCTGGCGATTCGTTAGAATCCGCGCTATGCGCATCCTTGTCAGCAACGACGACGGCTATTTCTCCCCAGGCATCGAAGCACTCGTGCAGGCCGTCGAGAGTTTTGCCGAGGTCACGGTGGTCGCGCCGGAGCGCGATCGCAGCGGCGCGTCCAATTCCCTGACGCTCACCCGGCCCCTGTCGGTGCGCAAGGCCGCCAATGGCTTCTTCTATATCGACGGCACCCCGACCGACTGCGTCCACGTGGCCGTCACCGGTCTGCTCGAGCACCGCCCGGACCTGATCATCTCCGGCATCAACGATGGCGCCAACATGGGCGACGACACCATTTACTCGGGCACGGTCGCCGCGGCCATGGAGGGTTATCTGCTGGGCGTGCCGTCCATTGCGTTTTCGCTGGCCCAGCGCGGCCATGCCCACCTCGACGTGGCCGCGCGGCGGGCGGGGGAACTGGTCCGGCGACTGGCCGCGCGCCTGATCGCGCAGCCGATGCTGCTCAACGTCAATTTTCCGGCGCTGCCCGACGAGCAGATCCGCGGCGTCGAAGTCACTCGCCTGGGCAAGCGGCATCATGCCGAACCGGTGGTGCGCGCCACCAATCCGCGCGGCGAAACCATCTATTGGATCGGCCCGGCGGGCAGCGCGCGCGATGCCGGCCCCGGCACCGATTTCCATGCGGTCGCGCAGGGCTGGGTCAGCGTGACGCCGCTCGATGTCGATCTGACCGGCGTCCAGTGCCTGGCACCTGTTCGCGACTGGTTGGCGCAGTGAAGTACCCCAAGCCGGTTCGCGGTGCGCCCTCGGCCTGGACGCCGGTGTCGCGCTCGTCGCGAACCCGCCCGCCGGTGGCGCCGGCCCCGCCAGGCGGTCTGGGTCTGGCCTCCGAAAGCGCGCGCTCGCGCATGGTGGACTCGCTGCGTGCGTCCGGCATCCGCGACAGCGCCGTACTGGGCGCGATGCAGCGTGTGCCCAGGCATCTGTTCGTCGAGCCGGCGCTGGCCAGTCGCGCCTATGAAGACGTTGCGTTGCCGATCGGCCACGGCCAGACCATCTCGCGCCCCAGCACCGTCGCGCGGATGCTCGAAACCGTGATGGCGTCGTTGCCGTACGCGCGTCGCGCGCAGTCCAAGGCGCTCGAGATCGGCACCGGGTGCGGCTACCAGGCCGCGCTGATGGCCGAACTGTTCGGCGAGGTGGTGTCGATCGAGCGCGTGCGCGGACTGCATGATGTTGCGCGCGAGAACCTGCGCCCGATGCGCCTGGCCAATCTGCGCCTGATGTTCGGCGATGGCCGGCTGGGCGCGCCGCAGTCGGCCCCGTTCGATGCGATCATCGTCGCTGCGGCTGGCGACCGGATTCCCGACGACCTGCTCACCCAGATGAATTTGTCTGCGCGCCTGCTCGCCCCGGTCGGTGACGGCGTCCGCCAGGCGCTGCATCTGGTCGAGCGGACCGCGCAGCAGGGTTGGGAGCTCACCGTGCTCGACGCGGCACGTTTTGTCCCCCTGCGCAACGGCACCACATGAAGGCAGTACCGGTGATGACATCGATCATGCATTTGCGCGTGCGGCGCGCGGGGCCCTCGGGGGCGCTCCTCGCCGCAGTCCTTCTGCTGGGCGCCTGCACCGCGAATCCGCCGGCCCCCGTCGAGAATCGCACCCGGGCGCCCGCAGCGCGGCCGCCTGCGGCGGCTGTCGTGCCGAGCGCGCCGCGTGCCGATCGTGCCGTCCGGCAGCGCCCCGAGCGTGTCCGAATCGAGCAGTGCGGTCCCGGGGCCGGTCGAGCGCGGCGCGGCCCAGACCGCTCCGGTGCGCTCCAGCGGCGTCGAAGTGCGCCCGCTGGGCGCGCCGGGCGCCGGGTCTGCCGCCAGTCCCGGCACCGGTGCGCCCGCGCCTGCGCCGGTGCCGTCGGTCACGATCAAGCGCGAACCCCAGGGCCGCAAGCGGCCGTATTCCGAGGCACAGCTGGCCGATTTGAAGGCAGCCGACGCCCTGGCCCGCGCCGAAGCCGCGAACCGCACCGAAGCTGCGCCGCGACCGGAATCCGGCGCGGCCGCACCGCCCGCAACCGCCGGTCGCCCCGGCCCCGCCGGTTGCCGCGGTGCCCGGTGCCCGCACCGAGGTGCCCGGCGAATTCGCGTGGCCGGCCAAGGGCAAGGTCATCCAGGGATTCGGCGAAGCGCGCAGCACAGGCATCGCGATCGCAGCCGCACCTGGCGATCCGGTCAGCGCCGCCGCCGACGGCAAGGTGATCTTCAGCGGCCAGGGGCCGCGAGGCTATGGCAACCTGATCATCGTCAAGCACGATGCCGACACGCTGTCGGTCTACGCCCATAGCCGCACACTGCTGGTCAAGGAAGGCCAGAGCGTGCGCAAGGGCCAGAAGATCGCCGAAGCCGGCGACAGCGGCGCCGACAAGCCCAAGCTGCTGTTCGAAATCCGCAAGGGTGGCAAGCCGGTCGATCCCCTGAAACTGCTGCCTTCCAAATAGCGCCCGATGCCACCCGTCCTGGTGTTCGACCTTGAAACCGTGCCAGACGTCGCCGGCCTTCGGCGCGTCTGGTCGATGCCCGATTCACTGACCGATGCCGAGGTCGCGCAGGCGGCTTTCGATCGCCGGCGCGAAAAGACCGGCCATGAGTTCCTGCCTCTGCATCTGCAACGCGTGGTCGCGGTGGGCTGTCTGTTCCGGGACGGCGACACCGTCCGGGTGAAGTGCCTGGGTGGCCTGGACGATGACGAAGCGAAGCTGATCGGCGACTTCTTTCGGGTGATCGAGCGCTACACGCCGACGCTGGTGTCCTGGAACGGCAGCGGCTTCGATCTGCCGGTGCTCCACTACCGCAGTCTGGTGCATGGCATCCAGGCGTCGCGCTACTGGGACCTGGGCGATGACGACCGCGACTTCCGCTACAACAACTACATCAGCCGCTATCACCATCGGCACACCGACCTGATGGACCTCCTTGCGCTGTACAACGGCCGATCCAATGCGCCGCTGGACGAACTGGCCCGCCTGTGCGGGTTTCCGGGCAAGCTGGGCATGGACGGCTCGCAGGTCTGGCCGGCCTACCGCGATGGCAAGCTGGCCGAAATCCGCGACTACTGCGAGACCGATGTCGCCAACACCTGGCTCATGTACTGCCGCTTCCAGCTGATGCGCGGCGTGTTTTCGCCCGAGCAGTTCGACCACGAAGTCGACCTGCTGCGCAGCACGCTGGCCGGCAGCCCGGAGCGCACTGGCGCGAGTACCTGGCAGCCTGGCCACAGGCGGCCCGGACATGATCGAACTCGAGATCGAATCGCTGGACCTCGAGGCCAACGGGGTGGCCCGGCCCGAGGGCAAAGTAGTGTTCGTGCGCGGCGCGCTGCCCGGTGAACGGGTGCAGGCCGAGGTGGTGCGGCGCAAGCCCCGCTTCGAGGTCGCCAATACCCTGGCGGTGCTGCGCGAGGCCGCGGCACGCACCCGACCGCGTTGCCCGCACTATGGCGTGTGCGGCGGCTGCTCGATGCAGCATCTGGATATCCGTTCGCAGCTGGCGACCAAGCAGCGCGCGCTGGAAGACCAGCTGGCCCACCTGGGCAACGTGCGTGCCCAGACCATCCTGCGCCCGATCGCCGGTCCCGATTGGGGTTATCGGTACCGCGCGCGGCTGTCGGTGCGGCATGTCGCGAAGAAGGGCGGCGTGCTGGTCGGGTTTCACGAGAAGGGCTCCAGCTTCGTCGCCGACATGCGCGAATGCCATGTGCTGGCGCCGCGTGTGTCGGCACTGCTGGTGCCGCTGCGCGAACTGATCGGCGGCCTGGCGATGCGCGATCGCATGCCCCAGATCGAGGTCGCGCTGGCGGGCGAGGGTGCGCACAGCGTGCTGGCGCTGGTCTTCCGGGTGCTCGATGCGGTCACCGAGTCCGACCGCCTGGCGCTGGCGGAATTTGCGCGCCGGCATCAGCTCGAGCTCTGGCTCCAGCCCAAGGGACCCGACACCATCCGGCTGTTGTGGGCACCGGGCGCCGACGAGGCCGATGCGCCGCGTTCGCAGCTGGCCTACCGGCTGCCCGAGTTCGATGTGGTGATGCCGTTCGCGCCCACCGATTTCACCCAGGTCAACCACCAGATCAACGAAGTGCTGGTGTCGCGCTCGGTCCGTCTGCTCGATCCGCAGCCATCGGACCGGGTTGCGGATCTGTTCTGCGGACTGGGCAATTTCAGCCTGCCGCTGGCGCGGCGCGCCCGCGAGGTGCTGGGAATCGAGGGCAGCGCGACCCTGACCGCACGCGCCGCGGCCAATGCGGCGGCCAATGGTCTGGGCGAAAAGACCCGCTTCCAGGCGGCCAACCTGTTCGAGATGACGCTGCCGGCCTGGCAGGCACTGGGCCGCTTCGAGCGGGTGCTGATCGATCCGCCGCGCGAGGGTGCGCTCGAACTGGCCAGGGCCATCGCCGAAGACCCCTGGAAGGTGCCGCGCATCGTCTATGTGTCGTGCAACCCGGCCACGCTGGCGCGCGACGCTTCGCTGCTGGTGCACACCGGCGGCTATCGGCTGCGCGCGGCCGGGGTCATCAACATGTTCCCCCACACGTCGCACGTCGAATCGATGGCGGTATTCGAGGCCGCCTGATTCGCGCGGCGGCGCGAACCTGGCCCTGAGCGCCGCAGCGGCGCGAAACTAGCGCTGCTCCCCGCGGCGGCGGCACGAAGCGCGCCCTGGTCAGGGCAACGGTGCTCGGAGCGTCGGTTCAGGCGCCCCCCGGGCCCTGCAGCTGCTCGCGCATCACCCGCTTGAGCAGCTTGCCATTGGCATTGCGGGGCAGGGCCTCGTCGGTCAGCGTGAAGCTCTCGGGCACCTTGTAGTCGGCCAGGCGCGCCGCGCAGAATTCGCGCAGGCGGGCTTCGTCCAGGTCGGGATCGCTGCGGCTCACGAAGGCGTGCACCCGTTCGCCCAGCACCGGGCAGGGCTTGCCGATGATCGCGCTTTCGAGCACGCCCGGGCAGGCGGCCAGCACGTTCTCGACTTCGACCGAAAAGACCTTGTAGCCCCCCCGGTTGAGCATGTCCTTCAGGCGGTCGAAGACCCGCACGAAACCGTCGCGGTCGATCGAGCCGATGTCGCCTGACTTCCAGAAGCCGGCGCAAAACGACGATCGGGTCGCCTCGGGATTGTTCCAGTAGCCCGGCACGACCATCGGGCCGCGAATCCAGAGCTCGCCGGACTCGCCGGCTGGTACCTCGCGGCCGTGTTCGTCCATCACCCGCAGTTCGGCGCAGGGCAGCGCAAGGCCCACGCTGTCGGGGCGCAGTGCCGCCAGCGATGCCGGCAGCAGCGTGGCGGGCGACGTGCTTTCGGTGGCGCCATAGGCATTGATCAGCCCCAGCCCGGGCAGCCGCGCGGCCAGCGCGCCGATGGTCGCCTCCGGCATGGGTGCGCCGCCGTAGCCTCCGGTGCGCCAGGCCGACAGGTCGGCCGTGGCGAAGGCCGGCTGCATCAGGGCCAGGTTGTACATCGCCGGCACCATCACCGTGTGCGTGATGCGTTCGCGTTCGGCCAGCGCCACGAAGGCCGCCGCCTTGAACTCGGGCATCAGGACCGTGCAACCGCCGGCGGCCCACATCGCCAGGATGATCGCGACCAGGCCGGTCACATGGCTGGCCGGCACGGCCAGCAGCGAGCGTTCGCCTGGCGCCAGGCTCATCGCTTCGCGAAAATGCAGCACCGAATGCACCACGTTCAGATGGGTCAGCATCGCGCCCTTCGGGCGCCCGGTCGTGCCCGAGGTGTACAGGATGAACACGGTGTCTTCTTCGGCCACCGGCGGACGCGCGGCAAGCCGATCCCGGGCGGCGCCGGTGGCCTCGCGCGGCGGCTCCACCCAGCGGTGGCGCAGCGCCGGCACGTCGGCGGCTTCGGGCAGGCGCGCCGTGAGGTCTTCGTCGTGGACCAGGCCAACCGCGCCGCAGTGCGCCAGGATGTAGGCGATTTCAGGGGTCTGAAGCCGGGTGCCCATGGGCACGGCGATCGCGCCCAGCCGCAGCAGGCCGGCCAGCGACGTCACGAACGCGGTCCGGTTGCCGGCCAGCAAGCCGACCCGGTCGCCCGGCTGGACGCCGGCACGGGCAAATCCGGCGGCCACTTCATCGGCAACGGTGGCCAGTTCCCGCCAGCTCAGCCGCTGGCTGCCGTCGACCAGCGCATCGGACTCGCCGTGCGCGGCGAGCGCACGTTCGAACAGCGCCCAGGTGTCGGGCGGCCGATCGGCGTAACAGGGCATCACCCGGTCGAGGAAATGGCTCTCGAGCCGGATCGGGGCGGAGTCGGGAAACGGAGATGGCATGGCGGCGATTCTTGCGTAGATCGAACCCGCGGCACAAGCGCCGGCCGCGGCGCTCGCGGATCGGGCGCCCGGGCGCGTCCGGAAAACGAAAGGGCCGCCGTGGCGACCCTTGTCGTGAGCCTGCCGCAGAACGCGGCAGGCATGCCCGCCGGATCGGCGGGCACAGGTCCGTCAGTCGCGGTCGCCGCCGAAGATGCCCAGCAGCGCCAGCAGATTGGAGAACACGTTGTACACGCTCAGGTAGACCGACAGCGTGGCGGTCACGTAGTTGGTCTCGCCGCCATTCACGACGCGCTGCAGATCGACCAGGATGAACGCCGAAAAGATCAGCACCGCGAGCGCGGAGATGGTGAGCGTCAGTGCCGGCATCTGCAGCCAGATGTTGGCGATGGCCGCCACGAAGATCACCAGGAAACCGACGAACAGCCACTTGCCCATGCCGGTGAAGTCACGCTTGGAGACCGTGGCGATGGTGGCCATGACCGCGAAAATGCCGGCCGTGCCGCCGAACGCCGTCATCACCAGCGAGGCGCCGTTGGAGAAGCCCAGCACGTGGCCGACCAGGCGGGACAGCATCAGCCCCATGAAGAAGGTGAAACCCAGCAGCAGGGCGACCCCGATCGGGCTGTTCTTGAACTTCTCGATGGCGAAGAAGAAGCCGAATGCCACCGCCATGAAGACCATCAGGCCGATGAAGGGGCTGCCGGAGAAGAACGAGAACCCTGTGGTCACACCGATCCATGCGCCCAGGACGGTGGGCACCATCGAGAGCGCGAGCAATGCGTAGGTATTGCGAAGGACTCGGTTACGCTGGGCAGCGCCCAGTGCCCCGGTAGGGGCGCCGAAAGGCTCAGTCGAAAGCCGGTTCTGTTCGAATGCCATGGATGTCTTACCTCGAAAAAGGGACGTGCAGGCAATGTAGGGGCATCCGCGGCCGAATTCAACTGTTCTGACGGTAGGGTCTGTCGGGCCCGGGTGTCGAGGGCGCGACATACGCCTGTGCTAGACTTGCGAGTTCAGCGAATTCTGTAGCCACCCTGGGGCGGCTGAGCCGGCCTTCAGCACGGGCTGCGTCACGAGCCAGCTCGCGGGCTGTGCCAAGAGCCAGCCCACGGGTTGTGCCTCGAGCCAGCCGCCCGCGGGGGTCGTGTCAGAAGTCGCTTTCGGTTGCGCTTGCAACGCCCTCAATATTCAAGATAATTTCAGCCCCAGGGGTGCCGTCGTCATCGGTACTGGCGGGGCCCTGCGCAGGAAACAAAAATGGCCATCGAACGAACCCTCTCCATCATCAAGCCCGACGCCGTCGCCAAGAACGTCATCGGTCAGATCTATTCGCGCTTCGAAGGCGCCGGCCTGAAGGTCATCGCCGCCCGCATGATGCATCTGTCGCGTGCCGATGCCGAAGGCTTCTACGCGGTCCACCGCGAGCGCCCCTTTTTCAAGGATCTGGTCGAATTCATGATCTCGGGTCCGGTCATGGTGCAGGCGCTCGAAGGTGAAAACGCCATCCTGAAGCACCGCGATCTGATGGGCGCCACCGATCCGAAGAAGGCTGCGCCGGGAACCATCCGCGCCGATTTCGCCGACAGCATCGATGCCAATGCCGTTCATGGCTCCGATGCCGCCGAAACCGCCCGGACCGAAATCGCCTTTTTCTTCCCGGCGATGAACATTCACTCCCGATAGGCCGTGCCGAGCCGCCCGCCGGCGGCCCGTCAATGCGCCTCAGGAAACCCATGAGCGATCCCGTCAATCTGCTGGGTCTCGATGCCGAGGGGCTCGCTCGAACCTGCCAGGGGTGGGGCGAGAAGCCCTTCCGGGCGCGGCAGCTGCTGCGCTGGATCCACCAGCGCGGCGAAGCCGATTTCGCCGCGATGAGCGATCTCGCCAAAGACTTCCGAGCCCGGCTCGCGGCCAGCGCCTGCGTGCGCCCGCCCGCCGTGCTGCAGGATCACACGTCCAGCGACGGCACGCGCAAGTGGCTGCTCGATGTCGGAGCGGGCAATGCGGTCGAAACCGTGTTCATTCCCGAGGCGCAGCGCGGCACGCTGTGCGTCTCGACCCAGGCGGGATGCGCGGTCAACTGCCTGTTCTGCTCGACCGGCAAGCAGGGTTTCTCGCGCAACCTCGAACCCGCCGAGATCATCGGCCAGCTCTGGTGGGCCAATCGGGCGCTGGCGAAATCGGCGGCCGACGCCCGTCCCGACGCGTCATCGGGCGCGCCCAGCCCCGTCAGCGGGCCAGTCGCGGGTGCCGCCGCCGGCGCCGAGCGGTACATCAGCAATGTCGTGTTCATGGGCATGGGCGAGCCGCTGCAGAACTACGCCGCCACGCTGGTGGCGCTGCGCCTGATGCTCGATGACAACGCCTACGGACTGTCGCGTCGGCGGGTCACGGTCTCGACCTCGGGCGTGGTGCCCATGATCGACCGCTTGCGTGAAGACTGCCCGGTGGCGCTCGCCGTCTCCCTGCATGCGCCCAATGACGCATTGCGCGACCAGCTCGTCCCCCTGAACCGCAAATACCCGCTGGCCGAGCTGATGGCCGCCTGCCAGCGCTACCTGAATGACGCGCCTCGCGATTTCATCACATTCGAATACGTGATGCTCGATGGCGTCAACGACAGTGACCAGCATGCGCGCGAGCTGCTCTCGCTGGTGCGCGCGGTGCCCTGCAAGTTCAACCTGATTCCGTTCAATCCGTTCCCGAATTCCGGTCTGCGCCGTTCGCCGGATGCCCGGGTGCGGCGATTCGGTCAGATCCTGCTGGACGCGGGTGTCGTCACCACCGTCCGCAAGACGCGGGGCGACGACATCGACGCCGCGTGCGGTCAGCTGGCGGGCGAGGTGCAGGACCGCACCCGGCTCGCACAGCGCTCGTCGCGCACCATTGCCATCGCGGAGCTTCGATGAACGACCGATCCCGTTGGGCATGCCGGCGAGGCCTGGCCGGGCTCGCGCCGCTGCTGCTGGTCGTGCTGACGGGTCTGTCGGCCTGCACGACGGTGCCGGGTGAAGCTTCGGGTGCGCCCGCGCCGTCCTCGCGCCCGGGAGACGGCGGCAACAACCCGATGCCCACCGGGGTCATGCCCGATTCGTCGGAAGAGAACGAGGAGCGGCGTCGTGCGCGCATCCGCCTCGAACTGGCCGCCAATTACTATTCGCAGGGCAACTACAATTACGCCCTGGACGAATTGCGCCAGGCGCTCGCGGTCGATCCCAACTATCCGTCGGCCTACGGCATGCTGGGGCTGGTGTACATGGACCTGAACGATCGGCCGCGGGCCGAAGAGAGCTTTCAGCGTGCCTTGCGCCTGGCGCCAAACGATTCCGACATCAACAACAACTACGGCTGGTACCTGTGCCAGACCGGGCGTACCCGCGAATCCATCGATTATTTCCTGCGGGCCCTGCGCAACCCGCTCTACGCCACCCCCTCGCGGCCACTGCACAACGCCGGCGTGTGCTCGCTGCGCGCCGGCGATGCGAAAGCCGCCGAGGATTATTTCCAGCGCGCGTTCCAGGTCGACCCGGGCAACCCGGTGGCCATGTTCAATCTGGCCGAGCTGAACCTGAAGCGGGGCGATACCGAACGGGCCCGCTTCTATGCGCAACGCCTGGCCTCCAGCTTCGACGCCAGTGCCGAGATTCTCTGGCTGTCGCTGCGCATCGAGCGCAAGATCGGCAATGCCGATGCCGAGGCCAGCCTCGGGGCGCAACTGCGGCGCCGGTTTCCCGGCTCGCGGGAAGCGTCGATGCTCGCCAGCGGACAGTACGGAGACTGATGGTGAATGCTCCCGTCGATTCCTCCCTGCCCTCGGGCGGGGGGTCCCCCGTCGGCCCCGGTGGGCGCGGTGCGCCCGAGCGCGCCAGTGTCGACAACGTCAGCGCGCTCGTTGCGGCCCGCGAGCGGGCGGGCATGAGCAGCGCCGACATCGTCAGCCTGCTGAAAATGGCGCCGCGCCAGGTCGATGCGCTCGAGCGCGGCGACTGGGCGGCCTTGCCGGGACTGGCCTTCGTGCGCGGCGCGCTGCGCAGTTACGGCCGTGCCGTCGGCGTGACGGTCGATCCGCTGCTGGCCAGTCTCGATTCGGGCGCCGGGGCGTCCGAATTGCGGCCGTCCACGTCGCTGCAGGAGCCCCTGCCCAGCCGCAGCATGCTCGGCTTCGGCAGCGGCGGGTCGGGCAGCAAGACGACCTGGCTGTTCCTTGCCGCCATTCTGCTGATCGCGCTGGCGCTGTTTTTCGGGCGCGATACCGATTTCTCCCGAATTCCTTCGCTGCTCCAGTCGACGCCCAAACCGGCGGCCGACACGCCTCCGGCTCCCGGATCCGCGGGCGGCTCGCGCACGACCGTCGAGAACATTCCGGTGCTGCCGCAGCCCTCGGGCGCGCCGGCATCGCCCGGGTCGCCGAACGCAGCCGTGCCGGGCCAGAGTGCGCCCGCACCGGGCAGCGGGCCCGGCCCGGCGCCCGGTTCGTCGATGACCCCCGTCGCGCCGGGGGCGTCGTCCATGGCGGGTGGGTTGCTGGCCGGTTCGTCGTCCGCCCAGACCTCGCCGTCGCCGCTGGGCCCCTCGGGCGCTGCCGCCTCCGCCTCGCCAGCCGGATCCGCCGCTGCGCCCCCCGCGGGTTCCGGCGGGCTGCTGCGCCTGATTTTCGAACGCGAGGCCTGGGTCGAGGTCAAGCAGACCGATGGCCGCGTCTTGCTCTATGGCCAGCAGAAGGCGGGCTCCGAAGCGCAGGTCCCGCTGGCCGCGGAGGTCTCGCTGACGATCGGCAATTCCGACTACGTACGGCTCGAGCGCGACGGCAAGCCCGTCGATCTCAAGGCGAACAGCCGCCAGGGCGTGGCCCGCCTGAAGCTCACTCCCTGACTCGCACGGCAGCCATCAACATGAACGAGACCGACGTGAACGGGGCTGGCGTCGCCGGCGGATGCCCGGCGCAAGCGATGCCGATCGGACCGCAGGCGCGACGCGCCACCCGCCGGGTTGCCATCGCCTGGGGCGCGCGCCAGGTGCGGGTTGGCGGCGCCGGACCGGTCGTCGTGCAATCGATGACCAACACCGACACGGCCGACGCCATCGGCACGGCGATCCAGGTCCGCCAGCTTGCCGCGGCCGGCTCCGAACTGGTCCGCATCACGGTCAATTCGCCGGACGCCGCCGCTGCCGTCGCACCGATTCGCGAGCAGCTCGACCGGATGGGGGTCGACACGCCGCTGGTGGGCGACTTCCACTACAACGGCCACAAGCTGCTGACGCAGTATCCCGATTGCGCGAGAGCGCTCTCGAAGTACCGGATCAATCCAGGCAATGTCGGGGCCGGCAGCCGCCGGGACGATAATTTCGCGCAGATGATCGATGTCGCCTGCCGCTTCGGAAAACCGGTGCGCATCGGGGTCAACTGGGGCAGCCTCGACCAGTCGCTGCTGGCGCGGCTGATGGACGTGAATGCCGCGCGCGCGCAGCCCTGGGAGGCCGCCAGTGTGATGCGCGAGGCGCTGGTCACCTCGGCCATCGAAAGCGCGCAGCGCGCCGAACAGCTGGGCCTGGGGGCCGACCAGATCATCCTGTCGGCCAAGGTTTCCAGCGTGCAGGACCTGATCGCGGTCTATCGCGAACTGGCCCGGCGCTGCGACTATCCGCTGCATCTGGGGCTGACCGAGGCCGGCATGGGCAGCAAGGGCATCGTCGCCTCGACCGCGGCGCTGGCGGTGCTGCTGCAGGAGGGCATCGGCGACACCATCCGCGTCTCGCTGACCCCCGAGCCCAACGGCGATCGCAGCCGCGAGGTGGTGGTGGCCCAGGAGATCCTCCAGACCATGGGCCTGCGGGCGTTCGCCCCGATGGTCGTTGCCTGCCCGGGGTGCGGGCGCACCAGCAGCACCTTCTTCCAGGAACTGGCCGACCGCATCCAGCGTTATCTGCGCGAGCAGATGCCGATCTGGCGCGGTCACTATCCCGGCGTCGAGACCCTGCAGGTTGCGGTGATGGGCTGCGTGGTCAATGGACCGGGCGAAAGCAAGCACGCCGACATCGGCATCTCGCTGCCGGGCGCCGACGAAGCGCCGGTGGCGCCCGTCTTCATCGACGGCGCGCGCGATGTCACCCTGAAGGGCGATCGCATTGCCGAAGAGTTCCAGGCGATCGTCGAGAACTACGTCCGGCGCCGGTATGGCGCCGCCCTGAAAGATCCCGGATGAGCAAGCCCGAACGCATCCAGGGCGTGCGCGGCATGAACGATGTGCTGCCCGCCGACGAAGCCCTGTGGAGCCGTTTCGAAGCGGCGGTCGCCTCGTGCATGCGCGCCTATGGATACCAGCGCATCCGCACTCCCATCGTCGAGCACACACGGCTGTTCGTGCGCGGCATCGGCGAGGTCACCGACATCGTCGAGAAGGAGATGTACTCGTTCACCGACTCGCTGAACGGCGAGCAGCTCACGCTGCGCCCCGAGAGCACCGCCGGGGTCGTGCGCAGCGTGATCGAACACAACCTGCTGTACGACGGCCCCAAACGTCTGTGGTACACCGGGCCGATGTTTCGCCACGAGCGCCCCCAGAAGGGCCGCTATCGGCAATTCCATCAGGTCGGCGCCGAAGCGATGGGCATGCCCGGCCCGGATGCCGACGCCGAGGTCATCCTGCTGTGCCAGCGCCTGTGGGACGACCTCGGGCTGACCGGCGTCAAGCTCGAGATCAACACGCTGGGCCAGGCCGACGAGCGCCGTGCCCATCGGGCCGCATTGATCGCGCACTTCGAGGCGAACATCGATTCGCTGGACGAAGAAGCGCGCCGGCGCCTGCACAGCAATCCGCTGCGCATCCTCGACACCAAGAACCCGGCCATGCAGGCGGTCGCCGAAAGCGCACCGAAGCTGATCGATTTCCTGGGTGAAGCGTCGCTGGCGCATTTCGAGGGCCTGCAGGCACTGCTGCGTGCCCAGAACATTCCGGCGCGCATCAATCCCCGCCTGGTGCGCGGCCTGGACTATTACAACCTGAGTGTCTTCGAGTGGGTTGCCGATGGCCTGACGCTGTGCGGCGGCGGTCGCTACGACCCCCTGATCGAGATGCTCGGCGGGCGGCCCGCGCCGGCCTGCGGCTTCGGGATCGGTGTCGAACGCGTGCTCGAGCTCATGCGGGCGCAGGCCGTCGACCTGGATACCGGCGGCTGCGACGTCTACATCGTGCACCAGGGCGAGGGCGTGCTCGAGGCCGCGTTCCAGGCGGCCGAACGGCTTCGCGATGCCGGCCTGGATGTCATCCTGCATGGCGGCGGCGGCGGCTTCAAGGCGCAATTCAAGCGAGCCGATGCGAGCGGCGCGTTCGCGGCGGTCGTGCTCGGCGAAGACGAGGTGCGCGCCGGGCAGGCCACCGTCAAGTGGCTGCGCGAACCGGCGGGGGCGCCGGGCGAGGGGCGCCAGCAGCGGGTCGCACTCGAGGCACTGGGATCGGTCATCACCGATGCGCTGGTTGCCGGCGACGACACCATCTGACGACACCCGGTCATCCCACTCACGTTACCAGCAGGCACCCAAACAGAGGAGCGTCGGGCAATGGCCTACGACTTGGAAGAACAGGAACAACTGGCCAGCTTCAAGGCCTTCTGGAATCAGTACGGCAATTTTCTTCTGACGGTGGTGACGGTAGTGCTGCTGGCGATCGCCGGCTGGCGCGGCTGGGGCTGGTACCAGGCACGCGAGGCCGCCGCGGCCGCGGTCGTGTACGAGGAGCTGCAGGTCGCGGTTCAGTCCAAGGACCTGGCCAAGGTGAAAGCGGCGGCGGGCACGCTGTTCGAGCAATACGGTCGTTCGCCCTACGGTCCGATGGGGGCGCTGGTGGCCGCCAAGGCCTACTTCGAAGGCGGCGATCTGAAAGCCGCGCGGGCACCGCTGCAATGGGTGATCGACAACGCCAAGGACGACGAGTTCAAGCACCTCGCCCGGGTCCGGCTGGCCGGCATCCTGCTCGACCAGGAAGCCTTCGACGAAGGCCTCAAGCTGCTGTCGGCCGAGCCGTCGGCGCGGTTTGCCGCTGCCTATGCCGATCGGCGCGGCGATCTCCTGGTGGCCCAGGGCAAGGCCGACGAGGCACGCGCCGCGTACCAGCAGGCCTTGGACAAGTCCGATGCCAAGAGCCCGATGCGCCGGATCACGCAGGTGAAGCTCGATGCGCTCGGTGGAGCGACGAAATGATCCGTGCGAAGTCGATGCTGCGCCGCTCGGCCTTGCTGATGGGCGCGCTGGCGATGGCCGGCTGCGGCAGCTTCTGGCCCTGGAGCGACAGTCGGCCCAAGCTGCCCGATCCGCCCGCGGCCAGTGCGTCGCTGCCTGCGCGCATCGCCTGGACCGTCAAGCTGCCCGCCGGTGGCGTGGGCTTCGCCCCGGTCGTGGCCAATGGCGCGCTGTTCGCCGCCGCTGCCGATGGCACCGTGGTTCGGATCGATCCGGCCACTGGCCGAACCGTCTGGCAGATCAATGCCGGCAAGCGCCTTGTCGTCGGGCCGGGCAGCGACGGCGAAGTGGTCGTGGTCGCCTCGCGCGACGGCACGCTGATCGCGCTGGACAGCGCCGGCAAGCCGCGCTGGAGCGTGCCGCTGGGCGCTGAAGCCGTCTCGGTGCCCTCGGTGGGCCTGGGCCTGGCGATCGTGCGCACCGCCGACAATCGCATCTCGGCTTTCGAGACCGACACCGGCAAGCGGCGCTGGATCGTGTCGCGCCAGCTGCCGCCACTGGTGCTTCGCCAGACCAGTGCCATCGCCATCGCGCCGGGCACCGCCTACGCCGGGCTGCCTGGCGGTCGCCTGGTGGCCATCGGACTGCAGAACGGCGTGCTGCGCTGGGAGGCCGCGGTCTCCAATCCGCGCGGCGCCAACGAGATCGAGCGCATCGCCGATGTCATCGGGTCGCCGCTGGTCAGCGGGCGCGAAATCTGCGCCGGCAGCTATCAGGGCAAGGTGGCCTGTTTCGATGCGCCCACCGGGCGTGCCATCTGGGCCCGCGACGTCGCCACCGCCGGCGGCATCGACATCGACGCCCGACTGGTCTCGGTCAGCGACGACAAGGGCCATGTGCAGGCGTATTCGCGCACCGGCACCAGCGTGTGGCGCCAGGAAAAGCTCGCGCGGCGAGATCCGTCGGCGCCGCTGTCGGTGGGTCCGGTGCTGGTCGTCGGCGATGTCCAGGGGTACGTCTACCTGCTGTCGCGCGACGACGGCGCGATCGCCGCGCGCTTTGCGACCGACGGCACGCCGGTGGTCTCGCCCGCCGCAGTGCACGAGCGGATCGCCATCGTGCAGACCTCCGGCGGCACGCTGCTGGCGATCGCCATCGATTGACACTTTCGACTGCCTTCAAAGGCCCCTGATCGGACTTCTGACATGAATCGCGTCCCGGTGCTCGCCCTGGTGGGTCGCCCCAATGTGGGCAAGAGCACTTTGTTCAACCGCATGACCGGCAGCCGCGCGGCGCTGGTCGCCGACCGGCCGGGTCTCACCCGCGACCGGCACTACGGACGCGCGCGCGTGGGCGAGTCGCATTGCATCGTCATCGACACCGGCGGTTTCGAGCCGGTCGCCAAGGGCGGCATCGAATACCAGATGGCGCGCCAGGCGCGCCAGGCGGTGCTCGAGGCCGATGTGGTGCTGTTCATCGTCGATGGGCGCCAGGGCCTCACCGGCCATGACCGCGATATCGCCGCCGAACTGCGCAAGAGCGCGCGCAAGCTGATCGTGGTGGTCAACAAGACCGAAGGCATGCTGCGCGAGACGGTTTCGGCCGATTTCCATGAGCTCGGCCTGGGCCAGCCGCTGGCGGTTTCGGCGGCCCATGGGGATGGCGTGCGCGATCTGCTCGAGATCGCGCTCGAAGGCCTGCTGCCTGCGCCGCGGGCCTATGACGACACCGGCCAGGACCCGCCGACAAGCCGACCCCGGCCGCGCGCAGGCGCCGCCGAGACGCGGGCGCCCCGCCGGCGCGCCCGCCGGGGTGGGGGCCCCCGATGGCGCGCCCGGTGCCGTCGCGCCAGGCGATGCCGCGGCAATTCCCCTGGCCACACCGGCGACCCGGCGGATCCGCGTCGCGGTGGTCGGCCGCCCGAATGCCGGCAAGAGCACGCTGATCAACACCCTGCTGGGCGAGGAGCGGCTGATCGCCTTCGACCAGCCCGGCACCACCCGCGACGCGGTGGCGATCGACTTCGAAAAAGCCGGCCGCCCGTATACGCTGATCGACACCGCCGGCGTGCGCCGGCGCGGCAAGGTGACCGACATGATCGAGAAGTTCTCGGTCGTGAAGACGCTCCAGGCGATCGAGGACTGCAACGTCTGCGTGCTGATGCTCGATGCGATCGAGGGCGTGGCCGAGCAGGACGCCAACATTGCCGGCTATATCCTCGAGGCGGGCCGCGCACTGGTGGTCGCGGTCAACAAGTGGGATCTGCTGGAAGGCCCCGAACGCGAACGCCTGAAGTCGGAGTTCGACCGCAAGCTGCACTTCCTGCGCTTCGCCAAGTTGCACATGATCTCGGCCAAGAGCGGCATGGGGGTCGGCGCACTGATGCGATCGGTCGACGAGGCCTATGCGGCCGCGATGCGCAAGCTGCCCACGCCCAAGCTCACCCGCGCGCTGCAGGAGGCTGTCGAGCGCCAGCAGCCGCCGCGTCGCGGGCCGGTGCGCCCGAAGCTTCGCTATGCGCATCAAGGCGGGCAGAACCCGCCCATCGTGGTCATTCACGGCAGTGCGCTGGACAACGTGCCCGAGACGTATCGGCGCTATCTCGAGACCTGGTTTCGCGAGCAGTTCTCGCTGTCGGGCACGCCGCTGCGCATCGAGTTTCGCAGCGGGCCCAATCCGTACGCCGACAGCTGAGGCGATGCGCGCCGGCCGAGGGCGGTGCGCCCGACGGCCGGTAATCACCCCACGATCGGACAGTGCGCCCGCTTGATGGCGGATTGTTTCCGGGTATAGTCGTCGCTAAGGCTCAACGGTGTCGGACCTTGAAATCGGACCGTCAGCCCCAACCTCCTGATAACAATTCAATCACCCCCAATAACAAACCCGGAGCATCAATGAGCAACAAAGGGCAGCTCTTACAAGACCCGTTCCTCAACCTGCTGCGCAAGGAACACGTGCCTGTGTCCATTTACCTGGTCAACGGCATCAAGCTGCAGGGGCAGATCGAGTCATTCGACCAGTACGTGGTGTTGCTTCGCAATACCGTGACGCAGATGGTCTACAAGCACGCCATTTCCACGGTCGTGCCGGCACGTGCCGTGAACTTCACCCAAGAGAGTCCCGAAAGCTGAACGCCTCTGCCACTCCCGCTCGCGCCCTGGTCGTCAGCGTCGCCTTCGGCGGCGCCTCGGCCGGACGCGGCCAGCCTCGAAGAAATCTGTTCGCTCGCCCGCTCGGCGGGTATCGATCCGGTCGATCGGATCGCCGTGCGCCGCCCCCGGCCCGATGCCGCCTTGTCGGTGGGCAGCGGAAAGGCCGAAGAAATCAAGCTGCGACTGCACGAACTGCAGGCCCAGGCGGTCATCTTCGACAACCCGCTCAGTTCGGTCCAGCAGCGCAACCTGACCCGCCTGCTCGAAGTGCCGGTCATCGACCGCACCGAACTCATCCTCGACATCTTCGCGCAGCGTGCGCGCAGCAACGAGGGCAAGCTGCAGGTCGAACTCGCCCAGATCGAACACCAGCTCAGCCGTCTCGTGCGCGGCTGGACCCACCTCGAGCGCCAGCGCGGGGGCATCGGCCAGCGCGGCGGCCCGGGTGAAAAGCAGATCGAACTCGACCGCCGCATGCTCGACACCAAGGCGCGCCAGTTGCGCCAGCGCCTGGACAAGCTCGAGCGTCAGCGCCGCACGCGCCGGCGCGCGCGCACGCGCCGCGATGTGTTTTCGGTGTCGCTGGTCGGCTACACCAATGCCGGCAAGTCGACCCTGTTCAATGCGCTCACCGGTGCTGGTACCTATGCCGCCGACCAGCTGTTCGCAACGCTCGACACCCTGAGCCGGCGCGTCCGTGTGGCCGAGGGCGCCGATATCGTGCTGTCCGATACGGTCGGTTTCGTTCGCCAGCTGCCGCACTCGCTGATCGAATCCTTTCGCGCCACCCTTGAAGAGACCTGCGACGCCGATCTGCTGCTGCACGTCGTCGACGCCAGTGCGCCCGATCGCGACGATCAGATCGCCGAGGTGCAGCGTGTGCTCGACGAAATCGGCGCAGGCGCAGTGCCGATGCTGATGGTCTATAACAAGATCGATGCGGCGGGATGGTCTCCGGAAATCGCGCGCGACCCCTGTGGTAGCATCAAACGAGTCATGCTCAGTGCGCGCACTGGGGAAGGTCTGCCGGGGCTTCGCGATGCACTGGTGGAATCCCTCGCCCAGACTGTGCAAGGTGGCGACCCGGCCGTCGACCCAATAACAGAAATGTCAGATGACCCCGAGGCGCAGCCTGAAACCCCATTCGACCCTTCCCATCTCGACGCTGCAACGACCGATCCTGTCTGCGGCCCCTGAAACCCTCATTTCCTTTGCGTCCTATGCGGAAGCCGATATCCCGGATTTTTTCCTTGAATGACCCGGGCTGGGGCCGCGGGGGCTCGGGCGGCAATGGCGACGGCCAGCGGCCGCGTCCGGGCAACGACGGTCCTCCCGACCTCGACGAGCTCTGGCGCGATTTCAACCGCAAGCTCAACGGCCTGTTCCGCAAAGGCGGCGGATCGGGTCCTCCGTCGGGCGGCAGCGACGGACCCGGTCTGAAGGGTGCCGGTACCGGCATCGGTGTCCTGGCGATCGTCGCCATCCTGTTGTGGCTCGGCAGCGGCTTCTACATCGTGCCGGAGGGCCACGCGGCGGCCATCCTGCGTTTCGGCGAATTCCGCACGCTCAACGATCGTCCGGGTTTCACCTGGCGCCTGCCCTATCCGGTCGAGGTCCACGAGCTGGTCAATGTCCAGCAGCTGCGCCAGATCGAGGTCGGCTATCGCAGCAACGTGAAGAACAAGGTGCTCAAGGAGTCCCTGATGCTGTCTCAGGACCAGAGCATCGTCGACATGCAGTACGCGGTGCAGTACCGGCTGTCCGACCCCGTCGCCTGGCTGTTCAACAACAACCCCGGTCCGGCGCCCGACGAAATCATCCGGCAGGGTGCCGAGACCGCGATGCGCGAAACCGTCGGCCGCAATCGCATCGACCAGGTTCTCTATGAAGAGAAAGAGGCGGTTGCCAAGGATGCCCAGAAGCTGATGCAGGCCATCGTCGACCGCTACAAGGCGGGCGTGGCCATCATCGACGTCACCATCCAGCAGGCCCAGCCGCCCGAGCAGGTGCAGGCGGCATTCGAAGACGCCAACAAGGCGGCGCAGGACCGCGAGCGCCTGATCAATGAAGGGCGAGCCTATGCCAACGATGTCATCCCGAAGGCGCGCGGCAATGCGGCCCGCCTGACGGAGGAAGCCGAGGGCTACAAACAGCGGGTCATCGCGACCGCGCAGGGCGACGCCAGCCGTTTCACCCAAGTGCTGACCGAATACAGCAAAGCGCCGCAGGTCACCCGTGACCGCATGTACCTCGAAACCATGCAGCAGGTCTTCACCAACACCACCAAGATCTACGTCGACTCGCGCAATACCAGTCTGCTGTCGCTGCCGCTCGATCGGCTGCTGCAAGGTCAGGGTCCTGGGGCCAGCGTGGCGCCAGGCGCTGCTGCGCCGGCCGCCGCGCCCTCGTCAGTGGCTCCGCTGGAGCCGGCCAGCGATGTCAACCGGGCGCGCGAAGGTCTGCGCTCGCGCGATCGCGACGCCAGCCGTTAGGAATTCCCGCCATGCAACGTATCGTTCCTTTTGTGCTGGCGGTGCTGATCGCACTGGGTCTGCTGTCGGCCAGCCTGTTCGTCGTCGACCAGCGTCAGTTCGCGGTCGTCTTTGCGCTTGGCGAAATCCGCCAGGTCATCGACAAGCCCGGCCTGCACTTCAAGCTGCCGCCTCCGTTCCAGAACGTCCAGTACTTCGACAAGCGCATCCTCACCATCGACAACCCGGACATCGACCGCTTCATCACCTCCGAGAAGCTCAATGTCCAGGTCGATACCTTCGTCAAGTGGCGGATCATCGAACCCAAGGCCTTCATCCGCTCGGTCAGTGGCAGCGAAGTCATTGCCGCCGATCGCATCTCGCGCAGTCTGCGCGACGCCCTGAACAACGAGATCGCCAAGCGCACCGTCGCCGAAGTCATCTCCGGACAGCGCGAGCAGTTCATGGAGGGCGTGCGCGCCAAGGTCAACGAAGACGCCAAGCAGATCGGCGCTGCGGTGGTCGATGTGCGGCTGAAGCGGGTCGACTTCGCCCCCGAGGTGCAGGAGCGCGTGTTCGACCGCATGCAGTCCGAGCGCAAGCGGGTGGCCAACGAACGCCGTGCGACGGGCGCCGCCGAATCCGAAAAGATTCGGGCCGATGCCGACCGCCAGCGCGAAATCGTGCTCGCCGAGGCCTACCGCGATGCCCAGAAGGTCAAGGGCGAGGGCGATGCGAAAGCGTCGCAGCTGTATGCCGGCGCCTTCGGACAGGATCCGCAGTTCGCGCAGTTCTATCGCAGCCTCGAGGCCTATCGGGCAACCTTCCGCAATCGCGGCGACGTGATGGTCGTCGACCCTTCCGCCGACTTCTTCAAGTACCTGAAGGGCGCCACGCCGGGCGCTGCGTCGGCGCCTGCGCGATCCAAATAACGCGGTGTCCAGCCGCCCGGGGGCGCGATGCCTGACGCACTGGTCATGGCGCTCGGGCTGGTGCTGATCATCGAGGGGCTGCTGCCCTTCGTGGCGCCGGGCCTGTGGCGCGAGTCGCTCGCGCGATTGGCCCGCCTGCAGGACGGCCAGATCCGATTTGTTGCACTGGGAGCCATCCTCATCGGGCTCTTGCTGATACTGGTCTGAATCCGCGACAATATAGGGTTGTCTTTCGAAATTGCCGCGCCGGCGGCTAGGAGGCTGTCGGGCTTGCGCTCGCCACCTTCCAGCCCGGGCGGCCCACCCCCCATGCCCCGCTGGCTACTTCCCGAGAGCATTGCCGACGTCCTTCCCGCCGAAGCCCGCGCGATCGAAGAGCTTCGCCGTCGTCTGCTCGACCTGTATCGCTCGTACGGCTATGAACTGGTCATGCCGCCGCTGCTGGAGCACATCGATTCGCTGCTGACCGGATCGGCGCACGACCTCGAACTGCGCACCTTCAAGCTGGTCGACCAGCTGTCGGGCCGTACGCTGGGCCTGCGGCCCGACATGACGCCGCAGGTGGCGCGCATCGATGCGCATCTGCTCAATCGGCGCGGGGTTGTGCGCCTTTGCTACTGCGGACCAGTGCTGCATGCGCGGGCCGCCGGTCTGTTCGCCACCCGCGAACCGCTGCAGATCGGTGCCGAAATCTACGGCCACGCCGGGCCGGAAGCCGACTTCGAAATGGTCGACCTGATGGCGACGTCGCTGCAGATCGCCGGCGTGCGCCGGGTGCGGCTCGATGTCTGCCATGCCGCCGTGGTGCCCGCGCTGATGGACATGAATCCGCCGTCGGTGCGCGAACGCGTCGACGAAGCCGAGCTGTACCGTCTGCTGCAGCAAAAGGACGTGCCCGGGCTGGCGCAATTGCTCGAGCCGCTCGAGCCGGCCTCCCGTGCGGCGCTGCTGGCGCTGCCGGCGCTGTACGGTGCGATCGGCGGCTCGCATACCGGCGCCAGGCCCGACTGCCTGGCGCGTGCCCGGGCGCAGTTGCCCGCGCTGCCGGCCATCGTCGCAGCCTTGGACGAACTTGCCAGCCTGGCGGCCTCCAGTCTGTGGCAGCGGCATCCGGGAGTCGAACTGTCGGCCGATCTGGCCGATCTGCGCGGCTACCGCTACCACAGCGGACTGACGTTTTCGGCGTACGTCGAAGGCATGCCCAATGCGGTCGCCCGGGGCGGCCGCTACGACGATGTCGGCAAGGCGTTCGGCCGGGCCCGCGCGGCGACCGGCTTTTCGCTCGAACTGCGCGAGCTCGCCTCGCTGCAGGCATCGGCCGCGCTGCCTGGGGCGGTACTGGCGCCCTGGTCGGACGATCCGGGCCTGGCCCGGACGGTCGCCGATCTGCGCGCGGCTGGCGAAATCGTGGTTCGGGTGCTGCCCGGCCATGAACAGGAACAGCAGGAGTTCGCATGCGATCGCGAACTGGTCTGCGAAGGTGGCGCGTGGCGGGTCCGCGCGCTCTGAATTCATCATGCTCTCTTGAGGAAAGTGGCTGTCGCGGCTCCGCAGGAGCCTGGATCGGCCGGAACAAAAATGGCTAAGAACGTTGTTGTGATCGGCACCCAATGGGGTGATGAGGGCAAAGGCAAGCTCGTCGACTGGCTCACCGAGTCGGTTCACGGCGTCGTGCGGTTCCAGGGTGGCCACAACGCCGGGCATACGCTGATCATCGGCGGGCGCAAGCAGGTGTTGCGGCTGATCCCCTCCGGAATCCTGCGCCCCAAGACCATCTGTTACATCGGCAACGGTGTCGTGCTGGCGCCCGACGCGCTGCTGGCCGAGATTGCCGAGCTCGAGGCGGCCGGCGTGTCGGTGCGCGATCGGCTGCGCATCAGCGAGGCCTGCCCGCTGATCCTGCCCTATCACGTGGCCATCGATCAGGCCCGCGAAGCCAAGCGCGGCGAGGGCAAGATCGGCACCACGGGCCGCGGCATCGGGCCCGCCTACGAAGACAAAGTGGCGCGCCGGGCCTTGCGCCTGCAGGACCTGTTCGCGCCGGCGCGGTTCCGCGAACGGCTGGCGGAGGTGCTCGATCTGCACAACTTCGTGCTGCAGCACTATCTGAAGGCGCAGCCGTTGTCGCTCGAGAAGATCGCCGACGACGCACTCGCGCTGGCCGAACAGATCAGGCCCATGGTGGCCGATGTGCCCGACGAACTGTCTCGCGCGATGGCGCGCGGCGAGAACCTGCTGTTCGAGGGCGCCCAGGGTGCGCTGCTCGATGTCGATCACGGCACCTACCCGTACGTGACCAGCAGCAATTGCGTGGCAGGCGCGGCCGCGGCAGGCGCGGGCGTCGGGCCGCAGTCGCTGCACTATGTGCTGGGCATCACCAAGGCGTACACGACCCGGGTGGGCTCGGGGCCGTTCCCCACCGAACTGTTCGACGACATGGGCAAGCACCTGGCCACCGTCGGCAAGGAGTTCGGCGCGGTGACCGGCCGTCCGCGACGCACCGGCTGGTTCGATGCGCCGGCGCTCAAGCGCTCGATCCAGCTCAATGGCGTGAGCGGCCTGTGCGTCACCAAGCTCGACGTGCTCGACGGTCTGCCGGTGGTGAAGCTGTGCATCGGCTATCGGCGCAAGGGTGCCGGTGGCGCCCCGACGATCGACCTGCTGCCGTTCGGCGCCGATGCGGTCGAACACATGGAGCCGGTTTTCGAAGAGATGCCGGGCTGGACCCAGAGCACCTGTGGCGTTCAGTCCTGGGACCGCCTGCCGGGCAATGCGCAGCGGTATCTGGAACGCCTTTCGCAGTCGGTTGGCGCACCGATCGACATCGTCTCGACCGGGCCCGATCGCGATGAAACAATCCTGGTGCGTCATCCCTTCGCCTGAGAACGCGTCATGAAAGACCTGTATGTCTCGTGGGACGAGTACAACCGGCTGATCGAGAAGCTGGCGATCCGGGTCTACGACTCGGGCTGGAACTTCGATGCCATCGTCTGCCTGGCGCGCGGCGGGCTGCGCGTGGGCGACGTGCTGTCGCGGGTGTTCGACAAGCCCTTGGGCGTGCTGTTCACCAGTTCGTATCGCGAGGCGGGCGGCACCAAGCAGAGCCGCCTGGTCATCGCCGATCACCTGTCCAGCGCAGCGCCGCTGCCGGGCTCGCGCTGGCTGCTGGCCGACGATCTGGTCGACTCCGGCGGCACGCTGGTCGAGGTGGTTCCCGCCCTGAAGGCGCGATTTCCTCAGATCGAGGAAGTGCGTTCCGCGGTGATCTGGCGCAAGGGCGCTTCGGTGGCCGAGCCCGACTATTACATCGAATACCTGCCCACCAATCCCTGGATTCACCAGCCGTTCGAGGAATACGACCACATGCGGCCAAGCGCGGGGACTCGATCTGAAGGCCGGACGTCGGGTCGCCGCGCCGGAGCACAAGGGGTCGTGTGCGGCCTTGTAGAGGGTGCCAGAAGAGGACTCGCCCACGTCGCGGGCCCCTTCGCAAAGCGCGCAGGGGCTTTCTGGGCAGGAAGAAAACGCCTGCTTGCGCAGGCGTTTGATGCCAGAAGGGGGCTTGTCCCCCACCGCGCTTGGGCAGGAAAAGAAAAACGCCTGCTTGCGCAGGCGTTTGGATTGGTGCCCAGAAGAGGACTCGCCCACGTTCCGCGGGCCCGGTCCGGCCGGCAGGCCGGCCCTTTCGAGTCCTCGCGCAATGTCCGCAGGGACATTGCTTTCTGGGCAGGAAAAGAAAAAGCCTGCTTGCGCAGGCTTTTTCTATATTGATGGTGCCCAGAAGAGGACTCGAACCTCCACAGTCTTGCAACCGCTAGGACCTGAACCTAGTGCGTCTACCAATTCCGCCATCTGGGCTTTCTGTCGATTGGCGATGTTCGTCGACAGAGGCGCGAAGTTTAAAGTACCGGTGGGATTTGTCAAATCGGCCTGTGCGCCGACAACACACCGGCCACGTACGTTGAAAGATCTAGGAATCCGACCATGACCCCAGCAGCGTGGGTATTGCCCACCCGCGAGGAAATCCTCGACAGCCTGCGGACCGCGGATGGTCCGCTGACGCCGCAGGAACTCGCGCTTCGCCTGGCCGTGCCGGCGCCTCATCAGGAGGGCCTGTCGCGCAGGCTTGCCGCGATGGAGCGCGACGGGCAGCTGATGCCCAACCGCAAGGGAGTGCTGCTGCTGGCCAGCAAGCTCGACCTGGTCGCCGGGCGCCTGCAGGGGCACCGCGACGGCTTCGGCTTCCTGATTCCGGATGCGGGCGGGCCGGACATGTTCATGAATCCGCGCGAGATGCAAAAGGCGATGCACGGCGACCGCGTGCTCGCCAAGCGGGTCGGCTTCGACAATCGCGGGCGGCCCGAGGGCATCATCATCGAGGTCACCGAGCGCGCGAATCGGCGGCTGGTCGGTCGTTTCCTGTCCGAGCGCGGCGTCAGCGTGGTGGTGCCCGAAGACCAGCGCATCAAGCACGACATCCTGATCCCGCCCGGCGACGCCGCCGGCGCGCAACCCGGCCAGGTGGTGACCGTCGAGATCACCGATCCGCCGTCGGGCCACGGCGCGCCGATCGGGCGTGTCATCGAGGTGCTGGGCGAGATCGACGATCCCGGCATGGAGATCGAGATCGCGGTGCGCAAGTTCGATGTGCCGCACCAGTTTCCGGAAGACGCGCTGGCGCGCGCCGCCGCCTTGCCCGACAAGGTGCGGGCCACCGACCTGCGCGGCCGGGTCGACCTGCGCGACGTGCCGCTGGTGACGATCGACGGCGACGATGCACGCGACTTCGACGACGCGGTGTACTGCGAGCCCCATCTCGAAGGCCGCAAGGCCGGCGGTCATCGGCTGATCGTGGCGATCGCCGATGTCTCGCACTACGTGACCAGCGGCGATGCGCTCGACCGCGAGGCGGTGCTGCGATCGACCTCGGTGTACTTCCCGCGCCGGGTCATCCCGATGCTGCCCGAGAAGCTGTCCAACGGCCTGTGTTCGCTCAATCCCGAGGTCGAGCGCCTGGTGCTGGTCTGCGACATGGTCATCACCGCCGCTGGCGAGATCAAGGCATACCAGTTCTACGAGGCCGTGATGTACTCGGCGGCGCGGCTGACCTACGACGAGGTCTGGGGCATCCTGTCGGGCCGCGACGCGCAGGCGATCCGCCGGCGCGCGCCGCTGGTGACGCAACTGCAGCACCTGCACGACCTGTATCGCATCTTCTACAAGGCGCGCGAGCAGCGCGGCGCGGTCGAGTTCGAAACGGTCGAGACCAAGATCGTCTGCAACACGGTCGGGCGGATCGAGAAGATCGTCGCGCTGGTGCGCAACGACGCGCACAAGCTGATCGAAGAATGCATGCTCGCGGCCAACGTCTGCTCGGCCGATTTCATGAAGCGCAGCAAGCATGCGGGGCTGTTTCGCGTGCACGAGGGGCCGACGCCCGATCGGCTGGCCAACCTGCGCGAGTTCCTGCGCACGGTGAGCCTGTCGCTGGGCGGCGGCGAGGCGCCTTCGCCGCGCGACTATGCCGATCTGGCCCAGCAGATCCGCGCGCGGCCCGACTCGCTGCTGCTGCAGCAGATGATGCTGCGTTCGATGCAGCAGGCGGTCTATACCCCGCACAACAGCGGCCACTTCGGGCTCGCCTACGAAGCGTATGCGCATTTCACCTCGCCGATTCGCCGCTATCCGGATCTGCTGACGCACCGGGTGATCAAGGCCTTGCTCAGCGGTCAGCGTTATGTGCCACGGGCGCCAGGTGCCGACGAGGAAGATCCGGGACCGGCCGCCAAGCGCAGGGCTGCGCAGCAAAAGCCGGCGGCCGAGCCCGCTCAGATCGAGCGCTGGGAGCAATACGGCATCGTCTGCTCGGCCAACGAGCGGCGTGCCGACGAGGCGTCGCGCGACGTTGCCGCGTGGCTGAAGAGCCAGTACATGCGCGAGCGGGTCGGCGAACAGTTCGTCGGACGCATCACCGGCGTGGCGCCGTTCGGTGTTTTTGTGACCTTGCTCGACCTGTTCGTCGAGGGCATGGTCCATGTCTCCGAACTGGGCACCGAGTATTTCCAGTACAACGAGGCGGCCCACGAACTGCGCGGTGAGCGCACGGGGCGCCGGTTCCGGCTCACCGACGAGCTGCACGTGCAGGTGTCGCGCGTCGACCTCGAGGCCCGCCGAATCGAATTCCGGCTGGTCCAGAAGACCGGCTACAAGGAGGTCGTCGCCGCCGCCCAGAAGGCAGGGGCAGCGCGCGAGACGCCGGTTGCCCGCAAGGCCGCGCCGGCCAAGTCGGCCGATGTCGAACGTGCGCGCACCGAACGGCTGAGCGCGCGCCGGCCCGATGCCCACAAGGCCGCGGTGGGCGCAGCCCGCGCGGCCAAGCGGCGCAAGCGCAAGTGAGCGGGCGGAACAGTCGTGTGACGCCGGCGCCGCGGGTCGCTCGTTCCTGGTGGAAGGCGCCCGCGGCGGGCATTGAATCGAGGGAGCGCGGATCGTGCTGATTTCAGGTTTCCACGCCGTGACCGCGCGCCTGAAGCGTGGTGCAGCGGGCATCGTCGAACTGTATGTGGCCCAGCAGCGCGGCGACGCACGTGCGCGCGATCTGCTGGCGCTGGCGCGATCGCTGGGTGTTCAGGCTCACGCGGTCGACATGGGGCGCATCGACAAGCTGTGCCCGGACAAGCGCCACCAGGGAGTGGTGCTGCGCGCCGAGTCTGCGCCGGCCCTGGCCGCCGACCTGGAGAGCGTGCTCGAGGCGCATCCCAAGCCCTTCCTGCTGCTGCTCGACGGGGTCACCGATCCGCGCAATCTGGGTGCCTGCCTGCGGGTGGCCGACGGCGCCGGAGTGCATGCGGTGATCGCGCCCAAGGACCACGCCTGCCCGCTGACCGACGTGGCGATCCAGACGGCGTCGGGAGCTGCCGAGAGCGTGCCCTACCTGATGGTCACCAACCTGTCGCGCACCATCGATACGCTGCAGGAACTGAACGTGTTCGTGGTCGGCGCGGCCGACGAGACCGACCAGAACCTCTACCAGGTGAGCCTGCCGGAGTCGGTGGCCTGGGTGCTGGGCGCCGAGGGCAAGGGCCTGCGGCGCCTGACGCGCGAGCGCTGCGATGCGCTGGTGAGCATCCCGATGGCTGGCCAGGTGTCCAGCCTGAACGTGTCGGTGGCCACCGGCATCGTGCTGTATGAAACGGTGCGCCAGCGCCGGTACGGGTCCAGGCGCTGACGCGCCAGCCGATGGGGCGCTAGGCGATGCGCATCAGAGCGTCGCCGTCGGTGCGCTTGCGCCGCCGATGCAACCACGGGGCGACCGGTGCGGGATCGGCCCACACACCGCGCCCCGCCTGTCGCGCCTCGCGCTGGGCTTGGGCATAGCGGGTGCGCTCCTGCGGCGACTGGTCGGCGGCGTAGCGCACGAAATGCCAGGCCAGGCCGGCTTCGATCTGGCTCAGGCCGACATCTTCCCCGCCAGCACGTACCCGCGCGACCTGGCGTCCGTACGGGTCGGTCTTGATCGGTTCGATTTCGAGCGCGCCGCGGGCCAGCAGCCGCACCAGGTTGTCGCGCGACTGGTCGGCGTGCGGCTGCCCCTTTTCGGGCGCATCGATGCCGCCGACCCGCACGCCGATGCGCCGGCCATCGTCGGCGATCAGGGTGAACGAATCGCCATCGGCGATCGAGCCGATGCGTCCGCTGAGCACACTGGGGCGCGGTGTGTGATCGGGGAGGTTCCGGCTACACCCCGGTGCGAGCAAGACCAGTGCCGCCAGCATGAGGCGGCGGCGCGGGCTGACTGAATATTCGGAACCGGTGGAACCCGCGGACACAGCGGCCACGGAGGCAGGCAGAGCGACGGTGGTCGTGACGCCAGCGCGGGCGGGGACGTTCATCGCACCACTATAGGCCTGGCGGCGATCCATGCCGGCTCTGCGGCAAGGTCCTGTGGCCTAGGTCGAAGGATCGCCATTCGAGGCGCGAGCGGTGTGCTGGCGTTCGCGGCACTCGACACGGGAGCATGGTCAGGGCTGCCCACGCGCGAATCAGTCGTCGAAACCGGCCAGTTCATGGAGATCGAGGCGCAGGCGGGCCGCGGCCTCGATCGCCTCCAGGCGTGCGCCCATGGCCTGCTGCTGCGCCTCGCTCGCGTGGCGCCGGGCCAGCAGCCAGTCCGACAGCGCGGCCTCGCCCAGCGTGTAGGCGCGACCCAGCCGGGTCGCGATCGCCGCCTGCGCGGCTGCCGCTTGCGCCAGGGCACGGGCCGCCGAGGCGCGGGCGGTGGCGTTGGACCAGCCGACCTCGAAGTCGGCCTGCACGCGGCGTTCGAGATCGTCCACGCGGGCACTGGCCGCCTGGTGTTCGGCCAGCGCACCCCGCAGTCCGGCCTCGCGGGCCGGGCCGGCGAGCGGCAGGCTGATCGCGATGCCCAGCACGCTTTCGGATCCGCCTCGATCGAAGGCTGCGAACGCGCCGATCGACGGGTCGGTGCGCCGCTCCGCGCGCGCGCGCTCGGCGGCCAGCTCGGCGCGGCGCGCTTCGCCGCGAGCCAGCGCGATTTCGTGGCTGCGCGCCAGGTAAAGGTCACGCAGCCGTTCTCGGTCGGCCATCGCCGGCTCCGCGACTTCCAGAGGGACCAGCCGCGAGGAGTCCGGCGAATCGACGGCGATCTCCGGAAACCGCCGCCGCAGCGTGAGGCCGGAGGCCGACTCGTGCGCCCGGGCGAGCAGCGACACGGCACGGGTGCGCTCGAGTTCGGCGCCCGCCTGCCCGGCCTCGATCTGGGCCGCGTCGCCAGCCCGCACCCGCTGATCGACGCTGCGGGTCAGACCCGCGACCAGCGTCAGCTGATCGTCGGCGAGCCGTGCCTCGCCGGCGGCCCGCTGCCAGGTGAACCAGGCGCGCAGCAGTTCGCGGGCGGTTTCGTGGCGGGCATCCTCGACGAGGTGGCCGCCCAGCACGGCATCCTGGTCGGCCAGACGGCCATCGGCCTGCCGCTTGGTGTCCGAGCGCAGCGTGCGTTCGACGCCGACCAGCCATTCATGCTGGGCGCCGCCCGGGCCGTCGCTGCGCCGGCGTGCCTGGGTGGTCCGCAGCACGGTTTCGTGCTGACCCGCGCGCAGACTGTCGCCGCCGGCCTGCAGGCTGCGTTCGCGGGCCTGCGCGGCCAGCACCCTGGGGTGGTTCGTCAGTGCCGCCTGGATCTGCGCCCGAGGCGGCATCCCGATCGGAGCGAGCGCCGTGGCGGGCGGCTGGGGCGGCGCGAATGAGCCCGGGCTCTGGCCGCCGCCCGCGTCCAGCGCGCTGTTCGCGAGGGCAGGTTCGGTGCCTCGAGCGGGCGGCGCGCACCAGGCCTGCGCCGGTGCGGCCAGCGTGGCCCCGCCCAGCCAGACTGCGACGAGCAGTTGAACGGCGCCCGATGGGGGCTGGCGTGAAGCATCGGTCATCTACGGATTTCCTGAGACTGGCATCGCGGGCGTCGATGGCGCCGCGGCTGGCGCGCCGCCACGTTTGCGTCCGAAGCGGGCGAACAGCATCGGCAGCAGCACCAGCGTGAGCAGTGTGGAACTGAGCAGACCGCCCACCACCACGATCGCCAGCGGCCGCTGGATCTCGGAGCCCGGGCCCGACGCGAACAGCAGCGGCACCATGCCCAGTGCGGTGATGGCGGCCGTCATCAGCACCGGCCGCAATCGGCGCACCGAGCCGCGGCGCACGCATTGGTCAAGCGACAGGCCCTGGTCCAGCAGTTCGTTGAAGTGGCTGACCAGCACCACGCCGTTGAGCACCGCGATGCCCACCAGCGCGATGAAGCCAATCGAAGCGGGGACCGACAGGTATTCCCCGCTGACCGCCAGCGCGACCACGCCCCCGACGGCGGCGAATGGCACGTTGGAGAACACCAGCAGGGCCTGGCGCACCGATCCGAAGGTCATGGTCAGCAGCACGAAGATCATCGCCAGGGCCATCGGCACGACGATGGCCAGGCGCTGCGCGGCGCGCTGCTGGTTCTCGAACTGGCCGCCCCACTGCAGCCTCATGCCGGTGCCCAGAGGCACGGCCCGGGTGACGGCCGCACGCGCCTCGTCGACGAAGCCGACCAGATCGCGCCCGCTGACGCCGGCCTGGACGATCGAGAATCGGCTGGCGTTTTCGTGGTCGATGCGCACCGGCCCTTCGATCTGCTCGAGCTGCGCCAGGCGCTCCAGCGGCCAGACAGCACCATCGGGTGCGGTGATCTGGAGGTTGGCGAACCGCTCGGGTGAATCGCGCAGATCGTCCAGGCCGCGCAGCATCACCGGAATCCGTCGGCCCGATTCGATCACCAGTCCGACCGGCACGCCCTCGATCTGGGCGCGCAGGCGGTCCTGCAATGCGTCGACCGGCAGCCCCGCCTTGCCGGCGGCCGCCCGATCGAGGCGCACGCGCAGGTAGCGCAGACCCTCGCTGCGGGTGGTCAGCACATCCTGCGCACCAGGCACCGTGCGCAGCACGGCCGCGATCCGCTGCGCGGCCGCCTGGTTCTCGGCCAGGTCCGGGCCGAATACCTTGATCGCGAGGTCGCCCCGGGTGCCGGTCAGCATCTCGGAGACGCGCATCTCGATCGGCTGGGTGAATCCGTAAGACAGGCCGGCGAAGCGGGTCATCACCTGCCGGATCGACTCGGTGATCAGGGCCTTGTCGCCGCGCCACCGGTCGCGCGGCGCGAGCACCAGAAAGACGTCGGACTCATTCAGGCCCATCGGGTCCAGCCCAAGATCATCGGAACCGGCGCGGGCCACGATCGCGGTGATCTCGGGCACTTCGCGCATCAGCGCCTGCTGGACCCGGATGTCGGTCGCGGCGGACGCGTTCAGGCTGATCGAAGTCGACTTCTGCAGCTGCACGATCAGGCTGCCTTCGTCCAGTGTCGGCATGAAGCTGCGCCCGATCGTCGGGTAAAGCACCCCGGCAAGCGCGAGGCTGGCCAGTGCGCCCGCCGCCACCCAGCGCGGGTGGGCCAGCGCGGCCTCGAGTAGGCGGCGGTAACCCGCCTCCGAGCGACGCACGAGCCACGGATCGGCATGTTGACCCCGTCGCAGCATCAGCACCGACAAGGCCGGCACCAGCGTAAAGGCGAGCACCAGCGAGCCGGCCAGTGCATAGACGATCGACAAGGCCACCGGCGAGAACAGCTTGCCTTCCAGTCCCTCCAGCGTCAGCAGGGGCAGGAAGACGGTGCCGATGATGGCGATGCCGGCAATCACCGGCCGTGCCACCTCGCGCACGGCCTGAGCGACGCATGCACGCCGGCTTCGCGCGTCGGCTGCGGGCTCGGCCAGGCGCGTCGAGGCATGTTCGACCACCACCACGGCGGCGTCGACCAGCATGCCGATCGCGATCGCCAGGCCGCCCAGGCTCATCAGGTTGGCCGTCAGGCCCGTGATCTGCATCAGCACGAAGGCGGCGAGGATCGACAAGGGCAGGGTGACCGCCACGACCAGCGCGGCCCGCAGATCGCCCAGGAACAGCAGCAGCACGATGGCCACCAGAACCACGGCTTCGCCCAGGGCCTTGATGACCGTGCCGACCGCCCGGTCGATCAGTTCGCTGCGGTCGTAGAACACGCGGATCTTCATGCCGGCCGGCAGCTTCGGTTCGATCTCGGCCAGCCGCGCACGCACGCCGCTGACCAGTTCGGCCGCATTGGCGCCGCGCAGGCCCAGGACCAGGCCCTGCACGGTCTCGCCCTGGCCGTCGGCGGTGACAGCGCCATAGCGGGTGGCGCTGGCCATCCGGACCAGGGCAAGGTCGCCGACGCGACTGACCATGCCCCGCTCCCCGGTCACCAGGATGCCGCGCAGGTCGTCCAGGCTGCGCACGCTGCCCTCGACGCGGACCACCAGGGCGTCTTCGCCGTCGGTGATGCGCCCGGCGCCGTCGTTGCGGTTGTTGCGCTCCAGCGCCTGGCGAAGGCTGTCCAGGGTGACGCCACGCGCATTCAGGCGCTGCGGATCCGGCGCGACCTCGTAGGTGCGCACCTCGCCGCCCAGCGCATTGACATCGGCCACGCCCGGCAGCGTGCGCAGGGCGGGGCGGATCACCCAGTCGAGCACCGTGCGCCGCTCCTCCAGGCTGTGCTGCGCGCTTTCGATCGTGAACATGAACATCTCGCCCAGCGGCGTGGTCACCGGGGCGAGCCCGCCGCTGGTGCCGGCCGGCAGGTCACGCATCACGCCGCCCAGGCGTTCGCTGACCTGCTGGCGCGCCCAGTAGACGTCGGTCCGATCGTCGAAATCGACCGTGATGTCGGCGATCGCGTACTTGGAGATCGAGCGCACCAGCCGCTTGTGCGGAATGCCGAGCATCTCGATCTCGATCGGGGTGGCAATGCGCTGCTCGACCTCCTCGGGGGTCATTCCGGGCGCCTTCAGGATGATCTTGACCTGCGTCGGCGACACATCCGGGAAGGCATCGATCGGCAGGCTGCGCCAGGCCTGTACGCCGCCTGCCGCCAGCAGCGCGGCCAGGGCGAACACCAGCAGCGGCTGGCGCAGCGACAGGTCGATCAGCCGGCCGATCATGGTTGAGCCTCGCTGGCCAGGGCTTTCAGCCCGGGCACGCCGCTCACCACCACCCGATCGGTGGCGACGAGCGCCGCCTCGACCATCACCCCGTCATCATCGCGGCCGTGTTCGATGGCGCGCACGACTCGAAACGACTCGCCCTGGCCGGCAAAGACGACTGATCGACCCTGCAGCTGCGCCAGCGCGGCGGCCGGCACCCGCCATTGCGCCCGGGCGGGCAGCCGCAGGCGCACCTGGGCTTGCACAGTCTCGCCGGGCCGCACGCGATCGGCGCCGGCGTCCAGCCGGGCTCGGATCGTCACGGTCTGGCCACTGTTGACCGCCGAGCCGATGGCGCTCACCCTGGCCTGCACGCCGCGCTGGGGCCATTCGACCGGATCGCCGATCGCAATGGCGGCGGCGCGTTCCGGGGGCGCCTGCAGCTCGAGCCACACCTGCGAGCCGCGGGCGATTCGAAACAATGCGGTGGCCGCATCGACCCGCTGGCCGTTGGCGGCGCCCGCCTCGATGACAATGCCCGCCGTGGGTGCGACGATCGTCGCCTGCGCACGCAGTGCGGCGCCGGGCGCGGGTGCCTCGGGCATGCCGGCCAGGCGCAACTGCAGGCGCCGTTCGGCCAGCTGGGCATCGGCCTGCGCCAGGCTCGCCTGAGATGCACGCAAACGGACCTGTGCGATCAGACCTTCGCCGAACAGACGCTGATCGCGTTCGAAGGTATCGCGGGCCAGTTCGCGCTGCGTGATCGCACTGGCCAGCGCGTGCTGCAGTTCGACGAGCTGCGGGCTGCTGATGCGGGCCAGCACCTGCCCCGCCTGCACCCGATCGCCGACCGCGACGCGCACGTCGGTCAGCAGGCCGGGCACGGCCGCGGCGATCACCTGCTGAAGCTCGGGCGGCACCACGACCACCCCGGGCAGGCTCAATCGGGGCGGCACCGCCGCGCTGATCGCCGCCAGGCGCACGCCCAGCGCGACCTGCTGGTCGCGCGACAAGCTCAGCGCATTGGCAGGGCTTGGCGAGGGCGCGGCCGCTGCGGGCAGCGCGGTGCCGGTGCCAGCCGCATTGGCGCCGGTGCCAGCCGCATTGGCGCCGGTGCCTTGGGCGACTGGGCGGCGGCCGGAGGCAGTCCTTGGGCGGCGAGCATCAGGGACGCTGTCGCGAACCCCGTCGCCCGAAGCCAGGCAAGCAGACTCATGAAATCTCCTGAATCGATCACAGGCCGCACAGGCGGCGCAGGGGCCGGCCGCGCGATGGCGAACGGCCGACGGTCAGGTCAGGAGATGGGGGGGCCGTGGGGCAGGGGCGGCAGGCCGGGGTGCCCGGTTCCGCGGGGCGCCGCGGTGGCACGAACCCCGGTGAGCGCAAGCGCGTCCGCCGGGGCCGACAACAGCAGCTCGAAACAGGTGATCAGCAGCTCGGCGAAGGCGCCGTCGGCAGCGCCGGCCGGCAGACTGACCATGGTGTCTCGCGGCTGCGGCAATCCGGTGGCTACCCCGACCTCGGGGGCATCGGGCCCCTGGGGCGCTTGCCGCCAGGCATCCGGCGCCCGCTGCACACCGACTTCGACAACGGCGCCCGCGAGCGGAACGGGCGTATGGACATGCCAGCCGCTCATTTGAGCGCTGCCGGCATGCGCGTGCACGAAGGGCCCGAGCACCTGGACCCACACCAGCAGCGCGATCACCAGGAATCGGTGCACAGCGCTCGAGGCACAGGTGGGTGGAGTCGGGTGGTGTCTCCGGAGCATTCCGGAATTCTACACTTCGCGCAGTGGCGCCCGATTCTGCGGCCCGCGCCAGAGACAGGCGGCGGGCGGCACGGCGGCCCCGCCCGGCGCCCGTGTCGAAGCTGGTACCGTAGCGGTCCGGCCGCCGGGGCGAGCGCCGCAGACGGCTTCCAGAGGCCGCGATGGCGCCCCCGCGGGGCGACCCGACACTGGCACACAAGACCAACACGGAGACCGACACATGTCCGACTATCCTCATTCCAAGCGCGCTTCGACGCGTTCCACCCGGTCGCTCGAGCCCGAGTCCGGACTGCGCCGCCGGCTGGTCCTGGGCGGATCCGCGGCCGCTGCCGCCTGGTCGGCGGCCCCGCTGGCAAGCGCCCAGGGCGCCTGGCCGAACAAGCCGATCCGCATGCTCGTCGGCTACACGCCGGGCGGATTCACCGACAACATGGCGCGCACCGTCGGCGAGCCGCTGGGCCGGGTGCTGGGCCAGCCGATGCTGTTCGACTACAAGCCGGGGGCCAACAGCCAGATCGCGGTCGACATGCTGGCCAAGTCCGCGCCCGACGGCTACACGCTGACCACGGTGATCGCGGCCCATTCGGCCAACCCGTCGCTTTATCCCAAGATGCCCTTCGATGCGCAGCACGACATCGTGCCGGTGGCACTCACCGGCGTCGCGCCGCTGATCCTGGTCGCCAATGCGAGCTTCCCGCCCAACAACGTGGCGGAACTGGTGGCCTACGCGAAGGCTCGTCCGGGGCAGCTCAATTTCGGGTCCAGCGGCAAGGGAGCCGCCGCGCACCTCGCCATGGAAGCCTTCATGTCGGCGCACGGCCTGAAGATGCAGCATGTGCCCTACAAAGGCACCCAGCCGGCCCTGACCGACCTCATCGGCGGCCAGATCCAGCTGCTGTTCGACGTGCCGTTGTCGATGGTGCAGCATGTGAAGGCCGGCAAGATCAAGTCGTTCGGTGTGGCCAGCGAAAAACGCCTGCCCGGCTACCCGGACCTCAACACCTTCGCCGAAGGCGGCGTGCCCTTCATCGCCAACACCTGGTCGATGATCCTGGCACCGGCCAAGACGCCCAAGGAGATCGTCGCCCGCCTGAACGCCGAATCGAACAAGATCCTGGCCTCGGCCGCGGTGCGCGAAAAGCTCGAGAGTACCGGCGTCGTTCCGGGCTCCGGCAGCCCCGAAGACGCCGCGGCCTTCCTGGCCTCCGAAATCGCCCGCAATGCGAAGGTGATCAAGGACGCGGGCGTGAAGCTGGACAACTGAACGGGTCCCGGGAGCCGCACCATGATTTACCAGCACCGGCTGATCGTTGCGCGCAGCGGCCGCCTGGAGAAGCGCAACGAGGTATTCGAGCGCGAAATGCTGTCGGCGCTGGATGGCCATGGATCGGTTCTGATCGGCGCCTGGGAAGTGCTGATGGGGCCCGATGCGGGTTCCGCCGTCTACCAACTTCGCCAGTTCGACAGCCTGGCCGCCTGGGAGCAGCACCAGGAGCGGGTGCGCCTGGATCGCCAGCACAAGGGCCGCCAGGCCAATCTTTATCCGTCGCTCGATGCGGTCGACACCGCCATCGTGCGCATGGCCGAGCGTTCGCCGCAGATGGCTGCCACTTGGCCGTCAGTCGATGCCTTGCGAGATTCGCCGCGCGGCTTCTTCGAGCAGCGTTTCTTGCACCTGCGGCCCGATTCCGTGCAAGACCATCACGCGCTGTATTTCGATGAGGTGCTGCCGGCTCTCGAGTGCGACGGCGTGACACTGGCCGGATTGTTCGACACCGTGATCGGGCCGGGGTCGATGAACGCCGGGTCCCATCGCAGCATCGAGCTGCGCCGATTTGCCGACCTCGCCACCTGGCAGCGCTGGCGCGAAGCCCAGGACAACGACCCGGCCCTTCGACGCCTGGTGCGCGAGCGCTGGGCCCCCTTGACCGAGCGGGTCGACAGCCTGCTGCTGCGCCCGCTGCCCTACAGCCGGATGCGCTGAACGGGCGATCCGGTTCGGCGGCCGGCGCCCCGGCCAACCGTTCCGGGGTGTTCAAACGTCGGGTGGCGCGAATCAGAAAGACCTGGGCAACTGCAGCACGTGCTCGGCCACGTACGACAGGATCAGATTGGTCGAGATCGGCGCAACCTGATACAAGCGGGTTTCACGGAACTTGCGCTCGACGTCGTATTCGCAGGCGAAGCCGAAGCCGCCGTGCGTCTGCAGGCAGGTGTTGGCCGCTTCGAACGACGCCTTGGCCGCCAGGTACTTGGCCATGTTGGCCTCGGCGCCGCAGGGCTTGGCCGCGTCGTACAGCTCGCAGGCCCGAAAGCGCATCAGGTTGGCCGCTTCGATCTCGATGTAGTCGGCGGCGATCGGGAACTGCACGCCCTGGTTCTGGCCGATCGGGCGGCCGAACACCACGCGCTCGCTGGCGTACTTGCGCGCCTTGTCGATGAACCAGTAGCCGTCGCCGATGCACTCGGCGGCGATCAGCGTGCGCTCGGCGTTCAGGCCGTCGAGGATGTACTTGAAGCCCTTGCCCTCTTCGCCGATGAGGTTTTCGGCCGGGATCTCGAGGTTGTCCAGGAACAGCTCGTTGGTCTCGTGGTTGACCATGTTGGGGATCGGGCGGACCTCCAGGCCCTTGCCGATCGCCTGCTTCAGGTCGACGATGAAGACCGACATGCCCTCGGACTTGCGCTTGACCTGATCGATGGGCGTGGTGCGGGCCAGCAGGATCATCAGGTCCGAGTGCTGGATGCGGGAAATCCAGACCTTCTGCCCGTTGACCACATAACGGTCGCCCTTGCGCTCGGCCACGGTCTTGATCTTGGTGGTGTCGGTGCCGGTGGTGGGCTCGGTCACGCCCATCGACTGCAGGCGCAGCCGGCCGCTGGCGATGTCCGGCAGGTAGCGCTGCTTCTGCTCGGCAGAGCCGTGGCGCAACAGCGTGCCCATGTTGTACATCTGGCCGTGGCAGGCGCCGGCATTGCCGCCGCAGCGGTTGATCTCTTCCATGATCACCGAGGCTTCCGACAGGCCCAGGCCCGAGCCGCCGTATTCCTGGGGAATCAGCGCGGCCAGCCAGCCTGCCTTGGTAAGCGCATCGACGCAGGCTTCCGGGTAGGCGCGGTCGTGATCGACCTTCTGCCAGTAGGCGGAGTCGAACTGGTTGCAGACGGCGCGTACGCCATCGCGGATGTCGGAATGCAGGGAGTCCAGGGGGGCCATCGGATGTGTATGCTTTGAGTGGATTGATGAATCCGGATTATCCGCGATCAGGAGACGTATTGCTGGCTCTACATTCCATCCGTGTGCTCGACCTGACCAGGGTCGTCTCGGGCCCCTGGGCCACGCAGGCCCTGGCCGACATGGGCGCCGACGTGATCAAGATCGAACGGCCCGGCCAGGGCGACGACACGCGCCGCATCGGCCCGCCGGTGATGGGCGCCGACGGCCAGCCGACCGGCGAGGCGGCGTATTTTGTCGCCTGCAATCGCAACAAGCGTTCGGTCACGGTCGACATCGCCAGCGAAGCGGGCGCCGCGCTGGTGCGCGAACTGGCCTTGCAGTGCGACGTCGTGGTCGAAAATTACAAGGTCGGCAACCTCGAACGCTTCGGGCTGGACAGCCAATCGCTGCGCGCGATCAATCCGCGCCTGGTCTATTGCTCGATCAACGGCTTCGGCCCCGACGGCCCGTACGCCCGTCTTCCCGCCTACGACTACGTGATCCAGGGCCTGACCGGCCTGATGAGCACCTGCGGGCGCGGTGACGACCAGCCCGGCGGCGAACCCATGCGCACCGCGGTGCCGCTCACCGACCAGGTGACCGGCCTGTACGCGGCGCTGTCCATCGTGGGGGCGCTGTTCAAACGCATGACCACCGGCGTGGGCGAGCACATCGACATGGCCATGATCGACTGCGCCACCGCCATCGTTTCGCCGCTGTCGGCGGCCTTGTTCCTCACCGGCCAGCAGGCGCCGCGCGTGGGCAACGACAACCCGATCGCCGCGCCGTCCGGACTGTTCCAGACCCTGGATGGCAAGATGATCATCGCCTCGGGCAACGACGGCCAGTGGGCCGCCATCTGCAAGGCGCTGGGCATCGAACACCTGATCGACGATCCGCGGCTGAACTCGCCCACCGCGCGGGTCGAGCATCGTGAACTCTGCCATGGCTCGATCGACGCGGTCACGCGTCATCGTCATCGTGCCGACGTGATCGCTGCATTGAACAAGGCGGGCGTGCCCTGCGGCCCGATCAACGACATCGCGCAATTCTTCAGCGACCCCCAGGCCCAGCACAGGCAGATGGCGCGCAAGGTGGCGCACCCGGCGGGGGTCGAACTGACCCTCACCCGCAGTCCGCTGGACCAGGCGCAGTCGCCCGCGCCGTATCGCGCGCCGCCGCAGCTCGGGCAGCATACGGACGAGGTGCTGACCGACGTGCTCGGCCTGTCGGCTCAGCGCATCGCAGCGCTGAGGGCGGCGCAGGTGGTGTAGGGCAGGGCACTGAGCCAGGGGCCAAGGGCCGCGAGTCACGGGCCGCGAGCCGCGCGGCAACGATCGAAGCGGGCCTCGCGCCTGCTGTAGGAGGCGACGATGAACGGAACAGCACAGACGGTGGTTCACGGTGTGTCTTCGGCAGCGCTCGTCGCGGGTCGCGAAGACCTGGCTGCGGCCTTGCGGTGGTCGGCCCGCCTGGGCCTGAACGAAGGCGTGTGCAACCACTACAGCGTCGAACTCGCACCCGATCGCTATCTGATCAATCCGCAAGGATTGCACTGGAGCGAAGTGCGGGCTGCCGACGTGCTGCTGATCGATGGTGCGGGGCAGGTGCTCGATGGCCCGCATCCGCTGGAGCCGACCGCGTTTTTCATCCACAGCTGGATCCACCGGCTCAACCCGCACGCCAAGGCCGTTCTCCACACCCACATGCCCTATGCGACCGCGCTCACGCTGGTGCAGGGCGGGCGCATGGAGTGGTGCAACCAGAACGCGCTGCGCTTCTTCGGGCGGGTGGCCTTCGACGACACCTACAACGGGCTGGCGCTGGACGACGCCGAGGGCCGGCGGATTGCCTCGCAGCTGAACGGACACGACGTGATGTTCATGGCCAGCCATGGCGTGACGGTGGTGGGCCGCAGCGTGGCCTGGGCCTTCGACGACCTGTACTACCTCGAGCGCGCCTGCATGCACCAGGTGCTGGCGGTGCAGGCCGCGGGCGGTCGGGCGCTGCGCCGCGTGCCGGACGAGTTGTGCGCGGCCACCGCGGCGCAGATCGCCGGCGAGCGCCAGCAGAGCGACATGTTCATGGCGTCGGTCAAGCGCATGCTCGATCGCGACGAACCCGGCTGGCGCTGAACACCGCGCGCCGTGGCGAGTTGGCCACGGCTGTCGATCATCGAACCACCAAGGAGGCAACATCCATGCAGTTTCAATTCAAAGGCAAGCGGGTCGTCGTCGCGGGCGGCAGCCGCGGCATCGGGCGCTCGATCGCGCTGGGCTTCGCGCAGGCGGGCGCGCTGGTGTCGATCTGCGCGCGCGGCGAAGATTCGCTGCGCAAGACCGAAGCTGAAGTCGCCCGGCACGGCCAGAAGGTGCACGCGGCAGTTTGCGACCTGTCCGACGGTGCGGCGGTGCGCGGCTACGTGGCGGCGGCAGCCGATGCGCTGGGCGGCATCGACGTGCTGGTGAACAACGCGTCCGGGTTCGGGCGCAGCGACGATGAAGAAGGCTGGGCCGCCAGCATCTCGGTCGACCTGATGGCCACGGTGCGGGCTTCGCAGACGGCGATGCCGCACCTGCTGGCCAGCAAGGGCTCGATCGTGCACATCTCGTCGATCTCCGGCCTGGCGCCCTCGGTACGCACTCCGCCCTATGGCGCAGTGAAGGCGGCCCTGATCCAGTACACGCTCACGCAGGCCGCGGCTCTGGCGTCCAAGGGTGTGCGGGTCAACTGCGTGGCGCCGGGATCGATCGAGTTCCCGGGCGGGGTGTGGGACCAGGCCAGGCAGCACAATCCCGCGCTGTACAAGGGCATCCTGTCGAGCATCCCGTCCGGGCGCATGGGCGGACCCGAAGAGGTCGCCAACGTGGTGATGTTCCTGGCCAGCGACGCGGCCAGCTGGGTGACCGGCCAGACCATCGCGGTGGACGGCGGGCAGATGCTCAGCTGAGTCGCGCGGTCGGATCGAGGCGCGCCCCCAGCGCAGGGCTCGCGCCCTCGATCGGTTGCAGGAGCCGCTCCCAGACCGCGGCGCCCGCGCCGCGTCGGAACGCGCCGAAATGCCCGATCGAACGCATGCCCGCGTCGGCGGGGCGCAGGTGGTGACGCTGGACATCGGCCGCCGGGAACTGGCCGGCCAGCGCGTCGACCGCCGATCGCGGCGCGAAGGCCCAGTCGTCCTCGATGCTCCACAGGTGCACCGGCGCGACAATCTTCGCGAAGCGGTTGTGCGGCGCGATGGCCGGGTCGCTGAAATGCGCGCCGCGCCGCAGGCCCCAGGCCGACCAGTCGCGCGCCACGCCGGCGGGCATCGGCTGCGCGCCGCCGCCCAGCGCCCAGCCAGGCAGGCTCCCGAAAACCTTCAGCGTGGCCGGCACCCAGGCTCCGAAGAACGCCGCGACCATCGGACGGGTCAGGACGGGCCAGTGCCGCCATTCGGCCGATTGCGAACCGATCGCCAGGATGGCATCGGCTTGCTCGACTCCTTGCGCGAACCCGATCGCATTGCCGCCGAACGAATGGCCGATCAGCAGCAGCGGCAGCCGCCGGGACGGATCGTCGCGTCCACGCCGGTGCTGTGCCGCGGCAATCGCCGCGGCCATGTCCAGCAGCGCCCAGTCGCGCATGGTGGCGTGGTCTGCGCGTACGCCATGCGCCAGGCGTGAGCCGCCGATGCCGCGATAGTCGTAGGTCAGCGTCGCATAGCCGCGTCCGGCCAGCCAATGGGCGAATGCCCGGTAGTAGCCGCGCGGCACACCGGCCGCCGCACTCATCAGCGCGACCGCATGCGCCCGCCCCGACGCCGGTTCGATCCAGTCGGCCGCGAGCGGGCGGCCGTCGGCGCAGATCAGGGTGGCGCCGACTGCGCACGAGGCACCGGGTGCACCCGGTGAACTGGGCGCGCCGCCCCGTTGGGGGCTGCCGTCCGCCATCGGCGTGTGCGGCGCGATGTCAGGGGCGAGGGTGGGGGCGTCGAAGGAAAGGGCAGTCATGGCCGGACTCCAGGGTGGCACGTCTGCGCACTGTAGAAAGGTGACGAATGTTTGACTAGACTGGCTGTTATTGACAGATTGGTGAGGAATAATTGACAAAATCCGTACCGTCCGACCGGTCGACGCCGCGCGGCACCCGCGCTCGGGCGTCGACGATGGCGCCGCGGCGCGAACTGCCGCTCGATGCCAATGCGCTGGAGCTTTTCGCCCGCACGGTCGCCGCCGGCAACTTCGCGCAGGCTGCGCGCGAGCTCGGGCTGACGCGCGCCGCGGTCAGCCGCCGGGTCGCGGTCATGGAGGCCGCGCTCGGCCAACCGCTGTTCGCGCGCACCACCCGGGCGCTGGGACTGACCGAGACCGGGCGCCGGCTGGCGGTCCGCGCGCGGGCGGTGGCCGAGGCCGCGCAGGCGGCCCGCCAGAGCTATCGGGCGCGTGGCGATGGCCTGAGCGGCAGCCTTCGGGTCACCGCGGTACCCAGCTTCGGCAATACCGTGCTGGCGCCGCTGCTGGCACGGTTCCAGGCGGCCCATCCGCAGCTGCGCCTGGAGCTGAGCTTCACCCACCGCCGGGTCGACCTGCTGCGCGAAGACGTCGACGTGGCGTTTCGGATCACCAGCCGGCCGCCGCCGGAATGGGTGGCGCGGCCGGTGCTGCGTTTTGTCGCCCGGGCCTACGCCAAGCGCCGCCGCGGACTGCCCCTTCGCGAGCCCGCGCAACTGGCCGATCAGCGCTGCCTGGTGCTGGGCAATCCGGCCGATTCGCTGTCGATGCGCTGGTGGCATGACGACGGCCGGCAGGCCGATGTTCAGGTCGCGCCGGCCTGCACCAGCGACGACCTGGCGACGCTCGTGGGCATGGCCCGCGAAGGCAATGGCGTGGTATTCGCGCCGGACTTCACGGTGCGGGACGCACTGGTCGACTCAGCCCTTGCCGATGCGTTGCCGGGCTGGCAGTTGCGCGCGCCCGAGGGTGATCTCGTGCAGGCCTTGATGTTGCCATTGCCGGCAAGTTCGCCCGCGGCGCTCGCGCTGGTGCGCTTCGTGCAAGAGCAGCTTGGGCCGGTGCTCAGTCCGACAGCAGCTTCATGAGCTGCCCCAGCGTGCGGTCCAGGTCAGCGGGGGGGGGGGGGGGGGGGGGGGGGGGGGGGGGGGGGGGGGGAACGCGCGGCCGCCGCCGGCCGGGGCGCTGCGACGCGTCGAAGCAGCTCGTCCTCCAGGCGCTTGCGTTCGCGGTCGCGCCGACGGCCGTGTTCGCGGGCCGTCTTCCCGGGGGGGGGGGGCGAGTTGCCAGCACCGGGCCCCCCGCCCCCGCGGCGGGGGGCCCCCCCCGGGGGGTCGCGCCCGTCGCCGGCGGGCCCCCGGGGGGGCGGCGCCCGGCGGGGGGGGGACCCGCGCGGGCGGGCGGGGCGGGGGGCCAGGCCCCGGGGCCGGGCGGGGGGGCCCGGGGGGGGGGGGGGGGGGCGGGGGGGGTGGGGCGGGGGGCGGGGCGGGGGGCGGCGGCCCCGGGCCGGGCCCCGGGGGGGGGCGGGGGGCGGCCGGGGGGCGGCCGCCGCGGGGGGGGGGGGTGGGGGGGGGGGGGGGGGGGGGGGGGCGCGGGGGGGGGGGGGGGGACACCCCGGGTTGGGGGGGTGGGGCCGGGGGGGGGGGCCCGCTGGCCTTCCCGTGCGGCGGCCGCCCCCCCCCCCCGGCGCCTCCCCCGCCCCCCCCCCCCCGCCCCGCGGGGCTGGGGCGGCGCCCCCCCCCAGTCGCAGCACGACGCGGTATCGGTCGCAGTCGCGACAAACGCCTCCGCATGGGCGGGCCGCCTTCACCCGCGCCGACGCTGCAGGTATGCTGCGACGCTCGGCATTTGAGGCGCCGCCTGTTTTCCGCGCCACCCGGGCATCGCATGAGGCTACTGCTCGTCGAAGACGATCGCATGATCGGCGAAGGCCTGCGTGCTGCGCTGCGCCTGGAAGGCTACGCGGTCGATTGGGTGCGTGATGTCGCCGCGGCGCAGGCGGCGCTGGGCAGCGAGCGCTTCGACCTGGTGCTGCTGGATCTGGGCCTGCCTCCTGGGGGCCGTTCGGGGGGGGCCGCGACCGGTGTCGATGGCATGACCGTGCTGCGCAGCTTGCGCGCCCGCGGCGACGCGACGCCGGTGATCGTGCTGACCGCGCGCGACCAGCGCGGCGATCGCGTGGCGGGACTGGACGCCGGTGCCGACGATTACCTGGTCAAGCCCTTCGATCTCGACGAACTGAACGCGCGGATCCGCGCGGTGCTGCGCCGCCACGGCGGACGCGCCGAGCCGTCGTTGCGCTGCGGGCCGGTCAGCCTCGATCCGGCCACCCGCCAGGTGACGCGCGACGGGCGCCGGTGGCACTGTCGGCGCGCGAGTTCGCGGTGCTCGAGGCGCTGATGCTGCGCCCGGGCGCGCTGCTGTCGCGCGCCCAGCTCGAGGACCGGCTCTATGGCTGGGGCGAAGAGATCGAGAGCAACGCGGTTTCGGTGTACATCCACCAGCTTCGCCGCAAGCTGGGCGCCGACTTCATCCGCACCGTTCGAGGGGTGGGCTATTTCGTCTCGGATGCGCACTCGGCCGGGCCGGTCGATTCCGAATGACCTCGATCCGCCTGCGCCTGCTGCTCTCGCTGCTGGCCATGCTGCTGATCGCGGCCGTCGTGATGGGTGCGCTCACCTATCGCAACGTGCTGGCCGAAACCGAGGGGTTGTTCGATTACCAGCTGCGCCAGATGGCCTTGTCGCTGCGCGACCAGGGCGAGATAGCCGCCGATCAGGTCGGTCCGCTGACCGACGAGCAACTCGATTTCGTGATCCAGATCTGGACCATCGACGGGCGGACCATCTATGCGTCGCGCGCCCACGAATCGCTGCCTGGCCGCGCGGTGCTCGGGCTGGCCGACGTGACGGTCTCGGGCGCGGTCTGGCGCACGTTCAGCGTGGCGACCCGCGACCGGGTGATCCAGGTTGCGCAGCCGCGCCAGATCCGCCAGCGCCTGGCCGCCGGGGCGGCGTTTCGCAGCGTCACGCCACTGCTGCTGCTGGCGCCGCTGATGGCGCTGGCGATCTGGTGGCTGGCGGCGGTCACGCTGGCGCCGCTGCGCCGGCTCGCCGCGCAGGTCCGCCAGCGCGACGACCGCTCGCTGGAGGCGTTGCCGCAGGCGGGGCTGCCCGACGAGCTCACGCCGCTGGTCAGCGCGATCAATGCGCTGCTGATCCGACTGGGCGGATCGCTCGAGGCGCAGCGCGCCTTCGTCTCGGACGCCGCCCATGAGCTGCGTTCGCCGCTGACCGCACTGACGCTGCAGGTTCAACTGCTTGAACGGGCGAGCGACGAGGCCACGCGCCGCGATGCCCTGGCCGAGCTGTCGCAGGGCATCGGGCGGGCGACCCGCCTGGTCGAGCAGCTGCTGACCCTGGCCCGCAGCGAACCCGGGGCGCCGGCGGTGCCGATGCGCTCGCTGGATCTGGCTGAAACCGTCCGCCAGTCGCTGAGCGGCGTCGTTGCGCTGGCTGCGGCGCGCGATGTCGACATCGAAATGCTGGCCCAGGCTTCCCCTCGGGCCGTCGGGGACGCCGGGGAAATCGGGGTGATGGTGCGAAACCTGGTCGACAACGCCATCCGTTATTCGCCGCGCGGCGCCCGGATCGAGTTGCGGGTCGACGTCCGAGAGGGAGCGCCGCTGCTGCAGGTCGACGACTCCGGCCCGGGAATCCCCGCCGCCGAGCGCGAGCGGGTGTTCGACCGGTTCTATCGCGGTGCCACCGGCGACGAGCCGGGCACCGGCCTGGGGCTGGCGATCGTGCGCGGTATCGCCACCCGCCACGGCGCCAGCGTGATCCTGGGCGACTCGCCGCTGGGCGGGCTGCGGGTCACGGTGCGCTTCCCGGCGCCCTAATCTTCGCTTAACCGATCGCTAACGCAGCCCTAATCGGCGCCGCCTATCGTGAGGGCCTTGCGGATCCATCCGCGTGTTCCGAGTCCTCACAGAAAGGCATCGCCATGCTGTTCAAACCCCTGACAGCCGCATTGATCGCAGCTGGATTGGTGGTGGCCGGTACCGCCACCGCGTTCAACCTCCCGACCTGGCTGAAGGCGGATACCCGCCCCGGAGCGGTCACTTCCCAAAATGCGCCCGCGAGCCGCGACGCCTCGGCCGCTGCGTCGCCGGTGCCGATGATCAGTGCCGCGGGACGCGTGCCCGACTACCGTGCCATCGTGCGGCAGTTCGGACCCGCGGTGGTCGGCATCACCGTCGAGGGCACCCGCAAGATGGCGGCCGAAGAATCCGCGGCATCGCCCGACGCCGAGGACGACCCGTACTTCCAGTTCTTCCGTGGCCTGCCGGGCATGCAGCCGCGCCTTCGCGACAACCCGGCCGTGCCGTTTCGCGGCCAGGGGTCGGGATTCATCATCAGCGCGGATGGCTTGATCCTGACCAATGCCCATGTCGTGCGCGAAGCGAGGGAGGTCACCGTCAAGCTGAGCGACCGGCGCGAATTTGCCGCGCGGGTGCTGGGCACCGATCCGGTCACCGACATCGCCGTGCTGCGCATCGATGCGAAGCAGCTGCCGGTGGTGCGCCTGGGCGATCCCCGTGAGCTCGAGGTCGGCGATCCCGTCCTGGCGATCGGGGCGCCCTACGGTCTGGAGCAAAGCGCCACCCAGGGCATCGTCAGCGCCAAGGGCCGATCGCTGCCGGGCGACAGCGTGGTGCCGTTCATCCAGACCGACGCGGCCGTCAACCCGGGCAATTCCGGCGGGCCGCTGTTCGATGGCGGCGGCGCGGTGGTCGGCATCAACGCGCAGATCTACTCGCGATCGGGCGGCTTCCAGGGGTTGAGCTTCGCGATCCCGATCAACGTCGCGCTCAAGGTCAAGGACCAGATCGTGGCCACCGGCAAGGTGGCGCACGCGCGGCTCGGCGTGTCGATCCAGGACTTGAACCAGACCCTGGCGCAGTCGTTCGGGCTGCCGGCGCCCGACGGCGCTCTGATCGCGAGCGTGGCGCCCCGCAGCGCGGCCGCCGCCGCCGGGCTGCGCTCGGGCGATGTGGTGACGGCGGTCAATGGCGAACCGATCGTGCGCTCCGGCTCGTTGTCCAGCCTGATCGGAATGTCGGCCCCGGGCGACAAGGTCCGCCTGAAAGTGTGGCGTGACCGCGCCTGGCAGGAGGTGGATGTTCGCCTGGGCGGCGCCGAGCCGCCGGCCAAGGTGGCTGTCGGCGCGGGGAGTGCGGTGCCCGCCGGCCAGCTCGGCCTTGCCCTGCGCGAGCCGGGCGCCGGCGAGCGCCAGGCCGCCGGGATCGAGCGCGGCATGGTGATCGAGGGCGTCAGCGGACTGGCGGCGCGGGCCGGCGTCGCGGTGGGTGATGTGCTGTTGTCGATCAACGGCCAGCCGGTGCAGTCAGTCGAGCAGGTGCGCGGCATCTTGCAGGCCAAGCCGGGCAGCGTCGCCCTGCTCGTCGAGCGTCAAGGCGAGCGGATCTTCGTGCCGGTGAAGCTGGGCTGAGCCGGGTTTGGGGCGCGTTGCTCGGCGCGCATGACGCGGCGTCGGGCGGCGCACCGACGAGGCATCTCGCGCCGCGCCGGCGACGGTTGGCGACCACCGGTTGCCAGCCGTCGCACCGGCGCGTGCCGCGGGCGGCGGCTGCGCATCATGGTCTGCATCGCGGATCGACAGCGCCTGACCGGGCCCGGATCCGCCGAAGGAGATTCCCGATGCCTGCCGACCTTCCCCTGATCACCGTCATCCTCGAAATCATCCGCCGCACGCCGATCTGGGTGTGGGGCGTTCTGGCCGCGCTGGTCCTTTTCGGTTCGCTGCAGATGCGCCACCACGTGCTGTCGCGGCGGCGTGTCGCCCTGCTGCCGATCGGCCTGGGCGCCTATTCGCTGTCGGGAGCGCTGGCTGTCGCGGGCTTCCATGCGACCACGCTGATGGCCTGGGCTGGCGGTCTGGCGATCGTGCTCGCGGCCGGACGCAGGCTGCCATGGGCCTCGCGGGTGCGTCACGACGCTGCGCGCGATGTGTTCGAAGTCGAGGCGACAGTCTGGCCGCTCGTCCTGATGCTGGCGGTGTTCGCGGCCCGGTATGCGGTTGCTGTCACGCTGGTGTTCCATCGCGAGTGGGCTGCACAGGCGGAATTCGCCTGGCAGGTCGGCGCCGGGTACGGCGCGCTGACCGGGCTGCTCGCCTCGCGCGCCCTGGCCATTCTCGGGCGTGCCGGCGCGCCGAGCCCGACACGACGGGTGGCGTCCCTCGAGGTCAAGGAGCGATTCGCCACCCTGGGCATGTAGCCGGCGGCCATGAAACCCGATGAGCCGGGCCGCTTTCCGCAGGCCCGGATCGCGCTGTGGGCCGAGGTCGTGAAAAACGCCCGGATCAAGGTCGACCAGGCGATGCCGGCTGAGTGCGCGGCCGATGCCCTGGGCCGCGCGACACGATCAAGATCGCGGCGACACCGTACAGCACCACCCCGACCACCAGCGGCGCGCGATAGCCGCCAAACGTGTCGCGCAGCCAGCCGAACACGGCCGGCCCGAACGAATAGGTCAGCTGTCCGATGCCGGTGGTGAGACCGACCACGGTGCCATACACCTGCGGTGCGAACTCCTTTTGCACGATCAGCGCCGCCAGCGTGATCACGTTGCCGACCGAAAATCCATAGACCACGCAGGCCACCAGCAGGGCCGGCGCGGCCTGGGTCGAGGCGATGGCCATGAGCGCCGCCGCCTGGCTGATGAAGGCCAGCGCCGAGGCCCGGCGTTGATCGATCCGATCGATCAGCATCGCCATGCCGATCCGCCCGACCAGTGCCGAGCCGGTGGTCAGCGCGATCGCCAATCCGATCTGCGCATCGGTCAGCGCCCCGCGCAGCACCGCGACCTGCTGGGTCAGGAATCCGACCTGCACCAGCAAGGCCAGCGCGAAAGCGGCGGCAATCGACCAGAAGTCCGAGCGCCGCAAGACCTGTCGGCGTGTGGGCGCCGGCATCTGCGACGGACCGCGCGTGCCCGATGCCGCGCCGTTCAGGCGTTCGAGCTCGCGCTCGCCGGGCGCCGGCCAGCGCACCAGCATCAGCACCGCGGGACCGAGCAGGGCGAGCATCGCGAGGGCCAGCCACTGCGTGGCCTGGGCAAACCCGCGGGTCGCGTTGAGATACAGCAGGGCCGGCGCGATCAGGATGCCGGCGGCCGTGGCACCGCTCAGCGCCAGGTTGAGCGCCAGGCCGCGACGGCGTTCGAACCAGCGGCCGACCAGGGTTGCGATCGGCACCGAGCTCATGCCGGTCCAGGCCAGGGCGAACAGGCCGTAAATCGCGACAAGTTGCCAGCGCTGCTCGACCAGGGGCAGCAGTGCCAGCCCGATCGCCTGCAGCGCGGTCGCCGACAGGACGACTGTGCGCGGCCCCAGGCGATCCATCGCGTCGGCGACACCCATCAGCAGCAGGGCGCTCAACAGGTAGTGGCCAGTCACGACCGACGCGATGAACGAGGTCGACCAGCCGGTGTGCTTCTGGATCTCGATCAGGTAGATGCCGTGGGCGTAGAAGCCCGTGCCCCAGGCGAACAGCGCCATCAGGAAGCAGGTGGCCACGGTCAGCCAGCCGGCGCGCGCGCCGCGGGTCAGGGCGTTGCTGCTGTTGTCATGCACCTGCGCAGCATAACGAATCCACCTGAAATGCTGCGATGCAGCGCTAGAATCGCTGCATGGAATCCTATCTGCTCGACTGGGCGAACCTGCTGGTCCGCTGGCTGCACCTGATCACCGGCATCGCCTGGATCGGGTCTTCGTTCTATTTCGTCTGGCTGGACAACCACCTCACGGCTCCGGTGCGTCCGGCCGATCGTGAGCGCGGCGTCCACGGCGAGTTGTGGTCGGTGCACGGCGGCGGGTTCTACCACAGCCAGAAGTTCCTGACCGGGCCCCGCGGCGAGCCGCTGACCGAAGACCTGCACTGGTTCAAGTGGGAGGCCTACAGCACCTGGCTGTCGGGCATGGGCCTGCTGGCCATCGTGTACTGGTTCGGCGCGTCGACCTACCTGATCGACCGTTCGGTGATGCCGCTCTCGGTGCCCGCGGCCATCGGCGTGTCGGCCGCCACCATCGTGGTGGGCTGGCTGGTCTACGACCGGCTGTGCCGGCTGCTGCGCAACCGCGACACCTTGCTGGCGGGCGCGGTGTTCGTGTTCGTGGTGGCGGTGGCCTGGGCGCTGTTCCAGGTGTTCAGCGCGCGTGCGGCGTATCTGCATGTGGGCGCGATGCTGGGCACGCTGATGGTTGCCAATGTGGTGATGGTGATCATTCCGGGGCAGCGCCGCATGGTCGGGCAGATCCGCGCCGGGCAGGCGCCCGATCCCGAACCGGGCCGTCAGGGCAAGCTGCGCTCGACCCACAACACCTATTTCACGCTGCCGGTGCTGTTCATCATGATCAGCGGCCACTACCCGTTCACCTACAGCCATCGTTTCGGCTGGCTGGTGCTGGCGGTGGTGATGCTGGCCGGTGTGCTGATCCGCCAGTTCTTCGTGCTGCGCCACAAGGGCATCGTCAAGCCATGGCTGCCGCTGGCGGCCTGCGCGCTGCTGGCGGGCGTGGCGGCGGCGCTGGCCCCGGCGCGATCGCCATCGGCCGCGCTGCCTGCGGGGGTCGATGCCATCGCGCGCGTCGAGCAGGTGGTGCAGCGGCGCTGTGTGTCCTGTCATGCCGACCATCCGACCCAGGCCGGCTTCGCCCAGCCGCCCAAGGGCGTGGTCCTGCAGACGCGCGAGCAACTGCTGCAGCATGCGGCCAAGGTCAGCGAGACGGTGGCCAGCCGCTACATGCCGATCGGCAATCTCACCGGCATGACCGACGAGGAGCGCGGCTGGGTGGCGGGGTGGTACGCGGGATTGCCGCGCTGACCTGACTGCCTGGGCGCATGGTCCGCCCGCTTGCCGTCGCGCAGGCGATCAGGTGCGCCCACGCGGGCAGTTGTCCGTTCAATCGTCCGATCGGCCGCGCGGTTCGTTCAATGCGGCAAGCAGGACCGCCGGTGTGCAGGGCGCCACCGACACCCGCACGCCGTCGACACTGGCCACCGCCTCCCGGATGGCCTCGTACACGGCGATCCCCAGCATGAACGGCGGCTCGCCCACCGCCTTCGAGCCGAACAGGTTGCTTTCGGGATTGGCCTCGGGCCACAGGGCGACGGTGAAGTGCTCGGGCACGTCGCCGCTGGTGGGAATTTTATAGGTCGAGGGCGCATGGGTCGTCAGCAGGCCGCGCTCGTTCCAGACCAGCTCTTCGGTGGTCAGCCAGCCCATGCCCTGCACGAAGGCGCCCTCGATCTGGCCGATGTCGATCGCCGGATTGATGCTGCGGCCGACGTCGTGAAGGATGTCGACCGCCATGACCCGCGACTCGCCCGTGAGCACGTCGAGCGCCACTTCGACGCAAGCCGCGCCGTAGGCGAAGTAGTAGAACGGTCGGCCGCTCAGGGTCTGCTTGTCATAGTGGATCTTGGGCGTGCGGTAGAACCCGTCGGACCACAACTGAACCCGCGCGGCATACGCTTCGCGGACGACGTCCTCGAAACGCCGGACTCCGCTCGGACTGTGCACCTGGCCGCCGGCCAGGCGGACCGCGTCGGGTTGCACGCCATCGCGCCCGGCGACAAACGATGCCAGGCGTTCGCGCACGGTCCGGGCGGCCGCCTGCGCCGCGCGGCCGTTCAGGTCGGTGCCCGCGGACGCGGCGGTGGCCGATGCGTTGGGCACTCGGGCCGTATCGCTGGCGCTGATCCTGACGCGGGCCAGGGGCACGCCCAGTTCGTCGGCCACGACCTGGCAGACCTTGGTATGCAGGCCCTGGCCCATTTCGGTGCCGCCGTGGTTCACCAGCACCGATCCGTCGGTATACACCGACACCAGCGCGCCGGCCTGGTTGAACTGGGTGGCGGTGAACGAGATCCCGAACTTCACCGGGGTGATCGCCAATCCGCGCTTGAGCAGCGGATGGGCCGCGTTCCAGGCGGCGACCGATTCGCGCCGGGCGCGGTAGTCGCTGTCGCGCGCGAGTTGCGCGATCAGCTGCGGCGCGATGTTGTCTTCGAGCTCCATGCCGTAGTGCGTGACATTGCGCGGCGCCTCGCCATAGAGGTTGCGCTGACGCACGTCGAGCGGGTCCAGGCCCAGCGTGTGCGCGATGTCGCCGAGGATGGTCTCGATCGCGATCACGCCCTGCGGCCCGCCGAAGCCGCGAAACGCAGTGTTGGACTGGGTGTTGGTGCGGCAGCGCAGCGACTCGATGTCGACATGGGCCAGGTAGTAGGCGTTGTCCGCATGAAAGACCGAGCGGTCGTTCACCGGCCCGGACAGGTCGGCGCTGAAGCCGCACTGGCTGGCCATCATCAGCTGCAGGCCATTGAGCAGGCCATCGGGCTCGAATCCGACCGTGTAGCGGTACAGGTAGTTATGCCGCTTGCCGGTGATCATGATGTCGTCGTCACGATCGAGGCGCATCTTCACCGGATGGCCGGTCTTGTGGGCGGCCAGCGCTGCCCAGACGGCCACGTGACCGGCCTGCGTCTCCTTGCCTCCGAAGCCGCCGCCCATCCGGCGGCATTGCACCTGAACCGCGTGCTGGGGCAGTGCCAGCGCGTGCGCGATCCAATGCTGGATTTCTCCCGGGTGCTGACTGGAGACATGCACCACCCAGCCCTGCTGCTCCTGGCCGATCGCGTACGCGATCTGGCCTTCGAGGTAAAAATGCTCCTGGCCGCCGATGCGGAACTCACCGGCCAGGGTGCAGGGGCTGGCGTCGATGGCGGCCTGCGCGTCGCCGCGCTGCAGGCGGACTGGCGGCAGCACGTAAGCCTGCTGCGCCATCGCGTCTTCGATGCTGAGGATGGCTGGCAGCGGGGTGATGTCGCAGGTCACGAGACGGGCCGCACGCAGGGCCAGTCGATGGGAGGTGGCCACCACCAGGGCCACCACCTGCCCGACGTGCAGCACCTGACCGGTCGCCAGGATCGGCTCGTCATGGGCAGGCGTGGCGAAGCATCCGTCGCCGGGCACATCCGCGGCGGTCACGACCGCGATCACGCCGGGCAGGGCCAGCGCGGCCGAGGCATCGATGCCCCGCAGGTGGCCGTGCGCGACCGGGCTCATCACCGGGGCCGCATGCAGGCTGCCTTCCAGCAGGGCGATGTCGTCGACATACTGCGCTTCGCCCGTGATGTGGGCCCGGGCGCTCTCGTGCGCGACCGACTGGCCGGTGATCGTGCCGAGATGCCGATCCTCGGCGGGCAGGGGCCGGTCCGCGCCCTGCGCTGCGGGCGGCGTGTTCATCGGGCGAGCTCCCGCAGCACGGGTTCGTCGGTTTCCAGTTCGTGCCACAGCCGGATCAGCAGGTTGCCGATGGCCTCGCGCCGGTACTCGGCCGTGGCCCGCATGTCGGAGATCGGCGAGAACTCCTGGCGCGCCACGTCGGCCGCCGCCCGCATCGTGGCCAGGGTCCAGGGCTGGCCGAGCAACGCGCGTTCGGTCCGTGCTGCGCGCATCGGGGTGGCCGCCATGCCCCCGACACCGATCCGCACGGCGTCGATGTGTCCGGCCTCGCAACGGATCGACACGACGAAGCACACCGCCGAGATGTCGTCTTCGAAGCGCTTGGAGAGCTTGTAGGCGCGCACGACCTGACCGGGGCGGGGCAATGGAACCACCACTTCGCTGATCAGTTCGTCGGCCGCGAGCAGCGTGCGGCGGTAGCCGGTGAAAAACGTTTCCAGCGGGAGCTCGCGCACGCCGCGAACGCTGGCCAGCGTCAGGCTTGCATCGAGCGCGATCAGCATCGGCATCGAGTCGCCGATCGGCGATCCGTTGGCGATGTTGCCGCCCAGCGTCGCGGCGTTGCGAACGGTCTGACCCGCGAATCGGGACAGGAAGCCGGCGAGGTCCGGGTAGTGGCGAACCAGCGCAGCGAAGGCGTCGGTGAGCCGGGCCGCAGCCCCGATCCGCAAGGCATCGCCACGCTCCTCGATGCGGGCCATGTCGGGCGCGGCGCTCAGGTCGATGACCTGCGAGGGCTGCTGATGCAGCTTGTTGATCCACAGGCCGACATCGGTGGTGCCGGCCACGACCTGCGCCTGCGGCTGATCGGCGCGGCACTGCAGCGCCTGCGGCAGGCTGGCCGGCCGCCAGGTGGTTCGCCCGTCATGGTCGATGCGCTGGCCCAGCGGGGATTGAAGTGCTCGCAGCCGAGCGGCGAGTGCCTCCGTGTCGAGGGATTGCGGCGCATGGCTGTGCATCGTCTGGGCAGCCTGCAGGATGGGCCGGTAGCCGGTGCAGCGGCACAGGTTGCCCGACACCGCCTGCTGGGCCTGCAGCCGCCCGATGCATCCCGGCGGCGCGGCGGCGCCGGCCTCGTGGTACAGCGCAAACAGCGACATCACGAAGCCGGGTGTGCAGAAGCCGCATTGCGAGCCGTGGCACTCGAGCATGGCCTGCTGCGCCGGGTGCAGGCTGCCATCGGTGCGGGCCACGTCTTCGATCGTGAACACCGCGCAGCCGTCGACGGAGCTGAGCAGCCGGATGCAGCTGTTGACCGCACGCAGCTGCAGCTGTCCGTCGTGGAGTTCGCCCAGCACCACCGTGCAGGCGCCGCAGTCGCCCTCGGCGCAGCCTTCCCGGGTGCCGTACTGGCCCTGCTCGCGCAGCCAGTCGAGCAGCATGGCGTCGGGCGGCGCAGACTCGACGCTGACGGTCTGGTGGCCGCGCACGAAGCGCAGGGGGCGGGCGGGCAGTGTCATGGTCGATGGCGAAGGAGCGGCGGATGCCAGGATGGCCTCACGGGCGGGGGATCCTTGCACGATAGGCGGCGCCGAGGCACCGAACATATGAAATCGGATATGAACACTATATGATCATTCGGATGGAAAATCCGGCGCGACTGGCCAAGATCGATCTTCACCTGATCAAAGTCCTCCATACCTTGCTGCTGACCCACAGTGTCTCGACGAGCGCCCTGCGCCTGGGCATGCACCAGCCCGCGGTCAGCACGGCGCTGGCCCGCCTGCGCGAGCTCACCGGCGATCCCATTCTGGTGCGCGCAGGCCGCGCAATGGTGCCCACCGACACCGCGCGTGCACTGCTTGCACCGGCAACGGACATCCTGTCGGCGGCCGAGCGCCTCTTCTCGGGGCATGCCGCCACGCGCTTCGAACCGGCCAGCAGCACCCGGGTGTTCCGGGTCGCCGCGAGCGATTACCTCGATCCGCAGTTCCTGCCGTTGCTGGTGGCCGGCATCAAGCGCGAAGCGCCCTTGTCCGGCATCGAAATCCTGCCCCTCAGCGCCGATTTCGATTACCGCCAGCGTCTGGCGGCCGGCGAGATCGATCTGGTCGTGGGCAATTGGCTGTCGCCGCCGGCGGACCTGCACATCGGGCGCCTGTTCCAGGACGAGATCGTCTGCCTGGTCGCCGCCCGGCATCCGGCCGTGCGTCGCGGCTGGACTGCCGAGAAGTACCTGGCCTGCGATCACATCGCGCCCACGCCCACTCATCCCGGGGCGCGCGGCATCATCGACGAGCTGCTCGCGCAATCGGGCCTGCGCCGCAGCATCAGCGTGCGCTGCCCGCACTTCGCGCTGACCCCGGCGATGGTCTCCGACAGCCTGCTGGTGCTCACCACCGGGCGGCTGTTCTGCACGAGCTTCACCGCCAGCCTGCCGGTGCGCATCGTGCCGTGTCCGGTGCCGATGCCGGCTCTCAAGTACTATCAGCTGTGGCATGACCGCACCCAGCAGTCGGCGGCATGCAAGTGGCTGCGCGATCAGGTTCGTCGCGTGGCTTCGCGCCTCCGATAAGCATCGCTCCCGACTGCCGGTCCGCCCATGACTGCCGCCCGCCTCGAACTGCGCGACATCAGCAAACAGTACCCCGCGGTGCTCGCCAACGACAGCGTGTCGCTCACGGTCGCGCCCGGCGAGATCCATGCCGTTCTGGGCGAAAACGGCGCCGGCAAATCGACCCTGATGAAGATCATCTACGGTGCGGTCCGCCCCGATGCCGGCACCGTGGTCTTCGACGGCCAGCCGGTGAAGGTGCGCAGCCCCAGCGAGGCGCGCGCGCTGGGCATTGCGATGGTCTTCCAGCATTTTTCGCTGTTCGAGACCCTGAGCGTCGCCGAGAACGTGATGCTCGGACTGCCCGCGGGGCAGTCGCTGGCCGACATCAGCCGGCGCATCCGCGACAAGGCGATGGAGTACGGCCAGGAGATCGATCCCGAGCGCCCGGTCCACACCTTGTCGGTCGGAGAGCGCCAGCGCGTCGAGATCGTGCGGGCGCTGCTGGTCGAGCCGCGCCTGCTGATCCTGGACGAACCCACCTCGGTGCTGATGCCCCAGGCGGTCGATCGGCTGTTCGTCACGCTGCGCAAGCTCGCCGACACCGGCTGCAGCATCCTGTACATCAGCCACAAGCTCGATGAGATCCGCTCGCTGTGCCATCGCTGCACGGTGCTGCGCGCCGGCCGCGTGACGGGCGTGGTCGACCCCGCGGTCGAGTCCAACGCCAGCCTGTCGCGCCTGATGATCGGCAGCGATCTGCCGGCGCTGCCGGCGCGCGAGGACCGGCGCGGCGAGCTCGCGCTCGAGCTGCGGGCGCTGACGCTGGCGCGGGCCGACCAGCACGGCGTTTCGCTGCAGGCGCTGTCGCTCACCGTGCGCAGCGGCGAGATCGTCGGCATCGCCGGCGTGTCCGGCAATGGCCAGCAGGAGATGCTGGCCGCGCTGTCCGGTGAAGACCCGCGCGCGCAGCCCGCGTCCGTGCGGCTGTTCGGCGAACCGATCGGCGCGCTGGGTCCGGCCCGCCGGCGCCGCCTGGGCCTTCACTTCGTGCCCGAGGAACGGCTGGGCCGCGGCGCCGTGCCGTCGATGTCCCTGCTGCAGAACATGCTGCTCACCCGCGCCGACCGGCATACCGTGGGCCGGGGCGGCTGGCTGCGGCTGGACCGCGTCGCCCGGCTGGCGGCCGGGGTCGTCGAGCGGTTCCGGGTCAAGACGCCCGGCGTCCAGGCGGCCGCCCGCAGCCTGTCCGGAGGCAATCTGCAGAAGTTCATCGTCGGTCGCGAGATCGATGCGAAGCCGCGCGTGCTGGTCATCGCGCAGCCCACCTGGGGGGTCGACGTCGGCGCCTCGGCCCAGATCCGCGCCGAACTGCTGGCGCTGCGCGACGCCGGGTGCGCGCTGCTGCTGGTGTCCGAAGAGCTCGACGAGCTGTTCGAGCTCAGCGATCGGCTGCATGTCATCGCGGGCGGGCGGCTGTCGCCGTCGATCGCGACCGGCGAGGCCACGGTCGGCCTGATCGGCGAATGGATGAGCGGCCTGTGGCCGGCAGAGCCTGAAAGCGGGAGCCGGCATGCGGCTTGAGGCGCGCGCCCAGCCATCGGCCGCGATGGCTCTGCTCTCGCCAGTGCTGGCGCTGGCGCTGACCGTGCTGATCGGCGTGCTGCTGTTCTCGGCGCTGGGCAAGGATCCTCTGCGCGGCCTGGCCGTGTTCTTCTGGGAGCCGCTGCGCACCGGTTACGCGCTGACCGAGCTGGGCGTGAAGGCCACGCCGCTGGTGCTGTGCGCACTCGGCCTGATCGTGTGCTTCCGGGCCAACGTCTGGAACATCGGTGCGGAGGGGCAACTGCTGGCCGGCGCCATGGCCGGGGGCGCGGTCGCGCTTCTGGCCGGTCCGGGCTCGGGGCTGTACATGCTGCCCGCGGTGCTGGCCGCCGGCGTGCTGGGCGGCATGGCATGGGCATCGATCACCGCTTGGCTGCGCGACCGCGCCAACGCCAATGAAATCCTGGTCAGCCTGATGCTGGTCTATGTGGCGCAGCTGCTGCTGGCCTTCCTGGTCCACGGGCCCCTGAAAGACCCGCAGGGATACAACTTTCCCCAGACCCGGATGTTCCTCCCCGACGTGCTGATGCCGCTGCTGGTGCGCGGTACCCGCCTGCATCTGGGGGCGCTGCTGGCGCTGGTCGCGGTGCCCTGCATCGGCGTGTTTCTGTTCCGCAGCTTCGCCGGCTATCAGCTGCAGGTGGGCGGGCTCGCGCCGCTGGCGGCGCGCTACGCCGGCTTTTCGTCGCGCACGGCCCTGTGGCAGGCCATGCTGCTCTCGGGTGGACTGGCGGGGCTGGCCGGCGCCATCGAAGCGGCCGGGCCGCTCGGCCAGCTCACCCCGCACGTGTCCTCGGGGTATGGCTTTGCGGCCATCATCGTGGCCTTCGTGGGCCGGCTGCATCCGGTGGGCGTGGTGTTTGCAGCGATCCTGATGTCCATGTTCTACATCGGCGGTGAACTGGCGCAATCCCGTCTCGGTCTGCCCAGCGCGCTCACCGGTGTCTTCCAGGGCCTGCTGCTGATCGCGCTGCTGGCCTGCGACACGCTCATCCACTATCGGGTGAGGCTGGCGCGATGACCCGGACCACCCGATGAACCCCATCGCCCCATGCCGATGAACATCCGCATCCCACGGGAGGCCGCTTGGACGCTGTCGCGCTGCTGATCGCCGCCACGCTGAACGCCGGCACGCCGCTGGCCCTGGCGGCGCTGGGTCTGCTGCTCAACGAAAAGGCCGGCGTGGTCAACCTGGGGGCCGAGGGCATCCTGCTGATGGCGGCGGTCGCCGGATTCGCCGTGGCTTTCGGCTCGGGCAGTCCGGCGCTGGGCCTGGCGGCCGGCGCCGCGGTCGGCGCGGCGATGGCCGGCCTGCTCGGCGTGCTGGTGATCTGGCTGAACACCAACCAGTACGCCAGCGGGCTGGCGCTCAGCCTGTTCGGGGGCGGCCTGTCGGCCTTCGCCGGCCTGCCCTATGTGGGCAAGAATCTTCCGCCGGCGCCGGTGTGGCCGGTGCCGGTGCTCTCCGACATTCCCTGGCTCGGGCCGGCCCTGTTTCGCCAGTCGCCGATGGTCTACCTCACCATTGCGATCGCGCTGGCACTGATCTGGTTCCTGGACCGCACCAGATCCGGGCTGGTTCTGCGCGCCGTCGGCGAATCGCCCGAGGCCGCGCACGCGCTGGGCTACCCGGTCCGGCGCATCCGTCTGGCGGCGATGATGGCCGGCGGGCTGCTGTGCGGCGTGGCCGGCGCGTTCATCTCCGTCCTCTACACACCCTTGTGGGTCGAGGGCATGATTGCCGGACGCGGATGGATCGCGCTGGCGCTCACGGTTTTCGCGACATGGCGCCCGGCCCGGGTCTTGCTTGGAGCGTATCTGTTCGGCGGCGTCACCATGCTTCAGTTCCATCTGCAGGGCATGGGGGTGCAGGTCGCCAGCCAGTGGCTGTCGATGTTGCCCTATGTCGCCACGGTGGTCGTGCTGGCCCTGATCTCCCGGAACCCGGCCTGGATCCGTGTCAACATGCCCGCCTCTCTGGGCAAGCCCTTTCACCCGGGCCACTGAGTTTTCAGCAATCAAACGAGGAGAATTCCCGATGTTCGATACCCGTAAACGCGGCTGGCTGCGCCAGGCTGCCGTCCTGGGCGTGGCTGCCTTGTCCCTGGCCGGCTGCGGCAAGAAGGAAGAACCGGCGCCGCCGGCCGCCGCTGCGCCCGCACCCGCCGCCGCGCCGGCACCCGCGCCGGCGCCCGAGCCCCTGAAGATCGGCTTCGCCTATGTCGGCCCTGTGGGCGATGCCGGCTGGACCTTCGCGCACGACAACGCCCGCAAGGCCATCGAGGCCGAGTTCGGCGCCAAGGTCAAGACCAGCTTCGTCGAGAACGTGCCCGAAGGGCCCGATGCCGAGCGCGTGATCCGCGACCTGGCCTCGCAGGGCAACAAGCTGATCTTCGGCACCACCTTCGGCTACATGGAGCCGATGCTCAAGGTGGCCGCTGGCGCCAAGGATGTGCGCTTCGAGCATGCCACCGGCTACAAGAGCGCCGAGAACATGCGCACCTACGATTCGCGCACCTATGAAGGCGCCTACATGGCGGGTGTGATCGCCGGCAAGATGACCAAGTCCAATACCCTGGGGGTGGTTGCCTCGATCCCCATTCCCGAGGTCATCCGCAACATCAACTCGTTCACGCTGGGCGCGCAGTCGGTCAATCCCAAGGTGAAAACCAAGGTGGTCTGGGTGAACAAGTGGTTCGATCCGCCCAAGGAGTCCGAAGCCGCCACCTCCCTGATCAACCAGGGCGCCGACGTGCTGATGCAGAACACCGACTCGGCCGCGGTGCTGCAGACCGCCGAGAAGATGGGCAAGTTCGCTTTCGGCTGGGACAGCGACATGAGCAAGTTCGGCCCGGGCGCGCATCTGGCGTCCGCGGTGATCAACTGGGCGCCGTACTACAAGAAGGCGACCAAGGACGTGCTCGAGAACACCTGGAAAAGCGAAGGCGTGTGGTGGGGCGTCAAGGAAGGCGCGATCGACCTGGTCTCGATCTCGGACAAGATCCCGGAAGACACCCGCAAGAAGGTCGACGAAATCAAGGAAGGCCTGAAGAGCGGCGCGTTCGTGATCTGGAAGGGCCCGATCAAGGACCAGTCCGGCAAGGAAATGCTGGCCAAGGACGCGGTGGCTGACGACAAATTCCTGCATGACGTGAAGTGGTATGTGCAGGGCGTCGACGGCAAAGTCCCCAGCGGTAGCTAAGGCGAACCGGTGAAGGGGGGCCACCGGCCCGCCGGCCGGCGCGCCGCCCTGCCGGCTGGCGCGCCGCCCTGACGGGCACCCACTCATGATGCCGATCGAAGAGACGCTCTGGCTGCCGGTGTGCGCCGATGCGGATCTGCGCCTGGTCAGCTGCGGGCGATCCGCGTCCTCGGCCAGGACCGGGTGGTCTGGCGCACGGCCGATGGCCGTTTGTCCGCTGCGCCCGATCGTTGCCCCCATCGCGGCACGCCCCTGTCGATGGGCCAGGTGCAGGGCGACCGTCTCGTGTGCCCCTATCACGGCTGGGCGTTCGACATCGAGGGCCGATGCCGGCATATCCCCGCGCTGGCGCAAGTCGTTCCCGGCGCCCGGCAAGCGGTGGCCTGCCATGCGGTCCGCGAACGGCACGGCCTGATCTGGCTGCGTGCCGGCGCACCTCACGAGTCCTCGCTGCTGGCCGAACCTCCGCCCTTCGACGGTCCCGCCGAAGGGACCGGCATCCGGCGGGTGCTGTGCGGCCCGTACGACGTGGCCGCCAGCGCACCGCGCGTGCTCGAGAATTTCCTCGACCTGGCCCACTTCGCTTTCGTGCATGCCGGTTCGCTGGGCGACCCGGCCCATGCCGCGATCGGCGACTACCGGGTGGAGGCAGGCGGCGCGGGGCGGGGCCTGCGCGCCACCGGCTGCCGGGCCTGGCAGCCGAAAAGCAATCTGCTGGCACAAACCGGTGAAATGGTCGAGTACCGCTACGAGGTACCGGCGCCGTATTGCGCGGTGCTGTCCAAGTGCCCCGAACGCTGGCAGGACTATCAGGAGTCGATCGCGCTGTTCGCCCTGCCGCAGGATCCGGTTCGCACCCGCGTCTGGTTCCTGATCGCCATGTCGGCCGGCGATCGGTCCGACGAGCAGATTCGCGCGTTCCAGGATGCGCTCTTCGAACAGGATCGGCGGATCCTCGAGGCGCAGCGTCCGGCGCTGCTGCCGCTCGATCCGCGGGCGGAGGCCTCTTGCGCGATCGACCGGCTGTCGCTGGCCTATCGGGCGTACCTGGGCGAACTCGGTGTGCGCTTTGGCGTGCTGCCGGCCGGCCCGGCACCATGAGCGCGCCCGCGAGGGCCGCGTGAGCTTTCAGCCGACGCGCCGGCTTTCGCTCCACGCGAGATACAGGCCGCTGGCGACGATGATGGCCGAGCCGATCCAGGTGTAGATCGACGGCAGGTCGCCAAACACCAGGTAGCCGAGCAGTCCCGCGCTCACCAGTTGCGCGTACGAGAACGGCGCCATGATGTTGGCGGGCGCCAGGCGCATGGCGCTGGCCACGCAGAAGTGGCCGATGCCGCCGAACACGCCCAGGCAGAGCAGCATCAGGATATCGGCGGTGCGCAGCGGTGTCGTCCAGAAGAACGGCACGGCGACGGACGTGATGACGCTGCCCAGCAGCGCGCTGTAGATGGCCGATGTCTCGGCCCGATCGGTGCCCGAGACCTTGCGGGTGAGGACCTGGTAAGTCGCGTAGCAGGCGGAACTGCCCAGGATCAGCAGCGAGGACCACTGGAAGACCTCGCTGCCGGGCCGCACGATGATCAGCACGCCCGCGAAGCCGACCAGCACGACCACCATCCGGCTGGGCAGGATTTTTTCGCCGAGCATCGGCACCGCCAGCAGCGTGACCAGCATCGGTGCCAGGAAACTGATCGAAGTGGCTTCGGCCAGCGGCACGGTGCGCAGCGCGGTGAAGTACAGCATGGTCGAGGCGACCTGCAGCAGCGATCGGCCGAGCTGCGAGCCCAGTTGCTGCGAACGGATGATGTCCAGGCCGTGCCGCGGCAGAAAAAGCGCGAGCACGAACAGCAGGTGGCCCAGTGTGCGAGCCCAGACGATCTGCACCGAACTGAAGTGCGGGCTGAGCACCTTGACCACCGTGTTCATGCAGGCGAACAGGCAGACGGCCAGGCACATGAACAGAATGCCGCGGCTGACGCGGCTGAGGGGAACCTGGCTCAATGGGGGGGCTGGATGGGGGCTCGATGGGGCTTCGGGCACAATTCTGGGCCGGCGCGCGGCTCCCAGCGCGCGGGCGATTCCATTCCGGGAGACATGTCGAGGACAACCATGTCGAAAAACCTCACCCGACGCGACTTCGTCGCGTCGCTCGCGGCCTTGGCCGGCGCCGCACCCGTCACGACGCCGCGCGCGGCCGATCCCCTGCAAGTCGGCTTCGTCTATGTGACGCCGCTCGCGCCGCTCGGCTGGACCGCGCAGCACAACGAGGGCCGCCTGCAGCTCGAGCGTGTGCTCGGCGCGCGGGTGAAGACCCGCTATGTCGACAAGGTGGCCGAAGGCGCCGACGCCGAACGGGTGATCCGCGATCTCGCGACCCAGGGCTGCGGCCTGATCGTCACGACCAGCTTCGGCTACATGGAACCCACGCTGAAGGTCGCGCGGCAGTTTCCCAAGGTCGTGTTCGAGCACATCTCCGGATACAAGTCGGCCGCCAATGTCGGATTTGCCAACGCCCGCTTCTACGAAGGGCGCTACCTGGCCGGCATGGTCGCCGCCGGGGTTTCGCGCACCGGCGTGGCGGGCTACGTCGCGGCATTCCCGATTCCCGAAGTCGTGCAGGGCATCAATGCGTTCGTGCTCGGCATGAGGGCCGTCAACCCCAAGGCCGAGCTCAAGGTGGTGTGGGTGAACTCGTGGTACGACCCGGGCCGCGAGCGCGATGCGGCCCTGACCCTGATGAACCAGGGCGCCGACGTGCTCACCCATCACACCGACTCCACCGCCACCACGGTGGCGGCGCAGGAGCAGCAGCGCTGGTGCGTGGGCTATCACAGCGATGGGCGGGCGCTGGCGCCGACCAGCCAGCTGACCGCGGTCACCCATCACTGGGGCGACTTCTATGTGCGTTCAGCGCAATCGGTGCTCGACGGAACCTGGAAGCCCTCGGGCCTGTGGGGCGGGCTGCGCGAGGGCATGGTGCGGCTGGCCGACTTCGGCGCCGCGGTGCCCGAGGCATTGCGCGCCCGCGTGCGCGATCGCCAGAGCGCGATCGCGAGCGGAAAGTTTCACCCGTTTTCGGGCCGGCTGCTCGACAATGAGGGCAGGGTGCGCCAGGAGGCCGGCAGCATGGCCGACGAGGCGCTCAATCGCATCGACTGGTACGTCCAGGGGGTGCAGGGAAAACTGCCGAGGACCTGATGCAGGGATACCGTGCCGCGTTGCTGAGGTTTCTGCCCGATGACACGATGGAGCGCATCGACGATGCGCTGGTCGTGGTCGACCAGGGCCGTATCGCCGATGCCGGCGCCTTCGATGCGGTGGCGGCGCGATTCCCGCAGCTCGACTGGGTCGACTGGCGCGGGCGGGTGCTGGCGCCCGGCTTCATCGACGTCCATGTGCACTTCCCGCAGCTCGATGTGATCGGCTCGCCGGCCGAGGGCCTGCTGCCCTGGCTCGAGAACTACACCTTCCCGCATGAGGCGCGCTTCGCCGATCCGGCATACGCCAGTGCGATGGCCGAGCTGTTCCTGGACGAGCTGCTGCGCAACGGCGTCACCACGGCCATGGTCTATTGCTCGTCGCATGCGGCCAGCGCCGAGGCCTTCTTCGAGGCCGCGCAGAAGCGTTCGCTGCGCATGGTGGCCGGCAAGTGCCTGATGGACCGCAACAGCCCCGAGCCGGTGCGCGACGACACCCGCCGCGGCCTGGCCCAGTCGCAGTTCCTGATCGAGCGCTGGCATGGCCGGGATCGCCTGGGATACGCGATCACGCCGCGCTTCGCGCCGAGCTGTTCGGACGAGCAGATGCGGGGTGCCGCCGAACTGGCCGAGGCGTTCGCGGGCACCTGGGTGCAGACCCATGTGGCCGAGAACCGCGACGAGATCGCCTGGGTGGCGCAGCTGTTTCCCGATGCGCGCAGCTACCTCGATGTCTACGATCGGCTGGGCCTGCTGCGCGAACGCAGCATGTTCGCCCACTGCATCCATCTGGACGCGGCCGATCGTGCCCGCCTGACGGCCAGCGGCGCCAGCGCCGCGGTCTGCCCGACCTCCAATCTGTTCCTGGGCAGCGGCCTGTTCGACTTCAAGGCCGCGGCGCAGGCGGGCTTTCAGTGGGGGCTGGCCAGCGACGTCGGCGGGGGCACGTCGTTCTCTCCGTTTCGGACCATGCTGGCCGCCTACGAGGTCGCCCGCCTGGGCGGCGTCACGCTGTCGCCGCAGGCGCTGTGGTACCGCCATACGCTCGGCGCGGCGCGGGCGATGGGGCTGGACGGCCTGGTCGGCAACCTGAGCGCCGGCCACAAGGCCGATTTCATCGCGCTCGATGCGCGGGTCACGCCATTGCTCGCGCGCCGCACCGGCAGTGCCTGGAGCCTGGACGAATGGCTGTTCGCGATGATCGTGCTGGGCGACGATCGGGCGATCGCCGACTCGGTGGTGGCGGGCACCACGATGCCGCGGCTTACGCCTCCCAGTCGAACCGGCTGATCGCCAGCGCGGTGAACGCCGCGGCTGGACCGTCGAAGGCTGAATGGCCCGCCACGCCCGCTCGAGCATGGCCGGCCGCCCGCCGGCGCGAACAGGCAGGGGTGAGCGCCAATGGCGGCGGTGCGCCCGGCTGCGCTACACTCTTCGCCGCAGCGCACGCAGCTGATCGGTCGATCAAGAAACGGTCGGTCTTCAACAAGCGGCGGCGCGAGCGCCGGACGAAGGCCGGGCCGCCCTGCGGTCTGGGCGCGACGAGGAGACAACCATGCACCATGGCGAAATCGAAGGCAGCGGTTTCGAGATCATCGAAGCCGAGTTTGCCGGCTGCTTCGTCGGCCACGCGCGGCTGGAGCGCCTGTGGACCGGCTGCCGCTGGGCCGAGGGCCCGGCCTGGTTCGGCGGCGGCCGCTATCTGGTCTGGTCCGACCTGCCCAACGACCGGCTGCTGCGCTACGACGACACCGACGGGTCGGTGTCGGTGTTTCGCGCGCCCGCCGGATTCGCCAACGGCAACACCACCGACCGCGAGGGCCGGCTGGTGACCTGCGAGCATGGCCATCGGCGCGTGACCCGCACCGAGCACGATGGCCGGATCACCGTGCTGGCCGATCGCCATCGCGGCGCGCGGCTGAATTCGCCCAACGACGTGGTCGTGAAGTCCGACGGCTCGATCTGGTTCACCGATCCGGATTACGGCATCGTCGCCGACTATGAGGGCGCCCGCGCAGCGCGCGAGCAGAACGGCTGCCACGTGTATCGCATCGATCCGGACAGCGGTGAAGTCACCTGCGTGGCCGACGACTTCGATCACCCCAACGGCCTGGCCTTTTCGCGCGACGAGCGCTGGCTGTTCGTGGCCGACAGCGGCGTGACCGAAGGACACGGGCGGCCGCGGCACATCCGCCGGCTGCGGGTAAACCCCGATGGCCGCACGCTGGCCGACTCGACAGTCTTCGCGCTGTGCCCGGCCGGTTGCTTCGACGGGTTTCGGGTGGATGATGCCGATCGGCTGTGGGCCAGTTCCGCCGAAGGGGTGCAGGTCTACCGCGCCGACGGGGCCCACATCGGCCGGGTACGGGTACCGGAAATGGTCGCCAATCTCGCCTTCGGCGGCGCGCGGCGCAACCGGCTGTTCGTGTGCGGGACCACGTCGTTGTACGCTGTTTATCTGAAGATCAACGGTTAGGGCGGACGCCCCGGGGCAGCGCGTCCGCGCGGAGCCGGTCCGCACCGGCGCCGCGAATCTGTCCGAGACCGCGTCCGTCCCGACCACTTCCAAAGGAGATCGGCATCCATGGCTGTCAGCCTGATCCACCCGGCGCCCGAGGGCGCGAAGCCTGCCGCGCCCGAGGGCGGTAAGCCGGCCCCATCGGCCGTGCCCCGCTCGCCGGGACGCGCCGCGCCGCCCAGGCTCACGGCCGAGCGGGCGATCGCGGCCGCGGCCGATCTGGCGCCGCGTCTGGCGCAGCGCGCCGCGCAGGCCGAGAGCCTGCGCCGCTGCCCCCAGGAGACCCTCGACGAACTGCGTGACAGCGGCCTGCTGCGCATGATGCAGCCGGCCCGCTTCGGCGGCTCCGAGCTCGGCCTGGACACCTTGTTCAACGTGGTGATGGAACTGAGCAAAGGGTGTGCGTCGACCGCCTGGACCTACTCCAACCTGGCCTCGCACAACTGGAACGTCGGGCAGCTCGAACTGCAGGCCCAGATCGACATCTGGGGCGAGGACCCCGATGCCTGCGTCGCCACCGGACTCGCGTTTCCGTGCGGCCGCGCCACGCGCGTCGAGGGCGGCTATCGGCTCAAGGGCCGCTGGCCCTTCGCCAGCGGCGTCGATGCGTCGCGCTGGATGATGGTCGGCGCGCTCATCGAGCAGCCCGCCGGCCCCCCGGAACGGCGCTTCTTCCTGGTGCCCGAAACGGGCTTTCGGCACCTGGACAACTGGCAGGCCCTGGGCCTGTCGGGCACCGGCAGCCACGACGTCGAGATCGACGACGTCTTCGTGCCCGAGCACCGCACGGTATCGGCCGAACGTTTCGCCGCCGGGCAGCATCTGCCCGGCGCCACGCTCTACGACAACCCGCTGTACGCGATGCCGACTTTCGCGGCCTTCGCCTATGTGCTGTGCGTCATTCCGGTGGGCACGGCCAAGGCGGCGGTCGAGCAATTCACCCAGGGCATGCGCGCGCGCGCCGGCACCTACACCGGCGCCCGGGTGGCCGAACTTGCGCCGGTCCAGCTGCGCATCGCCGAGGCCTCGGCCTGCGTCGAGTTCGCCGAAACCGTGATTCGCCGAGACTGGCAGGAGCTCGAGTCCGGCGTGCGCCAGGGCCACTACCCCGGTCCGGAAACCAAGCTGCGCTGGAAGCGCAACACGGCTTTCGCCACCTCGCTGGCGGTGCGCGCGGTCGACACGCTGATGCCGGCCGCCGGCGCCGGCGGGCTGAACCTGAATGCGCCGCTGCAGCGCCAGTTCCGCGACATCCATGCGGCCGCGGCGCACTTCGGGCTGACCTGGGATGTGCATGCGGTGGCCTATGCGCAAGCGGCGCTGGGCCTGCAGCCCCAGGCCGGGATGCTGCTGTGAATCCGGGCGCGCGCGCTGATCGCGTGAGCATCAGCGCGCGCTTTCTGGTGTAACGTTCGAACGGGAGATGACGCATGCCGATCAAAGAACTGAATCACTTTTTCGTGCGTGCCGGTGACCTCGAAGCCACCCGGCAGTTCTACATCGATGTCCTCGGTTTCGAAGTGATGCCGCGCCCCGACTTCCCGTTCCCCGGTTACTGGATGGGCGTGAACGGATCGATCCAGGTCCACGTCGGTCCGTCCAACATTCCCAACCGGCAGGCCTACTACCTGGGCACCGCCGACGATGCCGCCGACGGCCAGAGCGGTGTCATCGATCACGTGGCCTTCCTGGCCGACGACCCGGCCGCCTTCGTCGCGCGATTCAAGGCCATGGGCATCGAGTACCGGCCTCGCCACCTGCCCGATTCGAAGCTGTTCCAGCTTTTCATCCGCGACCCCAACGGCGTGATGATCGAGCTCAACTTCTTCGGCCTGACCGAAGCGCCCGACTGGGGCGGCGAGGACTATTCCAAGATGGAGCGAGTCAGCTGACGACACAGCCCCTGAAAGGCCAGGCCCCGTCAGCGGCGAGACAGCCGCAGGGGCCGGCCGGCTGCGGCCCGAGATCTCGGGCCGCACACCCTAGACGTGCCCGACAAGAGTCAAACGAGGAGGAGAGACCATGAAGCAATCCCGTCGCAAGATCATGGGCGCCACCGGCGCCACCATCCTGGCCACCGGCCTGGCCCCGAGGACCGCGCTGGCGCAGGCCGGACCGGTCAAGATCGGCATGAGCATGCCCCAGACCGGCGGCCTGGGCGGGGGCGGCCAGGCCGCGCTGGTCGCGCTGCGCATGTGGGTCGACGATGTCAACGCCAAGGGCGGTCTGCTCGGGCGCAAGGTCGAGTTCATCGCGTATGACGACCAGTCCAATCCCGCCAACACCCCCGGCATCTACACCAAGCTGCTCGATGTCGACAAGGTCGACCTGCTGATCGCGCCGTACGCCACCGTGCCCACCGCGCCGATCATGCCGCTGGTCAAGCAGCGCGGCAAACTCCTGATGGGCAATTTTTCGTTCCAGGTGAATGCCAAGATCAAGCACGACATGTGGTTCAACAACGCCCCCTGGAATGATGCCGACGGCTGGTCCGAAGGCTTCATCGCGGCCGGGCGCGCGGCCGGCGCAAAGTCGATCGCACTGCTGGCCGCCGACCAGGAATTCGCCCAGGCATTGGCCAACGGCGCCCGCTCGCTGATCGACAAGATCAAGCTGACGAAGGTCTACGACCAGAACTACCCGCCGACCACCACCGACTTCTCCTCGGTGGTCCGGGCGATTCGCGCGGCCAAGCCCGAGATGGTGTTCGTCGCGTCGTATCCCAATGATTCGGCGGCCATCGTCAAGGCGGTCAACGAGATCGGCCTGGGCTCGCAGGTGGTGATCTTCGGTGGGGCGATGGTCGGCCTGCAGTTCACCCCGATCATGGTCAACCTGGGCAGCCTGCTCAACGGCATCGTCAACTACAACAGCTACGTGCCGGGCATGAAGCTGCCGGGCATCGACGATTTCTTCAAGCGTTATGCGGAGCGTGCGGTGGCGGCCAAGGTCGATCCGCTGGGGTATTACCTGCCGCCGTTCAACTATGCGATCGGCCAGATGCTCGAGCAGGCGGTCAATGCCACCAAGAGCATCGACGACAAGGCGCTGGCCGACTACCTGCGCAAGAACGAAATGCAGACGGTGGTCGGGCCGATCCGCTTCGACGCCAACGGCGAGCGGGCCAACCAGCGCGTGATCACCGCCCAGTTCCGCGGCATCAAGGACAAGGACACCGACCAGTTCCGACAGCCCGGCAAGCAGGTGATCATCCACCCGACGCCCGACAGCAATGGCAAGGTGATCACACCGTACGACGCGGCCCGCAAGGGCTAGGCGGCGACAGCCTGGAGGCGGGCGCCGCAGCGGCGCCCGCGATCCCCGCAGCGGGCGGCGCCGCGCAGGTGCCTGCGCAAGGCCGGCCGGATGCGGGCCAGCCGCCCCTTTCGCCGGACTTCCTTTCGGATCTGCCCATGGTGTTCTCTTTCGACCTCCTGTTCGAGGCGGTGCTCTTCGGGGTGCTGCTCGGATGCTTCTATGCCGCGGTCAGCCTGGGGCTGTCGGTGTCCTTCGGGCTGCTCGACATTCCCCCACGTGGCGCATCCCGCCCTGCTGGTGCTGGGCGCCTACTGCACCTACCTGCTGGCGGGCACCGGCATCGATCCGATCCTGGCCGGAGTGCTGCTGATGCCGCCCTTTTTCGTGCTGGGCGTGCTGATCTACCGCTTCTATTACGAAACCTTCGAGCGGCGCGGTTCCGACACCGGGGTGCGCGGGCTGGCGTTTTTCTTCGGCTTCGCCTTCATCATCGAGGTCGGGCTGATCCTGGGTTTCGGCGTGGACCAGCGCGGTGTCGAGGCGAGCTACATCGGCAGCAGCCTGGAGCTGGGCGACTACCGCATTCCCTACCGGATGCTCGCGGCGTTCGCCGTGGCGATCGTGCTGACCGTGACCCTGACGCTGTATTTTTCGCGCACGTTCATCGGCCGCGCGATCAAGGCGGTGGGCCAGGACGAGGGCGCACTGCGCCTGATGGGCGCCAACCCGGTGCGCATCAAGCAGCTGGCCTTCGGCATTGCCACCGCGGTCAACGCGCTGGCCGGCGCGGTGCTGATCGTGGTCGGGCCGGTCGATCCGGCGCTCGATCGGCTGTACATCGGGCGCACCTTTTGCGTGGTGGTGCTGGCTGGCCTGGGCAGCATGAGCGGTACGCTGGCCGCGGGGCTCATCCTGGGCATCACCGAGTCCATCGTGCTGATGGTCCTGGGCACCTCGTGGGCGCCCGCCGTTTCCTTCGGTCTCCTGCTGCTGGTGCTGGGCATCCGGCCGCAGGGCCTTTTTGGCAGGTGAGCGCGATGTCGAGCACAAAATTCTGGGCCGGATCGGCCATCGTGCTGGCCGCGCTGGTGGGCCTGGCCTTCTCGGGCATCAACGAGTACGTGTTCTTCGCCGGCTTCGTGGTGCTGCAGTTCGTGGTGCTGGCGTCGGCCTGGAACATCCTGGGCGGGTATGCCGGCTACGTGAACTTCGGTGTGCCGGCTTTCGTGGCCCTGGGCGCGTATTCGGCGCTGGTCTGCTTCAAGGCGCTGGGGGCGCCGCTGCTGGTGCAGATCCTGGCCGGCGCGGTGATGTCCGGGCTGCTGGGCCTGCTGGTCGGGCTGCTCACGCTGCGGCTGCGCGGCATCTTCTTTTCGATCGCCACGGTGGCCGTGATCTTCATCCTCGAGACCTTCGTGCTGAACTGGCGCTATGTGGGCGGAGCCAGCGGCATGCAGCTCACGCGGCCCGAACCGGGTTTCGGCTTCGAGAGCTACACGCGGATGCTGTTCGCGGTGATGGCCGCGATGGCGGTGATGTCGGTCGCGATCTCGCGTTACCTGCAGTACTCGCACATCGGCCAGGGCTTGCGTGCGCTGCGCGATTCGGAAGAAGCGGCCGAGTGTTCGGGCGTGCCCACGCTGCGCCTGAAGGTGATCGCCTGCACGGTGTCGGGCGCGCTGCTGGGCGTGGGCGGGGCGCCGATGCCGATGTACCTGAGCTTCATCGAACCCACGTCCAGCTTCAATCTCAGCTATGCGGTGTCGGCGCTGGCCATGCCGATCATCGGCGGCATCGGCCACTGGGCCGGCCCGGTGATCGGCGCGCTGCTGCTGGGAACGCTGCAGCAGGTGGTGACCGTCACCATCTCCAATGAGCTCAATGTGCTGGTGGTCGGTGTGCTGCTGGTGGTGTTCGTCGTCATTGCTCCGGATGGCATCCTGGGCTGGGTGAAGTCATGGAAACGCTCCTCGAAGTAAACGCCATCAGCAAGAGCTTCGGCGGCTTCACGGCGCTGTCCGAGGTCAGCCTGGCGGTGAGCGCCGGCGAGCGCCTGGGCCTGATCGGGCCCAACGGCTCGGGCAAGACGACGCTGATCAACTGCATCTCGGGCGCGCTGTTCAACGACGCCGGCTCGATCCGCTTCAACGGCAAGGAGATCTCGCGCAAGAAGGCGCACGAGCGCACGCGGCTGGGCATCGCGCGCAGCTTCCAGATCCCGCGGCCCTTTCACAGCATGACGGTGCTCGAGAACCTGATGGTGCCCTTCGCCTACGTGGGCGGCATCAGCGGCGCACGGGCCCAGAGCGAGGCGCGCGAAATCCTGGCCCAGATGCGGCTGGCCGACAAGGCCGACACCAAGGCCAGCCAGCTCTCGCAGGTCGAGTTGCGCAAGATGGAGCTGGCGCGCGCGATGGCTGCGCGGCCCAAGCTGCTGATCTCCGACGAGGCGATGGCCGGGCTGGCCGGCGCCGAGGTCGACGAAGTGCTCAAGATCCTGTTCGACCTGAACAAGCTGGGCATCACGATCATCATGATCGAACACATCATGCAGGCGGTGATGAGCTTTTCGCAGCGCGTGCTCTGCCTGGACACCGGCAGCGTGATCTGCGTCGGCACGCCCGCCGAAGTCGTCAAGAACCCGCAAGTGCAGAGAGCCTACCTTGGCCATTAAGCTCACCATCAAAGACATCAGCGCCGGCTACGGCGCGGTGCGCGCGCTGCACGGCGTGTCGGTGCAACTCGACCAGGGCCAGACCGTCGCGCTGCTGGGCACCAACGGCAATGGCAAGAGCACGCTGATGAAGTGCGTGATGGGCATCGTCAAGCCCGACACCGGCAGCATCGTGCTCGAGATCGACGGCGTAAGCCACGACCTCACCCGGATGGCCACCGAAGAGATCGTCAACCTCGGGGTCTCGCTGGTGCCCGAGGGGCGCCGGCTCTTCCCGAAGCTCACGGTCGAGGAAAACCTGCTGCTGGGCGCCTTTCGCGCGGCGGCCCGGCCGCAGATCGCACGCAACCTGGCCTTCGCGTTCGAGGCCTTCCCGGTGCTGGCGCAACGGCGCCGCCAGCTGGCGGGCTCGATGTCCGGCGGCCAGCAGCAGATGCTGGCCATCGCCCGGGCCCTGATGTCCTCGCCGCGGCTGCTGCTGGTCGACGAGCCCTCGGTGGGCCTGTCGCCGCTGCTGGTCTATCAGACCATCACGACGATCAAGGAGCTCAAGGACAAGTATTCGCTCACGGTGCTGATGGCCGAGCAGAACTTCACCCAGGCGATGCGGATCGCCGACTACGGCTACATCATCGTGCACGGCGAGATCGTCTTCCAGGGCGACGTCGAGACGCTCAGCGCCAACGAGATGGTCAAGAACTTCTACCTGGGCGTCGCGGCGTGAGCGCGCCGGCTGCGCGCGTCGTCCCCGTTCGCCACTGAAGGAGCCTGCGCATGAAGGCAGCCGATTTCGAATACGTCCGCGTGACGTCGCTGGCGCAGGCCTTCGAGCAGCTGGCGCAGCGCGGCGAATCCGCGCAGATTCTGGCGGGCGGCCAGAGCCTGATGCCGATGCTCAATCTGCGGCTGGCCACGCCGGGCTGCCTGATCGACATCGGCGGGCTGCCCGGGCTGCGCGACATCCGGCACGACGGCGCGATGCTGCATGTCGGCGCGCTGGTGACCCATCGCCAGCTGCAGGAGTCGGCGCTGGTGTCCCGGCTGGTGCCGCTGCTGGCGCAGGCGGTGCCGCATGTCGCGCATCTGGCGATCCGCAATGCCGGCACGCTGGGCGGCAGCCTGGCATTGGCCGACCCGGCGGCCGAGTACCCCGCGGTCGCGCTGGCGCTGGGCGCCACGCTCGTGGTGCAGGGCGCCCAGGGTGTGCGGCGCATCGCCGCCGGCGATTTTTTCCAGGGCCTGTACCAGACCGCGCGCTTGCCGCACGAGATCCTGGTCGGTGTCGAGTTCCCGGTCATCGCGCCCGGCGGGCGGGCCCACTTCAGCGAGCTGGCTCGCCGCCGCGGCGACTTCGCGATGGTCGGCCTGGCCGCGCAGTTCCAGTTCAGCGACGGGATCATTGCCCAGGCCCGGCTGGCCTATCTGGCGGTGGCCGACCGGCCGGTGCTCGCGGCGGGCGCGATGGCGGCGCTGCAGGGGCGTGCACCCGACGACGAGGCCGTGCGCGCGGCCCGCGTTGCGCTGGCCGGCGATCTCGATCCGCCCGGCGATCTGCAGTGCGACCCGGCCACCAAGCGGCACCTGGCCGGCGTGCTGCTGGCCCGTGCGATCGAACAGATGAGGCAATCGGCATGAGCGAAGCCCGCATGACGGCCCGGATCCTGGTCAACGGCCAGGCCATCGAACGCGAGGTGCCCGTGCGCCAGCACCTGGTCGACTTCCTGCGCGAAGACCTCGGCCTGACCGGTTCGCACCTGGGCTGCGAGCACGGCGTGTGCGGCGCCTGCCAGGTGATGGTCGACGGCCAGGTCCAGCGCGGCTGCCTGACGCTGGCGGTGCAGGCGGACGGCCGGCGGGTCGACACCATCGAGGGTCTTTCGGACAGCGGCGAACTGGCGCAACTGCAGCAGGCCTTCCTGGCGCACAACGCCTTCCAGTGCGGCTACTGCTCCAGCGGCATGCTGCTCACGGCCCTGCACATCGTGCGCCATCATCCTGACGCCGATCGCGATGCGATCCGTGACCTGCTCTCGGGCAACTACTGCCGATGCACCGGATACCAGGCGATCGTCGACGCCATCGAATCGGTGCTGCGCGGCGCGGCGCAGCCCGCCTGGACGCCGGACCCTGCCGCATCCGCCACGAAGCGAGGTGCCCGATGAATGCGCGTTCCGAACTGCCGGTCGTGGCCGACGACGACACTCGGCTGGCCAACGCGGACGCGGCAGCGGCGGGCCGCTTCATCGGCCAGAGCCTGCCGCGCACCGGGGCCCGCAAGCTGCTGCAGGGCCGGGGCAGCTACCTCGACGACATCCGGGTGCCGCGCCTTGCGCACGTCGTGTTCGTGCGCAGCCCGCACGCCCATGCGCGCATCCTCGCGCTGCGGCTCGACGCGGCACGCGCCTGTGCCGGTGTGATCGCGGTGGTCGATGGCCGCGCGCTGGCCGCGTACTGCACGCCCTGGGTGGGCGTGCTGGGCCATCTGAAGGGCATCAAGTCGGCCGAGCAGCACGCCATCGCCATCGATCGGGCCTGCTCGCAGGGCGAGGCCGTGGCCGCGATCGTGGCCGAGACCCGGCGCCAGGCCGAAGATGCCGCCGATCAGGTCAGTGTCGACTGGGACGTGCTGCCCGCGGTGACCGACATGCGCGCGGCCCTCGAAGGCTCGGTGGTCATCCACCCGCAGCTGGGCGACAACGTCTGCTTTCACCGCGAGCTGGTCACCGAAGGGTTCGACGAGGCCTTTGCCGGCGCCGACCTGGTGGTCGAGAAGACCTACGACTTCGCCCGCCACACCGGCGTGACCAACGAGCCGCGCGGCATCCTGGCCGACTACAACCCGGCCGAACACACGCTGACGGTGTACCAGGGCACCCAGGCCCCGCACATGATGCAGGACATCTTCTCGCGTCACCTGGGCATTCCTGAGTCGAACGTGCGGGTGATCTGCAAGGACGTCGGCGGATCGTTCGGGATCAAGGTGCATGTGTATCCGGACGAGATGGCCACCGCCGCGCTGTCGGTGATGCTGCGCCGGCCGGTGAAGTTCGTTGCCGACCGCATGGAGTCCTTCCTCACCGACATCCATGCGCGCGAGCACACCGCCACGGTGCGGCTGGCCTGCACGAAGGCCGGCGACATCATCGGCTTCGACCTCGATGACCTCACCGGCATCGGGCCGTACTCGGTGTATCCGCGCACCAGCGGCATCGAGGGCAATCAGGTGGTCAACCTGACCGGCGGCCCGTATCGGCACTCGCATTACCGCGCCAAGCTCGATGTCGTTTTCACCAACAAGAATGTCACCTGCCAGTACCGTGCGGTCGGCCATCCCATTGCGATGGCGCTGACCGAGGGCATCGTCGACGAGGCCGCTCGCGCGCTGGGCATGGATCCGGCGCAGTTCCGCCGGCGCAACCTGATCGCCGACGACGCTTATCCCTACACGTTCCCCTCGGGCGTGAAGTTCGAGAAGCTCTCGCACCATCAGTGCCTGGACAAGCTGCTGGCGGCCATGGACTACGAGGGCCTGCGCGCCGAGCAGCAGCGGCTGCGTGCGCAGGGCGTGTATCGCGGCATCGGCCTGGCCGCGATGATCGAGGTCACCAATCCGTCGCCGGCTTTCTACGGTGTCGGGGGGGCGCGGATCTCGGCCCAGGACGGCGCGACGCTGCGGCTCGATCCTGCCGGCATGGTGACCGTGCTGGTCAGTGTGACCGAGCAGGGGCAGGGCACAGAGGCGGTGTTTGCGCAGGTCGCCGCGACGGCGGTGGGCGTGAGCATGGACCGTGTGCGCGTGGTGACCGGCGACACGGCGGTCACCCCCTATGGTGGAGGCACCTGGGCGTCCCGGGGGGCCGGCATCGGCGGCGAGGCCGTGCTGCAGGCGGGCAAGGCGCTGAAATCCAATATCCTGGAAGTCGCCGCGGCCATCCTGAGCCTGGATGCCGACCTGCTCGACGTGCGCGACAACCGGGTGGTCGACGCGCTGACGGGGCGCGAGCGCATGGGACTGGCCGAGCTGGGCCGGGTCGCCTACTTCCGGCCGGACACGCTGCCGATGGGCTTTCAGTCCGAGCTCACCGTGACCCGGCACTACACGCCACGCGAATACGGTTTCACCTTCACCAACGGCATCCAGGCCTCGCTGGTCGAGGTCGATGTGCAGACCGGTTTCGTCAGGCTGCTCAAGCACTGGTGCGTCGAGGACTGCGGCACCGTGCTCAATCCGATGCTGGTCGACGAGCAGATCCGCGGCGGCATCGTGCAGGGCATCGGCGCGGCCCTGTACGAAGAATGCCTGTACGACGAGGCCGGTCAATTGCGCAACGGCTCGATGGCCGAGTACCTGGTGCCGATGGCCGCCGAGATGCCCGACATCGTGGTCGGCCATGTCGAGACCCCCACGCGCAGTTCCGAACTCGGCGCGAAGGGGGCCGGTGAAGCGGGCACAGCCGGCGCGCCGGCGGCCGTGATGAACGCGATCAACGATGCGCTGGCGCCGCTGGGGGTGAACCTGAGCGCACAGCCCTTCACCCCGCAGCGCATCCTGCGCGCGCTAGGTGCGCTGGACACCTGAGGCGGGTCGGTGGCCCTCGCGAATCGCTCCTCCCCGCCCGCCGCCGTGACCAGAGCGGGTGCGGCTCGCGCCTCGAAGGCCACCGGTGCGCGGCTCGATCCGCAGGCGCGCCGGCGCCAGATCCTGGACGCGGCGATCGGCTATTTCGCCGAGGCCGGGTTCGGCGTGCAGACCCGCGAGCTGACCCGGCGTATCGGGGTTTCGCAACCGCTGCTCTACCGGTACTTCCCCTCCAAGCAGGATCTGATCGAAGCGGTTTTCGACGAGGTCTTCCTGAGCCGCCTGAATGACGAATGGGTGATCCAGCTGCGCGACCGCGGCGTGCCGCTGCGCGAGCGGCTGATGCACTTCTACGGGCAGTATGCGCAGGCGACCTATCGTCCGGAGTGGATCCGCATCTACATGTACGCCGGCCTGGCCGGCGACAAGCTGAATCGCGACTACCTGGCACTGGTGCGCCGCAAGCTGCTCAATGTGATGTGCGAGGAGTTTCGCGCGGTGTTCCTGAGCGACAGCCAGCGCGCCCAGGCCGCGGCGATCTCGGCCCGCGAGATCGAACTGGTCTGGAACCTCCATGGCAGCATGTTCTATTGGGCGGTGCGCAAGAACATCTTCGGCGTGCGCGCCGGCCTGCCGTTCGAGACCCGCACGGCCGATGCGATCGACCTGTTCATCGCCGGCGCGCGCCAGCGCTACGCGACGGTCGTCGCCGGATTGCCCGAGGCGGGCTAACGCGCGGGCTCGTCCATCGGACGGGCGGAGCCCAGCCCCATGAACGTGCCGCGATAAAAGACCAGCGGCTCGCGATCGGTGATCTCGTGGGGCACTATCCGGCTGACGATGAAGCGATGGGCGCGCGCATCGGCGCCCGTCATGTCGTGCCGGCCGCCAGGCGTTCGAGCACCGCGTACACCGCCGCGGTGTCGTGCAGCGCATGCCCCTGGGCCAGCGCCGCCTGATAGATGGGCACACAGGCGGCGAACAGCGGCGCCGGCAAGGCGAGCTCGGCCAGCGCCTCGCCGATGATCGCCATGTCCTTGGCCCAGACTTCGACCTTCATCGTGGCGTCCTGCCAGCGCCCGCGGCCATCATGGGACCGCGCACCTGAAGCATGCGCGAGGTGCCCGCGCCGTCGCCGACCACCTCGACCACGCGGGCCGGATCCAGGCCCAGGCGCTGCGCGAACAGCAGCGCCTCGGCCGAGGACACGTTGTGGATGGCGACCAGCAGATTGGCCACCAGCTTCATGCGCATGCCATTGCCAAAGGGCCCGACCTCGTAGCGCGCCCTGGCGAAGCCGTCGAAGACCGCCGCCAGCTCGGCGATATCGGCCGGTTCGCCGCTCGCGTACACCGCGAGGTCGCGGGTGCGCGCCTGGCCGGCGGTCCCGGACAGTGGCGCATCGACCATGGCGATGCCGGCGCATGCCAGCCGTTCCCGGGCCCGCTGCTTGTCGGCGATCGGCAGCGTGCTGGTTTCGGCCAGCACGCGGCGCGGCGCGGCGCTTGCGCCAGATTCGGGGCGCGCCTCCGGTCGGGCGGCCAGCGCGTCGCACACCGCCATCAGGGCCTGCGACGAGGGCAGTGAACTGATCAGCAGGCGCGTGCCGGGGGGCAGTGTGGCGGCCGACTCGGCGACGTCGCGGATCGAGTCGCGCATCCGCTCGCGGGCTTGCGCATCGATGTCGACGCCGCTGACCGCGAAGCCTGCCCGCTGCAGGTTGGCCGCGATGGCCGAACCCATGAGACCCAAGCCGATCACACCGACGCCGACGCCGCTAGCCTGCATCGATCCTCCTGCCGCGCTATTTATCTATAGATCAACAGATCTTACAATGGCCCGCCCGACCGGCCAATGGCTGGCCGCGGCACAGGAGACGGCACAGATGATCGAGACGACGATTTCGCGGCCCGATGGCGCCCGCATCCGGATGCGCGACCACGGCGGGAGCACCCGGCGCAGCCCTGCGCCCGCGCTGGTGCTGTCCAACTCGCTGGCAACCGACTCGGCCCTGTGGGACGAAGTGGTCGGGCGGCTGTGCGCCGACTATCGGGTGCTGACCTACGACACCCGTGGCCACGGCGCAAGCCTGGCGCCCACCGCGTCGGCGCGGCTGGCCGATCTGGCCGACGACCTGTTCGCGGTGATGGACAGCGCCGGCCTGGAACAGGCCTTCATCGCCGGCATCTCGCTGGGCGGCATGACCGGGCTGCAGTGCGCGCTGCAGGCGCCGCAGCGCGTCCTGGGCCTGGTCGCCTGCCATTGCCGCGCGAGCATCGACGCCGCCGGCATCGCCGGCTGGGAGCAGCGCCTGCAGGTGCTGCGCGACGCCGGGCCGCAGGCCCTGGCGGCGATCACGCTGGAGCGCTGGTTCACCGCCGAATACCGCGCGGCCGAACCGGCCGCGATGGCGCGCGTGCAGGCCATGATCGGCCGCACCGCGCCTGCCGGCTACGAGGCCTGTGTGCGGGCGATCCAGGGCATCGATCTGCTGGCCAGGCTGCCTGGCATCCGCGTGCCGGTGCTGCTGGTCGCGGGCGCGCAGGACGCGGCGGCGGCCCCGGCTGTCATGCGGGACATGGCGCAGGCGATCGAAGGCGCGCAGCTCGAAGTGCTCGATCCCTGCGGCCATTTGTCGGCTGTGCAGCGGCCCGCCGAACTCGCGGCGCTGATCGATCGATTCATCCTTTCCCGGAGCCAGCCGCGATGAAACTCGGCACCTTCATGATGCCCCTGCATCCGCCCACCCGCCATGCCTGGGAGACCCTGCGCGAGGACCGCGAGGCGATCATCCTGGCCGATCGCCTGGGCTATGCCGAGGCCTTCGTCGGCGAACACAGCACCGACCTGGCCGAAAACGTCACCTCCTGCCTGATGTTCCTGTGCAGTCTCGCGTTCGAGACCCGGCAGATCAAGCTGGGCTCGGGGACGCTGAACATGCCCAACACCCATCCGGCGGCGGTCGCGGCCAACGTGGCGATGATCGATCATCTGCTGCAGGGCCGCTTCATCATGGGCATCAGCCCCGGCGGCCTGATGTCCGACGCCGAGGTCTTCGGCAGCTTCGGCAAGGACCGGCTCGAAATGTTCGTCGAGGCGATCGACATGGTGCTGGCGATCTGGGCGGGCGATGCGCCCTACGATCTGCGCGGCAAGCACTTCGAAGTGAGCACGGCGCGCACGATGATCCGCGAGATCGGCCAGGGCATCATCCTGAAGCCGTTCCAGGCGCCGCATCCGCCGATTGTGGTCACGGCGGTGGCGCCGTTCTCCAAGGGGGTGGCCGCGGCGGCCGCGCGGGGCTGGGAGCCGATCTCGGGCAACTTCCTGCTGCCCGAGTGGGTCCGCACACACTGGCCCAGTTACGTCGAGGGCTGCGCCCAGGCGGGACGGCCCGCCGATCCGGCCAACTGGCGCGTGGCCAAGAGCATCTTCGTGACGGAAACCGACGACGCGCTGGCCCGGCGCTACGCGCACACGGCCGAGGGGCCCTACCACTTCTATTTCAAGCAGCTGATCCGAAAACTGGTGGGCGGGGGCCGCTCGAACCTGTTCAAGCTCGATCAGTCCGAGCCCGACGAATCGATCACCGCCGACACCATCGCGCCGCGCCTGGTGCTCGCGGGCTGCGTGGACAGCGTCGTCGACCAGATCCTGGCCTTTCGCGAGACCACCGGCGACTTCGGCACGCTGCTCTATGCCTGCCACGACTGGGTCGACCCGGCGCTGGCGCGGCGCTCGATGGAACTGATGGCCGAGCGGGTGATGCCGCGCGTCAACGCGGCGATCGCGGCCGGGCGCTGACGCGCGACCGGAGGCCCGGGCTCAGCGCGGCAATGGCGACGCGCGGGCCGGCACCTGCGCGGTGAACCAGTCGGCGATCTGGCCGCCCGTCATGACCGTGACCTCGGGTTTGGCCAGCACCGCATCGAGCAGCTGCTCGAAGGCGGCGATCCGGTGCGGCACGCCGGTGATGTACGGATGCACGCTGATCGCCATCACGCGGGCGCTGCGCGCGCTGTCGTGCCAGAGGCGATCCAGTTGCAGCAGGCCACGATGCAGCAGTTCGTCGCTGCGATGGTGCTGCACCGCCATCAGCGGGATGTCGTTGATCTCGACGCTGTAGGGCACCGAGACCAGCGGGCGCGGCGCGGCCTGGATCCAGGTGGGCTGGTCGTCGGCCACCCAGTCGGCCACGTACTCGATGCCTGCCGCCGACAGGTGATCGATCGTGGTGTCGGTTTCGGTGAGTCCCGGGCTTTCCCAGCCGCGCGGAGCCTTGCCGGTGAAGGCGCGGATCGATTCGACGCATTGCCGGATCGCCTGCACCTGGTCGTCGACCTTGTGCATCGGCGCCTGCACGTAACTGTGGCCCATGAACTCCCAGCCCGCCGCCAGCGCGGCGCCCGCCACCCGCGGGTAGCTGTCGCAGACGATGCCGTTGATCGCCAGCGTGGGCACGATGCCGCGCGATTGCAGCGCATCGTACAGCCGCCAGAACCCGACCCGCATGCCGTACTCGTGCCAGGCCCAGTTGGGCAGGTCGGGCAGCAGCGGCTGCCCCATCGGGGGCGGCAGCACGGTGCGCGGCATGGCCCGTTCGATCGACCAGTGCTCGACGTTGACGATGATCCACACCAGCAGGCGGCTGCCTTCGGGGGCGATCAGCGCCGGGCGGTCCGGCAGGGCGCTGTAGGGCAGGCGGTCGCTCAGCAGCATCGGTCGCGGCGCATCGGCGGGAGCGGTCATGGTCGGGTCTCGTGGTTGATCGTGAAGTACTCGGGCACCGGCGGACCCCACAGGTAGAACGAATCCTCGGGCGGGTAATCGCCGGCAGGCCATTCGGTGGCCGCGTCGATGTAGTCGATGCCGCAGGAGAACTCGGCGAAGCTGCCCCAGGGGTCGCGGGCGTAATAGAAATAATTGGAGCCGATCACATGGCGCCCCACGCCCCAGCCCTCGCGAAAGCCCGCGGCGTGCATCTGTTCCATGCCGGCGCCGATCTCGTCGACGTTGTTCACGATCCAGCTGCTGTGGTGCAGGCCCGGCGCCTCGGACTTCACCCAGGCCAGCAGGTGATGGTCGCTGGAGTGCGCGCCGTGGCTGAATGCGATCAGGTCCTGCGAACGGTCCGACAGGCGCAGCCCCAGCACCTGCGTGTAGAACGCCAGCGCGCGCGGCACGTCGGTGCAGAACAGCAGCAGGTGCGACAGCCGTTGCGGACGTGCCGCGGCGGCCTGGCTGCGGGCCGGCGCGATCGGCACGCCCAGCGCGTTCGGACGGGTGGCGGGTGGCGTCATCAGCGGGGCCGATGAAGGGGTGACCTTGGGCGAGGCGAGCAGCTGGACCGCGATGCCGTCGGGGTCGCGCAGCCAGGCGCCCTGGCCGTCGGACAGCGGATGCGCCGCCGTGGTCTCGACGCCCTGCCGGCGCGCCCGCTCGAGCAGCGGCTCGAGGTCTTCCGGATAGACGCCGAAGCTGATGAACTCGAGCCGTTTGGCGCGACCGCTGGCATGCACCGTCGCCCAGCAGTGCGCATCGCCATGCGCATGCAAGGCGAGGCCGCCGGCGATCTCGCGCACCTGGAGCCCGAACGCGGTGAAGAAGCGCCGAGCGTCCTCGAGATCCGGCACGCTCAACGCGAACCGGTTGATCGAGTGAATCGCCGTCACCGCCGCGCGCCGGGGCGCGTGATGCTCGTCCTGGGCCATCTCGTCTCCTGCCAACGAGGCATCCCGATTCGGATCTGCGCCGGGATTGCTGATCGTGCGATCAGCGATGCTGCACCAATCCGCGTCCTCAGGCAATGCGGCAGCCAACGGACCCCGAACACTGGCCCCGGCCCCCCGATCCCCGGTACATTGGCGGATGTTCGCTTCTTCCAGGGTCCGGTCATGCGTCACGCCGTTCAGCGCTGTCACCCGCTTGCCATGCTCGCCGCACTGGCCCTGTGCGTGTCGGCGAATGTCGCCCTGGCCGCCAAGCCGCGCGGCGAGCCGATCCCCGACCCCCAATCCCTGCCCGAGACCCTGACCACCGCCACGGTGTCGCCGGATGCCGGCGCCCGCGTGTATGTGTCGGACATCGCGATCGGCCACCTGCCCGACGGACGGGTCCGGGTGTTCGATGCCCGATCGGGCCGGCTGCTGGGCATGGTCTCGACCGCGTACGCCGGGCAGTTCACGCTCGCACCGCGCCGCGACGAGCTCTATGTCGCGACCACCCATCTGTCGCGCACCACGCGCGGCGAACGCACCGACGTGCTCGAGGTCTGGGACACCACCACGCTGGCGCTGAAGTACGAGGTGGTCGTGCCGCCCCGCCATGCGCAGGCGCTGAACTTCAGGGCCTACCTGCGCACCAGCGCCGACGGTCAGCTGGTGTATTCGCAGAACGCCACGCCGGCGGTCAGCGTCACCGTGGTCGAGCTGACGGGACGGCGTGTGCTGGGCGAGGTCGCGCTGCCCGGCTGCTTCGGAATCTATCCGGCCACCGGCCATGCGCGGCGCTTTTCGGCGCTGTGCGGCGATGGCACCGTGCAGACGGTCACGCTTGCCGACAACGGCGAAATCGCCACGCGCCTGGCGTCGGCCAAACTGTTCGACGGCGACACCGACCCCTGGTTCCAGCATGCCGAGCAGGCCGGCGACCGCTACTGGTTCCTGTCGTTCCGGGGGGAACTGGTCGAAATGGATCTCGGCGGCGAGGCGCCCCGCCTGGTGTCGCGGCGCAGCCTGGTGGCGCCGGCCGAACGGCGCCAGGGCTGGCGCCCGGGCGGCTATCAGCTGTTCGCGGTCGATGCGTCGCGCAACACCGTGCTGGTGGGCATGCATCCGAAGGGCGGCGAAGGGTCGCACAAATTTGCGGCGCGCCAGATCTGGCGCTTCGATCTGGACTCGGGCAAGCGGGTGGCCCGCCTGCCGGGGCACGGGGCCACGTCGATGACCCTGGCGCGCGGCGAGCCGCGGCTGCACACGCTGGATGCCGAGAAGAGCCGGCTCGACGTCTGGCGCCTCGAGCGCGGCGCGCTGAAGAAGGTGGTCAGCGTCGCGGGGGCCGGGGAGGCCTCGTTCCATCTCGAATCCCACGACTGACCGCAGCCAGCCGTGATCGCGATCGACCCGCTGCTCTCGATGATCCTGGCGACCTGCCTGGCGCTGGTGTTCGCGCCGGCAGCCTGGCACAAGCTGCGCGAGCGCGACCTGTTCGCGGCGCAGGTGCAGGCCTACGCCATCCTGCCGCGGCGCCTGCGGGTGCTTGCACACGCACTGGGACCTCTGGAGGCGGCCGCGGCGATTGCGCTGCTGGGCGGCGCGCCGGGGGCGGGCGCAGGGCTGGCCGCCGGCCTGCTGCTGATGTACGCGCTGGCCATGGCGCTGAACCTGCTGCGCGGGCGGGTGCTGGATTGCGGCTGTGGCGGCGCGCCTCAGCCGCTGTCCTGGGGGCTGGTGGTGCGCAATCTGGCCATGGTGCTGATGGCCCTGGCGGCCGCGCTGCCCCGCGATGCGCGCGAACTGACACTGGATGACGCCTGGCTGTTCGGCCTGGCCGTGACGGCCTGGCTGGTGCTGCTGGCCGCGCTCAACCAGATGCTGCGCCAGGGCAGTTCGCTGCGCGGCGCGGTGCACGGATCGCCGGGCCGCGCCCGGCTGTGATGCTGACGAAAGCTTGTCCATGAATGCGCTCAACCTGTCCGTGATCCTGCTGTGGGTCGCGGTGATCGTCCTGGGCCTGCTGGTCTGGGCGCTTGCCCGCCAGGTCGGGGTGCTCTACGAGCGGGTCGCGCCGATGGGCGCGCTGATCACCGATGCCGGGCCGGCGGTGGGCGAAGCGGCTCCGCCGATGAGCCTCACCGGGATCCAGTCCGAGACCGTGCGTGTCGGCGGCCCGCAGGCGCAGGCGATGCTGCTGTTCTTCCTGTCGCCGACATGCCCGGTGTGCAAGAAGCTGCTGCCGGTGCTCAAGGCGGCGGCGCGCGACGAGTCCAGCCGTGTGCGCATCGTGCTCGCCAGCGACGGCGATTCGGCCGAACACCTGGCCTTCGTGCGCGAACAGGGCCTGGCGCAGATGCCCTACCTGCTGTCGACCGAACTGGGCATGACCTATCGGGTATCGCGCCTGCCCTATGGCATCCTCATCGATGCGCTGGGCATCGTGCGCGCCAAGGGGCTGGTCAACAGCCGCGAGCACCTCGACAGCCTGCTCAATGCGCACGACATGGGTGCTGCGTCGATCCAGCAATACCTTGGCGCCACCGACGCCGCCTGAATCCCTGGAGTCCAAGATGTCCTCGCTGCTGCGTTTCATCGATCGTCTGACCGAACGGGGTGTTCGCCAGGTGGCCCATCGGCATGGCCGGCGCAGCCTGCTCACCCGGCTGGGGGTGCTGATCGCCGGCGGGCCGCTGCTGCCGATGCTGCCGTTCGACCGCAGCCGGCAGGCCGGCGCCGCATTCGCGGCTGGCCGACACAGCGACCCCAGCCAGTGCGACTACTGGCGCTACTGCGCGGTCGACGGATTTCTGTGCAGCTGCTGCGGCGGTTCGCTCACGCAATGCCCGCCGGGTACCGAGGCGTCCAAGGCGAGCTGGGTGGGCACCTGCCTGAACCCCAACGACGGCAAGCAGTACCTGGTGTCGTACAACGACTGCTGCGGCAAGACAGCCTGCGGCCAGTGCCTGTGCAACAACAACGAGCGCGAACGCCCCGGGTATCGGCTGGGCGTGCACAACGACATCAACTGGTGCATGGCCAATACCAGCACCATGTTCCATTGCACGACCTCGATCCTGGTCGGCGTGGCCTGAGCCCGGCGGTCCGCCGCCTGCGCGTCGCGGCGCTGCTGCTCGCGGCAGCACTGGCCATGCCGGCATCGGCCGCTCCGCCTGGCATGCCCCAGGGCACTTTCGTTCGGCACGATCCGCGGGCTTCGCTGCCCGCGCCGGTATCGTCGGTCGCGCACCTGTACGTCCAGCATTGCGCCGGCTGCCATGGATTCGAGGGGGCCGGACAGCCGGCGTTCGGTGTGCCGGCGATGCGCGGTGTGCTCGGGCACTTCGTGCGGTCCGAGGAAGGGCGGGCTTTCCTGGTCCAGGTGCCGGGCGTCAACAACGCGGGCCTGAGCGATACGCAGATTGCCGAACTCACCAACTGGCTGGTCAGAACCCTGGGGGGAGCTTCGCTGCCAGCCCAGTGGCGGGCTTTCGATCCGGCCGAACTGCCGGCGCTGCGGGCGGCGCGACCGGCTGATCTGGCCGCGGCGCGCCGGCGGATCCTGGCGGATCTGCGCGCGGCGGGCGTCGCGGTGCCTGACTGACTCGGCACCGGGCGCGGCAGGCCCGGCGCCGTCTCGGGCTCATTCAACGGGCCACCAGAACCGGATCGGCGAACAGCTCGAGCACGCGGCGATACCGGTCGGCCACGCCGCTGGAGTTCAGGTTCAGGCGCCATCCGTCGGCGGGCGTCGCGTTGGACTGTACCGAAACGAACGAGACGCCGTTGCGCACGCCGTTCAGGGGCACCTTCACGAAGTCCACGCCGTCGCGCAAGCCGGCCAGGCTGCCCTGCGTGGGCAGGTTGCGCCCGGGCGCGGCGCACACGTCGCGGTCGCCCAGCCCGCTGCTGGCCGAGTTGCGTGCCACGTAGTTGGGGAAGTTGCTCGGGCATTTGACGTCCGAGAGCTGCACCACCTGGCGCGAGCAGACGAACTTGCCGGCTTCCACCGCACCGGTGAAGCGCACCGGGCAGCTGGCGGCCTTGCCGGTGTCGGGGGCGAAGCGGCCGGCGGCGATCGGGCCGCGGATGTTGTCCAGGCCCGGCTTGATGTCGATGGTGGTCACACGGAAGGGCGTGGCGGCGTGGGCGGCGCTGGCCGACAGCACGGCGGCGGCGACGAGGGCGGCCATGGTGAAGGCCTGGCCGAGGGTGCGGGTGGTGCGGATGGTGGTGGTGTTCATGATCGACTCCGTCATTGAGGGGGGTGGGTGGCTGTGCGGCGCGGCGGTTTAGGGTTGGCTGCGCTTCACAGGTCCTTAGACGGGTCGACCGGGTGAATTGGATGCTAATACTTTCGATCTAGTTGTTTTCTGCCGGGGAGGCAGGGTTTGCGGGGAATGGTTCGACTCGCGCGAACAGGGCGCGAATGGGCACTCATCGGGCGCGCGTAACCGGACGGATTTCTTGTTGCTTCAAATCCATTTGTACAAATATACTTAGGCGTCCGGCTGAGGGCGTAGGAGCAACAGCCGGTCAGTAGGAGAGACTTTTCGGGGCCTTGCGTGGGCCCCCTTTTTTTGCCGCTTGTGGAACGCCCCTGTCGCGACACAGCGGTGCCGCGCTTGGTTTTTCGACGGACGACGCTACTGTGGGTGCCCGTGAGGCCGGCGGTCCGGCCCAATCGTGTGAGATGGATCGCGCCGAGATGTCCCGAGATGATGACTCTGTCCGTCCCCGCCTGACGCCAGCCACCCTGGCGCGTATGGCGCGCGCGGTGTTCAGTGGCGGTCTGCGCGCCGTGCGCGATGTGGAACCGGATTTCTGGCGCAATCTTCGTGCCGAACTGCTGGCGGGCCGGCAGTGGATCGATCGCGTCGTGGTGCTGACCTGGGCGGCACTGACAGGCCTGATCGTGGTCGGCTTCACATTTCTGGCGGAAGCTGCCGTTCATGGCTTTCGGCTAGTGGAACAGTGGGGTCCGTACGGCCGCTATCTGCCGCTGGTCTGGACGCCCGCGCTGACGGTGGCCCTGGTCTGGTGGACTCGCCGCTTCGTTCCGGGAACGAGCGGATCGGGCATTCCCCAAGTCATGCGTGCTCTGGAGAATGACCTCCACCCTGCTCAGGCGGCTTGGCTGGTGTCGCTGCGGACTTCGATTCACAAGATCGGACTGGTGTCTGGCGGGTTGTTCGCCGGCTTGTCGATCGGACGCGAGGGACCGACGGTTCAGGTTGGCGCGGGCGTGATGGCGCACGCCCAGCGCTGGCTGTCGCCGCGATCGGGGATCGATGCGCATGACCTGATGGTCGCAGGTGCGGCGGCGGGGATCGCGGCCGCCTTCAACACGCCGTTGGGCGGTATCGTCTTTGCGCTGGAACAACTGACCCATCGTCGCGGCATCACCCACAGTTCCCTGGTGATCTCCAGCATCGTGCTGGCCGGTCTGGTGGCTGTTTCGATCTTCGGCAACGAGACCTACTTTGGGCGCTTGCGCGTGCAGCATCTGTCCTGGGCGCTGCTGATTCCCGGACTGGCCATCGCATTGGTCGCCGGCCTGGCGGGCGGACTGTTCGCCCGGCTGATGGTGGTTTCGGTGCGGGGACTGCCCGATCGGTTCAGTCGCTGGAGGGCGGCCTGCCCGTTGCGATTTGCCGCCGCTTGCGCGCTGGCCGTGGCGGTGATCGGCATTGTCACGGACGGGGCCACGGCCGGCGCGGGATACCTGACGACCCGCGCCCTGCTGGAAGGTCAAGGCGAGGTGACGTCGCTCTACACTTTGCTGAAATTCTGCGCAACCTGGCTTTCAGCCTGGACGGGCGTTCCGGGCGGCGTGTTCGCGCCGTCATTGGCGATCGGGGCGGGCATCGGTCACGATGTGGCGCTGTTCGCGGGTGTCGGCAAGGAGGCTGCGATTCCCCTGATCGCGCTGGGCATGGTCGGTTTTCTCGCGGCCACGACGGGTGGGCCGATCACGGCATTCATCATCGTCATGGAGATGGTTTCGGGTCAGGCGATGGTGCTGAGCCTGATGGCCTGCGCGCTGCTGGCCAGCGCAACGGCACGGCTGGTGACCAAGCCCATGTATCTGGAACTGGCTGCCTTGCTGCCGGTGCCTCCCGGTCCCGCAGCCGCAGCCTCGCCGGATGCGCAGGCGAAGTCACAACGATGAATGCCCCTGCTGCTCATGCTCGAAATCGCCGCCATCTGTCTCGTTCTCACCGCACTGCTGGCGTATTTGAACCAGCGCTTCATCGGCCTGCCGATTCCGATCGGTGTGATGGCTGCGGCGCTGCTGCTGTCGCTGGCCCTCGTCGGCCTGGACGCCGCTGGGTGGGACTTCGGGCTGAGGCAGTACGAAGAGTCTTTGCTGCGCTCGATCGATTTCTCGAGCGTGCTGATGCAGGGCATGTTGTCGCTGCTGCTGTTTGCGGGCGCGCTGCATGTCGACCTTTCGGAACTGAAGGCTTACCGATGGCAGGTTGGCGCTCTGGCGGTGGTCTCCACGCTGCTTTCGACCCTGGCGGTCGGCTACGGCACCTGGTTGTCCCTGCCGTGGGCAGGGCTCCAGCTGCCGCTGATCTACTGCCTGCTGTTCGGCGCACTGATATCGCCCACGGATCCGATCGCCGTGATGGGCATCCTGAAAACCGCGGGGGCGCCGAAGAATCTCGAGCTCGTGATCGCGGGCGAATCGCTGTTCAACGACGGCGTCGGCGTGGTCATCTTCTCCTTGCTGTTGGGCATGCTGGCCAGCGGCGCTGTGCCTGGCGCGGGTCAGGGTCTGCGATTGCTGCTGCACGAAGCCGGCGGAGGCCTGCTTTTCGGCCTCGTGCTGGGGGCCATCACCTTCTGGCTGCTGAGAAGCGTGGACAGCTACGAAGTCGAGGTGATGCTGACGCTGGCCGCCGTGACCGGTGGCTATGCGCTTGCCAGCCGGTTGCATGTGTCAGGCCCGCTGGCGATGGTCGTGGTGGGGCTGATCGTGGGCAATGGCGGTCGCCGCCTGGCGATGTCCGACACCACGCGCCACTACGTCGATCTGTTCTGGGAACTGATCGACGAAATCCTCAATGCGGTGTTGTTCGTGCTGATCGGAATGGAGGTGCTGCTGGTGACTTTCACTGCCAACATCTTCATTGCCGCCGCAGTGGCGATGGTCGTGACGCTGCTGGCCCGCGCGCTCACGGTGGGCCTTCCCGTGAGCCTTTTGCCCAATACCTTCAATCTGCCGCGGGGCTCTGGCTGGGTGCTGACCTGGGGTGGTCTGCGCGGTGGCATCTCGGTCGCGCTGGCCCTGTCGCTGCCCGCTGGACCCGAGCGCAATACGGTGCTCGCTCTGACCTATTGCATCGTCGTGTTTTCCGTCCTGGGTCAGGGCCTGACCGTGGGGCGGGTCGTTCGGTTCGCGGTCAACGGGCGCGCAGCGACGGCGTCTGACCCTTCAGCTTGAGGCAGCGGGCGACGGATCGGATCTTGCCGACTCTCCCGATGTTCCGGACGGCCGTCGAAGGTGCAATGCGATCTGGGGGAAGGGGATCTCGATGCCCGCGCGGTCGAACGCATATTTCAGCCGACGCATATATTCCCTTCGCACCGTCCACTGTTCCAGCGGCGCCACTCGAAAACGGGCTCGCAGCACGATCGCCGAATCGTCCCAGCGGTCCACCCCGCCATCTCCAGATCGCCCAGGATGCGCGCCGAATGCAATGGGTCCAGTCTCAGATCGTTGGCGACCTGATGCATGACGGACATGGCGCGATCGAGGTCGGTCGCATAACTGACGCCGACATCCATCACTGCCTGCGCATGTCCGCGGGCCATATTGACCACCGTGGTAATGCAGCCATTGGGGACGAAGTGAACGTTGCCGTCATAGTCGCGAAGCTGAACATAGCGCAAGGTCACCTCCTCGACGAACCCGGAGTGATCGCCGAGTCTGACGACGTCGCCTTGCCGGATCTGGTTCTCCAGTAGCAGGAAGAACCCGTTGAAGTAGTCCTTGACCAGGCTTTGCGCGCCGAAGCCCACGGCCAAGCCCACCACGCCGGCGGCGCCCAGGATAGGCGCCACGCTGACGCCGAATTCGCTCAGCACGAGCATGCCGGCCATCAACGAGATCACGACGGCCGCCAGGTAGCGGAACACACGACCCAGTGTCTCGGCGCGCTTGACTGCTTCGCGATCGTCCATTCGAATGGCGATGCGCACGCGTAAGGCCCGGATGCTTTTTTGGGCCAGTCCGATCAGAACCGATCATGATCCCCAGGATGCGTGCCGCAGCCGCGACGAAACCGCCAACGTCCGGCCACGCAGCCAGCGCTTCCCGGAGCAGTTCCTGCAAGTCCGTCATGACGTTCTCCTTCGATGCTTTCGAAATAGGTTTGCACAAAGGTATCAGAAAACAGACCGAACGAATGGCTGGCGCGAGGCGTGCTGCGAGAACATCGCCGCCGCCATGGCCGTGAGCGCCCAATGCGGGCACAGCGGCACCCCGCGCCCCGACCAGCAGGCGGCGTCTGGCCTGTTGTGCCAGCTTGCTGCACCGCTGATCCGCTTCGCTCGGTTCGCGTACCAGATCGAGCCGTTTGGAGGAGCAGATCGCCCAGTCGATTGCGGCGGTGGTGTTCGACCCGCCATGGGCGATCGAGGCTGTCATCCTCGATTGGTGACGGCACTAACGAGATTCTGGGGTGCCGCATCGCGGCAACCTGGTCGATCCGCGTCGGCTAGGCTTCGCCGCGGCGCTCGCGCGCGACCCTGATGCCAAACTGATCGCGGATTTCGCGCAGCGGTGTGTCCATGAACGCCTCGTATCCCGTCCATGGCCAGCGCCTGTTTTGCCTGGCACAGCGCCAGACCGTGCGCACGACCAGATAGGGGGCGACTAACAGCGCAATCAGTGTGCTCCCGAGTGGCAGCCGGCGGTAGATGTCCAGTGTCTCGACTCGTGTGTAGCCCCGCAGGACTTGCGCGCCGCCGGTGGTGCCGAACAGGCTGGCCAGCTTGACGACGGCTTCGTCCGGCATCGAGGTGCCGCAGCCATAGACGACATGCACCACATCGTGCGAACGGAAGAACTGGCGAGCCTCGGCAGTGCAGAGATGCTCATCACGCTTGAGCCGCGAATTGGCGCTCCAATACTCCGCAAGACCTTCGCTCAGGCTCTGCGTGCTCTTGGGATGCTCGAAGCGATGGTGAATGCGTGCCATGCGACAAGTGGCTCGATTGCGCCGACCCGGCCGATCGACGTCGAGGGGCTTCGGACGATTCTACGCTTGGGCAGGATGAAATCCATGCGGTGCGACGTCTGCCCTGCGGCGATCGTCGGCCTGCGCCCGCTCACCCCGGGCTTGCATCGCGGTGCGGCTGCTCGCGCGGACGGGTCCGCTCGATGTAGGCCAGCAGCCCGTCGGCGTTCAGCGTGATGTCGTCCTTGAACAGCGCGAGCAGAGCCGGTTCGTCGAGCGGACAGCGCTGGCGGCGGGCTTCGGACAGCACCAGGGCGCGCAGTTCGTCGGCCATCGCAGGCAGCGGATCGGCCAGCGCCGAGGCCCGCGCCGCGATCCCGGCGTGGGCGTCGACCAGGCGATGCAGGTCATCGGCCTTGCGATCGACCTCGCGCACTTCACCGAAATGCGTCAGGTAGACGGCCCTCGGGCGGCGCGCCCGGATCGCGTCGATCGAGCGGTGCAGTTCGTGCGGGTCGAACTGCACCGGCGTGGTCGCCGGAAACACCCACTGCCGGCCGTCGTGATCGAGCTCGCGGTACGACAGCCCGAAGGTGTCGCCGGTGAACACGCACCGGCTGCCGTGGTCGACGATGCACACGTGATGGCGCGCGTGCCCGGGCGTGTCGATGAATTCGAACTCCCGCCTGCCCAGGGTCAGTCGGGTCCCGTCGGGGGTTTCGAGCATGCGCGCGGGATCGATCGCCCGGATGCGGCCGTACAGCGCCTGCGTGGCCTGCTCGCCGTAGACCGCGATGGTGCCCGCGATCAGCCGTGTCGGGTCGCGCATGTGGGGCGCGCCGCGCGGATGGACGGTCAGGCGTGCTTCGGGCAGATGCTCGAGCAGCAGGCCCGCACCCCCGGCGTGATCCAGATGCACGTGGGTGAGCATCACCCATTTGACCGCTGACGGCGGCAGTCCGAGTTCATCGAGCACGGCCATGACCGCCGGCACCGAGGCATTGACGCCGCTGTCGATCAGCGCCGCTTCACCGCCCTCGACGACCAGGTGGATGGCGGCCAGCATCGGGCGCTGATAGCCGGCGTCGATCGCGTGGATGCCATGCGCGTAGGGCAGGCGGCTGGCGGGCAGGGTCATGGCCTGTTGGCGGCTGCGGGGCTGCGGGGCTGCGGGGCGGCGGGACGGCGGTGGATCGGGCGGCGTGCCGGCACGGTCACCCGCGGGCCGGCCGGCCTCAGCCCGCCCTGGCGGCCAGTGCGTCGCGCATGCGCGCGAACTCGATCACCTGCGCAGCGACCAGTTCGAGCTGCTGCACCACGGCGGGGTCGGGACCCTGAGGCCCGGCATCGAAGGCCGGTCCGCCGGTATTGACCACGGCACCGTAGGGTGTCGGCCAGCCTCTCAGTGCGTGCACGATGGCGCGCAGCGCGGCCAGCGTGGCGCCCATGGCCTGCGGCCCTTCGGCGCAGACGATGCACCCGACCGCGCGCGACTCGAGGTAGGGCCGGGCGTCGCGGCGCAGGTCTTCGGTGTAGTCGAGCGCGTTCTTGACCATGCCCGATATCGAGCCATGGTAGCTGGGCGTGGCGATGATCACGCCATCGGCCTGGCGCAGCGCCTCGACCAGCGCGATCTCCTGCGGGCCGCGTTCGGCCGTGTTGGGATCGAAGTGCGGCAGGTTCAGGTCGATGCTGGTGAACAGGCGGGTGCGCGCGCCCAGTGCTTCGGCCCGGGACAGCGCGATGCGCAGCGCGCGCTCGGTGGTGGAGCCGACGCGCGTCGTGCCGCCCAGTCCGACGATCAGCGGTTGTGCGGACATCGGCTCAGGCGAACAGCGATTCGAAACCGTCGACCGGCTCGAAGCGCTCTTCGCGGAAGATGAGCCGGGACGGACCGGGAATGGCGCGTGCCGACAGCGGGTGGCTGGCGTCCCCCGGATAGGCGACCACTCGATAACCGTCGATGTTCATGGGCTCGGGCTGGATGACCGGCGGCGTGCGGCCGCGGGCTTCGGCCAGCGCGCTGGCCGCGCTGCGATGGCGGGCCAGGTGGGCCAGGCTCATGATCTGCGGCGGCGCCAGCGAGATTTCGCGCGCCCAGTAGCGATCGAGCGCCTTGCGCGGCGACAGCCATTCGCTTTCGGTGGTCTCGCGCTCGTCGTGACGGGCGACCGCATCATCTGCGACATGGACGGCGAAGAATCGGGTGTCGAAGCGCTTGGCCTGGATCGAGGGCACGATCGGGGTGATCCAGCGCGACCAGGGCACCAGCCGGCCGACCGCCAGGCGGATGTCGAGCTGCTTGAGCAGTTCGGTGAACGGCAGGCCATCGCGCGACAGCGCCTGCGCGCGCGCGATGTCCAGCGGACGCTCGTCGGTGGCCAGCAGCAGGCCGGCTTCCTCGAAGGTCTCGCGCAGCGCGGCAACATACATCGACGCGGCGGTGTCGGCCGGCAGGCCGGGTTCGCCCAGTGCGGCGTGCAGTGCCTGCACCGGCTGGTCGACACGGGCCAGCAGCTCGGGCAGGCCGTCTTCGCGATCGACCTTGCCGCCCGGAAACACGTAGGCGCCGCCCAGCACATCGGAGAGCCCGTGACGGCGCACCATGAAGACTTCAAGCCCGTCGGCCGCATCGCGCAACAGCATGACGGTGGCGGCCGGACGGGGTGGCGTGGTGACGACGTCGTGGTTGAGTTTCATGACGCAATCTTGCCACAGGTGTCTGGCACCAGTGCGGACACGCCGGGCCGTTCGGAACCGGGTCAGGCGTGTTTCGCCTGTCGGAATTTCAGTCTCGACTCGCCCGTGGGCGATGGCGGGCGCCGCACGCTTATCGTGTGTGCCCGGCGGACAGCATGACGATCGCACCGACCACCAGGGCCGCGCCCACCAGCTGAATCGGCGCCACCGCCTGGCCGAGCACGAGCCAGCCCATGCCCAGCGCGGCGATCGGCTCGACATTCAGCACGGCGGCGTTGTTGACCGCCCCCAGCCGCGGCAGCACGGTGAACAGGGCCGTCATCGCGCTCGCGTACAGGGTGGCCAGGATCGCCAGGCCCAGCCAGCCGGGGGTGTCGTGCGGGGCCCGAAAGCCGCCGGCCAGTCCGCCGATCAGCAGCGTCAGCGCCGCCACCGTGCTCATCAGCAGCAGCGATCGAACCCGGCCGTCGATCGTCGACAGCCAGCGCGTGGTCAGCAGCAGCACGCTGGCGAAGGCCAGCGACGCGCCGAAGGCCAGCAGGCTGCCGCGGAGGTAGTCGGGTGCCGCGGCCGTGGCAGCCGCACCGCTGGTGGCGAATGCCGGGGGCGCCTGCGGGGGGGGCGGCCGGGGGGGGGCGGCGCCGGGGGCCGGCCGGCGGGCCCGGGGGGGGGGGGGGCGCGGCCTCGCAGCACGGTCCGGCGCGGCAACGCCAGCGGCACGCCAGCCTGGCGGATCAGCACGAGCACGAACGCCGCGGCCACCAGCGAGCGCACCAGGACCGCGGTGGGCACGCTGACTCCGTGATCGAACGCGAGCCGGGCCGCGACGTGGTTCGTGCCCAGCGCGCAGGCAATCAGCAGCAGCCAGGCGATGCCGGCGTTTCGAGACATGCGACGGTCTTCAGGGCGTCGGGGCGGGATTGGCGGCTGACGCGCGGCGCCGATGCTCAGGTCACCCTGGCATGGCGCGGTGGATGCGTGCCGGCGCGGCGCATCGGAGTGCGCGCCGTTTCGTCATTGCGGTCCGCGTGGTGGCCAGTATCGGACATCGCATTTCAGCAAGCGGCTCCGGGCATCGGCGCCACGGGCCTCGCGCCGTCAAGACGGGGTCATCAGGGACGAAACATGTCGCGTCGCATCGTCATCATTCAAGGACATCCGGACAGCGCCGAGCCGCATTTCTGTCACGCGCTGGCGCAGGCCTATGCGCAGGGCGCGCAGGCCGGCGGACACGAGACCCGAACGGTCGACGTGGCCGCGCTCGATTTCCCGCTGCTGCGCAGCCAGCGCGAGTGGCAGCAGGGCGACCTGCCGGCCTCGCTAGGCGAGGCTCAGCAGGCGATCGGCTGGGCCGAGCACATCGTGCTGGTTTTTCCGCTGTGGCTGGGCGACATGCCGGCCCTGCTCAAGGGCTTCCTGGAGCAGGTGGCGCGCCCCGGCTTCGCGTTCAAGCCGGTCCCGGGCAATCCGATGGGCAACAAGGGCCTGATCGGCCGATCAGCGCGCGTCGTGGTGACGATGGGGATGCCGGCACTGCTGTATCGCTTCTATTTCCGTGCCCACAGCGTCAAATCCCTGGAGCGCAACATCCTGGGCTTCGTGGGCATCGGCCCGATCGACGAGACCCTGATCGGGCGCATCGAGGCGCTCGACGAAAGCGGCCGCCAGAGCTGGCTGGCGCGCCTGCGGCGCCTGGGCCGGGAGGGGCACTGAACGCGCCTGCGCGACGACGAGGCCGGCGGGCTTACTCCTGCTTCCAGGGCAGGCCGGCCTTGCGCCAGCCGTCGATCCTGCCGCGCTGCTGCTGCTCGTCGAGCTTGCCCTCGAAGCCTTCGAGAATGTTGTAGGCCCGCGCGTATCCCTCGCGGGCGGCGGCGGTGGCGGCCCTCACCGAGCGAACCGAGCTGCGGCACAACAGCAGCACGGCGTCCTGGGGCGGGACATGCGCGCGCAACTCGGCGATGAACTGCGCAACCTGGTTGTCGTCCGTGCCGCGCCAGATGATCAGCTTGGATCCGGGAACGTGGCCGACGTAGCGGTACTCCTCGGCGCTGCGCACGTCGACGAAGTGCACGCCCGGCTGTCCGGACAACTGCCAGGCCTCGGCCGGAGTGACGGCGCCGGCATAGGGCTTGGCGCCGCCGGGAGGGGCGTCGACCCGGGCGTCGGCGCGTGCCAGGATCGCGGCGACATCGGCGGCGCCGGCCGGATCGCCTTGCGGACCGGCTGATGACTGGGCGGGGGCTTGCGAAGGAACGGACATGGGGATCTCGGTCGGGCTAAAACGGCATTTTGCACCGCTCCGATGGATCGCACCGGAGCGCCGCATCGGCCGGGTCGGATCAGTTGAACACGTCCTGGCGAAACCGGCCGGTGCCGATCAGATCGTCCAGCCACTGCCGGGCGCCGGACTCGGTCTGTCCCGACTGTGCGCGGCAGATTCGCAGCAAGGTGTCCCGAACGGCCGGCGCCATGGCCTTGCCGTCACCGCAAAGGTAGATCCGCGCGCCTTCATTCACCAGGCGCCAGACGTCATCGCGGCGCGCCCACAAGGACTCCTGGACGAAGCGCCACGGGTGCCCCGGGACACACGAGAACGCTTCGATCCACTCGAACGCGCCGGCCGCCGACCAGCGCAGCAGTTCGGGCGCATGCAGCCGGTCGTGCGCCGGATGGCGTGCGCCGGAGAACAGCAGCGTCGTGCCGATCGTGCGGCCCTGCGCCAGATGCCAGGCACGCTCTTCGATGAAGCCGCGAAACGGCGCGATGCCGGTGCCCGGCCCGATCATCACGATCGGCACCGACGGGTCGGCGGGCGGTGCAAAGTCGGGCTGGGGCGTTCGCAGCCGGGCGGCGATCGCCGCCCCGGCGGGCAGATGGCACAGATACCGGGACGCAACGCCCCGATACATTCCCCGTCCGCCGATGGCGGGCGCTTCCAGCGCGCCGACGGTCAGGCTGATCTCGTTGGGCGAGGCATGCGCGGACGACGCGACCGAATACCAGCGCGGGCGCATGGCCGCACAGGTCTGCAGGTACTGCGCGAGCGGCAGTTCGATGGCCGGCAGGCGCATCAGCAGGTCGGCCACCGACACCCGGGGCGCGGTGATCTCGGACTGGCGCGTTGCCCGCGCGACCTCGTCGCAGGGGCCTTCGCCCAGCCAGCGCGACAGTTGCCGATGCGTATCGGGGCACCGGGTGTGCGCGGCCAGGCGTTCGATGTCGCGGCGATCGGCGGGGTCCTGCAATTCGACGAACTCGCTCAGCAGCTGCCACAGGGCGATCGGCTGGTCCGGCGGCAGGTGCCGCGAGACGGAGGACTCGCCCGACACGGTGACGATGGCGGCACGATCCAATTCGAGGCGTTCGATCAGGGCCGCGACCCGCTCGGGGTCGTTGTGCGGGTACACCGCCAGGTGATCGCCGGTGGCATAGGAAACCCCGGGCGGCAGGCCGATCCGCAAGTGCCGGGTGGATGGGCGCGGGGCCTCGCGGCTGAAGTCCCAAAGGCCGCGGGCGTCGTGCACCAGTTCGGTGGAGTCGATGACCCGGAAGGTCTGCGTGCCGGGCGCCAGCAGTGTCTCGCGCAGGCTGCCGGGATCGCTGAGCGTGACCGACAATTCCGAAGCCGTTGCGGCGGGCGCGAGACTGGCCGGTCGCTGGGCGAGCAGCACGGTGTCCAGGCGGCGCGTCCAGTCGTCGACGGCCAGGTCGAAATCGCCGTTGCCATCGGCCTCGGCGCGCGCCAGCAGTTCCAGCGCGCCGCTGGCCGCCAGCCGGTCGGCCATGCGCTTGGGGAAGGCCTGGTAAGCCGGCCATTGCGAATTGCCGCAGCCCAGTACGGCGTAGCGCAGTGCCGGCGCGCGCCAGTCGGCGCCTGCGCCCGCGTCGAGCAGCGCTTCCAGGCGGCGCGCATTGTCGGGCGCGCGCCCGTTGTAGGTTGCGGTGACGACGATCAGCCAGCCCTCGGTGGGCCAGGGCCGCATGCCCTCGTCCAGGCCCAGCAGCTGCGGCTCGAAGCCGGCGCGACGGGCCAGTTCCGCCACCTGCACGGCCACTTCCTGGCAGGTGCCCACGCTGCTGCCGTAGAGCACGCGAAACGCGGCATGGCGCGGGCCGACCGGCGAGGCCTGCGCGATGCGCGCCGGCACGGCGCCGGTGTGAGGCGGTGTTCCTGGCGTGTCCGGCGATCCCGGCGATCCCGGCGATCCCGGCGCGGCGGTGGGCCTGTGGGGGGGGGGGGGGGGGGGGGGGGGGGGGGGTCTGCGGCGGGGGCGATCGGCCGGGCGTCGATGGCGGCGTTCGGCGCGGCCATCGGGCCGGCGCTGGCAGGCGGCACGCCCTGTGCGGCGATTTCGGCGCCCGGCTGCATCCGCGGGCGTACGCGCAGCCGGAATCCGTCCGGCTTGAGCGTCAGGGTCTCCTTGATGGCGAGCCGATAGTCGTGCGGATCGGACAGCGCGAAGCGCTGCAAAATGACGGCCAAGGCAAGCTTGGCTTCCGTGAGCGCGAACTGCTGGCCGATGCAGGCGCGCTCGCCGTTGCCGAACGGCTTGTAGGCATGGGGGTGGAACTGCGCGCGGGCGGCGGGCAGGAACCGGTCGATGTCGAAGGCGTCGGGCCGGGGCCAGTGGCGGGGATGGCGGTGCAATGCGGGCAGGAACACGATGACCCGCTGGCCCTTGCGAATCGTGTAGCGGCCGCCGATCGTGGTGTCTTCGTTGGCGGACAGGGCATACGACGGCGCGGTCGGCCACAGACGCAGGGTTTCGCGCAGCACGCGCTCGATCACCTCGAGCTGCGCGAGGTGCTCGTAGCGCGGGGTCTGAGCGTTCGGCAGCACCCGATCGACTTCGGCGTAGCAGCGCGCCAGCACTTCCGGATGGCGCATCAGCAGATACAGCGCAAAGGTCAGCAGGCCGCTGGTGGTTTCGTGCCCCGCGATCAGGAAGGTGATGACCTGGGAGCGGATGTTCTCGCTGTCGAGGGCCTCTCCGGTGAGCGGGTCGCGGGCCTGCAGCATCAGCCCGAGCAGGTCGCGGGTCGGTGCCTGGTCCGGACCGGCGGCCCGGCGCGCCGCGATCACTTCGTCGACCAGGGGATGCATCTGGGCGATGTCGCGGTCGATGCGCTGCAGGCTGGACGTCATCAGCCGGTTTTGCAGCGGCAGCCGGGTGAGGCGGCGCATGACTTCGGCCAGCACATCGACCATCGCATCGAGGAACGGATGCATCGCGTCGCGGGAGAACGAATCGAAGCGGTAGCCGAAGCCCGCCAGCGAGATCGTGTCCAGGGTGAGCCGGGTCATGTCGTCGGCCACCGCGATGTCGGCATCGGGGCCGCCGCGCGCCCACTTGGCGGCGAGCTGCTCAGCCACCTCGAGCATCATCGGGAAGTAGCCCTTCATGGCCCGCTGGCTGAAGGCCGGCAGCAGGATCCGGTGCGCCTTGCCCCAGTTGGGCTCGTCGCCGCGTGCGGTGAACAGGCCATCGCCGGCCAGCCGGCGCAGCGTGGACAGCGGCGGCCCGATGGTCTTGTGGAAGCGCGTCGGGTCCGAGAGTTCCTGGACCAGATCGGGATCGAACACGAAGGGCAGCCGTGCGCCGGCGAAGTCCAGTGCCAGGATGCCGTCGAACTGGCGGCTGGTCTCGAGCAGGTACTGGGTGATCCGCGAGGTCGGGATCTGCAGCAGATTGCCGATCCAGGGCAGGCCGGGCGGCGAGGGGATGTCGTGTTCAGTCAACAAGCGGTCCGATTCTATCTGACATTAATCGCTGTCACTTTAGGTCGGCCGACAATTGGTGTCAACATCGAGCCATGTCCGATCCCGCCCGTGCTCCGAAGCCTGTGCCCTCCGCCGCGGCGCGACCCGGACCCGCGCGCGCCTATGGCGGAGTCAGTGAAGAGCAGCGTCGTGCGGCCCGACGCGTGCGCTTGCTCGAGGCGGGGCTCGAGATCATCGGCACCCAGGGATATGCCGCCGCCACGCTGCGGGCGGTCTGCGCCAGGGCCGAACTCACCGAGCGGTACTTCTACGAGTCGTTCGCCAACCGCGAGGCGCTGCTGGTCGGGGTGCATCGCTGGGTCGTCGACCAGTTGCGGGCCGATCTGGCCGCTGGCTTTCAGCGCAGCGATGCCAGCGCGGACGGCCGGGCGCGGACGGGGCTGGCGGTGTTCTTCGAGATGCTGCGCGCCGATCCGCGCAAGGCGCGGGTCCTGCTGTTCGAGATGCTCGGGGTCAGTGCCGATCTGGACCGGATGTACCAGCAGACGGCCGGCGAATTCCTGCGTTTCGTGATGACCGCCTTCCGCCCGCTGATGCCGGCCGAGCGGCTGGCCAGCGCCGACGAGGCGATGGTCTTCGCCGGTCTGGTCGGCGCGGTTTTTCACATCGCGATCCGCTGGCACCTGACACGGTACGAAACTCCGCTGCCGACCGTGCTCGAGAGCTGCATGGTGCTGTTCAGGGACTTGTCGCGCACACCGGCGGTCTGACGGGCCGGGCCTGCGCCGTAGGCGCGTTCCCATGTCGGTGCGCCGCGCCAGCGGCGCGCATGCATGCTAGATTGGTCGTCCAGCCCGCCCCGCTCGAAGGTGCGGCGCACCCATCTGACCGGAGGAATCGAATGCTTCACCGCCTCATCGCCCTCGCCGCGACTCTGCTGATCCTGGCCGGCGGCCCGGCGGCCGCCCAGACGCTGAAATGGGCCGCCCAGAACGACATCCTGACGTTCGACCCGCACTCGCAGAACCACGCCACCACGAACACGATGATCATGCACGTGTACGAGGGGCTGACCCGCTACGACCGCAACTACAAGGTCGAGCCCGCGCTGGCCACCAGCTGGCAGCAGATGGGCCCGCTGCAGTGGCGGTTCAACCTGCGCAAGGATGTGAAGTTCCAGGATGGATCGCCGCTCACCGCCGATGACGTGGTGTTTTCGTTCGGGCGGATCCGCCAGCCGCAGGGCACGATGCAGATCTACGTGACCGGCGTCAAGGAAGTGAAGAAGGTCGACGCCAATACCGTCGATTTCCTGCTCGAGGCGCCGGTGCCGATCCTGCTGCGCAACATCATCGACTTCCGGATCATGAGCAAGGCCTGGGCCGAGAAGAACAAGTCCGAGAAGGTCCAGAACTACGCGGCTCGGGAAGATACCTACGCCTCGCGCAATGCAATGGCACCGGCCCCTACATCCTGAAAGAATGGGCGCCCGATCAACGCATCGTCCTGACGTCGAATCCGGGCTGGTGGGACCTGCGCGAGGGCAATGTCCGCGACGTCATCTACACGCCGATCAAGGCCGATGCAACGCGGGTCGCCGCCCTGCTGGCGGGCGACGTCGACATCGTCACCGACGTGCCGACGCAGGACGTCGCGCGGCTGCGCCAGATGCCCAACCTGAAGGTGGTCGACGGCGTCGAAGTGCGCACCATCTTCATCGGCATGGACCAGTTCTCGAACGAACTCGCCGGATCCAATGTCAAAGGAAAGAACCCGTTCAAGGACGCGCGGGTGCGCAAGGCGCTGAATCTGGCGGTGGATCGAGTCGGGATCCAGCGCTCCATCATGCGCGGGCTTTCCATTCCGGCGGCGATCATGGTGGCGCCAGGTGTCAATGGTCATAGCAAGGACCTTGACAAGGTCGCTGTGGCGGATGCAAAAGCGGCCAAGAAGCTGCTGGCCGAGGCCGGTTATCCCAACGGCTTCGAGTTCACGCTCGATTGCCCGAACAACCGCTATGTGAACGACGAGGAAGTCTGCCAGGCGCTGGTCAGCATGTGGGCCCGCATCGGCGTCAAGGCCAAGCTGAACGCGATGCCGTTCGCCACCTTCATTCCCAAGATCTTGAAGCACGATACCAACGCGTACCTGCTGGGCTGGGGCGTGGCCACGTATGACGCGCTGTATTCGCTGCAGTCGCTGGTGCGCACCAAGACCACCGGGGCCGATGGCAACTTCAATCTGGGCCGGGTCAGCAATGCCAAGCTCGACCAGATGATCGACGCGGCCCGCATCGAGACCGATGTGGCCAAGCGCGATGCGATGCTGCGCGATGCGTTGAAGATGACGGCCGACGAGGCGCTGTATGTGCCGATCCATCACCAGATGCGGCCCTGGGCGATGAAGAAGAACATCACCACGTCGCACCGGTCCGATGACCGGCCCGAGGCGCGCTTCACGCGCGCATTGAACGCAGTTCCGGGGCGGCTACCGCGGGCATGCATGGCGCGCTCGGCGCCGGCCTCAGCCAGTCGGCGCGACCATGCACCGCGCGGGGGTGGCTACTTCGGGTCGGCGGGGGCGCCGGCGCTCGGGAAGCTGAGCCTGCGGATCGGGCTGGTCGTCGGGGCCCTCTTTCTTGGCGGCCTTTTCGGCCTTCTTGCGCTTCTTGGCCTGCTCGCGCTGGCGCTTTTCGAACTGGTAGTTCGGCTTTTGCATCGGATTCCTTTGTGCCTGCGCCGCTCACCCGTTCATGAATTCGCCGGTCGGGCGTCGACACCGGCAGCCCAATGATCGCACACCGGCCTGCCGCCGCGGGCGCAGCGAGCCGGCGGCCCGCCGGGAGCGGGCGTTCCCGGGAGCGGGCAGGGCGACCGGCCAAGGCTGGCGTACAGTGCCGGGCTGACCCTCAATCGCCGATCCGAAAGGCCCGCATGGCGACGCTGCTGATCACTCATGCCCGCACGCTCGCCACCTTCGACGACGCGGGGCGCGAACTGCACGATGCCCACCTGATGGTCCGTGACGGGGTGATCGAATCGATCGGCCCCTCGCACGAGGCGCCGGACGGGGCCGACGAGGTGATCGACGCGAGCCGCTGCCTGGTGATGCCCGGCCTGGTCAACACCCATCACCACATGTATCAGTCGCTGACCCGGGCGGTTGCCGCCGTGCAGGATGCCGAACTCTTCACCTGGCTGAAGGGCCTGTACCCGATCTGGGGCCGGATGACGCCCGACATGGTGCACACCTCCGCGCTGACCGCGATGGCCGAACTGCTGCTGTCGGGCTGCACCACCTCCAGCGATCACTTGTATCTGTTCCCCAATGGCGCACGGCTGGACGACACCATCGAGGCGGCGCGCGCGATCGGCATGCGGTTTCATGCGATGCGCGGATCCATGAGCGTGGGTGAGTCCGCGGGCGGACTGCCGCCCGATTCGCTGGTCGAGCGCGAGGAGGCGATCCTGGTCGATTCGCAGCGCGTCGTGACCCGCTATCACGATGCGGCCCGCCACGCGATGATCCGCGTCGGCCTGGCGCCGTGCTCGCCGTTTTCGGTCAGCCGCGACCTGATGCGCGAATCGGCCGCGCTGGCGCGCTCGTTTGCCGGCATGGGCGTGCGCCTGCACACCCACCTGGCCGAAAACGACCACGACGTGGCCTATTCGCGCGAGCGCTTCGGCATGACGCCCACCGAATACGCCGAGAGCCTGGGCTGGCTGGGCGAAGACGTCTGGCACGCCCACTGCGTGAAGCTCGATGCGCACGGCATCGGCCGCTTCGCCGCCACCGGCACCGGCGTTGCCCATTGCCCCTGCAGCAACATGCGCCTGGCCAGCGGCATTGCGCCGGTGCGCCGGATGCTCGACCACGGGGTGCGGGTCGGCCTGGGCGTCGACGGCAGCGCCAGCAACGACGGCGCGCAGATGATCGGCGAAGCCCGTCAGGCGATGCTGCTGGCGCGGGTGGGCCGCTCGCTGCAGCCCTTCGGCTGTGACGACGGTGGACGTGAACTGTCGGCGCGCGACACGCTGCGCCTGGCGACCCGCGGCGGCGCCGCGGTGCTCGGGCGCAACGACATCGGCTGCCTGGCTCCCGGGATGTCCGCGGACATCGCGATGTTTCGCCTGGACACGCTGGCGATGGCTGGTGCTGCGGTCCATGACCCGCTGGCCGCGCTCGTTTTCTGCGCCAGTCCGCAGGCGCATCACCGGGTTGTCGGCGGGCGGGTGGTGGGAAGCGCAGCTGACCACGGCTGGCCGGAGCTGGTCGATCTGCCGCGCGTGCTGGTCGAGGCGGCCGGCTGACCCGATGGCCGGCGCGTCGTTGGAGTCCGCGGCCGGCTTCCCGCGGTCGCGGTGGCACCCCTCAGATGCTCAGGTCGAGCAGGTTGTAGTCCTTCAGGCCGGCCTGCGCGGCGGCATCGTAGTGGAAGGTCTCGCCGGTCTTCGCGTGCGGCGCGTAGACGAACGGGGTTTCGTGGGGAAAGCGCTGGCGGCGGGCGTCGATGGCATAGCCCAGGGCGCGGGCGCGCTCACGGATGCGCGCCTCGTCATAGACGCCGGCGGCCGCATGCACAGTGCCGTGGGTCACCACGCCCAGCACCGAGCGGCGGCGGTGGAAACCGAAATTCACCGTCACCCGCCAGTCGGGACTGGTATTGGCGAACGAACCATGGACGGCCTGGCGGTTGGTGATGGCGACGTCGCCCGGCTGGCAGACGATCGGCACGGCATCGCGCAGGCGCTCGGACCCGTCGCGGGCCACCATCGCCTTGATGTCGGCCTTGCCCAGCTTGTGCGAACCCGGCACCACCCAGACCCCGTTGGCAGGCGTGCAACCGTACAGCTGGGCCATGAAATTGAAGCCATGCGTGCCCTCATCCCAGTCGGGACTGTTCCAGTGCGTGACACCATCCTGGTGCCAGGCGACCGACGCGCCCAGGCCGGGCTCCTTGATGAACAGCGCCTCGTTGAACGGCGTGAAATCGTCGCCGTTGACCGCGGCGGCGACGGCCAGCAGCTGCGGATGTCCGTAGACCCGCAGCGCGGCCGGCGAGAACTGCAGCGACCCCAGGATCAGGTACACCACTTCCTCGGGCGCATCAGCCGCGGCGGTGGGTTCGAACATCTTGACCGGATGCCGGCCGTTGGCCAGCTGGGTGCCGCCGAACGGATCACCGAGCGGGCGTGACCACTGCAGCGTCGGCGCGACGCAATCGGCCGACAGCGCCGGGCGGCCGTGGCGGTCGACGGCGGCGCCGCGGCGCACCGGCAGCCGATCGAGGATGTTCTTGATGTCGGCTTCGATGTCGGCGAGTTCGTCGGACTTCAGGACCCCTTCGAACACATAGAATCCGCAGCGCCAATAGGCGGCGAGGATGTCCGGATGGACCTTGCCGTCCGGGGCGAAGCGGATCGGGCCGCGATTGCCCAGCGCGAACGCCCGGCGTTCGCCCTCGGCCAGATAGTCCCGCATCGCGGCTTCCTGATTGCCGTAGTCGACCATCACTGCGCTCATGTCCGCTCTCCTTGGGTTTGCAGCTCGTCATTGTAGATGCGTCCGCCCTTCATCACCAGTCGCAGGGCTTCCCCCTGGCCAGCCAGCAGCGAGGGCTCGGCCAGCGGGTCGCCATCGACCACGATCAGGTCGGCCAGCGCGCCGCGTGCGATCACGCCCAGGCAGGCCTTCCTGGCGCATGAAGCGCGCATTGACCGCGGTGGCGCTTTGCAGGATCTGCGCCATCGGCATGGCCGGCAGGCGCAATGCGAATTCGTGGGATTGTTGGGTGTGCATGTGACCCAGCAGGTCGGTGCCGAAGCCGATCTCGACGCCGGCATCCTGCGCGATGCGCAGGGACTCGACCCCCAGCGCGCGCACGCGCTCCAGCTTCTCGAGCATCGTGGCCGGCCAGTGCAGCGCCTTGCCCTCGCTGGCCAGCGCATCGTAGGTGAC
>JADJVQ010000009.1 GCA_016710525.1 Burkholderiaceae bacterium
CACCATCGCCGACATCGGCTGCGGGCGCGCGGCAGGCCAGCCGGCGCTCAGCGCCCGCTACGCGCAGGCCACCTATCTGGGCTTCGATCTGTCGGCGGCAGCACTGCGCCATGCGCAGCATGCCAGCGCGCCCGCCTCGATGCTGGCGCGAGCCGGGCGCTGGCTGTCGCAGGCGGGAGGCGCTCTGGCAGGGCGGCGCGGGGCGGCACCAGCGGCTGGCGGCGCCCCGATCTTCGTGGCCGCCGACACGCACCGCTTGCCCCTGCGCAACAGCAGCGTCGACCTGATCTGGTCCAATCTCGCCTGGCACGGATTCGTCGATCCGCTGGCGGTGGTGGCCGAGTGGCAGCGGGTCGTTCGCCCGGAAGGGCTGCTGATGTTTTCGGCCTTCGGGGTCGATTCCCTGCGCGATCTGCTCGGCCCGCAGGCCGGACTCGTTTCGTTTCCCGACATGCACGACATCGGCGATGCGCTGGTCCACGCCGGGTTCGCCGAACCGGTGATGGACGCCGAACGGATGAATCTCGGCTATCGCCGCGCGGAGGACCTGATCGCCGAACTGCGCTCGGCGCTTGGCGGCAACGCCTTGGCCGGCCGGCGCCGCGGCTTGCTCGGGCGCGCGGCCTATCGGCGCTGGCTCGATGCGCTCGAGTCGCGCCGCGGGGCGGACGGCCTGATACCGGTCGTGCTCGAAATCATCCAGGGCCATGCCTGGTGCCCGTCGCGTAAGCGCCTGCCCGAGGGCCTCTCGCCGGTGACCTTCACGCCGCGGACGGTGCGTCCCGGAACGGCCCCGATCCGCCCGCCCAGCGAGTGAATACGGGGCCCGGCATTCCGCATCGTGGCGCCTGACATGCCGCGATTTGGATCTCATAGGGGCGATCCGTATAATCCGGCGATGCGTTTTGTCAACGAATCGGATTTTCCGGTTCTGGACTCTCTTCGTTCGACCCTCCATGCCGTATCGGTGGATCCACGCTGCAGAACCCGGTGGTCAGCAATGGCTGCTCAGGCGCAATTGCGCCCTGACACCAGGCCAGCTGGCCGGATGTTTTGTGGCAGTAGGGGTTGTGTCGTTGCTGATCGCAATAGCTTTCGCCTGGCTGGGGGCTTGGCTCGTCATACCGTTCGCGGGAATCGAGTTGCTGGCGCTGGGGGTGGCGTTTCTGGTCCACGCGCGGCACGCGGGTGACTATGAGCGCATCGTCGTTCGTGCGGATCGGCTGATCGTCGAGCGCGTAAGCGGCGGAAACCTGGCGCAGATGGAATGTCAGGGCCCCTGGATAAGGGTGGAGTATGGCGGCGCCCGTCGGGAACTCATCCGGCTGGTGGCCGCGGGCAGGGAGATGTCCGTCGGGCGCTTCGTGCCGGATGATGGGCGCAGTCAGCTGGCGCGCGAATTGCGCGCCTCGGTCGCCGGATGGCGGGGCTAGCAGACAGGATCACAGGACGACATGGCACGACTCTTTGGTGACAGCATGATTCTCAAGAACATCGAGCGTTCGGTGGCTGCGGCCGCTTTCAGCGGCTTGGCCGGTATGGCTCAGGCCGTCTCCGACATGCCCGGGGGCCCGAAGGTTCTCCAGCTCAACCTGGGCGAACCCGCGTCCGCGATCGCCCGGGGCCAGATTTTCATCCACGACGTGCTGCTGTGGGTCTGCCTGGTGATCTTCGTCCTCGTGTTCGGGGTGATGTTCTATTCCATCTTCGCGCACCGCAAGTCCAAGGGGCACAAGCCGGCCGACTTCCATGAGAGCACCTCGGTCGAGATCGCCTGGACGATCGTGCCGTTCATCATCGTCGTGGCGCTGGGTGCGGTCGCCACGGGCGATGTCGTCGCCCAGAAGGACACCAGCAACTCCGACCTCACCATCAAGGCCACCGGTTACCAGTGGAAATGGGGTTACGACTACCTGAAGGGCGAGGGCGAGGGCATCAGCATGCTGTCCATGCTCGCCACCCCGCGCGAGCAGATCGAAGACCGCAACTACCCCGATGCCCGCGCCAAGCGCGAAAAGAACGTGACCTACCTGATGGAGGTCGACAACCCCCTGGTGGTGCCGGTGGGCAAGAAGGTCCGGATCATCACCACGGCCAACGACGTCATCCACGCCTGGATGGTGCCGGCGCTGGGCGTCAAGCAGGACGCCATCCCCGGCTTCGTGCGCGACACCTGGTTCAAGGCCGAAAAAACCGGCATCTTCCGCGGCCAGTGCGCCGAACTGTGCGGCAAGGACCACGCGTTCATGCCGATCGTGGTCGAGGTCAAGTCCGAAGCCGACTACAAGACCTGGGTCGACGGCAAGAAGAAGGAAATGCTCGCCAAGCAGGATGATCCCGCCAAGGAATGGCCGGTCGCCGACCTGCAGGCGCGTGGCGAGAAGATCTACGCCGCCAATTGTGTGGCCTGCCATCAGCCCACGGGCAAAGGCGTCCCGGGCGCGTTCCCCGCGCTGGACGGCTCCAAGGTCGTGCTCGGTCCGCAGGACGCCCAGATCGACCTGCTGCTCCAAGGGCAAGGCCGGTACCGCGATGGCCTCGTTCAAGCAGCTCTCCGATACCGAACTGGCTGCGGTCCTGACCTACACCCGCAATGCCTGGTCCAACAAGGCCGAAGACAACATCGTGCAGCCCAAGGAAGTCCTCGCTGCCCGGCCCAAATAATCAGGCGCCTGCCGGTTCCATTCCACCGCGCGCCCGTTCGCCTATCAGAGTTTCGTCAGGAGCAGATCAATGAGTGCAGTACTCGATCACCACGATGATCACGCACACGACCACCCCCACGGCTGGCGGCGGTGGTTGTACGCGACCAACCACAAGGACATCGGCACGATGTACCTGTGGTTCTCGTTCGCGATGTTCCTCGTGGGCGGGTGTAACGCTCTGCTGCTGCGCGCCGAGCTGTTCCAGCCCGGCCTGCAGCTGGTCAACCCCGAGTTCTTCAATTCGCTCACCACCATGCACGGCCTGGTGATGGTGTTCGGCGCGATCATGCCGGCCTTCGTGGGCTTCGCGAACTGGCAGATCCCGCTGATGATCGGCGCCTCCGACATGGCGTTCGCGCGGATGAACAACTTCAGCTTCTGGCTGCTGCCCCCGGCGGCCAGCCTGCTGGTGCTGTCGTACTTCGTCCCGGGCGGTGCCCCGGCCGCGGGCTGGACCGTCTATGCGCCGCTGTCGGTGCAGATGGGCCCCGGCATGGACCTGGGCATCTTCGCGCTGCACATCATGGGCGCCAGCTCGATCATGGGTTCGATCAACATCGTGACCACGATCCTGAACATGCGCGCACCCGGCATGACGCTGATGAAGATGCCGCTGTTCATCTGGACCTGGCTGATCACCGCCTACCTGCTGATCGCCGTGATGCCGGTGCTGGCCGGCGCCATCACCATGCTGCTGACCGATCGCCACTTCGGCACCAATTTCTTCAATGCGGCCGGCGGCGGTGACCCGGTCATGTACCAGCACATCTTCTGGTTCTTCGGCCACCCCGAGGTCTACATCCTGATCCTGCCGGCGTTCGGCATCGTCAGCGAGATCATCCCGACCTTCTCGCGCAAGCGCCTGTTCGGCTACAGCTCGATGGTCTACGCCACCGCCTCGATCGCCATCCTGTCGTTCGTCGTGTGGGCCCACCACATGTACACCACCGGCATGCCGGTCACCGGCCAGCTGTTCTTCATGTACGCGACCATGCTGATCGCGGTGCCCACCGGGGTGAAGGTGTTCAACTGGCTGGCCACGATGTGGCGCGGGGCGATGACCTTCGAGACCCCGATGCTGTTCGCCGTCGGCTTCATCTTCGTGTTCACGATGGGCGGGCTCACCGGCATCGTGCTGTCGATGGCGCCGCTGGACATCCAGCTGCACGACACCTACTACGTGGTCGCGCACTTCCACTACACGATGGTGGCGGGATCGCTGTTCGCGATCTTTGCCGGCACCTACTACTGGCTGCCCAAATGGACCGGCCACATGTATGACGAAGGCATGGGCAAGCTGCATTTCTGGCTCACCCTGATCTTCTTCAACCTGACCTTCTTCCCGATGCACTTCCTGGGCCTGGCCGGCATGCCGCGCCGTTATGCCGACTATCCGATGCAGTTCGCCGACTTCAACATGGTGGCCACCGTGTCCGCGTTCGGCTTCGGCTTGTCGCAGCTGGTGTTCCTGGCGGTGATCATCAAGTGCATCAAGGGCGGCGCGAAGGCGGCCGACAAACCGTGGGAAGGTGCACACGGGCTCGAATGGACGCTGCCCAGCCCGGCCCCGTACCACACCTTCGAGACGCCCCCGATCGTCAAGTGATCCGGCGACGGATCCTCACGACCCACCCTTGAATCTGGATCGCGAATGACCGGCCCCGCCCGACAACGCAATCTGCGCACCGCGCTGATTTTGCTGTCGATCGCGGCCGTCTTTTTTGCCGGTGTGATCGTCAATCGGGCGCTGTTCGGGTCGTGAACCTTTCCGTCTCCAATTGGCATCTGTCGCTCAAGCTGTTCGTGATCGCGGCGGTGATGTTCGGCTTCGGCTACGCGATGATTCCGCTCTATCGGGCCATCTGCGAAATCACCGGAGTCGGGCTGATCACCCAGCGCGACGAAGACGCGGCCGAGTTCGCGCGCAATACCCAGGTCGACACCAGCCGCAAGGTCACGATCGAGTTCGATGCCAACAGTCGCGGCACCTGGCAGTTCAAGCCGAAGGTGTCGTCGGTTTCGGTCAATCCCGGCGAACTCGTCACCGTCGTCTATCAGCTGACCAACACCGAATCCCGGCCCACCGTCGGGCAGGCCATTCCCAGTTACGCCCCCCAGGTGGCCAACCGGTACTTCCGCAAACTCGAGTGTTTCTGCTTCAAGCAGCAGGCGCTCGAGCCCAACGAAGTGCGCGAATTCCCGGTCGTCTTCGTGATCGACCCCAAATTGCCGACCGACGTCAGCGTGATCACGCTGTCGTACACGTTCTTCGAGGTGCCGGGCCAGTCCCTCAAGCCGTCCGATGCGGCAGCCACCCCGGGCGCGGGTACGCCGGCCGGTACGCCCGCGAGGGGGACGTGATGGCCGACGACCTGCGCTCCGCCGTCGGCCGGAAGTCGTCTTTCTTCGGCACGATCAAGGCGGTTGGCGCCTCGTTTTTTGGGGTGCGGGGCAGCCGCGCCCATCAGTCCGATGTGTCGCGCCTGAACCCGGTGCACGTGGTGATCGCCGGCGTTGTGCTGGCGATCGGCTTCGTGCTGTTTTTGCTTTTCGTCGTCCGGATGGTGATCCGGTGAACCGGCCGTCCGTTCGCATGACCAGGCCGGTGCCTGCGGCCATGCCATCGCTTCAAGACAGACAATACTGCTCGAGTATCCAAGAGGGAGAGAACCCATGAGTGCAACCGCGCACGGCGCCGCGCCTTACTACTTCGTGCCCCAGCCATCGCATTGGCCGATGGTCGGATCCATCGCCCTGCTGGCCTTCGGGCTTGGCATGGCCGGCACCATCAACGGCGTGCCGTTCGCTCCCTATGTGCTGGCGTTCGGCTTCGCGGTGCTGTTCTACATGATGTACGGGTGGTTCGCGACGGTTGCGCGCGAATCCGAAAGCGGCCAGTACAACGAGCGGGTCGACGTGTCGTTCCGCTGGAGCATGGGCTGGTTCATCTTCTCCGAGGTCATGTTCTTCAGCGCGTTCTTCGGGGCGCTGTTCTATGCACGCGTCATCACGATGCCCTGGCTGGGCGACCTCGATCACAAGATGGTGCTGTGGCCGGGATTCACCGCGGCATGGCCGAATCTCGGGCCGGCGGGTGTCATCGAGGCTTTCCAGACGATCGGCCCGTGGCCCATTCCCACCATCAACACGGCGTTGCTGCTGACCTCGGGCGTCACGCTGACCATTGCGCATCACGCGTTGAAAGATAACCACCGCGGCGCGCTGAAGTTCTGGATGCTGGTCACGGTGCTGCTGGGCGCGATCTTCCTCGCACTGCAGGCTTTCGAGTACGCCCATGCGTACTCCGACCTGAACCTGAAGTTGACCTCGGGCATCTTCGGCTCGACCTTCTTCATGCTCACGGGCTTCCACGGCTTTCACGTCTGCGTCGGCGCGATCATGCTGACCGTGGTGCTGTTCCGGATCCTCAACGGTCATTTCACGTCCGAGAACCACTTCGCCTTCGAAGCGGCTGCGTGGTACTGGCACTTCGTCGACGTGGTCTGGCTGGGCCTGTACGTGGTGGTCTACTGGCTCTGATCACACGGCGGCGGCTCTGCCCGCCGCCCGCACGACCTGAAGGGCTGCCAGGCGGTGGCCCTTTTTTCATGGCGTGTCAGGAGATCAGCCGCCGGCGCGAATCGGTACGCCGGTGCTTTGGATCCAGCCCATCCAGTTCGCGAAGAGGATCAGCAGGAAGAGCAGGATCGAGAACCCGACCCGAAAGCCGAGGGCCCGCACCACGTTGCGGGTGCGGCCGCGGTCGCGGATCAGGTAGACCATGGCCGAGGCCAGACTGCCCAGGATCAGGGCGAATGCAATCACAACGAGCCATTTCATGGGAGTCGATTCTATCCCCTCGCGTCGGGCGATGATGTCGAGGATGCTGGCAATCGTGGCGATGGCGCTGGTCACGGCGCTGACCGCATCGCTCGGGCAATGGCAGATGCGCCGCGCGGCCGAGAAGCGTGCGCAGCAATCGGTCCTCGAGCGCGCTGCGCAAGCCGGCCCTTACGCGCTCGATGGCAGGCCCTTGGCCGCCGGGCAGATTTCGGGCCGCCTTGTCCAGCTGCAAGGGCGCTTCATTCCCGACGACACCATCTTCATCGACAACCGTACGCACCAGGGGGTGGCGGGCTTCTACGTGCTCACCCCGGTTAAAATCAAGGATTCATCGCTTCATGTGCTGGTGCTGCGCGGCTGGATCGCGCGCGATGTTCAGGACCGGAACCGCCTGCCCATGGTGAAGACACCGGCTGACGATGTGCAGATCGCAGGTATCGCCGAACCCACGCTCGAACGCACGCTCGAACTCAAGGCGATGCCCGAGCCGCAGCCCGGCGATCGGCTGTGGCAGAACTTCGACCCGGACGTCTATCGGCGCTGGTCGGGGCTCGATTTGCAGCCCTTCATCATTCGCCAGTCGGCTGCCGGGTCCCCCGACGACGGTCTGGTGCGCGAATGGCGAACGGCCGGCCCCGATGTCGACAAGCACCGGGGCTATGCGCTGCAGTGGTTCGTGATGTCCGCAGCCGCAGCCGCGGTGACGCTCTACCTGATGTACCTGGCCCGTCGTGATTCGAGAAAAGCCCCAGACCATGCCGACTGATGCCTTGCCCCGCGAACCCGCGCCTGCGCCTGCGCACGGGCGCGCGGATCTGAACGCCGAACCGGGCGGACCGGTCGGTGCCGATCCGGTCAACCGCCGGCGCATGCGCCTGAAGCTGCTGGGAATCCTGGCCGTGTGCGCCGCACCTGTTGTCGCCTCCTACCTGGCCTACTACGTGGTCAAGCCCGATGGCCGATCCAATTACGGCGAGCTGATCGAGCCGCAACGGCCGGTCGCGAATCTGGCCGTGGTCGGCGCTGCCGGTTCGCCGGGTGGAATGGAGCGGTTTCGCGGCAAGTGGGTGCTGCTGACGACAGCCGAACAGGCCTGCGACGCGGCCTGTGCCCAGCGCCTGTACGTGATGCGCCAGGTGCGGCTGACCACGGGACGCGACCGCGACCGGATCGAGCGGGTGCTGCTGATCACCGACGGATCCACCCCGTCGGCCGCGCTGCTGGCCGAACATGAAGGCCTGCAGCTGCTTCGTGCCGATCCGTCCGCGCTGGCCGCGGTGCTGCCGCCCCCCGAGGCTGCCGCAGGTCCGCCGACCTACGTCATCGATCCGCTGGGCAATCTGATGATGCGTTTTCCGGCCCAAGCCGATGCGAACCGCATGAAGAAGGACATTGCCAAGCTGCTGCGCGCCTCGCGGATCGGCTGACCGATGCCGGCGCCGAATCCCCACTCCCCCGCGAGCGGCCTGCGATGAATGCCGCGGTGACCTCGCTGTCCCGGGCAGCCGACGGCCGTGCGTCCCGGCGCACCTTGTCGCGGCTGCTGGGCTTTGCGCTGATCCTGACGCTGTGCCTGGTGATGCTGGGCGCCTGGGTGCGGCTGACCGATGCCGGCCTGGGCTGTCCGGACTGGCCGGGGTGCTACGGCCACCTCACCCCCGATCATGCCGGCGAGAAGATCGCCCAGGCCGTGCAGCAGCAGGGCGGTGAGCACGGACCGGTTTCGCTGGGCAAGGCCTGGCGGGAAATGATCCACCGCTACATCGCCACCTTTCTGGGGCTGGTGATCCTCGTGATCGCCGGCGTTGCCTTCCGGCGCCGCCAGGTCCTGCGCCAGTCGCCGCTGCTGGCAATCACGCTGGTGGCGGTCGTCATCCTGCAGGGCCTGTTCGGGAAATGGACGGTCACGCTGCTGCTCAAGCCGGCCATCGTCACCGGTCACCTGGTGGGCGGAATGCTGACCTTCAGCCTGCTGCTGTGGTTATGGCTGCGCCAGCGTCCGCCGCCCAGCTACATCGATGCCGAGCCGGTCGCGGCCCTGCTGTGGCCGGCGCGCCTGGCGCTGGTGGCGATCGCGCTGCAGATCTTCCTGGGCGGATGGGTCAGCACCAACTATGCTGCTCTGGCCTGTACCGACCTGCCGACCTGCCAGGGTCGATGGTGGCCTCCCGTCAACTTCGCCGACGGCTTTCATTTCGTTCGCGAGCTCGGCAAGACCGGCGATGGCTCGGCGCTGCCGATGCAGGCGCTCACCGCGATCCACCTGTCCCACCGGCTCGGTGCCATCGGCGTCGCCCTGATCGTCGGCTGGGTTGGCTGGCGCACGCTGCGCACGCCGGGAATCGGCGTGCTGGGGCTGGCGATGCTGGCGATGCTCACGGTGCAGTGGCTGCTTGGCCTGTCCAATGTCTGGTTCAGCCTCCCCCTGCCGGTGGCCGTCGCCCACAATGGAGGGGCGGCCTTGCTGCTCGGACTCGCGCTGGTGCTAAACTTCCGCGCCCGGCAGGCTGCCTTCAAGGTCTGATCCGGATCTGCTTTCGCCCTCACACACGCCCGGATGCACGCCCAACCCACCACCACCGTCGACTTGCGCCGCCTGGTGCACGACTATTTCGAGCTCACCAAGCCGCGGGTGACCCTGCTGGCGGCGTTCTGCGCGCTGATCGGCATGCTGCTGGCGTCCGACAACTGGGTGCCCTGGCGGGTGCTGGTGTTCGGACTGGCCGGGATCTCCCTGCTCGCGGGTTCCGGCTTCACGTTCAACTGCCTGGTCGAGCGCAGCATCGACGCCCGGATGGCACGCACGCGCGCCCGCGCATCGGCGCGCGGAGAGGTCAGCATTGCCGGATCGCTGGTATTCGCGGGTGTGCTGGGCGGCCTGGGCGCCTGGATGCTGTACGCGTTCGTCAATCCGCTCACGATGTGGCTGACACTGGCCACCTTCGTCGGTTATGCGGTGATCTACACGGTGGTGCTCAAGCCGGCCACGCCCCAGAACATCGTGATCGGCGGCGCGTCCGGCGCGATGCCGCCGGTCCTCGGCTGGGCTGCGGTCGCCAACGAGGTCAGTGCGCCGGCGCTCGTGCTGTTCCTGATCATCTTCGTCTGGACGCCGCCGCATTTCTGGGCATTGGCCTTGTATCGGGTCGAGGATTACAAGCTGTCCGGCCTGCCGATGCTGCCGGTGACGCATGGCTCCCAATTCACCCGCCTGAACATCCTGCTGTACACGTTCCTGCTGCTCGCCACGACACTGCTGCCCTTCCTGATCGGCATGAGCGGCCTGCTTTACCTCGTCAGCGCCCTGATTCTGGGCGGCGTGTTCCTCGGCTATGCCTGGCGCTTGTGGCGGCACTACACCGATGCTTTGTCGCGGCGCACTTTCGGCTATTCGATCTTCTATCTGGCGGCGCTCTTCGGCGCGCTGCTGGTCGACCATTATTTCCGCTTCTAGGTTGAACGTGCCGACCCGACTTCCCTTTGTCGCCCGTCGCCGCCTGGCGGGTGGCCTGGTGGCGCTGGCACTGCTGGCGGCCTGCCAGAAGGGCAAGGGGGGGTTCCTGAACACCGACGTGACCGGCGCCGACTTCGGGCGCGCGCTGGCGCTGACGGACCACACCGGCAAGGCCCGTACCCTCGAAGACTTCCGCGGCAAGGTCGTGGTCATTTTCTTCGGGTTTACGCAGTGCCCGGATGTCTGCCCCACCACCATGTCCGAGATGGCCGAGGTGATGCGCCAGCTGGGCAGCCGTGCCGATCAGGTGCAGGTGCTGTTCGTCACGATCGACCCTGACCGCGACACCGCCGCGCTGCTTGCCCAATATGTGCCGGCCTTCGACAAGCGCTTCCTGGGTTTGTATGGCGATGCGCAGGCCACCGCCAAGGTCGCCAAAGAGTTCAAGGTGTTCTACCAGAAGGTGCCGGGCAGCACGCCGGGCACCTATTCGATGGACCACACGGCGGGCAGTTACGTCTTCGACCCCAAGGGGCGGCTGCGCCTGTTCGTCAAGCACGGACAAGGTCCGGCGCCGCTGGTCACCGACCTGGGCCGGCTGCTGGACGGCGCCTAGGCCCAGGCCGGCTCACAGGCCGGCCAGGGATGTCAGAGTCTCCCGAATCCGATGTTGCGGCCATCGCGCTTGCGATCTGTCAACGACGACACTCGAAAGCCTCCTCTAAACTGGCGCGTCGGCCGTCTAGGTCATGGAAGGAGTCGGTGCAGTGGCGCTATTGAACTGGGATGACCGTCTGCTGGTCGGCGTGGAGCCGATGGATCAGACGCACCGCGAATTCGTCGGGCTGCTCGGCGAGCTCGCCCGCGCGGCCGAGGCCGACACCATCAGCGCGCTCGACCGGCTGATCGAGCACACCGTGCTGCACTTCCGGCAGGAAGAGGAATGGATGGTCGATTCCGGCTGGGGACCTCCCTGCCATGCGGGCGAACACCATCAGGTGCTGGAGATCATCCGCACGGTGCGCACCCGGGCCCTGGCCGGCGAGTGGAAACTGGTCGGCGTGCTGGTCAACGAGCTGGGACCCTGGTTCGAACATCATGCCAGCACCATGGACTCCGCCCTGGTCGCACACATGGCCAATGTCGGCTATCAGCCGCAGGCGCTCGTCGCGCCATTGGCGGGGGCCGTGCCGGCCTGATGTGCTGTCGCGCGGATATCGGTTCGCCGATATCCTGCCGCGCCCTGATTCACCGCGGCTGCAGGGCGGACATCAGACTGGTTCCGATGATGAGGGTCGCACCAAGGACCAGTTGCGCAGTCAGCACTTCGCCACCCAGCCATACCGCCGATCCGGCGGCGAAGACCACTTCGCTCAGCATCACCACGGCCGTGACCCGTGCGGGCAGGCGTGCGGCGCCGTATTGCAGGGCCAGATTGGCCGCGACGAATCCGAGCGCCAGCAGGGCGAGCGGAGCGTAACCGGCGGACGCCAGTGCCGGCCAGGGGACGGATGCTCCACCGATACCCGAGCCCATCCCCAGCGCAACGCACGCTGGCATGATCGTGCCGCCGGCAAACATGGCGCCGGCCAGCGCACCGGAGGGGCGGGCAGACAGTCTGCGCAGCAGGATGTTCGTCAATGCGAACGCGACTCCGCCGATCAGGCCGAGCCAATCGGCCCGCGACTCGGGCAACGGCATCCCGGCGCCAGGACGCCACAGCACGATGACCGCGCCGCTGACCGCGAGCAGCACCAGGCCGATCGAGCGCAGCCGTATCGGCTCATTCAGCAGCACCCGGGCGAACAGCACCGACCAGATCGGCATCAGATAGAAGAGCAAGACGACCCTGACCACATCGCCGGTCGCCACCCCCCAGTTGAAGCAGGCATTCGTGACGCCCGATGCGCCCGCCAGCGCGAGCAGGGCGGGGTTGCGCATCGCGGCAAGGGTCGCGAGCGGGTCGCGCGCGATCACCAGCAGCCAGGCCAGCAGGTAGATCGCGGCGGTCGCCCACAGGCTGTGCAGGCCGTGCTCGTTCAGCCAGCGGAATGGCCACCACGACACCCCCCAGATGAAGGCATTGAGCAGCAGGGCAGCCATCGCACGCCCTGGGGGGTGCGCATCGCGAGACAGCGGGGAGGTCATGGGGGAGCCAGCATAGCCCACTCGCAGGTTCGCATCCTGCGACCATCGCTGCTGCGACTCACGAATATCCTGAATGACTTATCGTCGCCTTGTGCCATCCAGATCGTTGGTCAACGAGATTGTTGCATTGCACTATGGCGGGCGGTATTGTGTGAAGCCCAACCACATCCGCGTCCGCGCTCCGTATCAGCATGCGCGTCCTGCTTTTCGACGAATCGGACAACCAGATGTCGGGCCTGCTCGACGCGCTCGAGCTGGCGGGATTCGAAGTCTTGCCGGTCGAACGCTCGGCCCGCGACCTCGCCGACAGGGTCGAGGAACTGCGACCCGACATCGTCCTGCTGGCCGCGGAGTCCCCCACTCGCGACACCATGGAGCAGGTGTGCGTGGTGACCGAACGCACGCCGCGGCCGATCGTGCTCGTGACCCCCGATGCGTCGCCGGAGCTGATGCGCAAGGCGATGACGGCGGGCATTTCCGCCTATGTCGTGCAGGGACTTCCGATCGAGCAGCTCGCGACCTTGTTCGATCTGGCCATCGCGCGCTTCGAGGAGGACCAGCGCCTCCGCGGTGCCGTCCGTGATGCCCAGACCCAGCTGGCCGATCGGAAGACGATCGAGCGTGCCAAGGGCGTGCTGATGAAGCGCAAGTCCTGCGATGAGGCGCATGCCTACCAGCTGCTGCGGCGCATGGCGATGGACCGCAATCTGAAGCTGCGCGACGTGGCCGAGCAGGTCATCGCCGTCGGTACGATGTTCGACAGCTGACGGCCGATCTGGCGCCGGCGGGCGCCGGACCGGTGCATGCTGCACTGCACAAGTGCACCCCTCGCCATCGTGCTTCGAGCGGATCTCCCGCTCGGTGGGCGTGCGCCGCCTTTCATGACCCCAGTTCGTCCTTCCGGTCCCTGAAAACGGGCGTTTTCGCTTGGCATGGATCCTGCGTGTTGTTTTGTCGAGGCCAATGCTCGGTCTCAGACAGACAACCTGGGTGCGGCGGGCCAACGGCGGTTCGCATGCATCGAACAACGACGTTCGCGGCCATCTGACCGATGGCTACGAGCGTCTTTTTTTTTTTGAGGTCAACGAATGCTTCCGGATCGAGTCGTCACACCGTCGCTGATTGAACAACCGCAAGTTCCGGCGTCGGTTCAGCCGGCCAACGAAGTGCTGCCGGTAGCGGGCGAATGGGTCGCGCCGATGAAGCGGCGCCGCTTCCTGACGCTGGCCTCGGCGGCTGTCTCGGCCGGTGGCCTGGGCGGCGTGGTGCCGCCCAGCCTGCAGGCGGTGGCCTGGGCGGCGGGGTCCGATGCGCCCGAGAAGAAGGAAGTGAAGATCGGTTTCATTCCGCTGACCGACTGCGCCTCGGTGGTGATGGCTTCCGTGCTCGAGATCGACAAGAAGTACGGCGTCAAGATCATCCCCACCAAGGAAGCCTCGTGGGCCTCGGTGCGCGACAAGCTGGTCAATGGCGAGATCGATTTCGCGCATGTGCTGTACGGCCTGATCTACGGGGTGCAGATGGGCGTGGGCGGGGCCAAGAAGGACATGGCCGCGCTGATGAGCCTGAACAACAACGGCCAGGCGATCTCGCTGTCCAAGAAACTGGCCGACAAGGGCGCGGTCGACGGCGCCGGTCTGGCCAAGCTGATGGCCGCCGAGAAGCGCGAATACACCTTTGCGCAGACCTTCCCGACCGGCACCCACGCGATGTGGCTGTACTACTGGCTGGCGGCCCATGGCATCAATCCGATGAAGGACGCCAAGGTCATCACAGTTCCGCCGCCGCAGATGGTCGCGAACATGCGGGTGGGCAACATGGACGGCTTTTGTGTGGGCGAGCCCTGGAACCACCGCGCGATTGCCGACGGCATCGGCGTGACGGCGATCACCTCCCAGGACATCTGGAAGGACCATCCCGAGAAGGTGCTGGGCACGCGGCTGGATTTCGTCAAGCAGAACCCCAATACCGCGCGCGCCGTCACCGCGGCCATTCTGGAGGCCAGCAAGTGGATCGATGCCGGCCTGTCGAACAAGAACAAGATGGCCGACACCATCGCGCAGCAGGCCTATGTGAACACCTCACGCGACGTGATCATCGACCGGATCCTGGGCCGCTACCAGAACGGCATGGGCAAGACCTGGGACGACGCCAATCACATGAAGTTCTTCAACGACGGCGCGGTCAACTACCCGTACCTGTCCGACGGCATGTGGTTCCTGACCCAGCATCGGCGCTGGGGTCTGCTCAAGGAAGACCCCGACTACCTGGCGATCGCCAAGCAGGTGAACCAGACCGCGATCTACAAGGAGGCCGCGGCGCAGGTCAAAGTCAGCCTGCCCAAGTCGGACATGCGCAAGTCGACGATGGTCGACGGTGTGGTCTGGGACGGCAGCAACCCCAAGCAGTACGCGGGGTCCTTCAAGGTCAAGACTGCTTGAGCCATTCGACGTGTCCAGGAGAACGCCCATGAGTGCTTCCGTATCGATCACGCCGCTGGCCGCGGCCTCCGGCGCCTTGCCCCCAGGGTCCGAACCCGCGCCGGGTGCGCGCGCCGGGGCCGACGCGCTCCAGCCTGCGCGGGTCGCGCCCTCGGTGGCCGTGTCAGTGGCCGCCTCCGCGGCCGACACGCCGGTGCTGCTGCAGGCCAGCAAGCCGGCCGCGCCGGTCATCTCCGAGGCCGTGCGCCGGCGCGCCCGCAACGAGCGCCTGGCGACCTTTCTCGCGCCCGCGCTGGGCATCCTGGTGCTGATCCTGATCTGGGAGGCCATCGCGGCCGGTGGCCAGACGATTCCCGGTCCGGTGGCCACCTGGAAGGCGGCGCTGCAGGTGTTCGCCGACCCGTTCGCCCAGAACGGTCCCAATGACCAGGGCATCGGCATCAAGCTGATGAACTCCCTTGGCCGGGTCGGCCTGGGCTTCGGCCTGGCGGCGCTGGTCGGCATTCCGGCGGGCTTCGCGATCGGGCGCTTCAGCTTCCTGGACAAGATGACCGCGCCGGTGATCTCGCTGCTGCGCCCGGTGTCGCCGCTGGCCTGGCTGCCAATCGGCCTGCTGGTGTTCAAGGGCGCGCACTCGGCGGCGATCTGGACGATCTTCATCTCGTCGGTGTGGCCGATGATCATCAACACCGCGGTCGGCGTGCAGCGGGTGCCCACCGACTACATGAACGTGGCCCGTGTGCTGAACCTGTCCGAATGGAAGATCTTCACCAAGATCCTGTTCCCGGCGGTGCTGCCCTACCTGATGACCGGTGTGCGCCTGTCGATCGGCGTGGCCTGGCTGGTGATCGTGGCGGCCGAGATGCTGACCGGCGGCGTGGGCATCGGCTTCTGGGTCTGGGACGAATGGAACAACCTGAAGGTCGAGAACATCCTGATCGCCATCCTGGTGATCGGCATGGTCGGACTGCTGCTCGAGCTGGCGCTGATGTGGCTGGCCCGTCGTTTCTCGTACGAGTGAGGTGACACGCGATGGCTATGATCGGTGAACTGACCGCCACGCCGCTGGACGGCAAGGCGCGGGCCAGCTTCGAGGCCAACTATCTGGTGGTCGACAACGCGGGCATGGTGTTCGAGACGAAGAAGGGCAACTTCATTGCGCTGCGCGACATCCACCTGACAGTGGCCAAGGGCGAGTTCGTCAGCCTGATCGGCCATTCGGGCTGCGGCAAGTCGACGCTGCTCAACCTGATCGCCGGGCTGCTCGATCCCACCTCGGGCCACCTGCTGCTGGGCAACCGCGAGATCAAGGGGCCCGGGCCGGACCGCGGCGTCGTCTTCCAGAACCATTCGCTGCTGCCCTGGATGAGCTGCCTGGACAACATCCATCTGGCCGTGGAGCGGGTGTTCGGCCGCGACGAACCGCGCGCCAAGCTCAAGGCCCGTGCGATGGCGGCGCTCGAGATGGTGGGCCTGGCCAGTGCCGCCGAAAAGCGTCCGCACGAGATTTCCGGCGGCATGAAGCAGCGGGTGGGCATCGCCCGGGCGCTGGCGATGGAACCCAAGGTGCTGCTGATGGACGAGCCCTTCGGGGCGCTGGACGCGCTGACCCGCGCCCATCTGCAGGACGAGCTGCTGCGCATCATCGCGCAGACCGGCAGCACGGTGGTGATGGTCACCCACGACGTGGACGAGGCGGTTCTGCTGTCGGACCGCATCGTGATGATGACCAACGGACCGGCGGCCACCATCGGCGAGATCCTCAGCATCGACCTGCCGCGGCCGCGCGACCGCGTGCAACTGGCCGAGGACCCGAACTACAGCCATCTGCGCCGCGAGATCCTCGAGTTCCTCTACCGCAAGGAGCGCAAGGCAGCATGAGCGCCACTTCCGTCATCGAAGCCCCGCGCAAGACCGCGGGGGCGGTACCCGGGCGCCAGCGCCTGGTCGTGATCGGCAACGGCATGGCCGGCGTGCGCACGCTCGAAGAGCTGCTCAAGCTCACGCCCGACCGTTACGACATCACGGTGTTCGGCGCCGAGCCCCAGCCCAATTACAACCGGATCCTGCTCTCGCCGGTGCTGGCCGGCGAGCAGAAGTTCGACGACATCGTGCTGAACGGCTGGGACTGGTACCGCGAACACGGCGTGACGCTGCACGCCGGAAAGAACGTGGTGAAGATCGACCGCATGCGCCGAGAGGTGCATGCCAGCGATGGCACGGTCGCGGCCTATGACCGGCTGCTGCTGGCCACGGGTTCGAATCCTTTCATGCTGCCGGTGCCCGGCAAGGATCTGCCCGGCGTGATCGCCTACCGCGACATCGCCGACACCGAGGCGATGATCGAGGCGTCCTCGCGATACAAGCAGGCGGTGGTGATCGGCGGCGGCCTGCTCGGCCTCGAGGCGGCCAACGGCCTGCGCCTGCGCGGCATGGCGGTGACCGTGGTCCACCTGATGGACTGGCTGATGGAGCGCCAGCTCGACCGCGCCGCCGGCAAGCTGCTGCAGGCCGAGCTCGAGTCGCGCGGCATCGCCTTCCGGCTGGGCGCGCAGACCGAATCGCTGCTGGCCGGCGACGACGGTAGGGTCGCCACGGTGCGCCTGAAGGATGGTGAAGCGCTGCCGGCGCAGCTGGTGGTGATGGCGGTGGGCATCCGCCCGAACACGCAGCTGGCCGAGAGCAGCGGGCTGCACTGCAATCGCGGCATCGTGGTCAACGACACGATGCAGACCTTCGACCCGCGCGTCTATGCGGTGGGCGAATGCGTGAGCCATCGCGGCATCGCCTACGGACTGGTCGCGCCGCTGTTCGAGATGGCCAAGGTCTGCGCCAATCACCTGGCGGCCTTCGGCATCGGGCGTTATGCCGGCTCGGTCACTTCGACCAAGCTGAAGGTGACCGGAGTGGATCTGTTTTCGGCCGGCGATTTCAGCGGCGGCGAGGGGACCGAAGAAATCACCCTGAACGACCCGGTGGGCGGGGTCTACAAGCGACTGGTGATCAAGGACAACAAGCTGATCGGCAGCGTGCTGTATGGCGACACGGTCGACGGCGCCTGGTATTTCAAGCTGCTGCGCGAGGGCCGCGGCATCGCCGAGATCCGCGACCACCTGATGTTCGGCGAGTCCAGCCTGGGCGACACCGGCCACCAGGGCCAGAATCACGCGGTGGCGATGGCCGACAGCGCCGAGGTCTGCGGCTGCAATGGCGTATGCAAGGGCACGATCGTCACGGCGATCAAGTCCAAGGGCCTGTTCACGCTGGACGAGGTGCGCAAGCACACCAAGGCCTCGAGTTCCTGCGGCTCGTGCACCGGGCTGGTCGAGCAGCTGCTGGCCAGCACGCTGGGCGGCGCCTACAACGCCGAGACCAAGAAGACCAAGGCGGTCTGCGGCTGCACCGACCACACCCACGAGAGCGTGCGCCAGGCGATCCGCGACCAGCACCTGCTCACCATCCCGGCGGTGTTCGAATATCTGAACTGGCGCACGCCCAACGGCTGCGCGACCTGCCGTCCGGCCACCAACTACTACCTTCTCAGCACCTGGCCGCGCGAGGCAGTGGACGATCCGCAGTCGCGCTACATCAACGAGCGCTCGCACGCCAACATCCAGAAGGACGGCACCTATTCGGTGATCCCGCGGATGTGGGGCGGCGAGACCACCGCCTCCGAACTGCGCCGCATCGCCGATGTCGTCGACAAGTACAAGGTGCCCACGGTCAAGGTGACCGGCGGCCAGCGAATCGACCTGCTGGGCGTGCGCAAGGAAGATCTGCAGGCGGTGTGGAAGGACCTCGATATGCCGTCGGGCCACGCCTATGCGAAGGCGCTGCGCACGGTCAAGACCTGCGTCGGCTCCGAATGGTGCCGCTTCGGCACCCAGGACTCGACGCAGATGGGCAAGGATCTGGAGCGAGCGCTGTGGCGGATGTACGCGCCGCACAAGGTGAAGCTGGCGGTGTCGGGCTGCCCGCGCAACTGCGCGGAGTCCGGCATCAAGGACGTCGGCGTGATCGGCGTCGACTCGGGCTGGGAAATCTACGTTGCCGGCAATGGCGGCATCAAGACCGAGGTCGCGCACTTCCTGGTCAAGCTGAAGACCTCGGCCGAAGTGCTCGAGTATTCAGGGGCCTTCCTGCAGTTGTACCGCGAGGAGGGCTGGTACCTGGAGCGCACCGTGCACTACGTGTCGCGGGTCGGTCTGGACTATGTGAAGCGCCGCGTGCTCGACGATGCGCCCGGCCGGGTCGCGCTGTGGGAGCGGCTGCAGTTCTCGCTCGATGGCGAGCCCGATCCGTGGCGCGAATTCGACCGCGCCCGGGTCGACACCCGCCAGTTCATTCCGATCGTAGCCGAGGTAAGCGCATGAACGCCCGCAGTTCCGTCGACATGTCTGTCGCGCATTGGCAGGCTGTCTGCCGCCTCGAAGAACTGCCGGTGCTGGGCGCGCGGCGCTGGCTGCAGGGTCCCGAGCCGATCGCTGTGTTCCGCAATGCGCAGGACCAGGTGTTCGCGCTGGCCGACCGATGCCCGCACAAGGGCGGCCCGCTGTCGCAGGGCATCGTGTTCGGCGACCGGGTTGCCTGTCCGCTGCACAACTGGACGATCGGCCTGTCCGACGGCTGCGCCGATGCGCCGGACGAGGGCTGCACCACCGCCTACCGGACCCGCGTCGTTGATGGCGTGGTGATGATCGAAGTTTCCGATACCGTCTGATCGGAGCCCGCGCCATGAACCCCGCCGGCGGCGCAGCGATGCGCGACGTGCGCACCACCTGTCCCTATTGCGGCGTGGGCTGCGGGGTGATCGCGACCACCGACGGCGTCACCGTGCAGGCGGTGCGCGGCGACCCGGAGCATCCGGCCAATTCCGGGCGCCTGTGCAGCAAGGGCAGCACGCTGCATCAGACCGCACGCGGCGGCGGGCGGCTGCTGCATCCGATGGTCCGGTGCTCGCGCGACGCGCCGCGCGAAGCGGTCGGCTGGGAGCAGGCGATGGCGCTGGCGACCGGCCGCTTCGCGCAGATCGTGCGCGAGCACGGGCCCGACGCGGTGGCCTTCTATGGCTCGGGGCAGCTGCTCACCGAAGACTATTACGTGCTCAACAAGCTGGCGCGCGTCGCGGTCGGCACCAACAATCTGGACACCAACTCGCGCCTGTGCATGAGTTCGGCGGTGGCGGGCTACAAGGCGACGCTCGGCGCGGATTCCGTGCCCGCCTGTTACGAGGACATCGACCAGGCCGACCTGCTGTTCGTCGCCGGCTCGAACACCGCCTATGCCCACCCGATCGTGATGCGGCGGATCGAGGCCGCGCGTGCGGCCCGGCCCGGCCAGCGCATGATCGTGGTCGATCCGCGCCGCACCGTGACCGCGCAGGCGGCCGACCTGCATCTGGCGATCCTGCCGGGCACCGACGTGGCGCTGTTCCACGCGATGCTGCACTGGCTGATCTGGGAGGAAAAGGTCGCGACCGACTGGATCGGTGCGCACACTGACGGCTTTGACGCCCTGCGCGGCGTCGTGCGCGAGACCAGCCCGCGGGCCATGGCGCGCGTGTGCGGTGTGCGCGAGGAAGACATCATCACCGCGGCGCGCTGGTGGGCCGAGGCGGGCAGCGTGCTGTCGCTGTATTGCCAGGGCCTGAACCAGTCGAGCAGCGGCACCGAGAAGAATGCCGCGCTGATCGGCCTGCATCTGGCCACCGCCCAGATCGGGCGTCCGGGCGCCGGTCCGCTGTCGCTGACCGGCCAGCCCAATGCGATGGGCGGGCGCGAGGTCGGCGCACTGGCCAACCTGCTGCCCGGTCATCGCGATCTGGCCAACCCTGCGCACCGCGACGAGGTCGCGCGCTACTGGGATGTGGAGAGCGTGCCTGCGTCCCCGGGGCTGAGCGCGGTCGAACTCTTCGAGGGACTGCATTCGGGGCGGGTGCGCGCGGTGTGGATCGTCTGCACCAACCCGGCCCAGTCGATGCCCGATTCGCTCCGGGTACGCGAAGCTTTGGAACGGGCCGAGTTCGTGGTGGTCCAGGAGGCCTTCGCCGACACCGAGACCCTGCGGCATGCCGATGTGGCCCTGCCGGCCACCACCTGGGGTGAGAAGGAGGGCACGGTCACCAATTCCGAGCGGCGGATCAGCCGCGTGCGCGCCGTGCTGCCGGCCCCCGGCGAGGCGCGTGCCGACTGGTCGATCCTGGCCGACGCGGCGCGCCGACTGGCGGGTGCGCTGCATCCCGGACGCGAGCGCGGGTTCGCTTTCGAGAACGCCGAGGCCGTGTGGCTGGAACACCGCGGCCTGACCGTGGGCCGCGACCTGGACATCGGCGGCTTGAGCTGGGAGCGGCTCGAGCGCGACGGTCCGCAGCAGTGGCCGTTGCCGGCCGGCGCCCCGGCCGGCCAGGCACGGCTGTATGCCGATGACCGGTTCGCCACGGCGAACGGCAAGGCGCGCTTTTCGGCGGCGCCCTGGCGGGCGGTGGCCGAGCCGGTCGACGTGCGCTATCCGATCGCGCTGACCACCGGTCGCCTGCGCGATCAGTGGCACAGCATGAGCCGGACCGGCCGGGTGCCCGCGCTGTTCGCGCAGGCCGAGGCGCCGACGCTGGACATGGATGGCAACGACCTGACGCGGCGTGGCCTGCGCGATGGCGAACCGGTGATGGTGAGCTCGCGGCGCGGCCGGTTCGTCGCTCTGGCGCATGCCAGCGACGAGGTCCGCTCGGGGCAGGCCTTCCTGCCGATGCACTGGGGTGATGCCTTCGTGCGCGGCGAAGGCCTGGCCGGCATGAATGCGCTGACCCTGCCGGCCTTCGATCCGGTCTCCAAGCAGCCGGAGCTGAAGCATGCTGCCGTTCGGGTCAGCCGCATCGAGGCCGGCTGGGAACTGCTCGCGATGGCGCGCCTGCCGCGGGCATCGCTCGAAACCGTGCGTGCTCAGTGGCTGGCGGCCTGTGCGCACTTCGAGGCGGTCTGGGTGGTGCCCATGGGCGGCGATGCGGTCGGACTCAGCCTGCGCGGTTTTGCGCGCGAACCGGCCGGCCCGATGTGGCTGGCCGACTTCGACCGGCTGATCGGCGCCGACGGCGCCGATGTGATGGCCTATGACGATCTCGCCGGTGGGCATGGCCGTAGGGTTCGGGTGCAGGGCGACATGCTGTGGACGGCTCGCCTGAGCGGCAGGATCGCCGGTACGCCGGCGGCGGCCGGTCTGCAGGCCAGCGCCCATTGGCTGCGCGGCCTGATGACCGACGCGGTGCCGGTGCGGCCCTTGTCGCGCTGGCTGCTGTCGCCGGTTCCACCCCCGCAGTCGGCGTTCGCGCCGCGGGACCCGGTCGTGTGCGTCTGCCATGGCGTCGGGGCGAGGGCGATCGATGCCGCCCTGGTGAAGGCGACGGGCAGCGCGCCGCAACGGCTGGCCGCCCTACAATCGGCCCTTCGCTGCGGAACCTCCTGCGGTTCATGCGTCCCCCAATTGCGGGCCCGCGCCCAGGCGATCGCCGCCAGCCCTGACCCGGCGGCCGCGTCGGCTGCCGCTGTCGCCCCCTGAGGCCCGTTTCGCCATGAGCGTCTTGTCCCCCGTCGAGATTCGCGCGCTGATCCGCGAGATCGGGCGCGGCACGCATGGCGCGCGCGCGCTCGATCGCGACACCGCGCACCGGATGTGGTCGGCGCTGCTCGACGGCCAGCTGCCCGAGGCGGTGGTCGGGGCCATCCTGATCGCCTATCGGTTCAAGGGCGAGAGTGTCGAAGAACTGCAGGCGCTGCGGCAGGCCAGTGCGCAAAGGGCGATGCCGCTGGCCCCTGTCACGGGACCGCTGGCGATCCTGCCCTGCTACAACGGCGGGCGGCGCCTGCCCAATCTGGCCTGGCTGACCGCGCTGGCCCTGCGCGAGGCCGGCTTCAGCGTGCTGCTCCACGGCGTGCGCCGCGATGCCGGCCGGCTGGCCACCTGTGAGGTCGCGCAAGCGGCCGGCGCGACCGTCGCCGCCGACATGGCCCAGGCCGACCGGGCCCTGCGCAGCGAACGCCTGGCCTTCGTGCCGCTGGATGTCTGGTGCCCCGCCTTGTCGCGGCTGCTGGCCCGCCGCGAGGTGCTGGGCGTGCGCAATAGCGGGCACACGGTGTGCAAGCTGATGAATCCGTGGCCGGGCACCTCGGCGCCAGACGCCCCCGGGCGCGCACCGGCATCGCTGATGCTGGTGCCGGTGACGCATGCCGAATACGTGCCGCGCGCGACCGACGTGCTGCAGGCGGGCGGCGCAGCGGCGCTGGTGTTTCGTGGCGTCGACGGCGAACCGGCCATTTATCCGCATGCGGCGCGCAGCGTCTGGCGGGTGCGCCCGGACGGGGTCGACGAAGTCACCCTCACGCCTGAAATCACGCCCGACCCGGCCATCGAACTGGACAGCAGCGCTTCGGCGCAGGCGGTGGCGCAATGGAGTGCCGAGGTCGCCGCGGGCCGCAAGGCCATGCCGCAGATGACGGCCCGGCTGGTCGCACTGGCTCATTCGATGCTCGAATCCCCTGGGCAGTCTTCTATTCCGGAGCATCAGCCATGAACAAGTTCAACCCCGGCGCGACGGCCGGCCGCCTTGCCGGACGGGTCTGGCTGGTGGGCGCCGGTCCGGGCGACCCCGAACTCATCACGCTCAAGGCGGTGCGCGTGCTCGGCCTGGCCGACGTGATCCTGCTCGACGACCTGGCGAATTCGGCGCTGCTGACGCATGCCGGGCCGCGTGCCCGGGTGATCCGGGTCGGCAAGCGGGGCGGCTGCCGCTCCACGCCCCAGGCATTCATCACGCGCCTGATGGTCCGCGAGGCCAGCCGCGGCCGTCAGGTGGTGCGCCTGAAGGGCGGCGATCCGTCGGTGTTCGGGCGCGCCGCCGAAGAAATCGATGCCTGCCGGCGTGCCGGCATTGCCTGTGAGATCGTGCCCGGCATCACCTCGGCGAGTGCCGCGGCGGCGGCGCTGGGCACGCCCCTGACCGACCGCGATCATGCGCGCGGCGTGGCCTTCGTCACCGGCCATGCCAAGCCGGGGGGGCCCGACCCCGACTGGGCGGCGCTGGCGGCCAGCGGCCTGACGCTGGTGGTGTACATGGGGCTGTCGCGGGCGCAATTGATCGCCGACGCGCTATTGGCCGCCGGCCGTCCCCCCGGGCTGCCGGTGGCCATCGTCGAGCGGGCCAGCCTGCCGGGCGAACGCGTGATCCCCACGACGCTGGCCGGGCTGGCGGATACCCTGGTCTCGCAGGCCGTGCTCAGTCCGGCCGTGCTGGTGGTCGGCGAGGCCCTGGACGTGGCGCTGGCGGCTGTCGCCGAGCCGCTCCAGCGTGTCGGCATAGCCTGAATCGGCCGACCCCACAGCCGGTTTTGGGTCAGAATCGCTGACACCGGGCGCGTTCGCGCGGGTACGTGGCCGAATCGCCCCGCGCTCCCGACGTGTGCCCGGGAATCCCCATGGGAGCGATTCCGTCGTGAGCACACATCACCGCAGCTTCTGCCGCGTCTGCGAACCCGCCTGCGGCCTGGTGGCCCGGGTCGAACAGGGCCGGCTGGTCGAACTCACCGCCGATCGCGAACACCCGATCAGCAAGGGGTTCGTGTGCAACAAGGGCCTGTATGGCGCCGACATCCACAACGACCCCGACCGCCTGAACGTGCCGCTGATGCGGACCGGGCCCAACCGCTTCGAGCCGGTCTCGTGGGACGACGCGCTCGAGGGCATCGCGCAGCGCCTGCGCGCGATCATCGATCGCCACGGCGTGGGCGCACTGGCCAGTTACGTCGGCAATCCGGCCGCGTTCAACAGCCTGCATGGTCCGTCGTTCGCGCGCTTCATCGGCCAGCTGGGCGTGCGCAAGCATTTCAGTTCCGGCACCCAGGACTGCTCGAACAAGTTCGCGGGATCGCAGGCGGTGTTCGGCACCCGGACCCTGCACCCGGTGCCCGATATCGAGCGCTCGGACTTCATCCTGCTGATCGGCGAGAACCCGGCGGTCTCGCACATGTCCTTCCTGTCGATCGCCCATCCGATGAAGGCGCTGAAGGCGGCGCAGGCGCGCGGCGCCCGCATCCTGTACGTGAACCCGCGCCGCATCGAGGCGGCGGCCACCGCCGGTTCGGTGCTGCCGATCCGGCCCGACACCGATGTGTACCTGCTGGCCGCGCTGCTGGCCGAGATCGACCGCACCGTGGGCTTCGATGCGCAGGCGGTGCGCGACCATGGCCGCAATGTCGAAGGCCTGCGTGCCTTCGTCGCCCCCTGGACGCCGGAGCGGGTCGCGCCGATCACCGGCATTTCGGCCGACAGCATCCGCGCGCTGGCACGCGACTTCGCGGCCGCGCCCACCGCGTGTGCGCATATGTCGACCGGCGTGAACATGGGCCGCCAGGGCACGCTGGCTTACTGGCTGCTGCACATGCTGGTGTTCGTCACCGGCAACCTGGGTCGGGCGGGCGGCAACTTCTATTCACAGGGCTTTTATGCCCGCAGCACGGCGGCGGGCGCGCGCGCGCCGACCGAGATGGCCGACGGGCCCCATGGCCGCCTGCGCAAGCCAGGGGGCGTGGGCATCGCGCTGCCCGGCGCGCTGCTGCCCGACTATCTGCTGGATCCGGCCGAGCCGGTCCGGGCGATGGTCGTGAGCTCCGGCAATCCGGTGCTGTCGATCGGCGGCGAGGCGCGCCTGCGCGAGGCATTTGCGCAGCTCGAGCTGCTGGTCTGCGTCGACATCTATCGCAACGCCACCTCGGAGTACGCCCACTACATCCTGCCTGCCGCCGGCGCGTACGAACGCGAGGACATCAACATCACCGGCATGGGCCTGCAGGACCAGCCGTCGGTGCAGTACACCCCGGCGATGGTGGCGCCCGGCTTCGAGCGGCGCCCGGACTGGTGGATCTTCGAATCGCTGTGCCGCGCCATGGGCTTGCCCTCGATGCTCGACCAGGGCCCCGAGCCCGACGTGTGGGCCCGTGTCGACGCGATGCTGCGCTCGCGCGGCCATTCGATGGACGAACTGCGCCGCACGGGCGTCATCGTGTTCGAGCGCAGCCGCCCGGAGGAGCTGTTCGAGACCCACATCCAGACCGAGGACCGGCGCGTCGACTGCTGCCCCGAGTCGTTCGCCGAGGCGATCGGGCGCATGGAGCGGATTTTTTCCGAGCTCGCGGCCGAGCCCGCCGGACAGCTCAAGCTGATCGGCAAGCGCGACGGCTACATGATCAACAGCTGGTACAGCAACCTGCCCAAGCTCAAGCGCAACGAGCGCGACCGCAACTACCTGTTCATGCACCCGGCGGACGCCGCTGCGCGTGGGGTCGGCGAGGGCGACCCGGTGCGCATCCGCAGCCGCGATGGCGCAATCGAGGCGCCGGTGCGCCTGAGCGATGCGCTGATGGCGGGCGTGGTCGCGATGACGCACGGCTGGGGCCACGGCGCCACGCCCGGCATGCGGTTCGCCCAGCAGACGGCGGGGGTCAACTGCAACGCGCTGCTGCCCTCGGGGCCCGATGCCTACGAGCCGATCAGCAACCAGTCGCACATGACCGGCATCGCGGTCGAGATCGAAGCGCTCGAAACGCCTTCGCTGCGGGACACGGCCGGCACCGGCTAAGCTTCGGGCTGCGCGGGCCCCGGGCCCGCCGTCTTTCCTTCCTCTGCTGCGAGACCCGATGACTGCTCCTGACGGCCGGTTCCTGGCCAACGACTCCCTGCCCCTGCGCGGCATCAAGGTGGTGGAGCTGTCGCACATGATCATGGGGCCGGTCACCGGCATGATCCTGGCCGACCTCGGCGCCGAGGTGATCAAGATCGAGCCGATCGAGGGCGACAACACCCGCCGCCTGAAGGGCTCCGGCATCGGTTATTTCCCGGTGTTCAGCCGCAACAAGCAAAGCCTGGCGGTGGACCTGAAATCGCCCGATGGCCAGGCGCTGGTGCGTGATCTGGCCGGGCGCGCCGACATGCTGGTCGAGAACTTTCGCGACGACAGCCTGGCACAGTACGGCCTGGACTACGCCGCGCTGTCGAGCGTCAATCCCGGCCTCATCTACATCTCGCTGAAGGGCTTCCTGTCGGGGCCGTACCAGTCGCGCACCGCGCTGGACGAAGTGGTCCAGATGATGGGCGGCATGGCCCAGATCAATGGCGACGGCCAGACCCCCCGCCGGGTCGCGCCCTCGGCCAACGACATCCTGGGCGGCACCTTCGGCGTGGTCGGCGCGCTGGCAGCCTTGAACGATCGCCAGCGCACCGGCCGTGGCCGGCACATCCGTTCGGGTCTGTTCGAGACCAATCTGCTGCTGGTGGCGCAGTTCATCGCGCAGTACCAGCTGACCGGCACGCCGGCCATTCCGGTCGGGCGCACCCGCAAGCCGCCCTGGGGGGTGTACGACATCTTCGAAACCGCCGATGGCCGCATCTTCGTGGCGGTGGTGAGCGACGCCCAGTGGCGCAGCTTCGCGCGGGTTTTCCTGCCGCCCGAGTTCGCCGACGACGAGCGGCTGCGCACGGCGGTCCAGCGCGAGGCCGCGCGCGACTGGGTGGTGCCGCAGGTGGCGGCGGCGCTCAAGCACTGGAAGTCGGCCGAGCTGTGCGCGGCGCTGGAGGCCGCGGGCCTGTCGTACGGGCCGATCCGCGAGCCGCACGATCTGCTGGACGATCCGCACCTGCGCGAAGGCGAGGCCCTGATCGACACGCGCCTGCCCTCGGGCGAACAGATTGCCGCGGCGGCGCTGCCGATCGAATTCGACGGCCGCAAGGCCGGCAAGCGCAGCGATCCGGCGCCGGTGGGCGGCGATACGCGCGCGGTGCTGGCCGGGCTGGGGCTGACCCCGGAACGCATCGAGGCGCTGCTGGCCAGCGGCGCCGTCGGATCCCCGCGAAACCCTAAAATCGCCGCTGGCGGCCTCAGCCGCCCGCCAGCACCCCCGCCGCCGACTCCTCCGACCCCGCGCCCCGCGATCCGTATGCCCCTTGTTTCCTGGAGACTTCCGATGCTGCTGCGTTCCCTGCTCGCCCTGTTCCTGATGTCGGCCGCCGTGCTGTCGCAGGCTCAGGGGTTCCCGTCGCAACCGATCAAGATGATCATTCCGTCCACTCCGGGCGGCGGCACCGACTTCATCGGCCGCCTGATCACCAGCAAGCTGGCCGAGATCAATGGCTGGACGATGCTGCCGGTGAACCGCCCCGGCGCCGGCACCGCGCTGGGACTGGCCGAAGCGGCGAAGGGCAATCCCTCCGGTCATGAACTGGTGATCGCGCAGACCGACAACGTCTCGCTCATTCCGCTGCTGATGAAGGTGTCCTACGACCCGATCAAGGATCTGGTGCCGGTGGCGCTGGTCGCGACGACCCCGATGGTGCTGATCGTGCCGACCGCATCGCCCTACAAGACACTGGGCGACGCCATCGCCGCGGCCAAGGCGGCGCCCGGCACGATCACCTATGGGACCTCCGGTACCGGCGGATCGGTGCACATCGCGATCGAGCGGCTGCAGGTGGCCGCCGGCTTCAAGATGCAGCACGTGCCCTACAAGGGCTCGACACCGGCACTGGCCGACCTGGTGGGCGGCCACCTGGGCTTCGCCGGCTCGTCGATCTCGTCGGCGGCCTCGCTGCTGGCGGCCGGCAAGATCCGCGCGCTGGCGGTGACTTCGCCCAAGCGCAATCCGGCGCTGCCCGATGTGCCGTCGGTGGCCGAACTGGGCTACAAGGATTTCTCGGTGGTGTCGTACTACGGGGTGATGGCGCCCGCCGGCCTGCCGGCTGCGGTTCAGGCGCGCCTGAATGCCGACATCAACAAGATCCTGCAGCGGCCCGAGGCGCGCACGGCGCTGCTGGCCCAGGGCCTGGAGCCCAGCCCGCTGACCTCGGACGAATTCGGCGCGCTGATCCGGGCCGACATCCAGAAGTCCCGTGAGGTGATCTCGAGCGCGGGCATCAAGGTCGAATAACCCGCCTCTTATCCGCTGACCGCCCGGGCGCCTTGCCGCATGGCAGGCGCGCATAATCCGGGCATTGCCCTGTCTGAGCGCCGCCGACCGCGGCCTGTCGCCTTCCATGACTTATTGCGTCGCCATCAAACTGAACGCCGGACTGGTGTTCCTGTCGGATTCGCGCACCAACGCCGGCCTGGACCAGATCAGCACCTTTCGCAAGATGATCGTCTACGAACGGCGCGACGACCGCTTCATGGTCCTGCTGTCGGCGGGCAACCTGTCGATCGCCCAGTCGGTGCGCGAGATCCTGCAGGTCGAGAAGCTCAAGGACGACGAAGACGGCGAATCGATCAGCATCTGGAACGCGCGCAGCATGTTCGATGCCGCGCGCGTGCTGGGCGCGGCGGTGCGCCGGGTGCACGATCGCGATGCCGACTCGCTGAAGAACGCCGGGGTCGACTTCAATGTGTCGCTGATCTTCGGCGGCCAGATCAAGGGCGAGGGCATGCGGCTGTACCAGGTGTATTCGGCCGGCAACTTCATCGAGGCCACGCCCGAGACGCCGTACTTCCAGATCGGCGAATCCAAGTACGGCAAACCGGTGCTCGACCGGGTGATCACGCCCGAGACGCCGCTGGACGAGGCGGCCAAGTGCGCGCTGGTGTCGATGGACTCGACGCTGAAGTCCAATCTGTCCGTGGGCCTGCCGCTGGATCTGGTGGTCTACGAGGTCGAGCGCTTCGAGACCGACAAAGTGGTGTGCATCGACGAGAACAACCCGTATTTCCAGATGCTGCACGGCAGCTGGGGCCACAAGCTGCGCGAGGTGTTCGACAGCATCGAAGACCCGGTGTGGAACGGTGCGCAGACCGACATCCCCCTGAAGGTGACCGGCGGGCGCAGCAAGCCGCTGGGCAAGATCCGCTCGCCGGACGAGCGGCTGATCTAGAGCGCTAGAGCGGCTCCCGTCGCGACCGTTGATTTCTGGCGTCTGCCTGCTCGAGACAGCATTGCGTCGGAACGTCCTGCGACGTGCTTGCGAAGCGCAGATCGAAGGCGCGTCGTTCGGTGATCGGTCGAATGGGTATTGGGGCGGGTGGACGATTTCCAGGCGACGATCCGGCCCATGACACGCCTTGATACCTCTGAGTCGCCCCGCGCCGCGCCCCCCCCCGGCGCCCCCCCCCCGCGGGGGCCCCGCCCGCCCCCCCCCCGCCCCCCGGGGGGCCCCCCCCGCCGCGGCGGGCGGCCGCCCGGGCGGCCCGCCCCCCCCCCCCCCCCCCCCCCGGCCCCCGCGCCCCGGGCCCCCCCCCCCCCCCGCCCCCCCCCGCGGGGGGGCCCCCCCCCCCCCCCCCCCGCCCCCCCCCCCCCCGGGGGGGCGGGGCCGCCCCGGGGCGCCCCTGTTCGCGCACGGCGCCCGCGACCCCGAATGGCGGGTGCCGGTCGACGCGATGGCCGCGTTGCTGCGCCAGTCGATGCCCGGCGTGCGGGTGGCGGTGGCGTTTCTCGAGTTCATGACGCCCACGCTGGGCGAGGCGATCGACGAGGCGGCGCTGGCTGGCGCGCAGCGGGTGTCGATCGCGCCATTGTTCTGGGCCGAAGGCGGTCACCTCAAGCGTGAGGTGCCCGAACTGATCGACGCCGCCCAGACTCGCCATCCGCATCTGCGCATCGACCGCTGGCCGGTGCTGGGCCACAGCGCCGAGGTGCTGGCCGCGCTGGCGGGTGTCTACCAGGCGCACTGGCAGCGCGGCTGAGTGGCTCGTCCTGGCGGCTGGCCTTGACATCCAGACAGTCGATCGGTAGTTTCTTACCGTTAGATCCTACTTTCCGACTCAACGCATCGAACCCCGTACGCATGAGGTTGTCGTGCCCGAAGCCCGCCTCCGCCCGAAAGGGCAGATCACGATTCCGTCGAGCATCCTCGAGAAGGCCAATCTCGCCGAAGACATGACATTCGAGGTGGCGCTGGTCAACGGAGTGATCACCCTGACCCCCAAACCCAAAGCGTCAGCCCGCGAAGACCTGATGAGCTATGCCGGCATGCTCGAAGACGCCTGGGGCGACACGCCGCAGGCGGTCGAACGCGCAGTCAAGGGCCTGCGCGACGCATGGGAGCGGTAGATGCCTTGTTGACCCGCGTGGCGGGCCAGCGGGTCTATATCGACGCGAACTTCTTCATCTATTTCTTGAGCAGGGCCCAGCCCTACTTCGACGCGGTTGTGCCCGTATTCCAGGCCTGCGACGCGGGGCGATTTGCCGGCGTCACTGGGGATGCCGCCGTGGCTGAGGTGATGGTCCATCCTTATCGCTCGAAGAATCCGAGCGAGATCGCTCGCGTCAAATCGCTGTTCTCGCGCGCCGGCTTCGTGAGCGTTATCGCGCATGACGCGGCGGATTTCGATCTGGCGGCCCAGTGCCGCGCTGAATCAAGAATGCGAATGATGGATGCGCTTCACTACGCAACGGCTCTCGGCGCCGGATGCCGTTTCCTGCTTACCAACGACCATGATTTCAAGGCTGTTGGCGGGCTCGAAGTGATATCGATCGATTCATTGCTTGGCCAGTGATGCAGGCAGGGCTCCTGTCCGCCGTCCGTTTGTCCAGCAGTCCAGATTGATCATGCCCGTGCCGCGCGCCGCATCCGCCGTCCCTGCAGCCACCACACCATCAGCCCCAGCAGGCTTGCCGGGATCAGCACCCAGTGCGGCGAGGGCCGCTGCGGATTGGGCAGGCGCAGCTCGTTGAGCTTGTAGCCCTGCTCGACGCCCAGCTTGCGGGCGCGGCTGCCGAACTTGACGCTGGCGATCTCGACATCGCTGCCCAGCTGGCTGAGCGTGACGCCGCCGGCGCGCAGCCGTTCGCGGCCGTTGGCGCCTTCGCCCATCGGCAGCGCGACGGTCTTGGTGATGGCGTCGCCGTCGGCATCGGTGCCGGCAATGCCGACCACCAGCCATTCATCGGCGGACAAGGTGTCGGCGACCTTGTAGACATCGGCCGCTGGCGCGCTCACGTACTTCGGCGAAAAGCGGTCGATGACCCAGTCGGGCCGGAAGAACAGGAAGGTGGCGAGCAGCAGCACTGCGACTTCCGGCCAGGTGCAGCGCACCCGAAACCAGCCCATCGTGGCCGCGGCGAACAGCAGCGATGCCACCGTGCCGCCCGCGCACACCAGCACCACATCGACCCAAGAGCCGACCCCGATCAGCAGCAGCTGCGGGTTGAAGATGAACACGAACGGCAGCACCGTGGTGCGCAGGCTGTACCAGGTGGCCTGCCAGCCGGTGGCGTTCGGGTCGTCGCCCGAAATGGCCGCCGCCGCGTAGGACGCCAGCCCGACCGGCGGGGTCACGTCGGCCATGATGCCGAAATAGAAGACGAACAGGTGCACCGCGATCAGCGGAATGACCAGGCCGCTGCGCGCGCCCAGTTCGACGATGACGGGCGCCATCAGCGTGGCCACCAGGATGTAGTTGGCGGTGGTCGGCACGCCGGCGCCGATCAGCAGGCAGATGAAGGCGGTCAGCACCAGCATGATCAGCACGTTGCCGGCCGAGACCGCCTCGACCAGGTCGGTCATCATCAGGCCCACGCCGGTGAGCGTGATCGCGCCCACGATCAGCCCGGCGCTGGCGCAGGCCACGCCGATGCCGATCATGTTGCGTGCGCCCAGCACCAGGCCCTTCCAGAGATCGGACAGTCCCTTGCGCCAGGCCGTCTGCAGCGAACCGACGCGCCGGAACGCAAACAGCATCAGCGGCTGCGCCAGCACCAGCACGATGGCAGCCGAGGTGGCCCAGAAAGCAGACAGGCCGGGGGAGAGCTCCTCGGCCATCAGGCACCAAAGCAGCACCACGATCGGGATGAAGAAGTGCAGGCCAGCGCGCATGGTCGGCCAGGGCTGCGGCAGGTGGATGGCCGGACTGTTCAAGTCGTCCTGTGGCACGTCGGGGTAGCGCGACGAGTAGGCCATCAGTCCCACGTAGGCCAGCACGGCGCCAATGCGCCCAGCACCCAGCCCGCCTGCGCGCCCGCGACGGCCTTCAGGCCGGTGATCGCGAAGTAGATCAGGGCCAGCGCCGCGCAGTTCCGCTGACTCCCAGGCCCCATCCCAGGAAACGCTGGCGCCAGTTCGGGATCCGTTCGCGGGTCAGCGGCTCGATGCCGTGCTTCAGGGCCTCGAGGTGCACGATGTAGAACAGCGCAATGTACGAAATGATCGCTGGCAGCGCCGCGTGGCTTGACGATCTCCCATACGGGATGCCGACGTACTCGACCATCAGGAAGGCGGCCGCGCCCATGACAGGCGGCATGATCTGGCCATTGACCGACGAGGCAGCCTCGATCGCGCCGGCCTTCACGCCCGAGTAGCCGGTGCGCTTCATCAGCGGAATGGTGAAGATGCCCCCGGAAACCACGTTGGAGACCGACGAGCCCGACACCACGCCGTTCAGCGCCGACGAGACCACCGCCACCTTGGCCGGCCCGCCGCGCAGATGGCCGAGCAGCGCCAGCGACATCTGCAGCATGAAATTGCCGGCGCCGGCGATGTCCAGCAGCGTGCCGAACAGCACGAACAGAAAGATGAACTGCACCGAGACGCCCAGCGCCACGCCGTAGACGCCTTCGGTGGTCAGCCACATGTGCGAGATGAAGCGCTGCAGCGACGCGCCCTTGTGCAGGATCACGTCGGGCATGTACGGGCCGGCGAACACGAAGGCCAGGAACACGCCGGTGGTGATCAGCATGCCCATGCCCATCGCGCGCCGGGTGGCCTCGAGCATCACAGCCACGCCGACCAGGCCGACCGCGATGTCGAAACGGGTCGGCTGGCCGGGCCGCGTCGCCAGTTCGCTATAGAACAAAAAGAGGTAGGCGGCGCAAAATGCGCCGACCGCGGCCAGCAGCCAGTCGGTCCAGGGCACGGCGGTACGCGACGAGCGCCGCAGTGCCGGATACGAGCAAAACGCGAGGAACACCGAAAACGCGAGATGGATCGCGCGCGCCTCGGTGTCGTTGAAGATGCCCGCGCCGACCACGAAGGGCAGGGGCGAGGCATACCAGAGCTGGAACAGCGACCACAGCCCGGCGACCAGCGCGAGCCCCTTGCCCACGCCGCCGCCCGGCTCGCGTCCGCCGAGGTCTGCCTCCTTGACCAGCTGATCGAGTTCGGTCGGTGTGTACTGATGCAGCTGGGTCATGGCCGCTTTCGTGAGGAGGGCAGGGCGGACGCGCGCTTTATTTGATCCAGCCCTTTTCGCGGTAGTAGCGGGCAGCCCCTTCGTGCAGCGGCGCCGACAGGCCGTCCTTGACCATGTTCTCGGGCTTCAGGTGAGCCAGCGCCGGGTGCAGCTTCTTGAACTCGTCGAAGTTGTCGAACACCGCCTTGACGATCTGGTAGACGGACTCGGCCGGCGCCTTGCTCGACGAGACCACGGTGGCGAGCACGCCATAGGTGCTGGTGGGGGCAGGATTGTTCGGGTACAGGCCGCCGGGAATCACCGCCTTGGCGTAGTAGGGCTTGTCGGCCACCAGCTTGTCCACCGCCGCCCCGGTCAGGGACACCAGCCGGGCGCCGCACGAGGTGGTCGGGTCCTGGATGTTGGCCGACGGGTGGCCCACGCCATAGTAGAAGCCGTCGATCTTGCCGTCGCACAGGGCCGGGCCGTGTTCGTCGGCCTTCAGCTCGGAGGCGAGCGCGAAGTCGCCGAGCTTCATGCCCATCGCGGCGATCAGCTCCTCCAGCGAGGCCCGTGTGCCGGAGCCGGGATTGCCGACGTTGAAGCGCTTGCCCTTGAAGTCGGCGAAGCTGCGGATACCGGCTTCCTTGCGCGCCAGCACGGTGAAGGGCTCGGGGTGCACCGAAAACACCGAGCGCAGGTCGGCGTGGGCGCCGTCCTTGAACTGCGCCATGCCCTTGGTCGCATTGAACAGCACGTCGGACTGCGCAAAACCCAGGTCGAGCTCGCCGGCCTTGATGGTGTTGATGTTGAACACCGAGCCGCCGGTCGACTCGACCGAGCAGCGGATGCCGTGCTTGGCCCGGTCCTTGTTGACCAGGCGGCAGATCGCGCCGCCGGCCGCGTAGTACACGCCGGTCACGCCGCCGGTGCCGATGGTGACGAACTTCTGCTGGGCTGCCGCGGGCAGGGCGGTCAGGCCGGATGCCAATGCCAGCGCGCTGGCGAGGCATTTCAGGGTAAGACGTGGGCGCATTTGGACGATCTCCGCAATGAGAGGGATGGCTCGGTGCCGCCGCCCCGGCATTGGCGGCCGTTGCGGGACAGCGGCATCCCGATAGGTTAGTCGATTCGTCCGGAAATCTTCGCGATCGATGAACCGGCGGCGGCGCCGGTTCGCGACATCAGGTGTCGGCGCGACCCGGCAGCGCGGCCTTCGGCCGCAGGATGGTCAGCGACAGGGCGCCGGCGCAGCAGGCCATCGCCCCGAGCTGCATCGGGCCCAGCGGTTCACCGTGGACCAGCGCGCCCGAGACCATCGCCACCATCGGCACCATGATCGACGACAGGCCGGCCACATTGGCCGGCAGCAGGCTGACGATCGCGAACCAGCACACATTGCCCACGCACATCGGCACCAGCGTGATGTAGGTGATCACGGCGATCGTCTGCCATGAGGGCATGAACCACTGGTGATCGCCGAGCGCCAGCGCGCCGATCGCGATCGGCACCGAGGTGAGCAGCAGCTGCCAGCCCGTCAGAACGGTGGCAGGCACATCGACGGTGCTGCGCTTGAGAATCAGCGTGCCGACCGCCCAGCCCAGTCCGGCGGTCAGGCCCAGCGCGAGGCCGGCCGGCGCGCCGCCGTAGGCCGCGAAGCTGGGCACCATCAGCAGCGTGACCGACAGGCCGCCGAGCGCCAGCGCGGCGAGCAGCCGGCCGTTCAGGCGCTCGCCCAGGACCGCCCAGGAGATCAGTGCCGACCACAGCGGCATGGTGTAGCCGAGCACGGCCGACTGGCCCGATGGGAGCAGGATCGCCGAGTACGTGCTGGCGATGTTCCACACGAGCAGGTAGAGCCCGGTGGCCAGGCCGACGGTTTTCCAGTGCCGCCGCGGGATGACCAGCGACTGGCCGCGGGCGCGGGCGACCGCCAGCAGGACCAGGCCGGCGCCGCTGACCGAGACCGCGCGGAAGGTCCACACCGACACTTCACGCACCGCGAGCGCGAACAGCGGCCAGTTGGTGCCCCAGACGAGGGTGAGGATGGCGAGCAGGACGAGTGCCCGGCGCGGAACGGTGGTGTAAGGCATGGGGGGCAGAGACTCGCACGCGCGGCGGTCAGTCGGCAAGCGCGCGGCCCGTCGAACGGAGCGCCCGTCAGCGCCGGCGCCAGGCCTTCTCGCACTCGACCGCCGCCAGCACCACCGCGCCGCAGCCCAGGCACAGCGCCAGTTCGAGCGCCGACAGCGCCTGGGTCCGGAACAGCGGCTGCAGCCAGGGGACGTAGATCGTCGCCATCTGAAGGGCGAGCGTCATGGCCACCGCGGCGGTCAGCGGCCGGTTGCTCGACAGCCCCTGGCTGAACAGCGATTCGGTCTCGGAGCGGATGGCCAGGATGTGGGCCATCTGGGTGACGGTCAGGGTGGTGAAGACCATCGTCTGCCAATGCGCGTTGCCGTCGGCCAGCGCCCAGGCCTGGACCGCCAGGCACAGGCCGCCGATCAGCAGGCCCACCCACAGCGTGTGCTGCCACAGGCCATGGGCGAACACGCTTTCGTCGGGCGGGCGCGGCGGGCGCTGCATGACGCCGCGCTCGGCGGGCTCGGCGGCCAGCGCCAGGCCCGGCAGTCCATCGGTGACCAGGTTGACCCACAGGATGTGGATCGGCAGCAGCGGCGTGGGCAGCGCCAGCAGCGGCGCCAGCAGCAGCACCCAGATCTCGCCGGAGTTGCCGGTCAGCGCGTAGCGGATGAACTTGCGGATGTTGTCGAAGATGCGCCGGCCTTCGCGCACCGCGCCGACGATGGTGGCGAAGTTGTCGTCCAGCAGCACCAGGCTGGCGGCTTCGCGGGCCACGTCGGTGCCGCCCAGGCCCATCGCCACGCCGATGTCGGCGGCCTTCAGCGCGGGCGCGTCGTTCACGCCGTCGCCGGTCATCGCGACGAACTGGCCGTGCGCCTGCAGGGCCCGCACGATCCGGATCTTCTGCGCCGGGTCCATCCGGGCATAGATGGGCACCCGGGTCACTTCGAGCCCCAGCTGGGCGTCGTTCATCGCGGCCAGGTCGGCGCCAGTCAGCACGCGGTGCGCGCCCGCGGTCGCGATGCCCAGTTCGGTGCCGATCGCCAGCGCGGTGGCCGGGTGGTCGCCGGTGATCATCACGACCCGCACGCCGGCCTGGTGGCACTGTGCGATCGCGGCCTGCGCCTCGGGCCTGGGCGGGTCGATCAGGCCGACCAGCCCGAGCAGGGTGAGCCCGCGTTCGAAGTCATCGGCGGACTGCTGCGCCACCGGCTGGTCGCCGTCGTGGCAGGCGATGGCCAGCACACGCATCCCCTGGCTGGCCATGGCCTCGGCGCGCCGCAGGATGTCGTCGCGGTCCAGCGGCAGGCGGCCGGCTTCGGCGGCGCGCCAGTCGCAGCGCGCCAGTAAAGACTCCGGAGCCCCCTTGATGTACGCGCGCCAGCCCGCGCCGCGCCGATGCAGCGTGGTCATGCGCTTGCGCTCGGCATCGAAAGGCCATTCGTGGCAGCGCGGCCACTGTGCCTGCAGTGCCGGGATGTCGATGCCGTGCGCGAGGGCGCGCTCCATCAGCGCGGTTTCGGTCGGATCGCCGATCCATTCCCCCTCCTGCGCACTGGCGTCATTGCACAGCGCGCAGGCCCGCAGCAGCTCGTCGGGCGGGTCGTCCAGTGCGTCGACGTGGCGCACGTGCATCTTGTTCAAGGTGAGCGTGCCGGTCTTGTCCGAGCAGATCGTGCTGACCGAGCCCAGGGTCTCGACCGCCGGCAGACGGCGCACCAGCGCATTGACCCGCACCAGCCGCCGCGCGCCCAGGGCCAGCAGCACGGTGACCACCGCCGGCAGGGCTTCCGGAATCGCCGCGACCGCGAGGCTGATCGCGGTGAGCGCCATCAGCAGCACGGGTTCGCCACGCAGCACGCCGATGCCGAAGACCAGCACGCAGATGGCCAGCACGACCAGAGACAGGCGTTTGCCGAACGCCGCCAGCCGGCGCTGCAGCGGCGTGCTGCGGTCCAGTGCCTGCGCCAGCAGCAGCGCCACCTGGCCGATCTGGGTCGAGGTGCCGGTGGCGACCACGAGCCCGGCGGCCCGGCCATGGGTGACCAGCGTGCCCCGGAACGCCATGTTGTGGCGGTCGCCCAGCGGGTGCTCGCCCTGCGGCAGGTGATCGATGTCCTTGTCGCTGGCCACGGACTCGCCGGTCAGCGCGGACTCGTCGACCCGCAGCTGCGCGACATCGTGAAGGCGCAGATCGGCGGGCACCAGATTGCCGGCCTGCAGCAGGACCACGTCGCCGGGCACCAGGTGCTCGGTCTCGACCGTGCAGTCCCGGCCGGCGCGGCGCACCGTCGCCTGCGGCGTGGCCAGCTGGCGCAGCGACTGCATCGCGCGATCGGCGCGCCATTCCTGGACGATCGAGATGCCGGCGTTCAGCAGCACGATCACCAGGATCGCGATGGTGTCGACCAGGTCGCCGATCAGGCCCGACAGCACCGCGGCCGCCAGCAGGACCACGATCATGAAGTCGCGGAACGGGTCGGTCAGCCGCGACAGCCAGCTGCGGGCAGCCGCTTCGGCGAGCCGGTTCGGGCCGTGGGCGAGGCGCCTCGCTTCGACCTGCGGATCGGTCAGTCCGTGCCGCGGGTCGACGCCGAGCTGATCGGCAACGGCGGACGCCGGACTGAGGTGCGGGTCCGGCGGCAGAGCGGGTTCAGCTCCCACGCCTGGCCGCTAGCGCCGGGTGACGCAGGGTGGCGGCCTCGACTGCCTTCGAGCGGATGCCGGGCTTGTGACAAAGGGCGGGGAAGATGCCGAAACGCAGGCGCTGGGTCATCACGGTCTCCTGAGGTGTGCGCCGCTCGCCGCAGGCCGCATGCCGCGCGCCGCGCGCCGCGCGCCGGTCATGGGTGGTCGGCAGGCCATTACTACCCGTGCCTTGCAGGCTTGTCCAGCCGATCGGCCCCGCGGCGCACCGGGGCTCGGCCGGGCATGCGATGCCCGCCGATCGCGCCCTCGGACGCTCAGCCGAGGCGGAATGTCGCGTTGGCGCGAGCCAGCATCGCGCCGTCGGCCAGCACCACGCAGTCGACGAAGGCCAGCGTGCGGGTGAGCTTGAGGACCCGCGGCTCGAAGCTCAGCCATTGCCCGACCTTGCCGGTGCCGGTGAAGTCGACGGCCAGGTTGATGGTCACCGGCCGGCGCTGCTCGCCGGCGGTCTGCTGCGCCAGGTGGCCGGCCGACAGGCCCATGGCGTTGTCGGCCAGCGCGCTGATCAGTCCACCGTGCACGAAGCCCCGGCTGTTGCAGTGCGCCTCGCGGATGTGCAGCCCGATTTGCACGGCCTGTGCGGTGCGCCGCGAGAAGATCGGTTCCCAGGGGGCGGTGAGCGGGCTCTGGCGGAAATGCGGCTCGAAGCCTTCGGGTCTCGCGGAGGGCGCGGCCATGTCCCCTGGCACGGTGGGGCTCGTCCGGGGTGGGTCGGGTTGATCGGGATGCGGGGTGCGGTCGGGTGGTTGGGTCATCGAGGTTTCCTTCGGGAAGGGCTGGCCGGCGCGCGCCGGCGGAACCAGGCAATGTGATCGATCAGCGTGCCGCGCAGCACCTGCAGTCGCGCGATCTGCGCGTCGACGTCGGCCAGCCGTTCGGCAAAGGCCTCGATCAGGGTGTCCACCGACAGGCTGCCGGCGCGATAGGCGGGCAGGTACTCCCCGATCTCCTTCAGCGAAAAACCGCTGTCGCGGCCCATCACGATGAAGGTGACCTCGCGCACGGCGCCCTCGCTGAAGTCGCGATATCCGCTGGCCGAGCGGCCGGCCTTCAGCAGGCCCAGTCCCTCGTAGTAACGAAGCGTGTGGACAGAGATGCCCGTGCGCCGGGCGAGTTCTGAAATTCGCATCGCGCAAGCCTAACAAGCTTCGAGTCGCTCGAAGCTTGCCGGCGCTCGGAGACCCGTGTCGCCGGTGCCGGCGGGCGGGCCGCGCGGGCTAGCCGCGCGACGGCTGCTTGGCCAGGTACAGGTTGTGCAGCGTCAGTTTCCGGACCTCGGACTTGCTGGCCTCGATGTGGCTGCGCAGCAGCAGCACCGCCTGGTCGGCGCGCCGGCGGATCACCGCGCGCAGGATCTGGCCGTGCTCGTCGTAGGTCGACTGAACCCGCTCCACCTGGGTGAAGTCGAGCCGGCGCACGATGCGGATCCGGTCGGTGACGTCGCGGTGCACCTTGGCCAGTTCCGGGTTGCCGGCGGCCGCCACCAGCGTCGCGTGAAATTCCTCGTCGCGTTTGGACACCAGCCGGCCGTCGAGTTTTCGATCGGGCTTGGGCACCAGCCAGAAGGTCTGCAGCGCATCGAGCCGGCCGCGGTCGACCCGATCGAGCGCGGCCTCGCACAGCCGCAGCACCGCGGTGGTCTCGAGCACGATGCGCAGGTCGTACAGGTTCTCGAACATCTCGAAGTCGAACGGGCAGACCTGCCAGCCGGATCGAAAGTGCACCTGCACGAAGCCTTCGCGCTGCAGCCGGAACAGCGCCTGGCGGACCGGCGTGCGCGAGACGCCCAGGCGGGTGGCGACCTCGGTCTCGGTGAAGCGGTCGCCGGGCACCAGGCGGAACTCGGCGATGTCGTCCTTGACCTTGTCGTAGACGGTGTCGGCGAGCGAGGCATGCAGTGGTGCGGGGGCGTCCGTGGCGCCCATGGCGGGTCCGATGTTAGCGCGTCGGGCCGGGCAGCAGGCCCGTTGCCGGCGTCATCCCGCGATCAGGCTGACGTGGGCCGCGACCACGCGCCAGCCCTGCGGTGTGCGCATCCAGGTCTGGCTCTGGCGTCCGCTGCGCGCGGCGCTTTCTCGGCGGAACTCGATGTTGGCGGTCGCGAAGTCGTGGCCATAAGTGGTGATGACCGTGCGCAGCACCTCGCGCGCCAGTCCGATCGCTGGCCGGTTGGCCCGGAATGACCGGATCTCGTCGTAGCCGTAGAGGTTTTCGCCGATGCCATAGCGCAGCGTGTGCGGGCTGTTCCAGAACAATTCGTCGAGCACCGCCACGTCATTGCCGACCAGGGCCTGTTCGTATCGTGCGAAGGCTTCGGTGACCTCGGCCAGCACGGTGGGTAGATTGATCTGCATGGGCGAAGCATCCGCTCGAAGGGGTGGGTCGGAGGTCAAAGGGTCGGACGTTGCGGCGCGCGGCACACGCCGGCCCGCACCAGTGCAGCGGCGACCCGGAATGCATCGCGCTCCCGCCAGGGGGCCGCGATGATCTGGATCGCGATCGGCAGCTGGCCCGGGACCGGCACGGGAGCGGCCAGCACCGGCAGGCCGATGCACGATACCGGCTGCGTCAGCACACCCATGCTCGGGCGCGCCGGCATCGCCTGCCCGTTGATGTCGATGGTCTCGGTGCCGATCGGATGGGCCGTCGTGGGTGTGGCCGCGGTCAGGAAGATGTCGGCATCGCGGAACGATCGGGCCACCTCGCGCGCGTACACCGCACGCACCCGCTGCGCCCGCTGGTACCAGGCCGCGGGCGTCAGGCAGCCAGCAATGAAGCGGTCGCGCGACAGCGGTTCGAATTCGTCGTAGCGCTGGCGCAGGTTGGCCAGGTGCAGCGCGCCGCCTTCCGCTCCGGTGATGATGAAGGCCGCGGCGCGCCCGGCCGCGGCCATCGGCCATTCGTAGTGGCGGGTGACGCCCAGCGCATCGCAGGCCAGCGTGACGGCCTGGCGGGCGACCGGGCCGCTGAACGCCTCGAAGTATCCGCCCAGACGCGCGATCCGCAGTCCGCCGATGCCCAGGGCGAGCGAGTCGCCGACCGGTTGCGCCGGTTGCTGCGCGCAGGCCGGATCGAGCGGGTCCGGCCCCTGCATCAGGTCGTAGCACAGGGCCAGGTCCTCGAGGGTCCCGGCGAACGGGCCGACATGGTCCAGGCTGGTCACGAACGGAAACGACCCGCGCCGCGACAGCCGGCCATAGGTCGGCTTCAGCCCGAAGATGCCGCACAGCGAGGACGGCACGCGGATCGATCCGTTGGTGTCGGTGCCCAGCGTCAGGGGCACCAGGCCGTCGGCAATCGCCGCGGCCGAGCCGCCCGAGGAGCCGCCTGCGATGCAGCGCCGGTCGTGCGGATTGCGCGCCGGGCCGTCATGGCTGTTCTCGGTGGAGAAGCCGTAGGCGTATTCATCCATGTTCAGCGCGCCGACCAGCACCGCGCCCGCCTGGGTCAGGCGCTCGACCAGCACCGCATCGCCGGCGGCCGCAGGCAGCGTGCGGTTGACCCGCGAGCCGGCCGTGGTGACCTCGCCGGCGATGTCGAACAGGTTCTTGACCGCGAAGGGCACTCCGGCCAGCGGGGGCAGCGTTCGGCCCTCGGCGATCGCGTTGTCGATCGAATCGGCCTGGGCGAGGGCACGCGCGCCGGTCACCAGGGTGAACGCGTTGGAATCCGGATTGCGCTGCGCGATGTCGGCGAGCGTGCGCTCGACGGTCGTGCGCGCGCTGACTTCGCGTTCGCGGATGCGCCGGGCCAGTTCGATCGCGCCAGCTGCCGGCGCGGTGCTCGGTTCCGCGCCGCTCATGGTTCGGTCACCGGCGTGAACACGGGCGCCATCTCATCTTCGGGGCCCAGCGGCCAGTCGAGAAAAGCGGCGGCGATGGCCGCACTGCGCTCGAAGTTCTGCAGCACGGCCTCGCGGGCCGCGGGCGTCAGGTCGAAGCCGTGCAGGGCCAGCGCGGCGTCGACATAGGCACTCGGGTCTGACTTCATTCCAGAGCCTCCAGGGCGGGTCGTTCGATCAGGGGGAAGTGGCAGGCCACTTCGCGTGCGGCGCCGACCGAACCCAGGCTCGGGGACAGCTCCGAGCAGCGCGGGCGGGCCTGCGGGCAGCGCGAGGCGAAGCGGCACAGATGCGGGTCCGGGTCGATGGGGCTGCCGGGCTCTCCGGCGGGCAGCGGTGCGTTCGAGGCGGGCGCGCCCAGCCGGGGCAAGGCATCGACGAGCAGGCGGGTGTATGGATGCGCCGGTCGCGAAAACACCTCGGCGGCCGGTCCGCACTCGACGATGCGGCCCAGGTACATCACCATCACGCGGTCGCACATCAGCCGCACCACGTTCAAGTCGTGCGAAACGAACAGGTACGACAGGCCATGGCGGCGGCGCAGGTCGGCCAGCAAGTCGAGCACGATGGCCTGCACCGAAACGTCCAGGGCGGCGGTCGGCTCGTCCAGGATCATCAGTCGGGGCCGGACCGCGACCGCGCGGGCGATGTTCACCCGGGCTTTCTGGCCGCCCGACAGCTGATGCGGAAACCTGCTCAGCAGGGCGGCCGGCAGCCCCACCTCGCGGGCAGCTTCTTCCACCCGCGCGGCGATCTGGGCGCGCTCGCGCAGACCGACCAGCAGGCGCAGCGGCTCGGCGATGCAGTCGGCGGCACTGTAACGGGGGTTCAGCGATTCGGTCGGATCCTGGAAGACCACCTGCAGTTCGCGTCGCCGCGGGTGGCGGGCAAAGCGCGCAGCCGGCACCGCGGCGAGGTCTTCGCCGTCGAAGCCGATCGTGCCTTCGGTGGCATCGAGCAGCCGCGCCAGCACTCTGACCAGCGTCGATTTGCCGCAGCCCGATTCGCCGACCAGTCCCACGCATTCGCCGGCACCGATCGTCAGGCTGACATCGTCGACCGCATGCAGGAACGAGGGTGCGCCGCGCCCGAAGGCACGCCGGCGCATCGGAAAGCGCTTGGCCAGGCGGGTGACGTCCAGCAGGGGGGTCATCGTGGGCAGGCCTCTTTCATGGCGGGCAACTCATCACAACTGGCGCAGTTTCACAGCGGAAAGTGACAGGACACCGTCGACGTGTTCTCGACCACCTGCGGCAGAGGCAATTCACGGCAGCGCGCTTGTGCCTGCGCGCAGCGTTCGACGAAGCGGCAGGCGGGCAGATCGGGTGCGCGCAGATCGGGCAGGCTGCCGGGAATCGAATCCAGGTCGGCCAGCGTTGCCGCGCTGGCCGGTACCGAGCGGATCAGCGCCGCCGTGTAGGGATGGCGCGGGTGCGCGAACAGCTCGCGCGTGGGCGCCACCTCGACGATGTGGCCGGCATGCATGACGGCGATCCGGTCGCAGCTCTCGCTGGCCAGCGCCAGGTCGTGGGTGATCAGCACCGTCGACATCTGCCGGTCGCCCGCGGCGTCTCGCAGCAGCCGCATGATCGCGGCCTGGGTCGTGACATCCAGGCCCGTGGTCGGTTCGTCGGCGATCAGCAGCGACGGATTGGCGGCCAGTGCCATGGCGATCATCACGCGCTGACACTGGCCGCCCGACATCTCGAACGGATACGCGCGGGCGCGCCGCTGCGGATCCGGGATGCGCACCGCCTGCAGCATGGCGACCGCGCGTGCCTCGCGGTCGCGGCCCAGCGTGGTGGTGTGGCGGGCCAGCACGTCGCCGATCTGCTGGCCGACGCGCCGGATCGGGTTCAGCGCGACCCGCGGGTTCTGGAAGATCATCGCGATCTCGCGTCCGCGGATGTCGGCCAGCTGGCGCTGCGGCATCGCCAGCAGATCCATGCCGTCGAACCGCACGCTGCCCGCGGTGATGCGGGCAGCCGGGTCCTGGATGCCCATGATCGCGTACGACAGGACCGACTTGCCCGAACCGCTTTCGCCGACCAGGCCCACGGTCTCGCCCTTGCCGATGGACAGCGAGACGTTCTGCAGCGCCGACACCGTGCCGCCGCGGGTGCGGAACTCGAGCGACAGCCCGGAAATGTCCAGCAGCGTATTCATGTCCGCCGCCGGGGATCGATGATGTCGCGCAGCCGTCGCCCAGCAGGTTGAAGCAGAACACCGCCAGCATCAGGACCGCACCGGGGAACAGCGCGACCCACCATTCTCCGGACACGATGTACTGGGCGCCCTCGGCGACCATGATTCCCCACTCCGGCTGCGGCGGGCGCACGCCCAGGCCGATGAACGACAGGCCCGCGCAGTTCAGGATCGCCAGACCCATGTTCAGGGAGATCTGCACCATCGCCGGGGGCAGGATATTGGGCAGCATGTGAAAGGTCAGCACCCGCGCGGTGCCGTTGCCGGTCACGCGGGCCGCCTCGATGAAGCCGGCGTCGCGCCGGATGTTGGTCTCAGCGCGTGCGACCCTCAGGTAGAAGGGCAGGTTGATGATCGCGGTCGCCAGCACGATATTGGCGACCGTATTGCCCAGCGCCGCGACGATGCCCATGGCCAGCACGAACAGCGGGAAGGCCATGATCGTGTCGACCACCCGGCCCACGCCACGATCGAACCAGCCGCCGTAGTAGCCGGCCAGCATGCCCAGCCCGATGCCCAGCACCGAGGACAGCGCCACGGCGGACAAGGCGATGCCGAAGTCGACGCGGGCCGCGACCATCACTCGCGAGAGCACGTCGCGGCCCAGCGAATCGGTGCCGAACCAGTGCCGCGCCGATGGCGGCTGCATCGCGGCCGCCGCGTCGGTGGCCAGCGGATCGTAGGGGGCCAGCCACGGCCCGGCCACCGCCAGCACGATGAACATCGCGAACAGCGCGAAGGCCGCGGCGGTCAGCGGGTTCTCGCCGATCACGTGGCGGGCGTGCGAGGCCAGTCCAGTCGCGGCCATGTCAGCCCTCCACCGTGACGCGCGGATCGATCGCCAGATACAGCAGGTCGATCGCCAGGTTCAGCGCGACGTACAGGATGGCCATCGTCAGCACGAAGCCCTGGACGGGCGCATAGTCGCTGGCCACCAGCGACTCGACCGCGAACGATCCGATGCCCGGCCAGGCGAACACCTTCTCGACCAGCACATTGGCGCCGAGCATGAACGAGAACACCATGCCGATCGTGGTCAGCACCGGCAGCAGCGCGTTCTGGAAGGCATAGCCGTACAGCACCCGCATGCGCGACAGGCCCATCGCACGCGCGGTGCGCACGAAATCGGCCGACAGCACGCCCAGCATCGAGGCGCGCGTCATGCGCGCCACCGGCGCCATCACGAACAGCGCCAGCGTGAGGGCCGGCAGGATCAGCTGGCGCGCGCTCGACACGAAGGCCGCGCCGTCGCCCGCCAGCGCGCTGTCGATCAGGTAGAAGCCGGTGATGGTGGCCGGTGCGCTCACGTACGGATCGATCCGGCCCAGCGGCGAAGGCGCCCAGCCGAGCAGGAAATAGAACACGAAGGACAGCAGCAGTCCGGTGAAGAACACCGGCAGCGACACGCCGGCCGTGGTCACCAGCCGGCACAGCTGATCGATCCAGGAGCCCGGCCGGGTGGCGGCCAGCACGCCCAGCGGGATCGACACGCTGAGCGAGGCCAGCAGGGCGACCAGCGTGAGCTCGAGCGAGGCCGGCAGCCGGGTGGCGATCTCGGTGGCCACCGGCTGCCCGGTGGACAGCGACTGGCCCCAGTCGCCGGTGGCCAGTTCGCGCACATAGCGCAGGAACTGCGTGGCCAGCGGCTGGTCCAGGCCCAGCTTGTGGCGGATCTGCTCGACCGCTTCGACGCTGGCCGCGTTGCCGGCGAAGTACGCGGCCGGATCGCCAGGCAGCAGCCGGGTCAGCGCAAACGTCACCAGCACGATGCCGGCGAGCGTGGGCACCGACATCAGCAGGCGCCGGGCGATCAGCCGGAACATGAAGGCTTCCGGTTGCGCCGGTCGGGCAGCGGGCGGCGCATGCTCAGTTCTTCACGATCTGCCGATAGTCCGGCTGCAGATGGAACCAGTAGGTGAAGCCGCTGATGTTCTTTTGCATGGCCACGTCCTGCGTGGGCTGGAACAGCGGCACCCGGGGCACGTCGGCGAAGGCCTTGCGGATCATGCCGCGCACCTGGTCTTCATAGATCGCCTTGCTCTCGGCGAAGCGCGCGTTGGTGATGAACTTGTCCATCTCGGCATCCTGGTAGCTCATCGTGTTGAACACCGCGTTCTGGCCGTGATAGCACCAGAAGAAGAAGTACTCCGGGTAGTTCAGCCAGCCGCCGAAGCGGTTGATCATCAGCGGCATGTCCTTCTTGAGCAGCGCGGCCCGCCAGTTGGCTCCGGGCACCTTGTTGATCTGGGCCTTGATGCCGATCTGGCCCAGCGATTCCTGGATCAGGATGGCCATCGGTTCGCTGAACGTGGCGCCGCCCAGGTCGAAGGACAGCGTGGTCTCGAAGCCGTTCGGGAAGCCCGCTTCGGCCAGCAGCTGCTTGGCTTTGGCGATATCGGTCTTGAAGCCGTGGGCCTGCGGCCACGCGGTGGTCTTGGGCTCGTTGCTGCCGGCGTAGAGCTTCACGCCGCGGCCGTACATCGCGGTGTCCCACATCTTGTCGTAGGGCATCGCGTAGGCCATCGCCTGGCGCACCTTGACCAGGTTGAACGGCGGCTTGGTGACGTTCATGCCGAGGTAGAACAGCGCGTTCTCGATCGGCACCGAGGCCACCTTGAGCCGGGCGGTGTCGGCCGCCATCTCGCCGAAGTCCTTGGGCGGCATGTCGTAGGTCATGTCGATGTCGCCGCGGACCAGCAGCGCACGCCGGTTGCCGGCCGAAGGCACGTCGCGCTGGATGACCCGCTTCAACTTGGGCAGCGGGCCGCTCTTCCAGTCGTCGAAGCGGGTGAACACGATCTCCTGGCCGGGCTTGAAGCTCTCGACCTTGTAGGCGCCCCCGCCGGCCGTGTTGTTCTTCAGCCAGGCGGCCGCCCACGGGTCTTGCGGGGTGGCGTGCTTGCGCGCGAGCGTGGCGTTGTAGATCGAGGCCACCGGCACCGCCATGTCGGGCAGGGTCATCTTGTCCGGGCGAAGGTACTTCACCCGAAAGGTGTGCTCGTTGACCACCTCGAACTGCTCGGCCTTCTCGAGCGAGCCGGCCTTCATCTGGAACTGCGGAAAGCCGCCCATGGCCAGCGCGCGTTCGTAGCTCCATTTCACGTCGGCGGCGGTGACCGGCGTGCCGTCGTGAAACTTGGCGTTCTTGCGCAGGTGGAAGGTGACGCCGCTGCCGTCCTTGGCCACTTCCCAGCGTTCGGCCAGTTCGGGTTCGAGCTTGGCGAAGTCGTACATGACCACGCCGTTGGGCAGGGTCTTGCGGCCGTGGGTGATCAGCCGGTCATACACGATCCAGGCCACGCCGTACGAGGGCCGGTTGGCCCCCACGCCGTGGATGTCGAGCATGTTCGGGCCGAACTCGTTGGCCACGACCAGGGTTTCCTTGCGCGCGTCCTGCGCGCCCGCGCCGGAGGCGGCGAGCAGGCCGGCGGCGAGCAGGGCCGATGCGAAACGACGAATCATGTGAGCCTCTCAGGCGGTGGGTTGGCGGGGAGCGGAGCGGGCGGCGAGGTAGGCCCGCCAGCCGCCGAAAGCGGAAATGTCGGGATTGCCGATGGTGTCCAGCGCTTCGCACAGGAAGCCCTGGACGGCCGACCCGTCAGCCAGGCGCAACGTGCCGATGCCCAGCGGCGCACCGATCAGCGCCACGAACGACCCGTAGTGGGCGACCGGCATTTCCCAGATCTCGAGGGCGATCGCGTGCCCCTGGCCGGGCGCCACGCGCAGCAGCCCGGGCTTGGGCGGAACCGTGCCCTGCAGGGCGAACAGACGGTAGTCGCTGGCGGTGACGGTGGCCTGCAGCAGGCGGGCGCCCCGTTCGATCAGTTGCGAGTTCAGCGGCATGCCCGTGAGGTGGGCGCCGACCACGGCCAGACGCACCGTGGTGCCGGCTGGCCGTGCGATGTCGCGCGGGGGCGGCAGGGGCTTACCCGTGGCTCCGGCCGGCAGGCCGGTGTCGTGATGAAAGCGCTGGCCGATGTCGGCCAGTCGAAGGTCGCTGCCGGCCGGGCCGATGAACGTGATGCCGAAGGGCAGCCCGTCCGCGCGCAGGCAGGCGGGAACGGCCAGCGCGGCGTAGTCGAGCAGGTTGACGAAGTTGGTGTACAGGCCCAGGCGCCGGTTGAGCTCGATCGGATCGGCCCGCATCGCCTGCTGGCTGATCAGGGTTGGCGTGGTCGGCAGCACCATCACGTCGAAGCGGGCCAGCACGGCGTCGCAGCCCTGCCGCAGCAAGCCCAGGCGATCGCTGGCCTGGCACCAGTCGGCCGCGCCGAATCGCCGTCCCGAATCGATGATCGCGCGCACCGACGGATCGAAGGCTTCGGGATGGCTGTGCGCCTGCGCGTCGAAAAAATCGCGGATGCCGGCGTAGCGTTCGGCCACGAAGGCATCTTCATAGAGCATCGAGGCGGCCGTGGCGAAAGGGCGGTAGTCGAACTCGATCGGCCGCCCGCCCAAGTGCTCTCAGGCGCCGGCAGGCCTGGGCGAAGGCCTCGCGCGATAGCTCGTCGCCATAGAACTCGAGATCTTCGGGGCGCGGAATTCCGAAGGTGAACGAAGCCGGAAAGAAGGCCGGATCCAGGCGCACCGGGCGCGAATACGGATCTTGCGGATCGTGGCCGGCGGCCTGCATCAGCACGTCGATGGCGCCGGCCACCGTGGTGTGGAAGATCGACACGCAGTCGATCGAACGGCAGGCCGGCACCACGCCGCGGTTGCTGATCAGACCGCGGGTCGGTTTGAGGCCGACCAGGTTGTTCATTGCCGCCGGCACACGGCCCGATCCGGCGGTGTCGGTGCCCAGAGCGAAGTCGACCTCGCCGCGGGCCACCGCCACCGCCGACCCGGAGCTCGATCCGCCGGGTACCAGCAGCGCGTCGAAGCTGTTGGGCGGGGTGCCGTAGGGCGAGCGGGTGCCGTTCAGGCCGCAGGCGAACTGATCGAGATTGGTCTTGCCGGCTACCCGGGCGCCGGCGTCCTGCAGGCGCTGCACGACGCTGGCCGAGCGCTGCGGCAGGTAGGCGAAGGCGGGGCAGGCAGCGGTGGTCGGCACACCGGCCACGTCGATGTTGTCCTTGACCGCGAAGGTCTGGCCGCGCAGCGCGCCGGACGGGTGCGACGGCCACGTCATCGAGCGGGTTAGCGGGGATCTTTTCGATCCAGACCGGGTCCATGGTTTTCCTGATCGCATGCATTCTTGGATACAAGATGCCATGCAATCGCCGTGCCATCGGCGTATGCAGAGGGAATGGATCCGTGAGGCGCCGGCGCCGCACATGGGCGGTGCCTTCCGCGCACAGAGCTAGTGCGGTTTGGGTAGGAGGTGCTCCGAATTCGAGCGTTCGACGGGCGACCCGCGGCGCTATCCCCCTGATGGCGGACTGGCAAGGATCTTGCGTGCGGTCTTGTGCACAAGCTGGATGGCAACAACCCGCCGACCGGCCCTCATCGAACCGCTCCCTTCCAAACTGGAGTTGCACAATGGATTCTTCCCGTCGGATTTTCATCGGCGCCGCCGGTGCGGCCGGTCTCGTCACGGCAACCGGTGCGCCGCTGGCGGCCTGGGCTGCCGACAAGAAGGTGGTCATCGGCGTCGTCTACGTCGGACCGCGTGACGACTTCGGCTACAACCAGGCGCAGGCGCAGGCCGCGGCGATCCTGAAAAAGATGCCCAACGTCAAGGTGATCGAAGAAGAGAAGGTGCCGGAGACGGTGGCCGTGCAGAAGTCGATGGAGGCGATGATCAGCCAGGACAAGGCCGCGCTGATCTTCGCCACGTCGTTCGGCTACTTCGATCCGCACATGCTCAAGGTGGCCGAGAAATTCCCCAACGTGCGCTTCGCCCATGGCGGCGGCCTGTGGACCGAAGGCAAGCACCCCAAGAACACCGGCTCGTATTTCGGCTACATCGACGGGGCGCAGTACGTGGCGGGCGTGGTCGCCGGCCACATGAGCAAGAAGAAGAAGCTGGGTTTCGTCGCCGCCAAGCCGATCCCCCAGGTGCTGCGCAACATCAATGCGTTCACGCTGGGCGCGCGCTCGGTCGATCCGTCTATCACCTGCCAGGTCATCTTCACCGGCGACTGGTCGATTCCGGTCAAGGAAGCCGAAGCCACCAACAGCCTGGTCGACCAGGGGGTCGATGTGGTCACCTGCCACGTCGATGCGCCCAAGGTGGTCATCGAGACCGCCGAGAAGCGCGGCATCATGAGCAGCGGCTACCATGCCAGCCAGGCCAAGCTCGCGCCCAAGGGTTACCTCACCGGCGCCGAGTGGGACTGGTCCACGCCTTACAAGAAGCTGGTGCAGGAGGTCATCGACGGCAAGCCGATGTCCAACTTCGTGCGCGGCGGCATGAAGGAAGGCTTCGTGAAGATGTCGGCCTATGGCCCGTCGGTGTCGGCCAAGGCCAAGGAAGCGGGCGACAAGGCCCGGATGGCGCTCACCAAGGGCGACTTCGTGATCTTCAAGGGCCCGATGAAGGACAACAAGGGCAACGTGGTGATCCCGGCCGGCACCGGACTGGAGATGACCAACCTCGAGCTCGAAAAAATGGGCTGGCTGGTCGAGGGCGTGATCGGCAGCATCCCGGCCTGATCCGGCGGACCGGGGACCATCGCCATGGCGGGCCGAGGACTGGAGCCGATCGCGATCGCCGGGGTTGCGATCGTCGGCGGGCTGGTGCTGTTCAGCGGCTTCGTGCTGGCGATCGGGCACGACCCGATCGAGGTACTGGGCGTGATCTTCGAAGGCGCGTTCGCCAGTGCGTTCTCCTGGCAGAACACCCTGCTCAGGGCGGCGCCGCTGATCCTCACCGGGCTGGCCGTGGCCATTCCGGCCCAGGTCGGCCTGGTCATGATTGGCGGCGAAGGCGCGCTGGCGCTGGGCGGCCTGGCCGGCGCCAGCCTGGCGCTGGCCCTGAGCCAGACCGGGGCGCCCGCCGGCGTGGTGATCGTGCTCGCCTGCGCCGGGGCCATGGTCGCGGGCGCTCTGACCAATGCGCTGGCCGGCGCGCTGCGCGCCTGGCGCGGTCTGAACGAGACGATCGCCAGCCTGCTCATCTCCTACATCGCGATCGCGGTGTTCAATCACCTGGTCGACGGACCGCTGCGCGATCCGGCCAGTCTGAACAAGCCCTCGACCGCGCCGCTGCCCGAGTCGCTGATGCTCGGCCCGATGCCCGGCACCGATCTGCATTGGGGACTGGCCGTCGGCGTGGTCGCGGCCGTGCTGGCGCAGGTGCTGGTCTCGCGCACCACGATCGGGTTCGCCATGCGGGTGGCCGGGGGCAACGTGCGCGCCGCCCGGCTGGTCGGCCTGCCGGTGGCGGCCCTGCTGGTCACCGCCTGTGCGCTCGGCGGCTCGATGGCGGGGCTTGCGGGCGCGATCGAAGTTCTCGCGGTGCACGGTTCGGCCAATGCCTCGCTGCTGGCCGCCTACGGCTACACCGGCATCCTGGTGGCGTTCATCGCTCGGCAGCAGCCGCTGGCGGCGATTCCGGTGGCCGTGCTGCTGGGCGGCATCGCAGCAGCGGGCAGCCTGCTGCAGCGGCGCCTGGACCTTCCCGACGCCACGACCCAGGTGCTGCAGGGCCTGCTGTTCGTGTCGATCCTGGCCAGCGAGGCGCTGTACGGCCGGGTCAACTGGAAGCTGCGGCCGATCGGGCTGCGTGCGGGCCGCACGGCCACGGCGGAGCGGCCATGACCGGCGACGAAAGCGCCTGGCTGACCGTGCTGGCCGCGATACTCGGCGGCGCGCTGCGCGTGTCCACGCCGTTCCTGTTCGTGAGCCTGGGCGAGACGCTGACCGAGCGGTCGGGCCGGGTCAACCTGGGCCTGGAAGGCACGATGGTGTTCGGCGCCATGAGTGGCTATGCGGTTGCCTTTCATGCCGACTCGGCCTGGGCCGGTGTGCTGGCGGCGGGTGCCTTCGGGATGGTCTTCGGTCTGGTGCATGGCCTGGTGTGCAGCCTGCCGCGCGTCAACGACGTGGCCTTCGGCATCGCGCTGATGACGCTCGGCCTGGGGCTGGCTTTCTTCTTCGGCAAGGACTACGTGCAGCCGACGGCGCCGCGGCTGCCCGCGATCGCGCTGGGCGCCTGGAGCGATTCGCCGGCGCTGCAGTCGGCGCTGCAGATCAACGTGCTGCTGCTGATCGGCATCGCCTGCGCCCTGGCGCTGACCTGGGCTTTGAAGACCACGCGCTGGGGCCTGGTGCTGCGCACCGTGGGCGACAGCGCCAACGCGGCCCGTGCGCTGGGCTTTCCGGTGACGGCGGTGCGCGCCTGGGCGACCGCAGCCGGCGGTTTCATGGCGGGTGTCGGCGGCTCGTTCCTGTCGCTCTACTACCCGGGCAGCTGGAACGAGGCGCTGTCCAGCGGCCAGGGCGTGATGGCGGTGGCGCTGGTGATCTTCGCGCGCTGGCATCCGATGGGTTGCGTGTGGGCGGCGCTGCTGTTCGGGGGCACCGGCGCGATCGGTCCGGCGCTGCAGGCGGTCGGCGTGATGCAGGGCTATCACCTGTGGAATGCCGCGCCTTACGTGCTGACCCTGGCCGTGATGATCGCGACCTCGTCGGCGCGCCGCTCGATGGCCGGTGCACCGGGTGAACTGAGCCTCACGCGGTGAGCGGCGGCGATTGAACGGAGGACACGATGTCGGGACTCGGTGGATTGAACAAGTCGCCCCATGGGCTGGTGATCGGGCTGGTGCAATCGCAGCTGCCGGTCGTCCAGACCCCGGCGGACCTGGCGCGCCAGACCGGGCGGATCGTCGAGATGGTCGGCAAGGCGCGGCGCAACTCGCCGTCCATGGACCTGGTGGTGTTTCCCGAGTACTCGCTGCATGGGCTGTCGATGAGCACCGACACTGAGCTGATGTGCCGGCTCGATGGCCCGGAGGTGGCGGCCCTGCGCGCCGCCTGTGTCGAGCACAAGATCTGGGGCTGCTTCTCGATCATGGAGTACAACCCGCTTGGCAATCCGTACAACAGCGGCCTGATCATCGACGACCAGGGCGGGCTGGCGCTGTACTACCGCAAGATGCACCCGTGGGTGCCGGTGGAGCCCTGGGAGCCGGGCAACATGGGCATTCCGGTGATCGCCGGGCCGCGCGGCGCTAAGCTGGCGCTGATCATCTGCCACGACGGCATGTTCCCGGAGATGGCGCGCGAGTGCGCCTACAAGGGCGCCGAGGTCATGATCCGCACCGCCGGCTACACCGCGCCGATCCGCCATGCGTGGCGCATCACCAATCAGTCCAACGCCTTCCAGAACCTGATGGTCACCGCCAGTGTCTGCATGTGCGGCACCGATGGCACCTTCGACTCGATGGGCGAGGGCATGTTCGTGAACTTCGATGGCGAGCCGCTGGTGATGGGCAGCCATCGTCCCGACGAGATCATCACCTGCGAGGTCCGCCCGGACCTGGTCCGCGAGGCCCGCCGGCACTGGGGCGTGGAGAACAACATCTACCAGTTCCATCACCGCGGTTATGTGGCGGTGCGCGGCGGCGCGCAGGACTGCCCGTACACCTTCATGCAGGACCTGGTGGCCGGGCGATACCGGCTGCCCTGGGAGGACGAGGTCGAGCACGTCGATGGGCGATCCTGCGGTTTCGCGCCGCCGCAGCGTGTCTATGAGGCCGGATCCGACACCGGACCGCTGCCCCCGCCCGCCGGCAGGCCGCGCTGAGGAGACCCGCGATGTCGCAAACCCCCTCGATTCCTTCAAATGCCGCGCCCGCGCCGGCCGGCTGGCCCTGCGTCGCGGCCGACCCCTATCCCTGGCCCTTCGATGCCGATCTGCGCGCGGTGAATACCGCGCTGATCGTGATCGACATGCAGACCGACTTCTGCGGCATCGGCGGTTATGTCGATTCGATGGGCTACGACCTGTCGCTGACCCGGGCGCCGATCGCGCCGATCGCGCGGCTGATGGCCCGCTGCCGCGAACTCGGCGTCATGGTCATCCATACCCGCGAGGGCCATCGCCCGGACCTGTCCGACCTGCCCGCCAACAAGCGCTGGCGATCGCAGCGGATCGGTGCGGGCATCGGCGACCCCGGCCCCTGCGGGCGGATCCTGGTGCGCGGCGAACCCGGCTGGGCGATCATCGACGAACTCGCCCCGATGCCGGGAGAGGTGGTGATCGACAAGCCGGGCAAGGGCTCGTTCTGCGCGACCGATCTCGAGCTGATCCTGCGAACCCGCGGCATCCGCAACCTGATCCTCACCGGCATCACCACCGACGTGTGTGTGCACACCACGATGCGCGAGGCGAACGATCGCGGCTTCGAGTGCCTGATGCTCGAGGACTGCACCGGTGCCACCGACCTGGGCAATCACCTGGCGGCGGTCAAGATGATCAAGATGCAGGGCGGCGTGTTCGGCGCGGTGGCGACCTCTCAGGCGCTGCTGGCGGCGCTGGCCGCATGAAGCCCCTTCGTGTCGCCGGCGCGGATCTCGAGGCGCCCGCCCCGTCGCATCGGGCGCTGGCGCTCGACACCTTCGAACTGAGCAAGCGCTTCGGCGATTTCACCGCGCTGGACCGGGTCTCGATCGCGGTTCGCGCGGGGACCGTGCATGCGCTGCTCGGCGAAAACGGCGCCGGCAAGTCGACGCTGGTCAAATGCCTGGTCGGATTTCATCGCGCCGACGGCGGCAGCATTCTCGTGGACGGGCGCGAGGTCCAGATCACCTCGCCGCAGCAGGCTCGCGAGCTCGGCATCGGCATGGTCTATCAGCATTTCACGCTGGTGCCCTCGATGACGGTTGCCGAGAATCTCTGCCTGGCCCGCGGCGGGCTGCCGGCGGTCATCGGATGGAAGCGGCAGCGTTCTGCGCTCGCGGACTTCATGGCCAGCGTGCCGTTCAAGCTCGATCTGGACGCGCGGATCGCCGATCTGTCGGCCGGTGAAAAGCAGAAGACCGAACTGCTCAAGCAGCTGTATGCGGACAACCGCTTCCTGATCCTCGACGAGCCGACCTCGGTGCTCACGCCCGAAGAAGCCGACGAACTGCTCACCGCGGTGCGTGACCTGGCGCACGGCGGGCGCATGACGGCGCTGCTGATCACGCACAAGTTCGGCGAGGTCGAGCGCTTTGCCGACGATGTGACGGTGCTGCGCCGAGGCGCGCTGGCCGGCGCCGGCGCGGTGGCCGAGCTGAACGCCGACCGGCTGGCCACGCTGATGATCGGCCAGGCGCTGCCGGTCACCAGCGCGGCCGTGACGCAGCCGGCCCGCCCGGCCGGCGAGCCGGTGCTCCGGGTCAAGGGCCTGCAGGTCGACAACGACCTGGGCCTGCCGGCCGTGCGCGATCTGACCCTGGAGGTGCCGGCGGGCTGCATCGTCGGGATCGCGGGCGTGTCGGGCAACGGCCAGCGTGAACTCGTACAGGCGCTGACCGGCCAGCGAGCCCGTGCCGGTGGCAGCGTCACGGTGTTCGGCGAGGCTTTCCATGCGACTCGCTCGGATTATCTGCGCCACCGCGTCGCGGCCCTGCCGGAGGAGCCGCTGTTCAACGCCTGTGTTCGCGGCCTGTCGGTGGCCGACAACCTGGCGCTGCGCGATTTCGACCGGGCGCCGTGGTCGGTGCGCGGCTGGCTGCGCCCGGCGGCGTTCCGCGAGGCCGCGCTGGCCAGCATCGCCGCCTACCGGGTCAAGACGCGCGGACCCGACGAGCCGATCGAACGGCTGTCCGGGGGCAATGTGCAGCGCGCGGTGCTGTCGCGCGAGCTCTCGCGCGACGCGCGGCTGCTGATCGTGATGAATCCGGTGTTCGGCCTGGACTTCCAGGCCTCGGCCGAGATCCACCAGCGCCTGCGCGATGCGCGAAACGACGGCTGCGCGGTGCTGCTGGTCAGCGAGGATCTCGACGAGCTGCTGGACCTGTCGGACCGGGTGGCGGTATTGAACGGCGGGCGCATCGTGTTCGATTCGGCGCGCCCCGCCCAGGATCGCGACGCCATCGGCCGCGCGATGGGCGGGCATGCCGACGGCGAATCGGGCCCGGTCGCGGTGGCAACGCAGGGAGCCCATGCATCATGAGTGCGTCAGACAAACTCTTCGAGATCCCGGCGCGACCCGGTCCGTACCGGTTCAAGCCGTCGCAGACCGCGCTGATCCTGATCGACATGCAGCGCGACTTCATCGAACCCGGCGGGTTCGGCGAGGCCCTGGGCAATGATTTGAGCCACCTGCGGGTGGCGGTCGAACCGGCACAGCGCCTGCTGGCCTGGGCGCGCGCGCAGGGACTGCGCATCGTGCACACCAAGGAATGCCATCGTCCCGACCTGGCCGACTGCCCGCCGGCCAAGCGGGAACGCGGCCTGCCGAGCCTGCGGATCGGCGACCCCGGTCCGATGGGCCGGATCCTGATCGATGGCGAGCCGGGCAGCGACTTCATCGCCGAACTGACGCCGGCGCCGGGCGAGGTGGTGCTGGCCAAGCCCGGCAAGGGCGCGTTCTACGGCACCGCGCTGGGCGAGATGCTGCAAGCGTCTGGGGGGTGAGCCACCTGATCATCGCCGGGGTCACCACCGAGGTCTGCGTGCAGACCACGATGCGCGAAGCCAACGACCGGGGCTACGACTGCGTGCTGATCGAAGAGGCCACCGCCAGCTACTTTCCGCAGTTCAAGGCGGCGACCATCGAGATGATCGTGGCGCAGGGCGGCATCGTCGGCTGGGCTGCGTCGCTGGAGTCGCTGCTCGCGGCGCCTTAGAGGCCTGGCCTGGCGTCCAGGCACTCCCGCGGCATCGCTGTCCGCGGCCCGCGTCCGATGGCGCTTGATCGGGCCTGCGATGCGGATCAGAATGATCCAGGAGCGTTCGCGGGCGGTGGCGCGCTTCGTGTCGATCTCGCCTGAATCCCCCGAGCTGGAGTGCCCCCATGCAACCGGAACCGATGAGCGAGGCGTTGTTTGGCGAAGTCCGGCCATCGGATCGCTGGCCGGAGCAAGCCTCGAAGTCCGGCCGGACCGGCCGGATTCTCGGGCTGCTGGCGCTGGCTGCGGCTGCCGCACTGGCGCTGGTCTGGTGGTTCGGAACGTCGAAACCGGGGCCGCTCGAACCCGCCGCGCCGCTGGCCGGCAAGGCTGTGCTGCCCGCCGACGCCTCCGCTGCGCACAAGGCGGCCGAACCGCCGGCCATCCAGCATCCCATCGGGCCGGCGCCCATTGCGATCACCGAAGCGCTGCCGCCCCTGGATCGGTCGGACGGCTGGTTCGCGCGGGCGCTCAGCGAGCTGCTCGGCCGCGATCCGTTGCTCTCGCAGATTCAAGCCGAAGGTTTCGTTCGCCGCGTGGTGGCAACCGTCGACAATCTGCCCTCGTCGCATGCTGCGCGCCGCCTGTGGCCGCTCCAGCAGGCGCCCGACCGGTTCGTGGTGCGCGCCGAATCCGGCCAGGACGTCATCGATCCGGGCAACAGTCTTCGATACACGATGTTCGTGCTGCTGGCCGAGTCGATTTCTGTCGAGCGCGCGGCGGCGCTTTATCGCGGCGCGTACGCGCTCTTCCAGCGGGCCTATGTCGAGCTCGGTTATCCGGGCGGTTATTTCAACGACCGGCTGGTCGCGGTGATCGATCATCTGCTCGCCGCGCCTGAACCGGGGGAACCCGTGGCTGTGCGGCTGATCGAAGTTCAAGGACCGATCGGGTCGTCGCGCCCCTGGGTGAACTATGAGTTCGTCGATCCCGTCCTCGAATCCTCGTCGGCAGGGCACAAGCTGATGGTGCGGATGGGGCTGGACAACGAACTCAGACTCAAGGCCCGGCTGCGTGAATTCCGCGCGGCGGTGGTCGCGCCGGGCGCGATCCGGTAATCGGGCCGACGCCGCCCGGGCATGGGCGAGGGCATCAGCCGATCCTGGCCTTGCCGCGCCCGGCGATCAATTCCCGTGCGGATGCGCGGGCACTACTCGCTCAGGAATCGGCGCAGCGCCTGCAGCGCGGCACCCGGGTTTTCCTCCTGCGGCAGATGCCCCACTCCGGGCAGTGACACCAGCCGAGCCCCGGCCACGGCCTCGAGGTAGTCGGCCGAGTTGCCCAGCGGAATCATCGCGTCCTGCTCGCCCCAGATCAGCAGCGTCGGGGCCCGGATGCGAGCCAGCAGCGGCAGCGGGTCGCGCAGTCGGGTCTGCTTCATGCGATCGAGCAGGGCGCCACGCACCCCGGGCGCCAGCAGCAGGTCATGGTAACGATCGATCGTCTCGTCGGTGAGCGCCCGCGGGTCTGCGTACGCAGGTTCGAGGTTCATCCGCATCAGCGCACGGGGCAGCGCGTGACGCATCAGTTCGAGGGCCGCCGGAACCTCGGGCGGCTTGTCGTACTCGAAACCCGGACTGGCGAATCCGTCGGGGGCGACCAGCACGAGCCTGGTCACGCGGTCCGGATGATCGGCCGCGAAACGCCAGGCCAGCCGTCCGCCCATCGAATGGCCGACCACGCTGGCGCGCGCCAGTCCCAATCGATCCATCAGGGCGAGCAGGATCTGTTCGCCGCGTTCGTCCCGGTAGTCCGCGGCGGGATCCGGGCCGGTGAGCCCGGCACCCGGCAGGTCGAACCGGATCACCCGCCAGTCGGTTTCGAGTTCGCGGGCCCAGTCTTCCCAGGTGTGCAGGCTGGCGCCGAATCCATGCATCAGGATCACCGCCGGTGCCGCGGGCGGGCCGGTTTCGCGCAGGTGCAGGCGCAGCCCCGCCACCTCGACGAAGCGACTGGGCGGCGCCGCATAGCGGGCTTCCAGGGACTCGCGAGGCTTGTCCGGTGTCCACAGCCAGCTGGCCGCGGCGACGAGCCCGATGATGACAACCCCCCACACGATGATGCTCCTCATGAGCCTGCTTCGGTGATGACCCGCCTTCATGGTATGGCGGGCGCAGCGGGCAGGCCGATCAGGGCGCGTCCATCGCAAGGCCACCCGGTGATCGGGCCGGCTACAAGGTCGGAAAAAACCGGTTCGGCGGCCGCTGCAGTCCAAGATGCTCGCGCAGCGTCGTGCCTTCGTAGTGTTTTCGGAAGATGCCCCTGCGCTGCAACTCGGGGACGACCAGGTCGACGAAATCATCGAGGCCGGCGGGCACCGTCGGGAACATCACATTGAAACCGTCACAGGCCTCGGTTTCCAGCCACTCCTGCATCGTGTCGGCGACCTGTGCGGGTGTGCCGACCATCTGCAGTCCGCCATAGCCGCCCACCATCCGGGCGAGCTGGCGCACGGTGAGCTGGTCGCGCCGTGCGAGCGCCACCAGCGCATCGCGGCCGCTCTGGCTGGCGTTGGTCTGCGGGATGTCGGGCAGGGGGGCGTCGAGCTCGAAACCGGAGGCGTCCACGCCCAGCCGGATCGACAGGTTGGGGATCGCGCTTTCGGCGTGCACGAGACTGTCGAGCAAGGCCTGCTTGTCGCGGGCCTCCTGGGTGGTGCGGGCCACGGTGACCAGGGCTCCGGGCAGGACCTTGAGTTCGTCGGGCCCTCGGCCGACCGCCTTCAGCCTGGCTTTCATGTCCTGGTAGAAGCGTCGTCCGTCCTCGATGGTGCGGGTGCTGGCGAAGATCACTTCAGCGGTCTGCGCCGCCAGCTGCCGCCCCGCCTCCGAAGCGCCGGCCTGCACGATCACCGGCCATCCCTGCACGGGCCGCGCGATGTTCAGCGGCCCGCGCACGCTCAGGTGTTCGCCCTGGTGATCGAGCACGTGCAGTTTCTTTTCATCGAAGAACAGGCCGCTGTCCTGGTCGCGCAGCCAGGCGTCGTCGGCCCAGCTGTCCCAGAGGCCGGTCACGACGCTGAAGAACTCGCGCGCGCGGCGGTATCGCTCATCGTGTTCGACGTGTTCGGTCAGTCCGAAGTTCAGCGCGGCATCCGGATTGGAGGTGGTGACGATGTTCCAGCCGGCGCGCCCGGCGCTGATGTGGTCCAGCGATGCGAAGCGGCGGGCGATGTGGTACGGCTCGTCGAAGGTGGTCGATGCGGTCGCCACCAGCCCGATTCGCTCGGTGACCATCGCCAGGCTGGAGAGCAGCGTGAGGGGTTCGAACGAAGTCGCGGTCGCGCTGCGCCGCAAGGCCTCGATCGGCATGTTCAACACCGCCAGGTGGTCCGCCATGAAGAATGCGTCGAAGCAGCCGCGTTCCAGCGTCTGGATGAAGCGCACCAGATGCTTCAGATTGAAGTTGGCATCCGGATAGGCGCCGGGATAGCGCCACCAGGCGGTGTGGATTCCGACAGGGCGCATGAACGCGCCGAGGTGCAGGGTCTTGGGCATGGACGTGCTCGCGAAGGGAAAAGGGCGCAGTGCGCGGCGATGGCATTTCGACGAGCGTACCGCAGGCCGTCGAACCGGGGCGACTCCGGTTCGTGCCTCTGCCCGCGGCGTTCAGTCCCGGCCTGGCGGGATGCCGGCGCCGCCAGCCTGATCGAGGCGCGGCGGCCGGCGCCCAGCAGGTCAGGCCGTCGCAGCCTGCTCCGCGATCGGCTGCCCGTCGCCTTTGGCGGGTGGCAGGACGAAGCGCACGGTCGTGCCTGCACCCGGCATCGACTCGATCGAGAGCTGTCCGCCGTGCCGTTGCACGATGCGCAGGCAGGTCGCCAGGCCAATGCCGGTGCCGCTGAATTCCGTGCTGCTGTGAAAGCGCCGGAACGGCTTGAAGAGGTTCTCGGCGTGGCCGGAGTCGAAGCCCGCGCCGTTGTCTTCGATCTCGACTTCCGTCCCGTGTCCGGTGATCTGGCCGCGCAGGCGGATCCGGCTCGGGTCGGTCTTGCCGGTGAACTTCCAGGCGTTGCCCAGCAGATTGGCCAGCAGCGAGCGCGCCAGCCCGGGATCGCAGCGGGCGATGAGCGACGAAGGCGCCTCGAAGCTGACGGATCGTGCCGGTTCTTGCAGGGCGAGTTCGGCCAGGATGTCCCGGGCCAGGGGCACGAGATCGACGGGCTGCAGGTCGATCTCGGCACTGTTCACGCGCGACAGGGCCAGCAGGTCGTTGACCAGCGTGGCCATCTGCTTGGCCGATTGTTCGATGTGCCCGGCCATTCGCGCGCCCTCGGCTCCCAGGGTCTGGCCGTAGCGGGACTGCAGCAGGTGACTGAAGCCGACGATGCCGTTCAGTGGCGACTTCAGGTCGTGGGCGGCGGTCCGGGTGAACGCTTCGAGCTCGACATTGACCCGCTCGAGCTCCGCGGTGCGCTGGTCGACCATGCGCTCGAGCTCGCCCTGGGTCAGGGCCCATGCCGCATCGCGCTCCTTGACCGCGGTGATGTCTTCGGCGATGCCGCCGATCATCGTGACGGCTCCCTGGGCATCGACGATCATCCGCTTGCGGTCCGCAACCCAACGCACCGAGCCGTCGTGCCGCAGGACCCGGTACTCGCAGCTGGAGTATCCGAGCGACTTGAGCTGTTCATTGGACGCCCGGGCGATGCGCAGGTCATCGGGGTGGACCATCTCGAGCCAGGCCGACGGATCGGCCAGGAAATCGGCGGCGGATCGGCCATAAACCTGCTCGAAGGCCGGACTCACATAGAGCACTTCGGCGCCGTCCGGGCTGGCCAGCCACAGCACTTCGCCCAGGCTCTGGTGCAGCTGACGGAATTGCGCCTCCTGGCGCTCGAGGGCCTGCGCGGTGAGCACCTGCTGGGTGATGTCGGCGGCCATGATCATCACCGCGCTCGCGCCCCCATAGGGCACCGAATGCTGGGTGACCTGAACGATGACGATCTCACCGGATTTTTTGCGGTGCCGGATTTCGCTGCCCGCGGGCGAACCGGCGAAGTCCTGACCAGGCGCTGCGCCCCGCCCGGCGGCGTCCCGCGCGGCGATGTCTTGCGGCGGACAGATGTCGTCGATGGTCATGCCCAGGAACTCGCGCTCGGAATAGCCGTAGTCGCGAATGGCCGCCTCGTTGACCTGCAGAAACGCCCGCGTGCCCGTGTCGCAGACCCACATCGGCTTGGGATGCCGCTGGAACAGGTCCTGGACCTGCAGTTCGCTGGACCGCGCGGCGTCCATCGCAGCCAGCAGGCGGCGATACCCCATCCGAACCAGCAGCACCAGGCCGATGGCGGTGGCGATGACGTAGAACAGTCCCTTGTAGCGCTGCGCCGCCAGCAGCCACCCGGGGTCGTTCGAGATGGAGTGCACCAGCGCATCGGAGCTCAGGATCCAGCCGAACCCCAGCGCAGCGTAAACAATGCCGATCCCGACGGCGAATCGGTTCGCCCTGACCTGTTCGGCAATGGGATGACTGTCGGGCAAAGCGACCTCAGGGATGATTCGGACAGTGTGCGGGCGCTTTCCCGGGAACCATCCCGGCATAACGGCTGCTTTGCTCGAGCTTTCGAAACCTTGCCGTGGCTCGGCCGGGCGGCGACGCCCGGTTCCTCCAGCTCTGCCCAGACGGTACGGCCAGGATGTGCAGGGCGGGCTGCAGGCGAATCGCCAAGAACGTCATGGCCTCAGGCCGGCGCCGGCCGTGCGCGCTGGTTGTACAGGATCTTCGCGCGCCGCTCTTTCTCGGCCTCGCTGAGGGTGGCGGGGTCTTCGGCCGGGCCCGCCGTCACCGCCAGGCCACGCTGGACGCCAGGGCGCGCACCGAGTTCGTCGAACCAGCGCTTGAAATACTTGAACTCGCTGATGTCCTGTCCCTGTCCCTGCCAGTTCACGGTCCAGGGATAGCAGATCATGTCGGCGATCGTGTAGGTGTCGCCGGCCAGGTAGGGGCGGTCGTAGAGCCGGTTGTTCATCACGCCATAGAGGCGGTTTGCCTCGTCGGTGAAGCGGCGCACGGCGTAGGACTGGTCGCCCCGTGTCTCGCCCAGGCGGAAGAAGTGGCCCCGTTCGCCCAGCTTCGGGCCCTGGTTGGCCATCTGCCAGATCAGCCATTGGTTGACCTCGTGGCGGCCGCGAAGGTCCTGGGGATAGAAACGGCCCGCTTTCTCGGCCAGGTACATCATGATCGCGCCCGATTCGAACAGGCTGATCGCGGGGCCGCCGCCGACGGGCTCGTGGTCCACCATGGCGGGCATGCGGTTATTGGGGCCGATCTTCAGAAAGCCATCGGTGAACTGATCGCCCCGGCCGATGTTGCAGGGGACGATTCGGTAGGGCATGCCCAGTTCTTCGAGCAGGATCGTGACTTTTTTGCCGTTGGGCGTGGGCCAGTAGTGCAGGTCGATCATGGGGAGCCTTTCGGGTGGGTCGATGGGCGGGTCGATGGTCGGGTCGGGCATGCCGCGCGCCGACGGACCGCTGGAACGGTAACATCGCAGCGTGCTGTGCGGTCGCATCCCCACGCCCCGGCACGACAGTGCTTGCAGGGATGCTGGCCGACCCGCCGTTTTCGCCTGCGCCCTGACTGCTCCATCCCGCCTCGCTTGCCGGGAGAAAGGCCCGCATGACCCGTGTGACGATCGCCAGCCAGTTCGGCGACGATTTCGACCAGAAACTGCGCGCCGCGCGCCCCGACGTCGAGGTGATTCCCCTGCCTCGGGTGCTGACCTGGCCGTTGCCGGCCAAGGCGGATGTCCTGCTGGCGATCCCGGTGTCGGCGCAGGTGCGCGCCCAGCCCCAGCCCGAGGGCTGGCCCTTCGGGCTGCGCTGGGTGCAGCTGATCTCGGTCGGATTGAACAACTACCCGCCCTGGCTGCTGCGCGGCCCGCTGGTCACGACGGCACATGGCACCTCGTCGCAGACAATTGCCGATTTTGCGCTGGCCTGCGTGCTTCAGCATGCACTGCGATTGCCCGATCGCCGCGTCGGTTCCCCCGAGGGCTGGCGGCATGTCAGCGCGCCGGCGCTGGCAGGCAGCACGCTGGGCCTGTTCGGATTCGGCGGCATCGGCCGCGCGCTGGCGGCCAAGGCGCTGGCACTGGGGCTGCGGGTGCGCGCGCTGCGCGTGAGCCAGGCGCCGCTGGGCATGGACGGCGTCGAGGCGGCCCGCGATCTGGCCGACCTGCTGGCCACCAGCGATCACCTGGCCCTGGTGGCGCCGGGCACCGATGCCACCCGGCATGTGATCAATGCCGCGTCACTGGCGCACGCGCGGCCGGGCCTGCATCTGATCAACGTGTCGCGCGGCAGCCTCGTCGATCAGGCCGACCTGGTGGCGGCGCTCGATTCCGGGCGGCTGGCCTACGCATCGCTGGACGTGACCGAACCCGAACCGCTGCCGGCGGGCCATCCGCTGTACACGCATCCGCGGGTGTATCTCAGTTCGCACACCTGTGCGATCAGCCCGCAGGTACGGGCGGCGGTGCTCGAAAAGTTTCTGCGTAGCCTGGCGGCCTGGGAAAGCGGCGGGACCCCGGATGATCCAGTCGACTTCGGGCGCGGGTATTGAGGCCGGGGCGGATCCGCTGCGGACATCGAACGTGGCCGACCGCTGAAAAGAAAATGCCGCCCAAGGATGCACTCGAGGGCGGCGAAGAGGAGGGAGAGAACAAACTGACCGGGCTACCGGCCAGCCACTCAGTCGATCGATGCCGGCTGACCTTTCAGCCCGCTGCTCGCGATTTTTGGCAGGGCCCCGACCGGGTCGATCGGGTCCGAGCTGCTGCCGCATTCACTCGAGGGAGAACCAGACCATGACGATCGGCGACATCACCCTGAGCTTCGACAATGGCCCGACCGTCGAGGTCACCCCGCTGGTGCTGGACGTGCTGGCGCGCCAGCAGATCAAGGCCAGCTTCTTCGTGCTCGGCAAGAACCTTCAGACACCGCAGACGCAGGCCCTGATGCACCGGGCCGCCGGCGAGGGGCACTGGATCGGCAATCACACCTTCACGCATTCGGTGCCGCTGGGCCGGCAGACCGGTGACGATGTGGCGCAACGCGAGATCGGCCGCACCCAGGCCTGCCTGGAGGGGGTGGTGCATCCCGACCGGCTGTTCCGGCCCTTCGGCGGCGGCGGGGTGATCGGCGACCACCTGCTGAGCGCAGCGGTGCTGCGCCACCTGGTCGACGGCCGCTACACCTGCGTGCTGTGGAATTCGATTCCGCGCGACTGGGCCGAACCCGACGCCTGGGTCGAGACCGCGCTCGAGCAATGCCGCCGGCTGCCCTGGGCGCTGGTCGTGCTGCACGATTACGACACCGGGGCGATGGTGCACCTGGAGCGCTTCATCGAGCGGGCGCGTGCCGAAGGCGCGCGGTTCCGGCAGGACTTCCCGCCCGACTGCGTGCCCCTGGTGGCGGGCGAGGCGCGCGCCGACATGACGCCCTACGTGGCCGCCGCGGCGGGTGCGGACTGAAGCAAGATTTTCGTCCGGCCGGCACAGGCTGAATGCGGCGCCCGCCGGACCATAAAAAACGCCGCCTGCGGCGTGGTGCGCGGGCGGCGTTCGCGGGTCAGTCGCCGGTCAGGCGTACTCGGCCAGCGCGGCCTTCATCTTCTGCATCGCCTTGACCTCGATCTGGCGGATGCGTTCGGCCGACACGCCAAATTCGTCAGCCAGGTCGTGCAGCGTCAGCGTGCCGCCTTCGCTTTCGTCGCGCAGCCAGCGCGACTCGATGATGCGCCGGCTGCGGGCATCCAGCGACGCCAGCGCCTGCGCAATGCCTTCGCCCTGGAGGCGGTCGGTGTGGCGCCGTTCCAGCACCTGCGTCGGCTCGGCGTTGTGGGCCGCCAGGTACGAGATCGGGCCGTAGTCGTCGTCGCTGTCGTCGGACATCGGCTCCAGCGCCATGTCCTGGCCGGTCAGCCGAGTTTCCATTTCCATCACCTCGCTGGCCTTGACGTTCAGCTTGGCCGCGATGTGCTCGACGTCGCCGGCGCTCAGGGTGTGGGCGTCGGTGCGGTGCGAGCGCAGATTGAAGAACAGCTTGCGCTGGGCCTTGGTGGTGGCCACCTTGACCATGCGCCAGTTCTTCAGGATGTATTCGTGGATCTCGGCCTTGATCCAGTGCATCGCGAACGAGACCAGGCGCACGCCGCGCTCGGGGTCGAAGCGCTTGACCGCCTTCATCAGGCCGATGTTGCCTTCCTGGATCAGGTCGGCATGCGGCAGGCCATAACCCAGGTACTGGCGCGAGATCGACACGACCAGACGCAGGTGCGACATCACCATTTCCCGAGCGGCCTCGAGATCGGTATTGTCACGAATGCGGCGGCCCAGTTCGGTCTCGCGCTCGGGCGAGAGCATCGGCAGCCGGTTGACGGCGGCAATATAGGCGTCCAGGTTCCCGACAGCTGGCAGTGCCATCGCGGCACTGCTGGCACCGGCGGGGACTAGCGCAGTCGAATTCCGTTTGGACATCAGTTCTTTCCTTTCGAGGGCACCGCATGTTGCGGCACACAAATAAGATTAGCACTCCTGTGTCGTGAGTGCCAATTGATCCTGACGATCGGCGCCATAGTTGGGGGCAATTCCTGGAAAGTATTGATTAAGTTTGTAACCAGTTGATTCAACAAGGGGTTTTTGACCGCCATGCTCCGCCTTTACACCTACTTCCGCAGCTCCGCAGCTTTCCGGGTGCGGATCGCCCTGAACCACAAGGGCCTGCCCTGGCAACCCGAGGTGGTCTGGCTGCTGACCGACGAACAGAAGAGTCCGGCCTATCAGGCGGTCAATCCCCAGTCCCTGGTGCCGACCCTGGTCGACGGCGGCCATCGGCTCAATCAGTCGCTGGCCATCATCGAGTACCTGGACGAGACCCAGCCCGGGCCCAGGCTGCTGCCCGCCGATCCGCTGGGCCGCGCCCGGGTGCGGTCTTTGTCGATGCTGATCGCCGCCGAGATCCACCCGATCAACAATCTGCGGGTGCTGAAGTACCTGAAGACCGATCTGGGGGTGAGCCAGGAGGCGGCCGACACCTGGTATCGGCATTGGGTGTCCGAGGGGCTCGCGGCCTTCGAGCGGCAGCTGCAGGACGGTGCCACCGGCCGCTATTGCCACGGCGACACGGTCAGCATGGCCGATGCCTGCCTGGTGCCGCAGATCTTCAACGCGCAGCGGTTCAAGGTCGACCTGAGCGCGATGCCGGCGACGATGCGGATCTTCGACGCCTGCATGACACTGCCGGCCTTCGAGGCGGCCCAGCCTTCGCGCCAGCCGGACGCGGCGCGGGCGGGATGACGCGGGCCGGATGACGCAGGCCGCGGGCGGACCATGATCACCCTCACGACCGCGCCGCCGGGTGCGATGGCGCCCCAGCCACCCGCGACCCTGCACTTCCTGTGCGGCAAGCTGGCCGCCGGCAAGACCACGCTGTCGCATCAGCTGGCCGGGCGCCACCACGCCGTGCTGATCAGCGAGGACATCTGGCTGCGGCGGCTGTATCCGGTCGAGATCAGGACCTTCGACGACTATCTGGTGCACTCGCGCCGCCTGCGCGAGGTGGTCGGTCCGCATGTGCAGCAGCTGCTGACCTGCGGGCAGTCGGTCGTGCTCGACTTCCCGATGAATGTGCCCGCTGCACGGGCGTGGGTGCGCGGCGTGTTCGAGGGGGCGGGCGCCGGCCACCTGCTGCACTATGTGAAGGCGTCCGACGAGGTCTGCCTGCGTCAGCTGGAGCGGCGCAACCGCGAACTGCCCGAAGGGTCGGTGAACATTTCCGTCGAACAGTTCGAAGCCATCACCCGATTGTTCCGCGAGCCCTCACCGGAAGAAGGCTTCACGATCGAAACCTACGAGGCCGGCTGAACGCGGCGGCCGCCGTCACCCGAGGGGATTCGCTGCTGTCGGGCAGAGGCGACAGCGGCTGGCCGCGCCGCGCCTCAGGCGCAGATTGCCTCGGCATGACCCCACCTGCCGGGTGCCCGATCCGATCCGACCAGCCGGGCGATGATGCTGTCCTCGGTGCCTGCCGCAAAGAAGAACGGATACAGGGAGCGCTTGGTCTGGGCCAGTTCCGGCCGCCCGCCGCAATGCGCGATCTGTTCCTCGGCGTGGTCGAGCGACAGCGCCAGCATCACCGCCGGTGCGTCCACCCGGTCGCAGGTGCGCTGCGGGCCGGCAACGCGGAAGCCGAGCATGCGCATGTAGAAGCGGACGTGCCGCGGATTGACCTCGACCAGCAGGTGGGTGGCGTCGTGCTGGCGCCGGGCGCACAGGTAGGCGACGTGGAACAGGGCGCCGAGCAGCTTCAGGGAATCGCCTGCGCGATCGACCGCCAGCCGCGTGAACTCGCACAACCGCGCACCCTCGCGTCGCAGCTTCGCCACCTCGTCGGCATAGAGGGACTCGACGGCGAGCCCTTTGGGCGAATCTGCGCCGACAGTGACGGTGGCGGCGATCCGCCCGGATTCGGATGCCACCAGGGTGGTGCCGGCCGAGTCGTCCTGGACACTATCAGTGGCATAGCCGCGCCACTGATAGCGTTCGCACATCAGGCGTCTGGCGGCTTCGCGATGGTTGGTCGTGCGGGCCAGCCGGATCGCATACCGGGCATCCATGCCCCCCGGTCTGCCGGACGCGGTCGGGTCATCCGACAGGCCGAAGCTCCAATGCCCGGGCGGGCCATTCGCGGCGTGGATCGCTGCTGGGGTACCGGAACCCGTCTCGGACGCGGTTGCCGGAACTCGGGGGACGCTGATCGATTCGAACCTGTGTGCATGCATCAATGATTTCCCTGTCATTTTCGATTCGCGGCCACGGGCAGTGGCTCTGCCCGAGTTAAGCGAGGTTCATGCCAGGGAGAAAAGTGCAATTAAATCAATGACTTAATAATAGTAAGGCCGGCTTTCTGTCGTCGATCGGCGACGGAATGCCGGACTGTGATGTAAGTCCTTGAAATGCATGGGAAATCCCTGTCTCCGATCGGAGACAGACGCCTGCTCGCAGACCGGTCGGTCAGCCGTTTCCGGACGGCGCGGTCAGGGATCTCGGCGCGAGCCGGTCAGCAAGGATCTCGGCGCGAGCGGGTCAGTCAGGATCTCGGCGCGAGCGGGTCAGTCCAGCAGCGCGCTGGCGAATTCGGCGGCCGAAAATGCCTGCAGATCGTCGATCGCCTCGCCGACCCCGATGAAATACACGGGGATCGGCCGATCGCGTCGGGTGTGGGCCAGCGCGGCGAGCGCACCCCCCTTGGCCGTGCCATCGAGCTTGGTCACGATCAGTCCCGTCAGGGCCACCGCGTCGTCGAACGCCTTGACCTGCGCCAGCATGTTCTGTCCGGTATTGCCATCGAGCACCAGCAAAGACTCGTGTGGCGCTCCGTCCATCGCCTTGGCCAGCACCCGGCGAATCTTGCGCAGCTCGTCCATCAGGTGGTTCTGCGTGGGCAGCCGGCCGGCCGTGTCGATGATGACCACCCCGGTCTGGCGGGCGCGTCCGGCACTGACCGCGTCAAAGGCGACCGCTGCCGGGTCGCCGCCCTGCTGCGAGACGACCTGCACCCCATTGCGCAGCCCCCATTCGGCGAGCTGCTCGCGTGCGGCCGCGCGAAAGGTGTCGCCGGCTGCCAGCAGGATCGTCTTGCCTTCGCGCTGCAGATGATGGGCAAGTTTGCCGATCGAGGTGGTCTTGCCGGCGCCGTTCACGCCGGTGATCATCATCACGAGTGGCGTGGCGGTATCGATGTCGATGGGCCGCTCCAGCGGCGCGAGCATCTCGGTGAGCAGCGCGCGCAGGGCTTCGCGAACCTGCGAGCCATCGGTGAGCCGCTGCTCCTTGACCCGCCGGCGCAGGCCGTCGAGCAGGAACTGGGTGGTTTCGACGCCGGCGTCGCTGACCAGCAGTGCCGTTTCGAGTTCTTCGAACAGCGCTTCATCGATGTGGGTGCCGCCGAACAGCCCGGCCAGATTGCTGCGGGTCTTGGACAGTCCTTGCTTGAGGCGGGCCATCCAGGAACTGCGTGCGGGGGCGGGTGCTGGTTCTGGTGCTGGTGCTGGTGCTGGTTCTGGTGCTGCTGCGACCACCGGGGCCCGGGCGGTCGCCGACAGGGGGCTTGGCGCGGCAACCGCCGGCGCAACATCCGTGGACGCGGTGACGGCTGGCGGGGGGGGCGGCGGCGCGTCGGTCCGAAACCGGCTGGGCAGGAGCGATGAGGGCGGGGACACCCGTGTGGCATCGGGCACCTGCCCGGACTCCGCGACAGGCGGAACGACCGGTGCCACGACCGGTGCCACGACCGGTGCCACGACCGGTGCGGCCGGCTCTTTCTTTCGTCTGAGGAATCCGAACATGGTGAGAACTGTACGCGTGCGCGACGCAGTGCGGCGTCAGGAGAGGGCTTGCGGCGCGACACGGATACCTGCGCCAGGCAGTGTCACCCGTCGCCTCACCAGAAGCGAACGCCACGATTTGGTCCACAATTCTAACCTTCCGGTGCCCCGACCCAGCCATGACCCTTGTCCGCATTGCCCTTGATCGCCTGAGCCGCCGCGCCGTCGTGTTGTTTGCCAGCCTGCTCGCGCTGGCCGGCGCAGCCCTGCCGGCCGCCGCGCAGACCACCGAATTCATGCTGGCCAACGGCATGAAGGTCATCGTGAAGGAAGACCACCGCGCGCCCACCGTGGCGCACATGGTCTGGTACCGGGCCGGCTCGATCGACGAGGTCAACGGCAAGACCGGCGTGGCCCATGTGCTCGAACACTTGATGTTCAAGGGCACCCGCCAGTTCGGTCCGGGAGAATTCTCCAAGCGCATCGCCGCGCTGGGCGGGCGCGAGAATGCGTTCACCTCGCGCGACTACACCGGGTACTACCAGCAGCTGCACAAGTCCGCGCTGGCCGAAGCCATGACGCTCGAATCCGACCGCATGCACAACCTGGTCCTCTCGAAAGACGAGTTCGACAAGGAAATCAAGGTCGTGATGGAAGAGCGACGATGGCGCACCGAAGACCGCGCGCAGTCGCTCGTGATGGAGCAGCTCAACGCCGCCGCGTTCATCGCGTCGCCGTATCGCGCGCCCGTCGTGGGCTGGATGAACGACCTCGAAGCCATGACGGTCGACGACGCGCGCGAGTGGTACGAGCGCTGGTACGCGCCCAACAACGCGCTGCTGATCGTCGCCGGCGATGTGCAGCCGGCCGAGGTGCTGGCGCTGGCCGAACGCACCTATGGCCGCCTGCCGGCCAGGCCGCTGCCGGCGCGCAAGCCGCAGATCGAGCCGCCCCAGCGCGGCATCCGGCGCCTGTCGGTGAAGGCGCCGGCCGACAACCCGATGGTGGTGCTGGGCTTCCAGGCCCCGGTGCTGCGCGACGTCGAACGCGACGCCGACCCGTTCGCGCTCGAAGTCCTGTCGGCGATGCTGGCCCTGAATGACACCGGCCGCTTCACCCGCCGGCTGGTGCGCGAACTGCGCATCGCCAATGCCGCCGAAGCCGGCTACGAGATGATTTCGCGCGGCCCCGGCCTTTTCCTGCTGATGGCGGTGCCGGCCGAAGGCAAGACCACCGAAGACACCGAACGCGCCATGCGTGCCGAGATCGCCCGCATCGCGGCCGACGGCGTTCCCGAGGACGAGCTGCGCCGCATCAAGACCCAGTACGTCGCGGCCGAGACCTACAAGCTCGATTCGATCTTCGCGCAGGCCATGGAATCGGCCCAGCTCGAGATCACCGGTTTTGCGCAGCGCGACGGCCCGCGCATGCTCGAGCGGATCCGGGCGGTGACGCCGGCGCAGATCCAGGACGTCGCCCGGCGCTATTTCGGTGACGACACGCTCACCGTGGTCACCCTGCTGCCCCAGCCGGTCAGCGAGAAGCGCACCCCGCCGCCGGCGGGACTGCGTCACTGAACGACCGAAGGCCCTCCCATGCTGCCTGTCAAGACCCTGTTCGCGCCGCTCCCGCGGCTGGCCGCCGGCCTGCTGATCCTGCTGCTCGGGCTGGCCTCGATGCCCGCCAGGGCGGTGCTGCCGATCGAGCACTGGACCTCCGCCAGCGGTGCGCGCGTGTATTTCGTGCGCGCCCCCGCCATCCCGATGATCGACATCGCGGTGGTGTTCGATGCCGGCTCGCGGCTCGATCCGCCCGGCAAGTCGGGCTTGGCCTCGCTCGCCACCGAACTGCTCGACGCCGGTGTGCCGGGCATGGACGAACAGGCGATTGCCGGCGCGCTGGCCGACATCGGTGCGAAGCGCGGCGCCAGTGCCTCCGACGACCGCGCGGTCGTCACGCTGCGTTCGCTGACCAGCGAGGCCGAACTCGCCGCGGCGCTGCGGGTGACCGAGCGCACGCTGAGCGAGCCCGCCTATCCGGCCGCGGTGCTGACCCGGGAGCGTGAACGCATCATCCAGGCGCTGCGCGAGGCGCAGACCAAGCCGGAGACGCTGGCCCAGCAGGCTTTTTCGAGCGCCCTGTACGGCGGCCATCCGTACGGCCGGTACGCCACCGAGGCCAGCGTCAGCACCTTGCAGCCGGCCGATCTGGCCGACTTTCATCGCCGCCATTTCAGCGCGGCCCGCGCGGTGGTCGCGATCATCGGCGACGTCGACCGCGCGCGCGCCCAGGCCATTGCCGAGCAGCTGACCGCGCGCCTGCCCAAGGGCGACCCGGCGCCGGTCCTGCCCGCGGTCGTCAAGCCGGCGGGCGGCGAGCGGCGCATCGAGCACCCGGCCTCGCAGAGCCACCTGATGATCGGCACGACCGGGATTGCCTGGGGCGACCCCGACCAGTTCCCGCTGCTGGTGGGCAACTATGTGCTGGGCGGCGGTGGCTTCGTCTCGCGCCTGTATGGCGAGGTGCGCGAGAAGCGCGGCCTGGCCTATGGGGTGTATTCGTACTTCATCCCCTATCTGCAGCCGGGTCCGTTCATGATCGGCCTGCAGACCCAGCGGGAGCAGACGGATACCGCGCTGGCGGTGGTGCGCGAAACCGTGGCGGGCTTCCTGCGCGACGGGCCGACCGAAGCCGAGGTGCTCGCGGCGAAGTCCAACCTGACCGGCGGGTTTCCGCTGCGCATCGACTCGAACCGGAAGATCCTCGACAACCTCGCCAACATCGGTTTCAACCGCCTGCCCCTGGACTACCTCGAGCGCTGGCCCGACCGGGTCCAGGCCGTGACGGTGGCGCAGATTCGCGCGGCGTTCGCGCGCCATCTGCGGGCCGATTCGCTGGTCACCGTCGTCGTGGGCGACGCGGCGCAGCCGGCGCGATGAAAGGCCGCGCGCGAGACGACGCGGCGCGCGACTTCGAAGCCGGTCGACGCGGCCGTGAAGGCCGGCGCCGCGAAGCCGAGCCCGACCGTGCGGCCTCGGCCCCGGGCAAGCCCGCCGGGACGGTCAAGCGCGCAGCGGCTGCGCACCGGGTGCGCATCATCGGCGGGCAGTGGCGCCGCACGCCATTGACCGTGGTCGACGCCGCCGGCCTGCGGCCCACGCCGGACCGGGTCCGCGAGACGCTGTTCAACTGGCTGGGCAACGATCTTTCAGGACTGGTCTGCGTGGACTTGTACGCCGGGACCGGCGCACTCGGGCTGGAGGCGGCATCGCGAGGCGCGGCGCGCGTCTGGCTGGCCGAGACCGAGCCGCGGGTGCAGCGGGAGCTGCAGGCGGTCATCGAGCGCCTGAAGGCGGCCGATCGCGTCCAACTGCATCGGGGCGATGCCCGCGGCCTGCTGTCCCGGCTGGCCATGCAGGGCGTGCGCGCCGACATCGTGTTCGTCGACCCGCCGTTTCGTCAGGGCTTGCTCGATGCGGTCATGCCGGCGCTGGCGCCGGTGCTGGCGCCGCGAGGCGTGGATCTACGTCGAGACGGAGGCGCCGCTGACCGACGGGCAGCTGGCGAACTGGTGCTCGGGGCCGGCGCAGATTGTCCGGCAGGCCAGTGCCGGTCAGGTGCATTACCATCTGCTGCGCATCCATTCCGAGGCCACGCAGGAGACGACATGAAGCACATCACCGCGGTTTACGCCGGCACTTTCGATCCGCTCACCCGCGGCCATGAAGAACTCGTGCGCCGGGCGGCCAGCCTGTTCGACGAGATCGTGGTCGCGGTGGCCGACAGCCGCGGCAAGAGCCCGCTGTTCGAGCCCGACGAGCGCGAAGCCCTGGCGCGCGAAGCGCTGGCCCAATATCCGAATGTCAAGGTGGTTCGGTTCTCGGGCCTGCTGGTCAACCTGATGCGCAAGCTCGATGCCCAGGTGCTGGTCCGCGGCTTGCGTGGGGTCACCGATTTCGACTACGAGTTCCAGTTGGCCGGCATGAATACCAAGCTGATGCCCGAGCTCGAAACCGTGTTCATGACCCCGAGCGAGGACTATCGTTACGTGTCGGCCACGCTGGTGCGCGAGATCGCGACGATGGGCGGCGATGTCGCCCAATTCGTCTCGCCGATCGTGCATCAGCGCCTGCAGGCCAAGCTCGCGGCGCGCGTCAAGGGCGCCTGAACCGGCGGGGGCGAATCATGGCCTTGATGATCACCGACGAATGCATCAACTGCGACGTCTGCGAGCCGGAATGCCCCAATGACGCAATCTCGATGGGCCCCGAGATCTACCGGATCGATCCGGCGCGCTGCACCGAGTGCGTGGGCCATCATGCCGAGCCGCAATGCCGGCAGGTCTGCCCGGTGGACTGCATCCCGTTCGACCCTGCCTGGCCCGAATCGCCCGACGCGCTGATGGCCAAGTACCTCCGGCTGCAAGGTTCGGAGCCGGCGCAGGCAGGGGCCGCGCAGCCCGGCCCGGTGAGCTGACGCCGGCCTGTCATGTCCGCGCCGCACGATCCGGGGTTTTCGCCTGGACCCCTCATGAATCTGATCTTGTGGCGCCACGCCGAGGCGCAGGACGCTGTGCCCGACCTCGCCCGCGAACTCACGCCGCGAGGCCGCAAGCAGGCCGATCGCATGGCCCAATGGCTGCGAGCGCAGTTGCCCGAACGGCATCTGGTGCTGGTCAGTCCGGCGCAGCGCACCCGCCAGACTGCCGATGCACTGGGCGCCGAGTATCGGGTCGATCGTCACCTGGCGCCCGATGTCGACGTCGCGCACTACCTGGCCGCTTCCGCCTGGCCCGAAGGTCCCGAGGGCTGCTCGGGCACGGTGATCCTGGTCGGGCATCAGCCCACCCTGGGCCGCCTGGCCAGCCTGCTGTTGAGCGGCGAAGAACAGAACTGGGCTGTCCGCAAGGGCGCCGTCTGGTGGCTCACCACCCGCGAGCGCGAAGGCCGTGCCCAGGTGGTGCTGCGCTCGGTCACCAATCCGGAACAGCTCTAGGAGCCTGGCCGGAACAGCTCCGGGGGCGGGGCCGCGGGGCGCGCGGGGGGGGGGCGGGGCCGGGTGTCCGCTCGTGCGTGCAGGCCCTGGATTGCTAGGCGGCCTCGGGTGTGTTTCAGTGCGCGCACTGAACCCCTTTGCGGAGCGACCATGGCCCTTCACCGACCCGAGTCCGACAGCCAGCCCACGTGGCCGGCGCCGCCGCGCCCGCCGGCCGGCAGCCCGAACATCCTGGTGGTGCTGTTCGACGATGTCGGCTTCTCCGATTTCGGCTGCTACGGGTCGCCGATCCGAACCCCCCACATCGATTCGGTGGCCGCCCGCGGCCTGCGCCTGACCGGCTTTCACACCACGGCGATGTGCTCGACCACCCGCGCGGCGCTGCTCACCGGGCGCAATCACCATTCGGTGGGCGTGGGCTGCCTGGCGAACTTCGACAGCGGCTATCCCGGGTACCGGGGCAAGATCTCGCGTGAAGCGGGCACGATCGCCGAGATGCTGCGCCCGCACGGATATCGGTCGACGATGGTGGGCAAATGGCACGTCACGCCGCTCACGGACTCAGGGCCGTCCGGTCCGTACGACGGCTGGCCGCTGGGCCGGGGCTTCGACCGGTTCTACGGCTTCATGGATGCCGAGACCGACCAGTACTCGCCGGAACTGGTCCGCGACAACACCACCATCGATGCGCCGGGCACCTTTGAGTCCGGCTATCACCTCACCACCGACCTGGTCGACCAGTCGATCCGCTACCTGGCCGACCTGCAGGCCGACGCGCCGAACACGCCCTGGCTGCTGTGGCTGGCGCCAGGCGCCTGCCACGCGCCGCACCAGGCGCCCGCCGAGCTGATCCGCGAATACCACGAGGTGTTCGCGCGCGGATGGGACGTCGAACGTGCCGAGCGGCTGGCGCGCCAGCAGGCGATGGGGCTGGTGCCATCCGATACCCGGCTGCCGCCGCACAACGACGGTGTTCGCGAATGGTCGGCCCTGTCGGCCGACGAGCAGCTGCTGTTCACCCGATTGCAGGCGGCCTATGCCGCGATGCTCGATCACGCCGACCAGCAGATCGGCCGGCTGCTGCGGCATCTCGACGAGAGCGGCCAGCGCGAGAACACGCTGGTGCTGGTGCTCTCGGACAATGGCGCGAGCCAGGAGGGAGGGCCGCTGGGCATGGTCAACGCCATGGGGCCGTACAACTTCCTGCGCGAGACACTGGCCGACAAGGTCCGCCGCATCGACGACATCGGCGGGCCCGATACCCACAGCAATTTTCCGCATGGCTGGGCGATGGCATCCAATACGCCGCTGCGCCGCTACAAGCAGAACACCCACGGCGGCGGCATCCGCGATCCGCTGGTGATGTCCTGGCCCGCCGGCCTGGCTGCGCGGGGCGAATTGCGCCACGGGTTTCGCCATGCCACCGATCTGGCGCCCACGCTGCTCGAGATCATCGGCGTGCCGGCTCCCACGGTGATTGCCGGGGTGGCGCAGATGCCGATCGAGGGCGAAAGCTTCGCGGCGCTGCTGACGAATCCGGCCGCGCCGGCGCGCAGCCGCCCGCAGTACTTCGAGATGTTCGGGCACCGCGGTGTGTGGCAGGACGGCTGGAAGGCGGTGGCGTTTCACCCGCCCGGCACGCCGTTCGAGTCCGACCAGTGGGAGCTCTTCCATCTCGAGCGCGATTTCGCCGAGACCCGCGATCTGGCAGCCTCCGAACCGCAGCGCCTGCAGGCCATGATCCAGACCTGGTGGCAGCTGGCCGAGCGTCACCAGGTGCTGCCGCTGGACGACCGGTTCACGCCGCGCTTCGCGCAGAACGCGCTGCGCTATCACGGTCCGCGCCGGCGTTTCGTTTTTCATGCCGGCATGGGCCATCTGCCCACCGATGTCGCGCCGGATGTGCGTTCGCGTCACTACACGATCGAGGCCGAGGTCCGGATCGACTCGCCTGGCGATCACGGCGTGCTGATCGCCCATGGCGATGCCACGTCTGGCTACAGCCTGTTCGTGCGCGACGGCCGGCTGGTGCACGACATGAACATCGGTGGCGTGCACCACGTCGTGGAGTCCGACCGGCCGGTGCCGATCGGCCACTGCCGGCTGGGCTTTGTGATGGAACAGGGCCCGCTCACCGCGATCGGTCCGCTGCCGGGCGTCGGCCGCGTGATGGTGCCGGGCACCCGGCGCGGCACCCTGCTGATCGATGGCCAGCCCGCAGGCAGCCTCGAAACCAGCGCGGGCTTCAACAATTTCATCTCCTGGTCGGGGCTGGACATCGGACGCGACCGGGGCAGCCCGGTCTCGCACTACGAGGCGCCGTTCGAGTTCACCGGTCGGCTGTCCAAGGTCACGATGACGCTGGAGAACGCCCAGCCGGCCGACGACGACGGCGCCGCGCGGGTCCAGCTGGCGCGCGAATAGCCGACCGCCTCTGCAGGCGATCGGCCGCGCCTGCGGGCGATCGCCGCAAGGGGGCGGCGCGCTGGCATGGATCCTGCACCGCAACATGGGGCATCGTCGGGGAGCGCATATCCTTGCGCTTGTCACCATCGCGTCATCGCCCGTAGACTGCGGCGCGAAACGCAGTCAGTCTAGTGCAGGCCCGTATCGAGACAACGATTGGGTGTCCCGCGGACACCCGTACCAAGGAGCACACCATGCGCACCACCTGGATCAAGATCGCGGCGATCGCCGCGGCCGCACTGCTGCCTGCCCTGGCCAGTGCCGGACCCACCCTCGACACGGTCAAGCAGAAGGGTGTGCTTCGCTGCGGCGTGAACACCGGCCTGCTGGGCTTTTCGGCGCCGGATGCGCAGGGCAAGTGGACCGGCATCGACGCCGACTTCTGCAAGGCGGTTGCCGCCGCCATCCTGGGCGATGCCAACAAGGTGCAGTTCGTGCCGACCAATGCACAGAACCGGTTCACTGCGCTGCAGTCCGGTGAGGTCGACATGCTCTCGCGCAATACCACCTGGACCTCGTCGCGTGATTCGACGCTGGGTTCGGTGTTTGCCGGCACGCTGTTCTACGACGGCCAGGGCTTCATGGTGAAGAAGGCGAGCAAGATCACCAAGGCCTCGCAGCTCAATGGCGCCACGGTCTGCGTGCAGCCGGGCACCACCACCGAGCTCAATCTGTCGGACTATTTCCGCGTCAAGAAGATGACCTTCAAGCCGGTCGTGATCGCCGAGCTCAACCAGATCGAACAGGCGTTCTTCGCCGGGCGCTGCGATGTCTACACCACCGACATCTCGGGCCTGGCCTCCACCCGCCTGAAGGCGCCCAACAAGGACGACTACCTGATCCTGCCGGACGCCATCTCCAAGGAGCCGCTGGGCCCGATGCTGCGCCGGGGCGACTGGGAGTTCTACACCATCGTCAAGTGGGTGCTGTTCGGTCTGCTCGAGGCCGAAGAGAGCGGCGTCACGCAGGCCAACGTCGACAAGCTGAAAGGCGAGAGCAAGGATCCGCCCATCCAGCGTCTGGTCGGCACCTCCGGCGACGTCGGCAAGGGCATGGGGCTGGACAACGACTGGCTGGTGCGCGTGGTCAAGGCGGTCGGCAACTACGGCGAGATGTACACCCGCAACATCGGCCCGCTGGGCATCGCCCGAGGCCAGAACGCGCTGTGGAAAGACGACGGCCTGATGTACGCCCCGCCGCTGCGCTGATTGCCCGACCTGCCCGCCGTTTCCGTCAACCGCACCGTTCGCTGACCGACTTCTCCTGATGATCCGCAGCGAACGGGTTCGCGGCCTGGTCTACCAGGCTCTGCTGCTGGCCGCGGTGGTGGGCCTGGGCTGGTATCTGGTCGGCAACACGCTGGACAACCTGGCCGCGCGCAACATCCGCACCGGGTTCGGCTTCCTCGCCAAGGAAGCCAGCTTCGAGATTTCCGAAAAGCTGATCGCCTACGACGCGTCCGACACCTACGCGCGCGCTTTCCTGGTGGGGCTGGGCAATACGCTGATGGTGGCGGCGCTGGGCGTGCTGTTCGCCACCGCACTGGGGACCGTGGTCGGCATTGCCCGGCTCTCGAGCAACTGGCTGGTGGCTCGGCTGGCCTCGGCCTATGTCGAGGTGATGCGCAACATTCCGCTGCTGCTGCAGCTTTTCGTCTGGTACGGACTGTTCACCGAACTGCTGCCCTCGGTGCAGCAGGCCATCGCCGTGGGCGACTGGCTGTTCGTGAGCCAGCGCGGACTCTATTTCGCGCTGCCGGCCGCGCATCCGGCGTGGCCCGCCGCGGGCTGGGCGGTGCTGGCCGGCGTGGCGCTCGCGCTGACGTGGCGCGCCCTCGCGACCCGCCACCAGCGCGCCACCGGCGTCCAGTGGCCGGTGTGGCTGCCCGGCTGCCGTCCTGACCGCAGGCCTGCCGGTACTGGCCTGGGCGCTGATGGGCGCGCCCCTGGCACTCGACAAGCCAGTGCTCGAGGGCTTCAATTTCCAGGGCGGCAAGGTGCTCTCGCCGGAGTTCATGGCCCTGCTGATCGGCTTGTCCACCTACACCGCGGCGTTCATCGCCGAAGTGGTGCGGGCGGGCATCCTGGCGGTCGACCGCGGCCAGGACGAAGCCGCCAAGGCGCTCGGCCTGTCGCCGTCGCAGCGCCTGCGCCTGGTCACGATGCCCCAGGCCCTGCGCGTGATCATTCCGCCGATGACCAGCCAGTACCTGAACCTGACCAAGAATTCGTCGCTGGCGGTGGCCATCGGGTACCCCGATCTGGTCATGGTCGCCAATACCGCCATGAACCAGGAAGGCCAGGCCATCGAGGCCATCGCGATCCTGATGGCGGTCTACCTGGCGATCAGCCTGGCCATCTCGCTGTTCATGAACTGGTACAACGCGCGCGTGCGCCTGACCGAGCGCTGAATGAGCGGCGCTCCCACCCATCGCCTGGGCGCAGCCGGCTGGCTGCGCGCCAACCTGTTCTCGACGCCGGGCAATTCGGTGCTGACGGTGCTGATGCTGGCGTTGCTGGCCTGGCTGGTGCCCAAGGCCTTCGGCTGGCTGTTCCTGAATGCGGTCTGGGGAGCGCAGCCGGTGGCCGCCTGCGACGCGGTGCGCGGCACCGGCGCCTGCTGGGCGGTGGTCTGGTCGAAGTTCCGCTTCATGTTCTTCGGCACCTATCCGTATGCCGAACAGTGGCGCGGCGGACTGGCGATCGCGGTGCTGTGCTCGCTGCTGGTGCTGTCGACCTGGCGGGTGTTGTGGAATGCCTGGCTGCTGCTGATCTGGGTGGTGGGCATCGCGCTGACGTTCTGGCTGATGGGCGGCGGACTGGGTCTGGTCCCGGTGCGCACCGAACAGTGGGGCGGACTGCCGGTCACGCTGATCCTGGCCATCTTCGGGGTCGGATTCGCGTTTCCATTGGGGGTGGTGCTGGCGCTGGGACGGCGATCTGAGCTGCCGATCGTGCGGTCGCTGTCGGTCATCTACATCGAAGTCGTGCGCGGCGTGCCGCTGATCACCGTGCTGTTCATGGCCTCGGTGATGTTCGCGCTGTTCATGCCCGAGGGTCTGCGCATCGACCAGCTGCTGCGCGCCCAGGTGGCGATCATCCTGTTCGTGGCGGCCTATCTGGCCGAAGCCGTGCGCGGCGGCCTGCAGGCGGTGCCCAAGGGGCAGTACGAGGCGGCCGAGGCGCTTGGCCTGCCGTTCTGGAAAAAAATGGGGCTGGTGATCCTGCCGCAGGCGCTGCGGGCGTCGATTCCCCCCATCGTCAACAGCTTCATCTCGCTGTTCAAGGACACCTCGCTGGTGGTCGTCATCGCCATTTACGATTTCGCCTACGCGGTCAAGAAGTCGGTCGAGATCGATGCGTCATGGAAGCCGTATTTCATCGAGGCCTTCCTGTTCTCGATCGTGATCTATTGGATCTTCTGTTTCGCGATGTCGCGTTACAGCCAGCGCCTCGAGCGCGAGCTGGCCCGCGGCGCGCAGCGCTGAGCCGGCGCGCAGCCGCAGGCGCTTCTCGGAGTACCCCATGCCCGCCACAGCCCCTGACAGCGGCCCTGCCGCGCAACCCGCGATCCGGGTCGAAGGACTCGACAAGTGGTATGGCGAGTTTCAGGCGCTGCGTCACATCGATCTCACGGTGGCCAAGGGCGAACGGATCGTGATCTGCGGCCCCTCGGGGTCGGGCAAGTCGACCCTGATCCGCTGCCTGAACCGGCTCGAGGTCCACCAGAAGGGGCGCATCGAAGTCAACGGAGTCGAGCTTGGCGACGACCTGAAGAACATCGACGCGGTGCGCTCCAATGTCGGCATGGTGTTCCAGCACTTCAACCTGTTTCCGCATCTGTCGGTGCTCGAGAACTGCACGCTCGCGCCGATCTGGGTCAAGAAGATGCCGCGAGCCCAGGCCGAGAGCGAGGCCCGCAGGTACCTCGAACGGGTGCGCATCGGCGACCAGGCGGCCAAGTACCCCGGGCAGTTGTCCGGCGGCCAGCAGCAGCGCGTGGCGATTGCGCGCGCGCTGTGCATGAACCCGTCGATCATGCTGTTCGACGAGCCGACGTCGTCGCTGGATCCCGAAATGGTCAAGGAGGTGCTCGACACCATGATCATGCTGGCGGGCGAAGGCATGACGATGCTGTGCGTGACCCACGAAATGGGCTTCGCGCGCGCGGTGGCCGACCGGGTGATCTTCATGGACCAGGGCGAGATCGTCGAACAGAACACGCCGGACGCTTTTTTCAGCAACCCCCAGAACGAGCGCTCCAAGCGCTTCCTGAGCCAGATTCTCAATCGTTGAGTGCGCGGCCTATAGGCCCGCGCAACCTCGCGCGCAACCAGAGCGTCGGCCCGGAACTGGAGTCGGTTTTTTTTACGATTGTTCGTCGCGTATCCCATGCCGGCGGGAGTTTTTCCTTTTTTTTCAGTCGCTTGAGCAATCGGGCCTGGGAATTGCTTGCGTAGATGGGGTTCGATCTCGAGCACCCTCTGACTCAGCCACAAGGAAATCTCATGCCTTCCATCCGCCAGCTTTTGCGCTCGGCAGCCCTGACGATTGGACTCTCGCTCGCCGTCGGCGCGACCGCCGGCATTGCCCCGGTCGCCGCAGGCTTTCAGGTGGACTATGCGATCGACATGACGCCCGGTACCTCTAGCGGCAACGACATCACCCACGTGTTCATCTTCGAATCCGACGGGATCCAGTTCAACGTCGACGAGGGCACGACGATCGCTGGCACCGGCGCCACGACCCTGGTGCATCTGTCGCCATTCGCCCCGACATCCGCCCTGATTGCCGGCCTGACACGAGGAGTTCCCGGCCTTGGCGACGGCAAGGATCACATCTATCTGGTCAACAACCCCGGGTTCTCGCGATCGTCGGCCGGATTCAAATGGAGCGAGGTGTTTCCTGGCAGCGGCGGCACGCGCGTGCGACATGAGGAGTTCATCAACCTGCTGGTCGACGCGAGCGCCGGAAACGCGCCCGCGCTCGCGGCGATTCGCGACTTTGCCATCAACGACGCCGCGGCCGCCTGGTTCGATCCGAACGGCGCGTTCGCCGTCACCGAGTTCAGCATCGTCCCCGCCGATCCGGTTGGCCACAATGTTCCGGTGCCGGGAACGCTTGCCCTGCTCGCGTTGGGGCTTGCCGGTGCCGGGGGATTTCGCCGCAGCGGCCGCCAGCGCGCCTCGTCGTGACCTGACCTCCGGTGCGGCCCGCGCGCCGGTGGCGCCGGTTGGAAAATCTGGGGCGTTCCTCGTGGTGACCGGTTGAAATCTCCTATGCTGTCGGTCGTCCCTCACGAATGAGCTGCGCCGGCGCCTTGGGAGCCTGGTCCAGCGTATCCAGGCGCCGCGTGCGCGAAAGGAATCCTCATGCAGACCCGTGAACTCGGCCGCAGCGGCCTGAAGACAGCCCCACTGGCCTTCGGCGGCAATGTGTTCGGCTGGACCGCCGATGAAAAGCGCTCCTTCGAACTGCTCGACGCCTTCGTCGATGCGGGCTGCAACCTGATCGACACCGCCGACGTCTATTCGCGCTGGGTGCCGGGGCACACGGGCGGCGAGTCCGAGACGATCATCGGCAAGTGGCTCGCGCGCAGCGGCAAGCGCGACCGCGTGCTGATCGCCACCAAGGCCGGCATGGATATGGGCGAGGGCAACAAGGGGCTGGCACCGGCCTACCTGAGGAAGGCTGTCGACCTGTCGCTCAAGCGCCTGGGGATCGAGCGCATCGACCTGTACCAGGCCCACACCGACGATGCGGCCACGCCGCTGGAAGACACGCTGGGCGCCTTCGCCGATCTGATCAAGGCGGGCAAGGTCCGGGCCATCGGCGCATCGAACTATTCGGCGCCCCGGCTGACCGAGGCGCTGGCGGTGTCGGCCCGCCTGGGGCTGCCGCGCTACGAGACGCTGCAGCCCGGCTACAACCTGGCCGATCGTTCGGGCTACGAGGCCGAACTGCAGGCGGTCTGCGTGGCGCAGGGATTGTCGGTCATCCCGTATTACTCGCTGGCCTCGGGCTTCCTGTCGGGCAAGTACCGCACGCCGGATGACGTGAAGGGCAAGGCGCGCGGTGGCAAGGCCGCCACCTACCTGAACGAGCGCGGGCTGCGCATCCTGGCGGCGCTCGATGCAGTGTCGGCGCGGTACAAGGCCACGCCAACCGCGGTGGCGATTGCCTGGCTGCGCGATCGGCCCGCGATTGCCGCACCGATCGCCAGCGCGACCAGTGTCGAGCAGCTGACGGATCTGCTGGCGGGCATGCGGCTCGCGCTCGACGCGGCCGCGGTGGCGCAGCTGGATGCCGCGAGCGCCCCTGATTTCGGGGGGGGGGGGGGGGGGGGGGGGGGGGGGCGCGCCATCTGCCGGTTCAACCCATTCCGCGCATCCCTGCGAAGAAGTCGCGCCAGGCCTGCCCGGTTCCCGCTCAGACGCCGCCGCAGATCGACGGTCTGCGCCGGCCGGCGGTCCAGCGCGCGACGAACCACCCGGTCCCTCCTGCGATCGAGACACGTCCCACTGCTCGCGCCCTGGCGAGATGAATCGCCGTTGAAGCGCAGCTCTCGCCCCGCACCGGCCTGGTCGGCATGTTGCCATGCCGTCGGCGAAGTACGACACGAGTTCGTCGGCGTCTAGCCGCGACCATGCGCCGATGAAATCCAGGACGATCTGTTCATTCGGGGTCATCGCAGGCGCCTTGTCAGAGGGATCCCGATGCCTGGGCCCGGCGACGCCAGCCGCCAGCCCGCCGGCACCTCGATCCGGATGCCGCCGCGAGGCGTCCGCGACGCCCATTGGTGGCCGCGACCGGGGCAGGGCCGGGGCCCCGGGGGGGCCCGGCCGGGGGGGGCGGAAGATACCGGCTCGGCGGTGCGCCCAGCGCCCGGCGAAACATGGCGGTGAACGCGCTGGGTGAGTCGTAGCCCAGGTCAAGTGCGATCCGGGTGATCGGCTGGCCAGCCGCCAGCCGCGCCATCGCCGCCAGCAGCCGCGCCTGCTGGCGCCAGTCGGCGAAGCTCAGGCCGGTCTCCTTCAGGAACAGCCGCGCGAGCGTGCGGCCAGACGCACCGGCGCCGCGCGCCCAGTCGTCGAGCGTGCGGCAGTCACCGGGCTCATCGCGCAGCGATCGGCAGACGCGTTCGACTCGCGGATCGACCGGCATCTTCAGATCGAGCGCAACCGAGGGCAGGGCGGCGATCTCGTCGAGCAGCAGGCCGATCACGCGACCCTCGGCGCCCGCCTCGTCGTAGAGCACCGGCAGCATGCAGGCGCGCAGGATCAGCTCGCGCAGCAGCGGGGACACCGCTATCACACGCACTGCCGGCGGCAGCGTGGCTGCCGCGTCGCTGCGCACGTAGAGCGTGCGCATCGAGACGGCGCCCGACATGCGGATCTCGTGGCGCACGCCGCCCGGCATCCACACCGCGCGCTGCGGCGGCACCACCCAGCTGCCGGTGTCGGTGCTCACGGTCATCACGCCCTGGGCCGCGAAGATGAGCTGCGCGCGCTCGTGCGCGTGCGGCCGAATGTGGAATCCGTCGATGAAATCCTTGGCCATCGCCGCCACCGGCCGAGCGACGCGCTGGAAGTCGAGCGGGTCGGTCGAGCGTGCGGTGACGCTTCGCCGTGTGGCGTGACGCGCGGTGTGACGGGCAGGGGGGCGGGCCATGGCAGGCGTGGATTCCGGTTTTCTTGTCCAAGCGTCCCGAATATATGTCCGATTTGCGACGATACTAGTCCAGTTCAAGTGAGCAGGACAGCCCGACCCCACGCAACATCCGATCACAACGATTCGCGGGCTGGCGCCCGCACCCGGAGCGAGACATGAAGAACACCAGTCCGACCGCGATCCTGCTGAACGTGGGCCACCTGATGGACCACTGGGTGCTGGCGGCATTCGCCTACACCTGGTTCCAGATTGCCGCCGCGTGGGGTACGCAGTGGACCGAACTGACGCCCTACAACTTCGGCGCCACGTTCATGTTCGGCACCGGTTCGATCCTCGCCGGCCGGCTCGGCGACCTGTGGGGCCGGCGCATCATGATGATCATCTTCTTCGCCGGCATGGGTGTGTCGTGCCTGCTGATCGCGCTGTGCTCGACGCCCTGGCAGATCGGCACGGCGCTCACGCTGATGGGCGCCTTCGCGTCCATTTATCACCCGGTCGGCATTCCGATGCTGGTCCAGAAGGCCGAGAAGCCTGGCTTCACGATCGGCGTGAACGGCGTCGCAGGCAACATGGGGATCGCGATCGCCGCCGGCGGCAGCGTCTACCTGGCCGAGACCTACGGCTGGCAGATGGCCTACGTGGTGCCGGCTGTCGTGTGCCTGGTGTCGGCGCTGCTGTTCGTGATCTACGCACCCAAGGAAGAGGAGGCGCCGGCCAAGCGCAAACCCAAGATGACCAAGCTGCCGCCAGCGGTGATGGCGCGCGTCTTCATGGTGATGACCGTCACGGCGGTGACCGGCAGCATCGTCTTCAGCGCCACCACCAATGGCAACGGCGAACTGATCCGCGAGCGCTTCCGGGGCGTGGTCGAAAGTCCGCAGGCGCTCGGTGTGATGCTGTTCACCATCTTCATGCTGGCCTCGCTGGCGCAGCTCGTCGTGGGCAAGCTGCTCGACCGGTATCCGCTGAAGAAGATCTACCTGCCGATCCTGTTCATGCAGGTGCCGCTGTTGCTGCTGGCTTCGCAGTCGTACGGCTGGATGCTCTACGTCGCGGCCGTCGGCTACATGCTGTTCGTGTTCGGCGCCATCCCGTTCACCGACTCGATGATCGTCAAGTACATCGACGACCGCATGCGCTCGCGCGTCACCGGCATGCGCCTGGCCGTCGGGCTCGGCCTGAGTTCCCTGGTGGTGGCCACGCTCGGTCCGTCGGTGAAGGCCGCCGGGTTCACGACGCTGCTGATTGCGCTGGCCGGGGTTGCGGCCTGCTCGTTCGTCGCGATCCTGTTCCTGCCTGACGAGGAGGTTGCCGAGGCGCCGGTGCAGGCAACACCGGCGGCCTGAGTATTTTGTTTCGTGCGGCCGACGCATTGAATTCATCGGTGCTCCTGGGTAACGTTCATGGCGACTTGCGCGCGGTGACGAACCACACGTCGTGGCAGCGACCCGCGCTCCCTGGAGACCATCAGATGCGAAGCTCGCGCCGCTCCGTCGTCGTAGCCCTGGCAACCTGGCCCCTCGCCGTGTCGGCGCAACCTGCGGCCACTCCCGGCTGGCCCGCGCGGCCGCTGCGCGTGCTGGTCGGATTCCCGCCGGGCCAGGCCAGCGACATCATCGCCCGCGCCTATGCCGAGGAACTCGGCAAGAGCCTGGGACAGCCGGTGATCGTCGAGAACCGTCCCGGCGCCGGCGCCACGATCGCCGCCGAAATGGGCGCCCGTGCGCCCGCCGATGGCTACACGCTGCTGTACAGCTCCAGCGGACCATTGGCGATCGCGCCGCACATGTACGCGAAGCTGAACTACGACTCGATCCGGGATTTCGAGCCGCTGTACCAGGGCGGTATCGTGCCCTACATCCTGGTGGTCAACAGTTCGTCGCCCTACAAGACCCTGCAGGAACTCGTGGCGCAGGGGCGTGGGGCCAATGGGGCGGCAATCAACTACGGTTCGGGCGGCAACGGCACCACCAGCCACCTGGCGATGGAAATGCTCAAGGCCGAGGGCGGGCTGAAGTTCACCCACGTGCCGTACAAGGGTTCGGTGCCTGCCCTCAATGATCTGGCGGCGGGCGCGGTGCAGGTCGTGCTGGAGACCGTGAGCGCCACCTTGCCCTACGTGAAGAACGGCAAAGCCCGCATCCTGGGCATCTCGATGACACGGCGCCATCCCGAACTGCCCGATGTCATGCCGATCGCCGAGGTGGTTCCCGGCTACGAAAGCGCGGCCTGGGGCATGTTCATCACTCCGACCGGCACCCCGGCGCCGATCGTCAATCGACTGGCCGCCGAGCTCGAGCGGATCACCCAGACGCCGGCCATGCGCGAGCGCCTGACCGCGCTGGGCGTGATCACCCTCGAGCGGCCGCGCGCGCAGCTCAAGCCCTTCATGCAATCCGAACTCGAGCGCTGGGGAAAGGCCGTCAAGGCTTCCGGCGCGACGATGAGCTGAACCCGGCGCGCTACGGTGCTGCGCCGAACAGAGGCCCTTCAGCGCACCCGGCCTGCGACATCCCCGAAGCGCCCCTGCATCACCGCTTCGAACGGCACCGCAGCCTCGAAAACGGCGCTGCCCCCGCGCAGCCGATAGGCCTCGTCCTGCCCCGCGGCCCGCGGCGCCTGTCCCTGCTGCAGGGCCTTCGCACCGCCCAGCACCTGGCGCCGAAATCGCATCACCGCCGCATCCGTCGGGCCCAGATGCTCTTGCGTCCGGTCGGCGATCAGGCCCTGGCTGTCCTGGATCATCGCGTCCTGCTCGGCCACGCCCTTCACCCCGGTGAAGGTCGCGCGGCGCTGTTCGCCGCGGTCGATCAGATAGTCATTGGCGCGGTTGCGCAGCGGCACATAGCCCGGGCCGAGCGCGGCGAACACCCCGTGACCGGCGCTGATCTTCTCGCGCTCGGCCTGGGTCAGCGCACGCTCCGGGTTCCAGGCGTAGCAATAGATCCAGCAGGAGTGGTCGTCGATCGGCACCCAGGTCTGGCCCTGATAGGTTTCGCCCTTGAGCGCGTTGGGGGCCAGGCTGTGATTGGGCTGCATGAACTGGCTGATGCGCCAGTACAGGTGCGGCCCGTCGGTCTGGCGGGCGGCTCCGGCGACGAAGCCCGCGTCGTGCTCGCGGATCGTGAATCGGGGCATCGGGTCGTTGCGCATCCAGGCCAGCCGCTGCTGGTCGGCGTTGGCCTGGGTGATCGTGCCCGCCGTCTGCCCCAGCGGCACGCTGGGCGCCGGCATGTGCAGGAACGAGAAGTGCGCGGTGTCCAGGCCCCCTTCCACCGCCTGCGCCCAGTTGCACTGCTGCAGCTTCTTTTGCACCACGCGATGCTCGGGGCCAAACAATGCGAATTCCAGCTTCGGCAGCGAAGGCTCGGCGCCCGCCGGGCCCAGCCAAGCCCAGACGAAGTCGCCCCATTCGCGCGTGGGGTAGCTCTTCAGGCAGACCTTCGCGCGATAGGCGGCATCGGAGTCGATCGTCGGCGTCTCCAGGCACTGGCCGTGCACGTCGAACTTCCAGCCGTGGTACGCGCAGCGCAGGCCGGCGTCTTCGTTGCGGCCGTAGTACAGATCCGCGCCGCGGTGCGGGCAGCGCGGCGACACCAGGCCCACCTGCCCGGTGCTGTCGCGAAACGCGAGCAGGTCTTCGCCCATGATGGCGACGCGCACCGGATCGCAGTCCGGGTGCGGCAGCTCTTCGGACAGGGCGACCGGCTGCCAGAAGCGGCGCAGGTACTCGCCCATTGGCGTGCCGGAATTCGTGCGGGTCAGCAGTTCGTTGTCGGCGGCGGACAGCATGGCGCGATCAGCTCCTGGACTGAAGGGGCGGCGGGACTCCCGGTATTCGCGGGCGCCGCGTCACTTGCGAAACGGCAGCATGCGGTTGGCAAGGCCGGTACGCTCGACCACATGCTTCTTGAGCACCAGCCCCACGTGCCAGGCGCTGACGATCAGCAGCACGTAGGCCAGCAGCCACACGGCGTCAGACGATGCCCGACCAGGAGGGCTGCTTGCCGATCGGGTTGGGCAGGTCGGTGATGCCGAACAGCTTCACGCCGTAGCCGCCGGCCATCACGAACAGGTAGCCGGTCACCGGCATCACGAACATCAGCCAGTAAAGCCATGTTTCCAGGCGATGGACAATGCCGCGCTCAGGCTCGGACAGCGACGGATGCCATTGCGGCAGCGGCGTGGTGCGTCGCCAGATCAGCCGCGCGATCGCCAGTCCCAGAAGGACGAGGCCGATCGACTTGTGCCAGTCGTAGAAGAAGTCGCCGTTCATGCCGAACACGCGGGCATCGCGCGGCAGGCGGGTCATGATGTTGGCGCCCACGAACTGATAGGCGAACAGCACGAAGACGGACCAGTGCAGCAGCTTGCTGACGGCGCCGTAGCGGTCGGGCAGGTTGGTCAGGGGCATGCCGGCATCGTATCGCGGACAGCCCGATCGGGCCATCCGCGTGCGCTGCCTCAGCGCAGATTCGCGACCTTGCGCTCGTCGAAGTTCGGGTTCGGCTTGATCATGCCCAGCGCGATGCCGCGGTTGACGGCGGACAGGATCGCCTTCAGCGCCGCCGTCACGATGTTCTCGTGGATGCCGACCCCGAACGCGCTCTGGTCCCAGCCGAACTTCAGCTGCACATAGGCGCAGGCCTTGGAGTCCTCGCCCACCGACAGCGAGTGCTCCGAGTAGCTCATCACATTGGCATCGATCGCCAGCGTCTGCTTGAGCGCCTGCATCATCGCGTCGACCGGGCCGTTGCCCGAGCCGCTCGCGGTCAGCGTGCGGCCGTCGTAGATCAGCGAGGCATCGATGTGCTCGGCGTCGGACTTGCCGCGCACGTGGCTCAGCGAGTGGTCGTCATACTGCATCGGGCCGTTGCCATCGAGGTAGGTGGCGTCGAAGGCCTTGCGGATGTCGCTCGAGCTTACTTCCTTGCCGGTGGTGTCGGTGATGCCCTGGATGACCGAACTGAACTCGACCTGCAGCAGGCGCGGCAGCGACAAGCCATGGTCGCGCTCGAGCAGGTAGGCCACACCGCCTTTGCCCGACTGGCTGTTGACCCGGATGATCGCGTCGTAGGTGCGCCCGAGGTCGGACGGGTCGATCGGCAGGTAGGGCACGTCCCAGTAGCCGCCGTCGACCTTGCGTGCCGCCAGGCCCTTCTTGATCGCATCCTGGTGCGAGCCGGAGAACGCGGTGAACACCAGCTCGCCGCCATACGGATGACGCGGATGCACCGGGATCTGGGTGGCGTATTCGGACACCCGGATGGTCTCGCTGATGTCCGAAAAATCGACGCCCGGATCGATGCCCTGGGTGAACAGATTCATCGCGAGCGTGACCAGGCAGACGTTGCCGGTGCGCTCGCCGTTGCCGAACAGGCAGCCCTCGACCCGGTCGGCGCCGGCCATCACGGCCAGCTCGGCCGCCGCCACGCCGCAGCCGCGGTCGTTGTGCGGGTGCACCGACAGGATGATGGAGTCGCGGTACTTCAGGTGCCGGTGCATCCACTCGATCATGTCGGCATAGACGTTGGGCGTGCTGTGCTCGACGGTGGCCGGCAGATTGATGATCATCTTGCGCTGCGGCGTCGGCTTGAAGATGTCGCCGACGGCGTCGCACACCTCGACCGCGTAGTCGAGTTCGGTGCCGGTGAAGCTCTCGGGGGAGTACTCGTAGATCCACTCGGTGTTCGGGTGCTTGGCCGCGTACTGCACGATCAGGCGGGCGCCGTGCAGGGCGATCTCCTTCACGCCCTCGCGGTCCATGCTGAACACCACCCGGCGCTGCGCGGTCGAGGTGGAGTTGTACAGGTGCACGATCGCCCGCTTGGCCCCCGCCAGCGATTCGAAGGTGCGTGAAATCAGTTCTTCGCGGGCCTGCACCAGCACCTGCGGCGTGACGTCATCGGGAATCAGCTTCTCGTCGATGATCTTGCGCACGAAGTCGTAGTCGGTCTGCGAGGCCGACGGAAAACCGATCTCGATCTCCTTGTAGCCGATTTTCAGCAGGTGCTTGTACAGCGCCATCTTGCGTTCGCCGTCCATCGGCTCGATCAGCGCCTGGTTGCCGTCGCGCAGGTCGACGCTGCACCAGATCGGCGCGTGCGTGATGACCTTGTCCGGCCAGGTGCGGTCGGGGAGCGATACCGTCGGGAACGATCGGTACTTGGCGGCGGGATTGTCGGCGTTCATGTCAGCTTCCTTCAGGGGGCGTTCAGGGGGGTGAAAATCGACGGTCCACCCCGGCCATTTGAAGGCCGAGAGCACTACCGGAGATGAGGGGAAAGTGTTGTCTGCGCCTAGGGGCGCAGTAGCAGTAGCAGGACGAGCGAACCCAGGCCGGCGGCGGAAGCGCTGGCGCGAGGGAGGGCGGGAACACTCGTGAACATCCCGCAATCATGAGTGAGGTTCGGCGCGCTTGTCAACAAGGTGTCGGTTTCAACTCAGACGCGCCGCCTTAACGCGGTCTTGCCGGGCGGCGGGGCGGTCGGCAGCCGCGCGTGCCGCCGCCTGCGCGGCCAGGATCTCCTCGACCGGCCGCTGGGTGGCATGCGAAATCGCCAGGCGCACTTCGGGCGGCAGCGTGAGCGCGGCGTGCCGGGTGACCAGGCCGAGCGAGGCGGTGGCATGGAGATGGCCACCGCGCGCTTCGGCATGGCCCAGCGCGGTCAGCGTCTCGACGATGGAGCGCAGCGCGCCCCGATCCGGCAGTTGCGAGGCTTCGCCGGGGTTGAGCAGCGCCACGCGTTGCGCGATCAGCCAGGCGCAGCCCTCGAGCGCGCGGGCGTCCAGCGTGCCGGGTGCGAAGCGATCGAGCGTGCTGGCCACGATCATGCAGCGCTGCAGCGGCTGGCGCACCGCGCGGGCCAGCGCGTGCATGGCCACCGAGGCCTTTTGCGAGGGCGTGGGCGCGATGACTTCGCCGGCGCTGCGTTCGATCAGTCCCTCGCCGGCCAGGAACGCCAGGTAGCGTTCGAAGCGCTCACGCAGCAGGCCATCGTCGGCGGACAGAAACAGTTCGGCGCGCAGGAAGGGCAGCATCCGCAGGCAGGCGTCCAGAAGCGATGCTTCTGCGATGCGCTCGGCCTGCACGACGAAACAGGCCAGCAGCGAGGCCTCGGCAAACGCGTGCAGCACATTGTTGCGGTAGTAGGTGAGCAGCGGCGAGCGGTCGGCCAGCACTGTGACGATGTCGCCCAGCGGGTGGGGCTGGCGCACCGCCAGGCCCTGGCCGGCCGCGTAGTCGATCACCTCGGCGCCATTGAGCGAACTGACCTGCTGCAGCGGCGAATACGGAATCGCCTGCAGCAGGCTGCGCATCAGGTCGATCTGCTCGGCCAGGCGCTGCGCATCCATGGCCGCGGCCGGCGCGCCCAGCATGGCGGTGGCGAACAGGTTGATCGGATTGATCACCAGTGCCTCGTTGATCCGGGTCACGACCAGGGTCGACAGCGCCGAGATCGCCCGGGTGCGGCCGGCACTGTCGGGCTCGTCGCGGGCCTTGTCGCGCCAGCCGGGCCATTGCGCATCGAGCAGCTCGGCCAGCCGGATCGGTTCGCCGATGGCCACGTGCACCTTGCCGAACGAGCGCTTGCGCAGGGCCAGCAAGGCGCGGACCAGCCCGGCCAGCGACTCTTTCTGCTTCGGCTTGCCGGCGAGCTCGGCCGCGTAGCTGGCGGCTTCGATCAGCTGCTCGTAGCCGATGTAGACCGGCACGAACACCAGCGGGCGCGCCGGCTCGCGCAGGAAGCTGTCGACGGTCATCGACAGCAGCCCGGCCTTGGCCGGCAGGGTCAGTCCGCTGCGGCTGCGTCCGCCCTCGACGAAATATTCGATCGGAAAGCCCCGGCGCAGGATGGTGTGCAGATACTCGGCGAAGACGGCCGCGTACAGCGGCTCTCCCTTGAACGAACGGCGCAGGAAAAAGGCGCCGCCCCGCCGCAGCATCGCGCCGACGATCGGCAGGTTCAGGTTCACGCCGGCGGCGATGTGCGGGGGCAGCAGGCCGCGGTGATAGATCACATAGGACAGCAGCAGATAGTCGATGTGGCTGCGATGGCAGGGCAGGTAGACGATCTCGGCGCCGGTGCCGGCGCTGGCGATGGTCTCGAAGCGGTGCACCTCGACCCCGTCGTACAGGCGGTTCCACAACGCGGTCAGCGCGATGTCATAGGCGCGGATGAACGGGTAGGAATAGTCGGAGGCGATCTCCACCGCCATGCGCCGCGCGCCAAGCTCGGCCCGTTCGACGCTGACGCCGGCGCGCTGCGCCTCGTCGCGCACTGCCTGCTGAACGGGCTCGCTGTCGATGATTTCATTGACCACCGTCTGGCGATGCGACAGGTTCGGTCCGATCGCCAGTTCGCGTTCGCGGCGGAATTCGGCGCGCAGCAGGCGCGCGACCCGGCGCAGGTCGCGCTCGTTGCCGGTCTCCTCGGCGCCGGCCCGCAGCAGCGAGCGCAACTCCAGCGGCGGGCCGAATTTCACCAGGGTCTGGCGGCCGTGCACGAGCAGCCGGAAGCACTGCTGGATCACGCCCGGCGTGGTCCAGGCATCGGCCAGCAGTGCCTTGATCAGCGAATCCTGGTGGCGGGGCGCTCGGCCGAAAAAAACGCTCACCGGCACGATCTGCACCTGCAGGCTGGGGTCGGCACGAACCGCGGCCACCGCCCGGGCGAGGCGATGGGAATAGCGATAGGGCGCGCGGCGCAGCGGTGAAGGTTGCCCGCTGCGGGTCAGGTAAAAGAAGGACCGGCGCTCGCGCAGTCCGTCGCCGGCCGAGGGCGCCGCGGCGCGCGGCAATCCCAGCTGTCGGGTCGCTTCGTCGAGCGCCAGGAATGCCGAGAACTGGCGCACCTGCAGCGCGTAGAACACCACCTGGCCGCGGTCCAGTGCCGGCGCATCGGCCGCAGGCGGCACGGCGGCAATGCGCACCAGCCGCAGCAGCAGCCAGCGTGACAGCGCGATCAGCCAGGCCGGCACGCGAGTCCGAGCGCCCAGGCCGGCAAGCTAGCGGCCCTCATCGTCAGAACAGTTCATACGACACGTCCTCGAACGGACCGACCTCGTTCCAGGTCGCCGCCTCGGCGCGCAGGCTTTCGTCGGACAGCGGATGGCGCAGCGCCCACTGGCGGGGCAGTTCGATGCGGACCCGGTTGCGCTTGGCGAACAGCGCCGGCATCGGCACTTCTTCGCCGTCGCGCCGCCGATGCAGAATGGCCGACACTCGAAGGCACAGCAGCATCAGCCAGTCGTCGGAGTCGACGAGCGAGTTGCGCATCTTGCGCAGGCCGCCCCCCTGGCCGAGCGCCAGCCGGGCCATCCGATCCTGCTCGGTCTGCGAAAACCCGGGCATGTCGGCATGCGACAGGATATAGCTGGAGTGCTTGTGGAAATCTTCGTGCGAGATCGACATGCCGATCTCGGCCAGTTCGGACGCCCAGCCCAGCAGGGCGCGATCGGCTTCGATGCGTTCGGCCACGCCGCGGGCCGCCTGCGCGTGCATGACCTGCGCGGTGCGGGCGACCCGTTCGCCATGCTGGGGGTCCAGGCCGTAGCGCAGTGCCATCCGGGCCACGGTCACCTTGCGCATGTCGGCGCCGGCATCGCGCCCGAGCAGGTCGTACAGCACGCCCTGACGCAGCGCGCCCGCGCAATAGCGCAGCGATTCGACCCCGAGCTCATCGAAGATCGCGGTCATGACGGCCAGCCCGCCGGGCAGCACCGGGCGGCGGTCGCCGCGCAAGCCTTCCAGCCTGACCTTGTCGGCGCTGCCGGCGCGCACCAGTTCGACGGCCATCCGCTCCAGCGATTCGCGGGTCAGTTCGGGCTGCCCGAATGCGCCCGCGGCAATCTGGGTCAGCGACTTGGCGGTGCCGGAGGTGCCCACCACATACCGCCAGCCGGCCCGGCGATAGGCCAGGGCGATCGGGGCGAAGCCGGCGCGTGCCCGCAGGATGGCCTTGTCGAGCCGCGACCGGTCGACCATGCCGTCCGGGAAGTACTTGCGGGTGAGCGAGACGCAGCCCACGGTGACCGATTCGAGCAGCGAGGGCTCGTAGTCGCAGCCGATGATGCACTCGGTCGAGCCGCCGCCGATGTCGATCACCAGCCGCTGCTCGCCGTCGACCGCCAGGGCGTGGGCGGCGCCGCCGTAGATCAGCCGGGCCTCTTCGAGACCGGCAATGATGTCGATCGGAAATCCGAGGGCCGCTTCCGCGGTACTCTGGAAGTGGCGCGCGTTGCGGGCCACCCGCAGCGTGTTGGTCGCCACCGCCCGAACCCGATCGGGGCTGAACGATCGCAGGCGCTCGGCGAAACGGCCCAGGGCATCGAGGCCGCGCTGCTGGGCTGGCGCGTCGATCATGCCCTCGGGGGTCAGGCCGGCCGCCAGCCGAACCGGCTCTTTCAGGTTGTCCAGCGCCTGCACCTGAACGCCGGCGCTGGAGTGCTCGACCCGGCCGATCAGCAGGCGAAAGCTGTTCGATCCGAGGTCGACGGCGGCAAGCAAACGGCGTTCGGGCATGCGGACTTTCGGTGAAGCGGGAAAACAGACGTGTTCAAGGGGCGGGGCGGCAAGACTCCCCGCGGCAGGATGTCAAATAAACGCAGTGTCATCAAATCGTCATCGAGGGCTCGCAGACTTCGCCCGATGAATGATCCCCAACCGATCGGTGCGGTGCCCGAGGCGGGCTCGCGTCTGCTGAACCGCGAACAGGGCATGCTGGCGTTCAACGAACGGGTGCTGGCGCAGGCCGAATCGCCCGATGTGCCGCTGCTCGAACGCCTGCGTTTCCTCACGATCGTCTCGGGCAATCTCGACGAATTTTTCGAGGTGCGGGTGGCCGAACTGCGTGAAATCGGCGACTCGCACCATGTCGATGCCGCGGCGGCCCGCGAGAGCCAGAGGGTCATCGCGCTGCGTGCGCGGCTGCTGGTCGAGCGCCAGTATGCGCTGCTCAACGACCTGCTGATCCCGGCGCTGGCCGCCGAAGGGGTCGTCTTCCACATGACCCACTCCTGGACGCCGGCCCATCGCGAGTGGGCCGAGTCGGTCTTCCTGGCGGAAATCGAGCCCCTGCTCACGCCGATCGCACTGGACCCCGCCCATCCGTTTCCGCGGATCCTGAACAAGAGCCTGAACTTCATCGTCGAGCTCGAGGGCGAGGATGCCTTCGGCCGGCGCGCCGGCCTGGCGGTGGTGCAGGCGCCGCGTGCACTGCCCCGCGTGCTGAGGGTGCCCACGGCGGTATCCGGCGCTCCCCATGGAGTGATGCTGCTGACCTCGGTGGTCCAGGGCTTTGTCGGGCGCCTGTTCCCCGGGCTGGAGGTGAAGGCGGTCCATCAGTTCAGGGTCACCCGCAACAGCGAACTGTTCGTCGACGACGAGGAGATCACCGACCTGCGCGAGGCCCTGCAGGGCGAACTGCGCCAGCGCCACTACGGCGATGCCGTGCGCCTGGAGGTGCCGGCGGGCTGCTCGGCCCCGGTGCTGCAGCGACTTCTGGACGAGTTCCAGCTGACCGAGGCCGATTGTTATCGGGTCAACGGTCCGGTCAATCTGAGCCGCCTGGCCCAAGTCATCGACCTGGTCGAGCGTCCCGACCTGAAGTTCCCGGTTTTCGAGGCCCACGTGCCGCAGGCCCTGCAGGGCCGCGACCTGTTCTCCGCGATCCGCAAGCGCGACATCCTGCTGCACCACCCCTACGAGTCGTTCAATCCGGTGATGGCGTTCCTGAGTTCGGCCGCCACCGATCCGAAGGTGGTCGCGATCAAGCAGACCATCTACCGCACCGGCACCGATTCGGCGCTGATGGAGTCGCTGATCGAGGCCGCGCGGATCGGCAAGGAAGTGACGGTCGTGGTCGAACTGATGGCGCGCTTCGACGAAGAGGCCAACATCAACTGGGCGGCTCGCCTGGAGCAGGTCGGTGCGCATGTGGTGTATGGCGTGGTCGGCCACAAGACCCACGCCAAGATGGCGATGATCGTGCGCCGCGAGGAGGGCAAGCTGCGCCGCTATGTGCACCTGGGCACCGGCAACTACCATCCCCGCACCGCGCGGCTGTACGAGGATTTCGGTCTGTTCACCGCCGACGAGAAGATCTGTGCCGACGTCCATGAGCTGTTCCGGCGCCTGACCGGGCTGGGTCGCGCGGGCGAGCTGAACGCGCTGGTCCAGTCGCCGTTCACGCTGCACCACATGGTGCTCGAGTCGATCCGCCGCGAAGCCCGTCATGCCAGGGCGGGCCGCAAGGGTTACATCGCCGCCAAGGTCAATGCGCTGCTCGAGCCGATGGTCATCGAGGCGCTCTACCGTGCAAGCCAGGCCGGGGTCAAGATCGACCTGATCGTGCGCGGGGTGTGCGCGTTGCGCCCCGGCGTGCCGGGCCTGTCCGAGAACATCCAGGTGCGCTCGATCGTCGGGCGATTTCTGGAGCACAGCCGCATCTACCACTTCTGGAACGACGGCCATCGCGACACCTGGCTGGCGTCGGCCGACTGGATGGACCGCAACCTGCTGCGCCGGGTCGAGGTGGCGTTTCCGGTGCTCGATGCGCGCCTGAAGAAGCGGGTGATCCAGCAGGGCCTGATCGAGCACCTGCGCGACAACACCTCGGCCTGGATGATGGATAGCCAGGGGCGCTACCTGCGCAAGCGCTCGCGTGGCGGCCGCCGCCGGGTGTCGCAGCTGCGCCTGCTGGCGCAGATGACCGGGGTCGGGGCCGGCTGAACGGCTGGTGTCCCGCATCATCGGCGTCATCGCGTTGTCATCCGATTGGCATGCCTCTGTCATGTCGCGCTCGAATACTGCGTGTTTTCCCGCACCAGGAGCGAACAAGCGATGGCCTCGACAATCCGAGACGACGACGGCGTCGTCAACACTTCCAGCAATCCTCATCTGAACGATCTGGTCGACGCGGCGACAACGCAATCGCCTGCACGGCATGATCTGCTCAAGTCCGGCTTCGGACTGGCCAGTCTGTCGTTCCTGGGGCTTGGGGCCGCCGCCTGCGGCAGCGACGGCGGCGATCCCGCGCCGGTCGTCCCCCCGGTCGTCACGCCTCCCAAGGGGGTGATCTCGTTCAAGGCCGTGGCAGCGTCCTCGGCCGACACCTTCGTGGTGCCCGAGGGCTACACCGCCCAGGTCCTTTACCGCTGGGGCGATCCCATCTACACCAGCTCACCCGCGTTCAAGGGCGATGCCAGCGAGAGCTCGCTGGACCAGGAGGGCCAGTCCGGCGACAACCACGACGGCATGCAGTTCTTTCCGTTGAAGAACGCCGATGGCACCCAGCGCAGCGACGCCGGCGTCCTCGCGATCAACCATGAGTACATCAATCCCGAATACTTCTATGCGCCCGGCAGCGATCCCGCCAACTGGATGAATCCCTTCACCTTCGAAAAGGCGAAGAAGGCGCAGGCCGCTCACGGCGTCTCGATCGTCGAGGTCCGGCGCAAGGCGGACGCGAGCTGGGAATACCTGCGCAGTTCGCCCTACAACCGCCGCATCACCGCCTACACCGCCATGCTGATGACCGGGCCGGCGGCCGGCAACGACCTGCTCAAGACTGCGGCCGACCCGTCCGGCACGCGCGCGCTGGGCACCGCCAACAATTGCGCCAACGGGGTCACGCCCTGGGGCACCTACCTGACCTGCGAGGAGAACTTCAACGGCTATTTCGGCTGGAATGGCGCCCGCACGGCCAATGCGCTCGAGGGCCGGTATGGCATCGCCCAGGGCGGCTTCGGCTACCGCTGGCACGAAGTCGATCCGCGCTGGGATGTGAACGCCACCCCGAACGAGCCCAACCGCTTCGGCTGGGTCGTCGAGATCGATCCCTACGATGCCGGCAGCACGCCGAAGAAGCGCACCGCGCTGGGCCGCTTCAAGCACGAGAATGCCGCGCTGGTGGTGGCCGCCAACGGCAAGGTGGTGGTGTACCTGGGCGACGACGAGCGCAACGAGTACATCTACAAGTTCGTCTCCACCGCGACGTACGACGCGAGGAATCCCGCCACCGGCAAGGACATCCTGGATGCCGGCACGCTGTACGTGGCCCGCTTCAATGCCGGCGCGTCGGCTACCGATCGCCTGGGCGACGGCATCTGGATTCCCCTGGTCCATGGCCAGAACGGCCTGACCGTCGAAAACGGTTTCGCCAATCAGGCCGAGGTGCTGATCAAGGCCCGCATGGCCGCGGACCGGGTGGGCGCGACGATGATGGACCGGCCCGAATGGATCGCCACGAATCCGAGCAAGGCCGGCGAGGTCTATTGCACGCTGACCAACAATAACCGGCGCGGTTCCACCCCGGCGTCTTCCAATGCCGTCGGTGGCACGACGGTGGCCGGCTCGGCCCGCCCGCCGGTCGATGATCCGAACCCGCGCGCCAACAACGTCTGGGGTCACATCATCCGCTGGAACGAAACCGGCGGGGACGCCACCGCGCTGACCTTCGCCTGGGACATCTTCGTGCTGGCCGGCAATCCCAAGAAGTACGCCGACCGCACCGATCTGAAGTCGGGCAGCGCCGCGATCACGGTGGACAACCAGTTCAACAGTCCCGACGGCCTGGGTTTCGATCCGGAAGGCCGCCTTTGGATCCAGACCGACGGCAACTACACCAATGCCGGCGAGTTCGACGGCCAGGGCAACAACCAGATGCTGGCGGCCGATGCCAAGACCGGCGCGGTGCGCCGCTTCCTGGTCGGACCGTCGGCCTGCGAAATCACCGGCGTCACCTGGAATCCCGACGCCACCGCGATGTTCGTGAACGTGCAGCATCCTGGCGAGATCGACGGCGGCCATCCGAACCTGCCGAAGAAGGCCGATGGCACCGCGTTCACCGCCAACGACATCGCCCGGGATCCGACCCGCTTTTCGCGCTGGCCGGACGGCGCCGTGGCGACCCGACCGCGTGCCGCGACCGTGGTTATCCGCAAAAACGACGGTGGTGTGATCGGCACCTGACGAACGGCGGAACCCGCCGAAACCGACCGTCGGCTCCCTTTGCGGGGCTGGCGGTCGGTTTTTTCATGTAGGAAGACTTCCTACCCCACATTGCGGATTTTTCGGGAACTTCTGGCGAAATTGCCCGTGGTTTTCCCCCCTGTTTGGCGTTCAGAATGATGTGCAGCGGAGGAATATTCGTCCGTCGAAGCGGTTTATGTGGGGAATTCATGACAGAGGAAGAGACGACCGAGCGCAGTGCCGAGATCCTGCGTCTCGCATTGCCTTTGATGTCCAAGCATGCGCCCGGTTTCCAGCCGGTCAGCTACGCGCTCTGGTACGAGTATGCCCATGGCGGCAACGGGGCGCTCCGTACCGAGGTCGATGAGGCCTTGCGCGGCGAAGAGCGCCTGTCGTGGAACCGCACCCAGGCGCTGTATCAGCGGCACCTGCTCGACGGCGCCGAACAGGCGTTCACGCGGGCGCGTGCCGACCTGATCAGCCTGCTGGGCAAGATGCAGGGTTCGGTGAAGGAAGCCGCCACCGACACCAGCGAATTCACCGCGACGCTGGACGCCTTCGGCGAACAGCTGGGCCGCTGCGGCACGGTGGCCGAGATGCAGGAGCGTGTGGACAGCATCATGGGCGAGGTACGCCGGGTCAATGGCTCGCTGCAGCAGCTCGATGGCGACCTGGTAAGCAGCCGCGGCGAGATCCAGCGCCTGAGCGACGCGCTGGCCAAGATGCGCGAGGAGGCCGATACCGACGCCCTGACCGGTCTGCGCAATCGCCGGGCCTTCGATCGTGAGCTGGCGCGCCTGGCCGGGGAAGGGGACGCCCTGGGTGCGAGCAGCTGCCTGCTGATGGTGGACATCGATCATTTCAAGCGGGTCAACGACACCTGCGGGCACCTGTTCGGCGATCGTGTGCTGCAGGGCGTGGCACGGGCCATCGCCGCCACGGTCAAAGGGCGGGACCTGGTAGCGCGGTTCGGCGGGGAAGAATTTTCGGTCCTGCTGCCTGGCACCGATTCCGCCGGCGCGGTTTGCGTGGCCGAGCAGATTCGCGAGGCGGTCTCGGGCATCCGGATCCGCCGTGCGCAAAGCGAGCAGACCATCGCCAGTGTCACGGTGTCGGTGGGCGTGGCCCAGCGTGCGCCGGGCGAATCGTTCGATGGCTGGTTCGAGCGCGCCGACAAGGCGCTCTACAAGGCCAAGAATAACGGCCGCAATCGGGTCGAAAAGGCCACCTGAACGGCGCATGGGGGCTGGCGCCGCATCGTGCGCCGGTTCGGCCTCGTCCCAGCCCGCCCCAGCCCTCGCCCTCGGCCTCAGCCCGCAGCCTGCAGCCTGCTGCCCCTCGTTCCTGGGTTCTCAGCGCCCCACGAACACGGGGGCGCGCTTTTCGGCGAACGCCCGCTGCGCCTCCTTGGCGTCTTCGGTCTTCGCGATCGCCGCGGTCATGTCCTGCTCGTAGCGATAGCCGTCGCGCAGCGTCATGTCTTCGATCGCATTCAGGGTTTGTTTGGCCAGCCGCACCGACAGCGGACTCTTGGAGGCAATGGCGCGCGCGAAGTCCATCGCGGTGGCCACCAGTTCGTCGGCGGGCACGCAGGCCTCCACCACGCCCAGCCGATACAGCTCCGGACCCGGCACGCGATAGCCGGTGAGCACCATGCGCCGCAACAGGGAATGCGAGAACAGCCGCCTGGCATGGCTCGCCCCGCCCATCAGGCCGACGTCGATCTCGGGCAGTCCGACAGTGGACTTGTCCGACACCACGATCAGGTCGCATGAGGCGACCATGGCCAGTCCGGCGCCCAGCGCCGCGCCGTTGACGGCCGCCACCACCGGTTTGGTGCATTCGCGGATCGTGTGAAAACACTCGCGCGTGCGGCGCGAGTGCGCCGGCAGGTCGCCCGGTCCCTTGATCACATCGGCACGGCCCTTCAGGTCAGCGCCGGCGCAGAAATTCTTGCCGGCGCCGGTCAGTACCACCGCACGGACCTCGTCGGTCTCGGAGATGAAATCGAGCGTGGCGGTGAGTTCGTCACTCAAGGTGCGGCTCATCGCATTGACCGGCGGGAAGTTCATTTCCAGCAGCGCCACGCCGGCGTCCAAGCTCGCCTTGAGCTGGGTGAGTTGCGCGAAGCGCGCATTGATCGGGTTCATGATCGTAGGCTCCTGAAGGGTCAGAGTTGAAGGCGCGGCGCGCCGGCCAGCCGGCCGCCGTCGATGACCATCGCCTGGCCATTCATGTAGCCGGCGGCCGCTGAGGCAAGGAACACCGCCGCGCCCGCGATCTCGTCGGACTCGCCGATCCGCTTCATCGGGCAGGTGCGCAGCGTGGCTTCGAGGATCTTTTCGTTGTCCCACAGCGCCTTGGCGAAATCGGTGCGGATCAGGCCCGGCGCGATGCAGTTGCCGCGGATGTTCTTGTTGCCCCACTCGACCGCGATGTTGCGCGCCAGTGCCAGGTCGGCGGCCTTGGAGATCGAATACACGCCGAGCACGTCCGAGCCGATGAAGCCGCCCAGCGAAGAGACGATGATGATCGAGCCGCCACCGCGTTCGGCCATCTGCGGGATGACCATGTTGGCGAGCTGGAAGTTGCTGCGCACATTGCAGCCGATGATCTTGTCGAACACCTCGTCCGAGACGCCGGTGGAAGGGCCGAAATACGGATTGACCGCCGCATTGCAGACCAGCGTGTCGATCTGCCCGTACTGCTTCAGGGAGAAGTCGACCAGCGCCTGCAGCTGGGCCTTGTCGCCAATGTTGCAGCCGAACGCCACGGCATCGCCGCCCTGGGCCTTGATCTCCCGGACGACGGCTTCGCAGGCATCGACCTTTCGGCTGGACACCACCACCTTGGCGCCGTGTTCGGCCAGGCGAAGGCAGATGGCCTTGCCGATGCCGCGGCTGCCGCCGGTGACGACGGCCACCTGGCCGGAGAGGGAAAACAGGTTCATGGTCTTCCTTTCATCCGGGCCGCCGGCCCGGCGATTCGAGTCGCCCGCGGCCGCTTCGGATCGATGCCATGCGCTCCGACGGGATTGAGCGGCGAGTGTGACACGGGGGTGACGCCGGGCTGGGGCCTCGCAACGGCAATCCGGACGGGCCGGGTACCGGTTTTCGCGGCGCGGTGCGGCGCGGTTCAGGCTGCCGGGCGCACCGGCGCGACTGCCAGGGTTTCAGTCCGGTGCGGCCGGCGAACGGTCGTTGGCCGCTGCGTCGCGGTTCAGCCAGTGCTGCAGCGTCGAGAACAGATGGGCAGGATCGACTGGCTTGGTGATGAAGTCGTTCATGCCGGCGGCCAGGCAATTGTCGCGGTCGGCCTCGAAGGCATTGGCGGTCATCGCCAGGATCGGCGTTGCCTGGGGGGGGCGGGGCCGGGGGCCCGGGGGGGGGCGCGCGGGGGGGCCGGCGCAGCGGGGCCGCCGCGCGGGACGCCGGGCCCGGCCGCGGCGCGCCGCGCCGGTGGCGCCCGAGCGCGCGGAACGCCCGGCGGCCCGCCGGGGGCGGGGCCGCGCGGCGCGCCGCCCCCGGGCGTTCCCGCGCCCGAGCGCGGCGCCCGCGCGCCGGGCGCCCGGCCGCCGCGCGCGCCCGCGGCCCGCGCCGCGGCGCGCCCCCGCGGCGGCCGCCCCGGCCCCCGCCGCCGGCGCCGCGGGCCCCCCCCGCGGGCCCCCTTGGGGCGCCGGCGCCCCGGCGGCGGGCCGCCCGGGCGGGCCGCGGGGCCGCGCCGCGGCCAGGGGCGGGCGCCGGGGGGGGGCCGGGGCGCCCGGGCGCCCGCGGGGGGGGGGGCCCGCGGCCCCGGGGCCCCGGGGCCGCGCCCCCGGGCCCGCGCGGGGGTGGGGCCGCGCCCGGCCGCGGGGTGTTGTGGCCGGCCGGCGCGGCGCGCGCCGCGCGCGCGCCCCGGGGCCGCCCGGCGCCGGCGGCCGGCCGCGGCCGGGCGCGCCCGCGCCGGCGGCCGCGGCGGGGGGGGTGGGGCCCGCCGGCCCCCGGCGGGGCCCGGGGGCGCCGGGGCGGGGGCGGCCGGCGCGCGCCGCGCGCCCCGCACAGCGAAGGCGCCGGCGCTGGCGACGCGCCCGGTTGCGCGCCCCGGCGCGAGGCCCGGCGAGGAGGCCGCCGCCGGCCGCGGGGGCGGGGGGGAAAATCGGCTCGAACTTTTTGTCGGGCAGCCTGGCAAGGATGCGGGTGTCGTCCGTGCTGGTCACGATCTCGCCATCGGAGGGCGCGATCACATCCGAGCCGCACGGCACTCCCTTCACCTTGCCCTGGTCTCGAACAGCGGCACCGCGATCAGCCCCCCGGGTCTGCCGCCAAAACGCCGAGCGAGTTGGGCCCGGAACACGGGCTTGCCCGTTGCCGGCACAGCCTTCACATAGGGGGCCGCGGCGTGGTCGGATCCGATGTGATCTAGACGTTGAAGCGGAAGTGCAGCACATCCCCGTCGCGGACCACATAGTCCTTGCCTTCCAGGCGCATCTTGCCCTTCTCCTTGGCGCCGGCTTCGCCCTTGCAGGCGATGAAGTCGTCGTAGGCGATGGTCTCGGCGCGGATGAAGCCTTTTTCGAAGTCGGTGTGGATGACCGCGGCCGCCTGGGGCGCGGTGGCGCCGACCGCCACCGTCCAGGCGCGCACCTCCTTCACGCCGGCGGTGAAGTAGGTCTGCAGGCCCAGCAGCTTGAAAGCCGCGCGGATCACGCGGTTCAGGCCGGGCTCGGTCATGCCCATGTCGGCCAGGAACACCGCCTTGTCTTCGTCGGGCATGTCGCCGATCTCGGCCTCGATGGCCGCGCACACCGGCACCACGATCGAGTTCTCGGCCGCGGCATAGGCCTTGACGGCCTCCAGGTGCGGGTTGTTCTCGAAGCCGCCTTCCTTGACGTTGGCCACGTACATGGTCGGCTTGGCGGTGATCAGGCACAGCGGCTTGAGCAGCGCGGCCTCTTCGGGGTACAGGTCGAGCGAACGCACGGGCTTGGCTTCATTGAGCACCGTCATGCACTTCTCGAGCACCACCACCAGGCGGGCGGCCTCCTTGTCGCCGCCCGAGCGCGCGGTCTTGGTGTAGCGGGCCAGCGCTTTCTCGACCGTGGCCATGTCGGCCAGGGCGAGTTCGGTGTTGATGATCTCGATGTCGGACAGCGGGTCGATGCGCCCGCTGACGTGCACCACGTTGCTGTCTTCGAAGCAGCGCACCACGTGGGCGATCGCGTCGGTTTCGCGGATGTGGGCCAGGAACTGGTTGCCCAGGCCCTCGCCCTTCGAGGCGCCCGCGACCAGTCCGGCGATGTCGACGAACTCCATCGCAGCGTGCAGCACCTTTTGCGGCTTGACGATGGCCGAGAGCGCATCGAGGCGGGGGTCGGGCACTTCGACGATGCCGACATTGGGCTCGATGGTGCAGAACGGGTAGTTCTCGGCGGCGATGCCCGCCTTGGTCAGTGCATTGAAGAGAGTGGACTTGCCGACATTGGGCAGTCCGACGATGCCGCATTTCAGGGCCATGTCCGGATCCTTGATTCGTCAGGCGTGCGACGCGCGCCTTCGGGGAAGTCCTTGAAGGTGTCGCCAGGCCGCCCTGTGGTTAACCTGCGATTGTAACCCGGGCCCCTGATCGGGCCCCGGGGGGAGCGGGTGGACGCCCGAGTTGATAGGATCGACGCCCAACAATCGGGAGGAGAGATTCCATGGCAGAGATCGAAACCGTCGGCTTGGGCATCCACTGGGAAGACCTGCCGGTGGGCCGGCGCTTCAAGACCATCGGGCGCACCATCACCGAGGCCGACCTGGTCGCCTTCGTGAACTGCACCGGCATGGTCGAGGTGCTGTTCACCAACACCGAGTTCCTGCGCACCGAATCGGCGATCAAGCAGCGCGTGGTGCCGGGGGCGCTGGTCTACACCTTCGCCGAAGGCCTGCTGGTGCAGGCCACGATGCAGCACACCGGGTTCGCGTTCCTGAACATGGAGCTCGACATCAAGGGGCCCACCTTCGTCAACGACACCATCCACGTCGAGTGCGAGGTGATGGAGTGCCGCGAAAGCGGCAAGCGCCCGGGCATGGGCCTGGTGCGGACCCGGAACCGGGTCGTCAAGCAGGACGGCACCGAGGTGCTGGTCTACACGCCGCTGCGCATGGTCAAGGGGCGCTCGCTGAAGAAGGGCTGAGGCGAGCAGGCAGGCGCACGGCCAGCCAGCGGCCCGCGGGCCGGCCGCTCGGGCGCACGCAGCGGCCGCGGCGGCGGCGCGGGCCTTGTCTGGCGGTTCAGCGGGCGGACACGGCCGTGTCGGGGAAGTCGCTGAACAGCCCGTCGATTCCCAGCTCGAAGAAGCGCTTGTATTCGGCCTTCGGATCGCCGGCGAAGTCGGAGGCCAGCCGGCGCGGCTCGTTGCGCATCGTCCAGGTGTGGACGAACAGGCCCAGCCGGTGCGCGTCCTCGATCAGTTTGGTGGGGGCGAGCAGCACACGGTCCCGTTCGTCGATCGCACCGTCGCCGTTGAGATCGTCGGACTTGCCATCGTTGTTCCGGTCGACGAAGCGCCCGGGCAGGATATAGGGCTTCCACGGGCCGACACCGTCGGCATAGGTTTTGATCTCGGCCAGACCGGCCGCGGTGACCAGGTCCTTGAAGGTGCGCGGATCCTTGGCCACTGCGAAGTCGTAGGGTTTGTCGAAAGGGGCGGCCAGCACGATGTTGCCGGCGGCATCGACATCGTCGGCATCGACGAGCTGCACGATCCGAACCTGCGTTTTGGTGCGCAGGTACTTCAGGTTGGCGACCTCGAACGATTGGATGATCACCGGTGAGGACTTGGTCGTCCAGCCGGCCGCTGAAAGCGCGGCCAGCAGGCGGTCCTCCAGCGCCAGATTCAGACCCTGGTGAAAGGTGGGGTGTTTGGTTTCGGGGTAGATGCCGATCGTGCGCCCCAGGCGGGCGCTTTCGCTCTTGGCCAGGTCGATCACCTCCTGCAAGGTCGGGATCAGGTACTTGCCGTTGTTCGACTGATCGCGTTCGGCGAATTGCTGCTTGGCGCGCAAGGTCCGGATCTCGGCCAGGGTGAAGTCGCTGGCGAACCAGCCGGATTCGCTGACGCCATCGACCACCTTGGTCGTCTTGCGGGCGGCGAACTCCGGGCGTTCGCTCACGTCGGTGGTGGCGATCAGGTTGGGTTCGTGGCGTGCGATCAGCACGCCGTCCTTGGTGGCGACCAGATCGGGTTCGATGAAATCGGCCCCGCCTTCGATCGCCCGCCGATACGACTCCAGGGTATGTTCGGGCAAGTAGCCGCTGGCGCCCCGGTGGCCGACAACGATCGCCTTTTCGCCGTTCAGGGTCGGTGGTCCGTTGTCGCCGCCGCAGGCGGCGAGCGATGCGACAGCGAGCGAGATCAGGGTGACGGCAAGGCGCGAAGCAAGGGGTCGGCGGGTCGGCATGGGGGTCTCGGTTTGGGGTCGCAGGCGTGGCGCCGCCGGGTTCCGGCGGTTCAAGGGTGGCGCTATTTGACGGCGCCTTCATGCCAGGCCGATGACGGTTCGGTGACCCGCGCCCGGCACGCCGACGACGACCGTGATGGCACGGTCACCGCGGATCTCGGAACGACGGCGGGGCCTCAGGCAAGGGCCTCGAGGGCAATTGACCTGGCGCTCGGTCGGCGCGGCGCGCGGTGGCGGGCGGCACGGTGCGGTGCGGTGTTTCCGCGCTTTTTTTTTTTTTTTTTTTTTTTTTTTTTTTTTTTTTTTTTTTTTTTTTTTTTTTTTTTTTTTTTTTTTTTTTTTTTTTTTTTTTTTTTTTTTTTTTTTTTTTTTTTTTTTTTTTTTTTTTTTTTTTTTTTTTTTTTTTTTTTTTTTTTTTTTTTTTTTTTTTTTTTTTTTTTTTTTTTTTTTTTTTTTTTTTTTTTTTTTTTTTTTTTTTTTTTTTTTTTTTTTTTTTTTTTTTTTTTTTTTTTTTTTTTTTTTTTTTTTTTTTTTTTTTTTTTTTTTTTTTTTTTTTTTTTTTTTTTTTTTTTTTTTTTTTTTTTTTTTTTTTTTTTTTTTTTTTTTTTTTTTTTTTTTTTTTTTTTTTTTTTTTTTTTTTTTTTTTTTTTTTTTTTTTTTTTTTTTTTTTTTTTTTTTTTTTTTTTTTTTTTTTTTTTTTTTTTTTTTTTTTTTTTTTTTTTTTTTTTTTTTTTTTTTTTTTTTTTTTTTTTTTTTTTTTTTTTTTTTTTTTTTTTTTTTTTTTTTTTTTTTTTTTTTTTTTTTTTTTTTTTTTTTTTTTTTTTTTTTTTTTTTTTTTTTTTTTTTTTTTTTTTTTTTTTTTTTTTTTTTTTTTTTTTTTTTTTTTTTTTTTTTTTTTTTTTTTTTTTTTTTTTTTTTTTTTTTTTTTTTTTTTTTTTTTTTTTTTTTTTTTTTTTTTTTTTTTTTTTTTTTTTTTTTTTTTTTTTTTTTTTTTTTTTTTTTTTTTTTTTTTTTTTTTTTTTTTTTTTTTTTTTTTTTTTTTTTTTTTTTTTTTTTTTTTTTTTTTTTTTTTTTTTTTTTTTTTTTTTTTTTTTTTTTTTTTTTTTTTTTTTTTTTTTTTTTTTTTTTTTTTTTTTTTTTTTTTTTTTTTTTTTTTTTTTTTTTTTTTTTTTTTTTTTTTTTTTTTTTTTTTTTTTTTTTTTTTTTTTTTTTTTTTTTTTTTTTTTTTTTTTTTTTTTTTTTTTTTTTTTTTTTTTTTTTTTTTTTTTTTTTTTTTTTTTTTTTTTTTTTTTTTTTTTTTTTTTTTTTTTTTTTTTTTTTTTTTTTTTTTTTTTTTTTTTTTTTTTTTTTTTTTTTTTTTTTTTTTTTTTTTTTTTTTTTTTTTTTTTTTTTTTTTTTTTTTTTTTTTTTTTTTTTTTTTTTTTTTTTTTTTTTTTTTTTTTTTTTTTTTTTTTTTTTCCCCGACGTGGCGCGCGATCATCCGCTCTTCGTCAGTCGGGATCACGCGAACCCGCACGGTCGAACCGAGCCCGAGATGAGACCTTCGTATCCTGCGCCGTGCCGCTCGTTGGCGACAGGATCCGGCTCGATTCCCAGGAAGCGCAGCCCGGCCATCGCGCGGGCCCGCACCAGCGGATCGTTCTCGCCGATGCCCGCGGTGAAGATCAGCGCGTCCAGCCCGCCCAGGGCGGCGGTCATGGCGGCGATCTGCTGGCACAGCTGCGCGACGAAGTAGTCGACCGCCTGCGCGGCGTCGGGCCGCTCGCTGGCGTGCAGGTCGCGCAGGTCGCCGCTGAGTCCGGACAGGCCCTTCAGGCCGCTGCGCCGGTACAGCAGTTCGGTCAAAGCGGCCGCGTTCATGCCACGTTCGGTCATCAGCCAGAGCAGCACGCCGGGATCGATGTGTCCCGGGCGGGTGCCCATCGGCAGGCCGTCCAGGGCAGTAAAACCCATCGACGAGGCCACTGACCGGCCGTCGCGGATGGCGCACAGCGATGCGCCGCTGCCCAGGTGGGCAACCACGACACGAGCGCCGGCGGCGGCCGGGTCGATGTCGCGCAGGCGGGCCGCGATGTACTCGTACGACAGGCCATGGAATCCGTAACGGCGCACGCCGGCATCGAAGTACTCGCGGGGCAAGGCGAAGGTGTCGTGCTCGAAGGCGTGCCCGCGATGAAACGCGGTGTCGAAGCAGGCGACCTGGGGCACGCCCGGATAGTGCCGGCGGGCCGCCCGGATGCCTTCGATATTGAATGGCTGGTGCAGCGGCGCCAGGGAAGTCAGCGCCTCGATCCGGGCGAGGACCGCGTCATCGATCAGCGCAGGACCGTCGAAATCGACTCCGCCATGCACCACCCGGTGGCCGATGCCGGACAGTGCAACCCCGGCGCCCACGCCGCAAGGCTGTCGAACAGCAGCGTGATCGCATCGCCCACGTCGCGCACGGCCTGCGGACCGGAACTGGCCAGCGTGTCGTCGCGAAGCCGCGCACCGTCGGCGCCTCTGACGAGCACATGGGGGTGCGAGCCCAGTCCATCGATCTTGCCGGTGAGCAGCGCCGCTGGCGCATCGCCGGCGGCGAACAGCGCGAACTTCAGCGACGACGACCCGGCATTCAGGATCAGCAGGCTCATGGCTGCGCCATGACCGCGCTGTGGCCGGTGCGCTGCCAGTGGTCGTGCAGTACCGCCAGCGCGCACGACAGCTGACGCGCCTGCGCGCTGTCGGCGCGGCTGGTCAGCATGACCGGCACGCGCGCGCCCAGCACCAGGCCGGCGGCCTGCGCGTGGGCCACGAAGGTGAGTTCCTTGGCCAGCATGTTGCCGGCCTCGAGGTTGGGCACGATCAGGATCTCGGCGCGGCCGGCCACCAGCGAGGTGATGCCCTTGGTGCGGGCCGCGTCGATGTCGATCGCGTTGTCCATCGCCAGCGGCCCGTCGACGATGCCGCCCTCGATCTGGCCGCGTTCGGCCATCTTGGACAGGATGGCGGCATCCAGTGTGGAGGGGATGTTCGGGTTGATGGTCTCGATGGCCGACAGGATGCCCACCCGCGGGCGGGTGATGCCGCAGGCTCGCGCCAGGTCGATCGCATTGCGCACGATGTCGGCCTTGGCCATCAGGTCGGGCGCGATGTTGATCGCGGCATCCGAGATGAACAGCGGGTGGTCCATGCCCGGGGTGTCCATCACGAAGATGTGGCTGACCCGGCGCTCGCCGCGCAGCCCGGCTTCGTGGGACAGCACGCGGGCCATCAGGATGTCGGAGTGCAGCGACCCCTTCATCAGTGCGCGCACCTGGCCGTTTTGCGCGAGCCGGCAGCCTTCGCCCGCGCAATGCGCCGGCGTGTCGGCCGCGATGATCTCGAGGCCGGCCAGCGAGCGCCCCAGTCCCGCGGCGAGCGTCTGCATGCAGGCGGGATCGCCGATCAGCACCGGCACGATCAGTCCGGCCTGCGCCGCCAGCAGCGCGCCTTCCAGGGATGGCGCGTCGTGCGGCATGACCACCGCCGTGGGCATCGGCGCCAGGCCGACGCAGGCGGCCAGCAGCCGCTCGGACGAGGCGTGCCGGTGCACGATCAGATCGGGCGCGCTCAGGTGGTCGTAGACGCGCTTTTGCAGCGGCGCGAACACTTCGGCCACGCCGTCGGCAACCAGGTCGCCATTGGCCAGCGCGACCCGGGTCTCGAGCACGATCAGCCGCGGTTCGCGCTTCTCGAGCACCCGGACCGAGATCAGCAGTTCGTCGCCGACCGAGACCGGCCCATGAAAGGTGAAGGATTGGGCTCGGTGCTCGGCGCCCGGCCCGGGCAGCCGGTTGCCGATCACCTGCGAGACCAGGGCCCCCACCCACATCGCGGGCGCCAGGGCGGGCGTGTCGGGGTTGCCGTCGAAGTCGCGGTCGGGCAGGTTCAGGGGATTCAGGCTGCCCGACGCGTGAGCGAAAATGTAAAGGTCGTTCTCGGTGCAGACCCGGCGCACCTGCGCGCGGTCGCCAATCGAGATTTCTTCGAAGAGCCGGTTCGTGATTGCCATGGGCGCAAGGCTATCATTGCCGGCTGATCCTCCGTGACGAATGGCCCGCGATGCCCGTTTCTCTCGATGGCAAGCTGGTGGTGGCGATCTCCTCGCGCGCGGTGTTCGACTTCGAGGAAGAAAACCGCGTCTTCGAGCGCGACGACGACGCCGCCTACATGGCCCTGCAGCGCGAGCGCCTCGAGCAGCCCGCGCCCCCCGGGGTGGCCGGCGCGCTGGTCAAGAAGCTGCTGGCCTTCGATGCGCCCGCGGTCACCGAAGCGCAGCGCCGGGTCGAGGTGGTGGTGGTGTCGCGCAACGACCCGGTCAGCGGCCTGCGGGTTTTCCGCTCGGCCCGCCATGCCGGGCTGCGCCTGGAGCGTGGCGTGTTCACCCGGGGGCGCACTCCCTGGCCGTACCTGACACCGCTGAAGGCCAACCTGTTCCTGTCGGCCAACAGCGACGATGTCCGGGCGGCGCTGGACGCCGGCTTCCCGGCCGCGCGGGTGTTCCCCGAATCGGTGAAGGCGTCCGAATCCCATCCCGACGAAATCCGGATCGCGTTCGACGGCGACGCGGTGCTGTTCTCCGACGAGTCCGAGCAGGTCTTCCAGCGCGATGGCCTGGACGCGTTCCAGCGCCATGAAGAAACCCACGCCCGGCGCCCGCTGCCCTCGGGTCCGTTCATGCCGCTGCTGGTCGCGCTGCATGGCCTGCAGCGCGACGGCAGCAGCGCCGGCATGCGGATCCGCACCGCGCTGGTCACCGCGCGCAGTGCGCCCGCGCACGAGCGCGCCATCCGCACCCTGATGGACTGGGGCCTGGAGGTCGACGAGGCGATGTTCCTGGGCGGCCTGGACAAGGGCCCGTTCCTGAAGGCCTTCGAGCCCGACTTCTACTTCGATGACCAGACCCGGCACTGCGAATCCGCGGCGCAGGCCGGGCCGACCGGCCATGTGCCCAGCGGCATCGCCAATCCGCCCGGCTGAATCCCTTCAGCCGCCCTCGAAGAAGCGCAGCACCTGGTCGCGGTGGGCCTGTGCGTCCTCGCGGCCCAGGTCGAGCAGGCGCCGGGTGTAAGCCTTCTCGAACAGCAGGTACGAACTGAGCCCCGCGCCGCGCTTGTCGGTCGCGCCCAGCATGCGCAGCACCATCCGGATGTTGCGCGGCAGATGATGCACGTGCTCGGTGGCCAGGGTGTCCAGCCGCTGGCTGGGGGCGATCACCAGCAGGTCGATGTTGCGCAGGTCCGAGCGCTGTCGGTGCTCGTCGGCCAGCATGTTGACGGTGCGGTTGACCCGGGTGAGACGTTCGATGTCGCTGGCCAGGCCGTCCAGGAAGATGCTGGCCATCGCGTGCCCGGCCACCTGGGCCAGGCTCGGGTACAGGTACTGCGAGCCGGTGTGCTCGGCCTGGGTCGTGCCGCGCTGCAGCTGGCCCGCGCCGATCACCAGGATCCGGTCGGCGCCCAGGTGGATGGCCGGGCTGATCGGCGCGGTCTGGCGCATCGAGCCGTCGCCGAAGTATTCGTGGCGGCCGTCCAGGTGCAGCGGCATGGCCGGAAACGCGAACGGAATCGCGCTGGAGGCCAGCAGGTGGGCGATCTCGATGCGGGTCGGCGACGACAGCCGCTGCGTGCGATACCAGGGCGTGACCGCGTCGCGCGTCTCGTAATAGGTGACGTGCTGGCCCGAGGTGTAGCTGGACGCGGTGATCGCCAGCGCCTTCAGGTGGCCGTCGTCCAGGCAGCGCTGCAGACGGCGCAGATCGATCATGCGGCCCAGCAGATCGGCCAGCGGCGAATTGTCGAACAGCGATCTCGGGCGGCTGCGGACCATCCAGCCGAACAGCAGGGCGCCCACCCAATGGGCGGCATTGCCCAGCGAGCCGCGGGCGTCGACCCGGTAGACCTGGCTGGCGCTGAAGTTGTGCCATACCGCGGTGAGCCGTTCGATCGCCCCCAGCCAGTCGTCGCTGTGGGCGGCGATCGCCGCGGCGTTGATGGCGCCGGCCGAGGTGCCGCAGACCACCGGAAACGGATTGCGCCCGGCCGGCCAGCCCCGCGACTCGAGGATGCGCGCGATGCCTTCGAGAACGCCCACCTGATACGCGGCTCGGGCGCCTCCACCCATCAGGATCAGTCCGGTCGTGGTCATCCGTCGGGATGGTAGCGTTGCTGCGCCCGGGCGGCGAGCACCGCTTGGGCCCGGCGGGCCGGGAGCGAGTTCGGAAACGCCCTAGAATGCGGGGTTTTCCATTGTCCGCCTCTCGCGAAGGATCGCCCCATGGCCGTCAATCTGCGTGTGCCCGCTCCCGCCGACCTGCATCCGGTGGCCGGTGTCGAACTCGGCACCGCGCGTGCCCACATCCGTAAACCCGGCCGTCGCGACCTGCTGGTGGTCCGGCTGGCCGCCGGCGCCGCCAGCGCGGGCGTGTTCACCCGCAACCGCTTCTGCGCCGCGCCGGTGCAGGTCTGCCGTGAGCATCTGGCCGGTGACGGGGGCTCGCGCGTGCGTGCACTGGTCGTGAACACGGGCTGCGCCAATGCCGGCACCGGCCAGGGTGGCCTGGCCGATGCGCGCGCCACCTGCGCCTCGCTGGCGGCGCTGATGGACTGCCAGCCGGCCCAGGTGCTGCCGTTCTCGACCGGCGTGATCCTCGAACCCCTGCCGATGGATCGGCTCACCGCCGGCCTGCCGCAGGCGCTGGCCGACTGCCGGCCCGCCGGATGGGCCGAGGCTGCCGAGGCCATCATGACCACCGATACCTTGCCCAAGGTGGTCTCGCGCCGAGTCGTGATCGCCGGCGCCAGTGTCACGGTCAACGGCATCGCCAAGGGTGCCGGCATGATCCGCCCGAACATGGCGACGATGCTGGGCTTCGTGGCCACTGACGCGGCCGTGGCGCCAGCGCTGCTGGCGCGCTGGGTGCGCGAGGCGGCCGACGCCAGCTTCAACCGGATCACCGTCGATGGCGACACCTCGACCAACGACTCGCTGATCCTGACCGCCAGCGGCGCCGGCGCGCTGCGCATCGCGGCGGACTCCGATGCGGGGGCGGCCGAGCTCAAGGAGCTGATCACCGGGGTCGCCCGCGAACTGGCGCAGGCCATCATCCGAGACGGCGAAGGCGCCACCAAGTTCATCACCGTGCAGGTGCAGGCCGCGCGCGACGAGGCCGAGGCCGGCGCGGTCGCCTACGCGATTGCCCATTCGCCGCTGGTCAAGACCGCCTTCTTCGCGTCCGACCCCAACCTTGGGCGCATCCTGTGCGCCATCGGGTACGCCGGCATCGACGACCTCGACGTGAACGGGGTCGATCTGTTCCTGGACGATGTCCATGTGGCGACGGCCGGTGGACGGCATCCCGACTATCGCGAGGAGCAGGGCCAGCGGGTCATGAAGCAGGCCGAGATCACCGTGCGGGTCTGCCTGAACCGGGGCCAGGCGCAGACCACCGTCTGGACCTGCGACCTGTCGCATGACTACGTGTCCATCAACGCCGACTACCGTTCGTAAGCAGCCCCGATGTCCGACCTGACCTTGCTGATCCAACGTGCCGAGTCGATGCTCGCGCGCCTTGAAACGATGCTGCCCGCGGTGGCCGCGCCCGACTGGGACAGCGCCGTGGCCTTTCGCTGGCGCCGGCGCACGACGGGCCTGGGGGTGCAGTCCTGGCTGCAGCCGGTGCGCAATCTGTCGCCGATCTCGCTGTCCGATCTGAAGCACATCGACGAACAGAAAGAATCGATCGAGCAGAACACCCGCCAGTTCGTGCGCGGCGTGCCGGCCAACAACGTGCTGCTGACCGGCTCGCGCGGAACCGGCAAGTCCTCGCTGATCAAAGCCTGCCTGAACAGTTACAGCGCCCGCGGCCTGCGCCTGATCGAGGTCGACAAGGACGACCTGGTCGATCTGCCCGACATCGTCGACCTGGTGGCCGGCCGGCCCGAGCGCTTCATCGTGTTCTGCGACGATCTTTCCTTCGAAGAGGGCGAGGCCGGCTACAAGGCGCTCAAGGTGGCGCTGGACGGCTCGGTCTCGGCGCAGTCCGAGAACGTGCTGATCTACGCGACCTCCAACCGGCGCCACCTGATGCCCGAGTACATGGCCGAGAACCTCGAGGCCAAGCATCAGGACGACGGCGAGATCCATCCCGGCGAACGCGTCGAGGAAAAAATCTCGCTGTCCGAGCGCTTCGGCCTGTGGGTGTCGTTCTATCCGTTCCGCCAGGACGACTACCTGGCCATCGTGGCCCACTGGCTGGCGTCATTCGGCTGCGGCGAACGCGACATCGAAAAAGCCCGTGGCGACGCATTGCGGTTCGCGCTGGAGCGGGGCTCGCGGTCGGGCCGGGTGGCGTGGCAGTTCGCCCGTGACTGGGCGGGCCGCCACGCCCGCCGCGGCCGCGCGAAAGCGTGAGCGGCCGGGTGGACGAGACCGCCGGAAACGGGGCGGGCCAGGGCGCGGCCAAACGGCTCGAGGTCGCGGTCGGCGTGGTCGTGCGCCGCGACGGCCGGGTGCTGCTGGGCCAGCGGGTCGAAGGCAAACCCTACGCGGGCTGGTGGGAGTTTCCCGGCGGCAAGATCGAGGCCGGCGAAACCGTCGCTCAGGCCCTGGCGCGCGAGCTGCACGAAGAGCTCGGTCTGGTGGTGCGGGCTTCGCACCCCTGGCTGATCCGCGAGTTTCAGTACCCCCATGCCCATGTCAGGCTGCATTTCCGGCGCATCGTCGGGGCCTGGGACGATTTTTCCGGAGAGCCGCAATCGCGCGAGGGGCAGGCCTTCGACTGGCTCTCGCCCGACAACCCCGCCCGCACGCCGCTGCTGCCGGCGTCCGAGCCGGTGTTCGGCTGGCTGCGGCTGCCGGCCGTGATCGGACGCTGGAATCCGACGGCCCGGCCCGCTGGCGAGACGATGCCTGCGGCGGATGCGCTCGGGCTGCCCATGGCGGGGCCTGGCGTGTCGTCGCTCAGCCTGCTCGAGATGCCCGTGCAGCCGCCGGTTTGCGTCGATCCGGAGGTCCGTTCCGCGATGGCGGCGCTTCGCGCGGGCGGTGGCCGCCTGCTGGCGTCCTCGAATCATCCGCCGGCTTACGCGCAGGCCGCCGATGGGGTGCTGTTCGAGGCCGCGGCGCTGCGCGAGCTCACGGTGCGGCCGGCGCTTGCCTGCTGCGGCGCACGGTGCGAAACCGCCGCCGACCTGGCACAGGCGGCCCGGCTCGGCCTCGATTTCGTGGTGGCCTCGGCGATCGACACCGGCACCGCGCTGCCGCTGTACCGCGACGACGCCGGATTGGCGCCGGACGCGGCCGTGCGCGGTCTGCGCGAGGCCATCGCCGCCGGGGCGCACGGCATCGTGCTGGCGGGCTGACCGCCCCGGGGCGGGCTGGCGGCAGGCAACCCCGGCGCGGGGCTCTGCAGGACGGGGCGCGGGCCGGGCGTCCGAAGGGGGAGCGCAGGCGTGCCGTGAAAGGCTCAGGCCCGTCCGGGCGGATGGGTCGGGCGCGGGATTTCGGCGGAATCGTCGATGGGGTCGGACGCTTCTTCGGGTGCGGCGCCCTCGATCACATAGGCATTGGACGCCCAGGCGCCCAGGTCACCGGTCTTGCAGCGTTCCGAGCAGAACGGCCGCCAGCGGTTGGTCGGCGCGAAGACAGCGGGTTTTCGGCAGGCGGGGCAGGGCACTATCGGGCCGCCGGGATCGGGTCGGGATGCCATGGCCGCTCAGAGGTTGCACAACCCGAGGTCGAACTCCACGACGCCCTCGAACGGACGGGGCCGCAGGTCGCCGTCCTGCAGCGTGAAGCGGATCCACAGCAGGTACTTGTTGGCGCTGATCTCGGGGATGGCGCCAGTGGCCTCATCGAGGCGGACCTGGACCATCTGGTAGGTCTTGCCGCCCAGCGGCTGCTGGTAACTGCCCTGCTGGGCCGAATGGGAGGAGCGCTGGGCGCTTTCTCGCAGCAGGCGCAGGATGATCGACAGGCTGTCGTAGAGCGGTCGAAACGGCGCCGACCACAGGCCGATGTCGCGACGGCGGACATCGGCGGGGCGGTGCTGCCAGGCGTAGTAGGAAGGCAGGTCGAACTCGCAGGCCCCCCCGGCAATGATGGTGCGGCTGCGGATGCTCATCAGCCATTCGTTGTCGCGCAGGTGCTGGCCGGTCTTGCCGGTGAGCGCGCTCAGCCCGGACCAGGCGTCCTCGATCTGCTTCAGGATCATGTCGAGCGCAGGCGCCGACACGTCCGGGTTGTTGCGGAACTGGGTCAAGGCCTGGCGCTGGCGATCCAGTTCCTGGAGGAGGTCGGATTTGAGATCGGCGCGCGCGGAAATGTCGAGGATATCGAACAGCGTGGTCAGTGCCACATGGTGGTCGACCGATGCGTCGCGAGCTGAGAACAGATCGAGCCGCTCGAACAAATCTTCAAGTCGAAGGAGTGTCCGGACGCGTTCGTTGAGTGGGTATTCGTAGAGGATCAAACCGTCGGACCAGCATGACCGCGGGCCATCCCGCTGCTCCTGACGATTTTGAAGCAAAGCGGTGCGAATGACAAACCGGCCCTCCGGGTGCGGGCACCCCGCGGTGGCCGGCGGATTAGCCGGCGGCCAGGGCCAGGTATCGCTGGTGCAGCGCCCCGACGCGTTCGTCGAGGGTATCGGGGCTGCCGTCATTGTCGATCAGGTCGTCGGCGGCCGCCAGGCGCTGCTCGCGCGAAGCCTGGGCGCCCAGAATGGCCAGCACCTGCTCGCGGGGCAGGGCATTGCGCCGCATCACCCGCTCGATCTGGGTTTCAGGCCGGCAGTCGATCACCAGCACCCGCTGCACGCGTTCGCGCGGCTTGCCGCCTTCGACCAGCAGCGGCACCACCAGGATGGCATAGGCGCTCGCCGCATGCGCGAGCTGGCGATCGCTCTCGTCGCGGATCATGGGGTGCAGGATGCGTTCCAGCCGCTTGCGGGCCTGCGGATCGCCGAAGGCCAGTTCGCGCATCGCGGCGCGATCGAGCCGGCCGTCGGCAGCGATCACCGACCCGCCGAAGGCTTCCCGGATGGCCGGCATGGCCGCGCCGTCCGGCCCGGTCAGGCCATGGGCGATGAGGTCGGTGTCGACCAGCGTGACCCCGAGCGCGCCGAACCGGTCGGCGACCGTGGTCTTGCCGCTGCCGATGCCCCCGGTCAAACCGACCACGAGGGCAGGGCGGCGCGCCTGCCGGGCGGCGGCGGGCGTATCGCAGGCCTGGGGTGCCGCGGCGGCGGCGGGTGCGTCGGTGGCGGGCGCGCCATGGGCCTGGGCGCGAGGATGCGTTGGGTCGGTCACGGTCGGTCCGGGATGGCGCACCGCCCGGATGAGCCCGGGCGGTTCAGGCGAGCCCGAAGTATGCGGCGATCGGCCGCCCGAAGTACAGGGTGAGCAGCCCGGCGCCGGCCAGGTAGGGTCCGAAAGGCATCGGCACCTCGCGTCCCCGGCGCGCCAGCACCATCAGTCCGATGCCGACCACCGCGCCAACCACCGACGACAGCAGGATGATGCCCGGCAGCGCCTGCCAGCCGAACCAGGCGCCCAGTGCGGCAAACAGCTTGAAGTCGCCATAGCCCATGCCCTCCTTGCCGGTGGCCAGCTTGAAGCCCCAATAGACGGTCCACAGGCTGAGGTAACCGGCGATCGCGCCGATCACCGCGGAGTGCAGCGGCGCGAACACGCCGGAGAGATTCAGCAGCAGCCCCAGCCAGAGCAGCGGCAGGGTCATGTTGTCGGGCAGCAGCTGCGTGTCGACGTCGATGAATGTCAGCGACACCAGGAACCAGGTCAGCACCAGCGCCCCCAGGCCGGCGGCGGTGGCCCCCAGGTGCCAGATGGCCAGGCCGCTCAGCCCCGCGGTGACCAGCTCGATGGCCGGGTAGCGGGCCGAAATCGGGGTCGCGCACGAGGAGCAGCGGCCGCGCAGCACGAGCCAGCTGATGACCGGGATGTTCTCCAGCGCGGTGATCTCGTGGCCGCACGCGGGACAGCGGGATCGCGGCACCATCAGGTTGAACTTGGCGCCGTCGGGCGAGGGCGGCGCGGCAGCGTCGGCATCGGCCGTGGCGGCCGCGAGTTCGGCGGCCTGCGCGGCCCACTCCCGTTCGAGCATGACCGGCACGCGGTAGATCACCACGTTCAGGAAACTGCCGATCAGCAGGCCGAACAGGCTGGCGGCGGCGATCGCCACCGGAGGCGACTGTTGCAGGAGCTCGATCATGGCCGGCATTGTGCCAGCCCGCGCCGGCCGGTCAGGACCCGCGCGGGTGGCGCATCAGGTGGGCGCTTGCTCAGACCACCTGGCCGAGCTTGAAGATGGGCAGGTACATCGCGACGACCAGGCCGCCGATCAGCACCCCCAGGAACACCATGATCAGCGGCTCGAGCAGGCTCGACAGGCTGGCGACCGCCTCGTCGACCTCGCGCTCGAAGATGTCGGCGGACTTGCTCAGCATCGAGTCCAGCGACCCGGATTCTTCGCCGATCGCGGCCATCTGCATCACCATGTTCGGAAACACATTGGCGTTCTGCATCGCCACGGTCAGGCTGGTGCCGGTGGACACCTCCTGCTGGATCTTGCGGGTCGCCATCAGGTAGACGTTGTTGCCCGAGGCGCCGCCCACCGAGTCGAGGGCCTCGACCAGCGGCACGCCGGCGGCGAACATCGTCGACAGCGTGCGCAGCCAGCGCGCGATCGTGGCCTTGCGGATCACCTCGCCGAAGATCGGCAGGCGCAGCATCAGGCGGTCCATCGCCATCTGCACCTTCGGCGATCGTCGCCACGCCTGCATGAAGAAGTAGCCGGCGCCGAATAGCACCCCGAATATCAGGTACCAATAGGCGATGAAGAAGTCCGACATCGCGATGACCATCATCGTGGGCGCCGGCAGGTTCGCCCCGAACCCCTCGAACACCTGCTTGAACGCCGGGATCACGAACAGCATGATCACGGTCAGCACCAGCGCGGCGACGATGATCACCGACATCGGGTAGAACAGGGCCGACTTGATCTTGCCCTTGATCGCCTGCATCTTTTCCTTGTAGGTCGCCAGCCGGTCGAGCAGGTCGTCCAGGATGCCGGCCTGTTCGCCAGCGCCCACCAGGTTGCAGAACAGCGAATCGAAATACAGCGGGTACTTGCGGAACGCCTGCGACAGCGCGGTGCCGGTCTCGACATCGCCCTTGATGTCGGTGAACAGCCGGGCCACCGAACTGTTGGCGGTGCCCTTGGCGACGATGTCGAAGGCCTGCAGCAGCGGCACACCGGCACGCATCATCACCGACAGCTGCCGGGTGAACATCGTGATGTCCTTCTCGGTGATCTTCTTGCCCTTCTTGTAGCGCCGCTTGGTGATCTTGGTCACCATCACGCCCTGGCGACGCAGCATCGAGTTGACCACCGCTTCGCCCCCGGCGCGCATCTCGCCGCGGATCGTCTTGCCCGCGCGATCGCGGCCTTCCCACAGGAAGGTGAATTCCTTGACCGGGTTGCCCGCCAGTGCCTTGGTCGCCATGCTGCCGCCTCTTTCGTTTCGCTATTCGTTGGTCACGCCAAGGACTTCCTCGATCGAGGTCAGCCCCTGCATCACCTTGAGCAGACCGGAGCGGCGCAGGTCGCGGATGTTCTCGCGCTTGGCCTGTTCGGCGATCTGCATCGCATTGCCGTTGGTCAGGATGATCCGCTGGATCTCGTCGCTGATCGGCATCACCTGGTAGATGCCCACCCGACCCTTGTAGCCGCTGCCGCCGCAGCGTTCGCAGCCCACCGGCTTGAACGGGCGCCAGCTGCCGTCCAGGTCGGCATCGCCGTAGCCGACGGCCACCAGCCCGTCTTCGTCGATGTCCAGCGGCTCCTTGCAGGTGCACAGCCGGCGCGCCAGGCGCTGGGCGGTGATCATGATCACCGACGAGGCGATGTTGAAGGGCGCCACGCCCATGTTCATCATCCGGGTCAGCGTGGTCGGCGCATCGTTGGTGTGCAGCGTCGAGAGCACCATGTGGCCGGTCTGGGCGGCCTTGATCGAGATGTCGGCGGTTTCGAGGTCGCGGATCTCGCCGACCATGATCACGTCCGGATCCTGTCGCAGGAAGGCCTTCAGTGCCGCCGCGAAGGTGAGTCCCGCCTTGTCGTTGACATTGACCTGGTTGATGCCCGGCAGGTTGATCTCGGCCGGGTCCTCGGCGGTGGAAATGTTCACGCCGGGCTGGTTCAGGATGTTCAGGCAGGTGTACAGCGAAACGGTCTTGCCCGAGCCGGTGGGCCCGGTGACCAGCACCATGCCGTACGGACGGGTCACCGCGTCGAGCAGCAGCTGCTTCTGGTCGGCGTCGTAGCCCAGCGCCTCGATGCCCAGCTTGGCCGATGACGGATCCAGGATCCGCATCACGATCTTTTCGCCGAACAGCGTGGGCAGCGTCGAGACCCGGAAGTCGATCGCGCGCGAGGGCGAGAGCGCCAGCTTCATCCGCCCGTCCTGGGGGATCCGCTTCTCGGAGATGTCCAGCCGCGAGATCACTTTGATCCTCGAAGCGAGCTTCTCCTTGATCGCCAGCGGCGGCTGGGCGAATTCACGCAGTTCACCGTCGATCCGCAGGCGGATCCGGTAGAACTTCTCGTAGGGCTCGAAGTGCAGGTCCGAGGCGCCGGCATTGATCGCGTCCATCAGGATCTTCTGCAGGAAGCGCACCACCGGCGCGTCGTCGACGTCGGCGCTCGAATCGATTGCCGTGGCCGTCGGCTCGACGCCGCCGAGATCCACCTCGAGGCCCTCGTCGACCAGTTCCGAGAGCTGCTGGCTGGCCGTTTTCTCCTGGCGCTCGACGATCTTGAGCAGCTTGTCGTGCTCGATGACCACCGGATCGACCGTGCACTGGGTCTGGAACTTGATCCGATCCAGCGTCTGCAGATCGGTCGGGTCCGAGATCGCCACCGAGATGCGCGTGCCCCGCTTGCCCAGCGCGATCACCCGGGTCTCGGCCGCCAGCTTGCGGTCGATCAGGTCTTGCGGAATGACGGCCAGGTCGATCGCGGTGATGTCGAGCATCGGATGGCCGAAGGTCTCGGCCGCGAAGCGCGCCAGCTGGCGCGCGCTCACCGAGCCGGACACGACCAGCTCGTCGATGAACTTGACGCCGGCGGCGTCGGCCTTCTTCTGCAGGACCATGGCCTGGTCCGGGCGCAGGATCTGGTGCTGTACCAGCGCGCGCGCCAACCCCGCGAGCACGGTTGGCTCGACGGCCTGGGTTGGGAGCGTTGCGGCAGCCATAGTTGTTTTAGTGGACGGTGTATCCCTTGTCTGGTGACTGCAATGATGCGGCCCGGAAGGTCGCCAGATAAGGGGGGCGATGCACCCTTTGGACGGACGGCGGACGCAGGGGAGACGAACGGCCGGGACGAGGGGACGGATCCCACGCGCGAGTCCGTTCGTCGGTGACGGGCGGCGCGATGCGCCGCAGCCTGTTGCTAAACTCGCGCGATCATTCATAAGAAAGACGGGGACAGCGATGGCCAATCAGCACGATGGCGGCGGCTCGGGGAAACGGCACAAACTGCGCTCGAGGGCCTGGTTCGACAATCCCGACAACCCCGGCATGACCGCGCTGTACCTGGAGCGGATCATGAACTTCGGCCTGACACTGGAAGAGCTGCGCGACAGCGGCAAGCCGGTGATCGGAATCGCCCAGACCGGCAGCGACATCTCCCCCTGCAACCGGCATCACCTCGATCTGGCCCAGCGCGTGCGCGACGGCATCCGCGATTCCGGCGGAATCCCGATGGAATTCCCGGTCCACCCGATCCAGGAAACGGGCAAGCGGCCGACCGCTGCGCTGGACCGCAATCTGGCCTATCTGTCGCTGGTCGAAGTACTGTACGGATATCACCTGGACGGCGTGGTGCTGACGACCGGCTGCGACAAGACCACGCCCGCCATGCTGATGGGGGCGGCCACGGTCGACATTCCAGCCATCGTGCTGTCTGGCGGCCCGATGCTCAACGGCTACTACAACAACGGGCTGGCCGGTTCCGGCACGGTCGTCTGGTTTGCCCGCCAGGAGCTGGCGGCCGGGCGGATCGACTACGACCAGTTCCTGAAGATGGTCGCGTCGGCGGCGCCCTCGGTAGGGCACTGCAACACGATGGGCACGGCTCTTTCCATGAACAGCGTTGCCGAGGCGCTGGGCATGTCGCTGCCCGGCTGCGCGGCCATCCCGGGGCCCTACCGCGAACGCGCCCAGATGGCCTATTTCACCGGCCGGCGCATCGTCGACATGGTCCATGAAGACCTGCGGCCGTCGAAGATCATGACCCGCAAGGCGTTCGAGAACGCGATCGTCGCGTCCAGCGCGCTGGGCGCCTCGACCAACTGTCCGCCGCACGTCAACGCGATCGCCCGCCACATGGGGGTCGAGCTCGCGATCCGCGACTGGGACACCATCGGCTACGACATTCCGCTGCTGGTCAACCTGATGCCGGCCGGGCAGTACCTGGGCGAAGAGTTCCACCGCGCCGGCGGGGTGCCGGCGGTGATGAACGAACTGCTGGCCGCCGGCAAGCTGCACGCCGATGCGCTCAATGTGTCCGGCAAGTCGATCGGCGAGTGTTATGGCAGCACCGTCACCAACAACCGCGACGTGATCCGCGCCTACGATGAGCCGCTGCTGCCGCAGGCCGGCTTCGCCGTGCTGTCGGGCAACCTTTTCGACTCGGCGGTCATGAAGACCTCGGTGATTTCTCCGGAATTCCGCCAGCGTTACCTGGAGCGGCCGGGCGACGAGGGGGCCTTCGAGGGGCGGGCCATCGTCTTCGAGGGGCCCGAGGATTATCACGCCCGGATCAACGATCCGGCGCTGGCCATCGACGCCGACTGCCTGCTGTTCATCCGCGGTGTCGGCCCGATCGGATATCCGGGTGCGGCCGAGGTGGTCAACATGCTGCCGCCGGACGAACTCGTCAAGCAGGGCATCACGATGCTGCCCTGCGTCGGAGACGGCCGGCAGTCGGGCACCTCCGCCAGCCCCTCGATCCTCAACGCGTCTCCGGAAGCGGCGGTGGGCGGCGGGCTGGCGCTGCTGCGCACCGGCGACCGCGTGCGCATCGACCTCGGACGCCGGCGAGCCGACATGCTGATCTCCGATGACGAGCTGGCGAGCCGGCGCGCCGCCTGGACGGCGCCTGAACTGATCAGTCAGACGCCGTGGCAGGAACTGCAGCGCAAGCACGTCGGCCAGCTCCAGGACGGCGGCTGCCTGGACTTCGCGGTCAAGTATCAGCGCATCGACTTCGTCCACGGGATCCCGCGCGACAACCACTGAGTCCCGCGCGATCCGGCGCGCCGTCCTGGCCACGAGCCTCGGGCTACCCGGGAAAGCGCGCGTTGCCTGGAGGCGTCGGTTTGGACATAATCCCGTTCCCAGCGCAGGTCGGCCGCCAGCAACCGGTCGTCGGCCCGCGTAACCTTCAACTTCGCAGCGACGGATGGCCGACGAAATCATTCTGGAAACCCGCAACCTCGTGAAGGAATTCAAGGGGTTCGTGGCGGTCAACGACGTGAACCTCAAGGTTCAGCGTGGCCACATTCATGCCTTGATCGGCCCCAACGGCGCGGGCAAGACCACGTTCTTCAACCTGCTGACCAAGTTCCTGATCCCGACGCGCGGCCAGATCCTCTACAAGGGCCAGGACATCACGCAGGAAAAGTCGGCGCAGGTCGCGCGCCGCGGAATCGTGCGCTCATTCCAGATCTCGGCCACGTTTCCGCACCTGACCGTGCTCGAAAACGTGCGCATCGGCCTGCAGCGCGAGCTGGGCACGTCCTTCCACTTCTGGAAATCCGAGCGTTCGCTCGAGAAACTGCACGCGCGTGCGCTCGAACTGCTCGAAACGGTCGGCCTGCGCGAGTACGCCGACACTGTCACGGTCGAGCTGCCCTATGGCCGCAAGCGTGCGCTCGAGATCGCCACCACGCTGGCGACCGAGCCCGAACTGATGCTGCTGGACGAGCCGACCCAGGGCATGGGGCATGAAGACGTCGAGCGCGTTACCCAGCTCATCAAGAAGGTGTCGGCCAACCGCACGGTGCTGATGGTCGAGCACAACATGAATGTGGTCGCCAGCATCGCCGACCGGATCAGCGTCTTGCAGCGCGGTCAGGTGATTGCCGACGGCCCCTACGAAACCGTCTCGAAGGACCCGCAGGTGCTGGAAGCGTATATGGGCAGCGAAGCGACAGAATTGCAGGGCGCTCATGGCTGAGGGCGTCGAATACCTGCGGATCACCGATCTGCACGCCTTCTACGGCGAATCGCACATCCTGCACGGGGTCGACCTGCGGGTGAACCGCGGCGAAGTCGTCACCTTGCTGGGACGCAACGGCGCCGGCCGCACGACCACCCTGAAATCCATTCTGGGGCTGGTCGGGCGGCGCACCGGCTCGATCATGATCAACGGCACCGAGGCGGTGAACCTGCCGCCGCACAAGATCGCGCAGCTGGGGCTGGGTTATTGCCCGGAAGAGCGCGGCATCTTCGCCAGCCTGACCTGCGAAGAGAACCTGATGCTGCCCCCGGCCGTGGCCTCGGGCGGCATGAGCATCGAAGAGATCTACTCGATGTTCCCCAACCTGGCCGAGCGGCGCAACAGCCAGGGCACGCGGCTGTCGGGCGGCGAGCAGCAGATGCTGGCGGTGGCGCGCATCCTGCGCACCGGCGCGCGGCTGCTGCTGCTCGACGAGATCTCGGAGGGCCTGGCGCCGGTCATCGTGCAGGCGCTGGCGCGCATGATCCGCACCCTGCGCGAGCGCGGCTTCACGGTCATCATGGTCGAGCAGAATTTCCGCTTCGCCGCACCGCTGGCCGATCAGTTTTATGTCATGGAGCATGGCCGCATCGTCGAGGGCTTCCGGGCCAGCGAGTTGGCAGCCAAGCAGGAGATGCTCCACCAGTTCCTGGGCGTGTAGCCCCGGCGCTCGGCACGCGGTGCGTGGTGTATTCACTGTCCGTGTTTCCTGTTTTTTGAGTAACCCCCCCATTTCGACCTGATCAACGAGGAGATCCCATGATCAAGCGCACATTGCTTTCCACCCTGGTGTCCAGTGCACTGGCCCTGACGGCGACCGCCGCCCAGGCGCAGATCTCCGACGGCGTGATCCGGCTCGGGGTGATGAACGACATGTCGGGCCTGTACGCCGACATCACGGGCATGGGCTCGGTGATCGCCGCGCGGATGGCGGTCGAGGACTTCGGCGCCGAGAAGAAGGGCATGAAGGTCGAAATCGTGTCGGCCGACCACCAGAACAAGCCCGATATCGGCTCGAGCATCGCGCGCAAGTGGTTCGACACCGACAAGGTCGATGCGGTGGTCGACGTGCCCACCTCGTCGGTGGCGCTGGCCGTCAACCAGATCACCCGTGAAAAGGGCAAGGTGATGCTCAATTCGGGCGCCGCCTCTTCCGACCTCACCGGCAAGGACTGTTCGCCCAACACCGTCCACTTCACCTACGACACCTGGATGCTGGCCAACGGCACCGGGTCGGCGATCGTCAAGACCGGTGGCGACACCTGGTTCTTCCTGACCTCCGACTACGCGTTCGGCCACGCGCTCGAGCGCGACACCGAGGCGGTGGTGCTGAAGTCCGGCGGCAAGGTGCTGGGCAAGGTCCGCCACCCCCTGAACTCGCAGGACTTCTCGTCGTTCCTGCTGCAGGCACAGGCCTCCAAGGCCAAGATCATCGGCCTGGCCAATGCCGGCGGCGACACCCAGAACGCGATCAAGCAGGCGTCCGAGTTCGGCATCACCAAGGGCGGCCAGAACCTCGCCGGCCTGCTCGTGTTCCTGCCCGACGTGCACAGTCTGGGCCTGGCCAAGGCGCAGGGCCTGATCTTCACCGAGACCTTCTACTGGGACCTGAACGACCAGACCCGTGCCTGGACCAAGCGATTCGCGCCCCAGAACGGCGGCAAGTATCCGTCGATGATCCACGCCGGCGTCTACGGTGCGGTGATTCACTACCTGAAGGCGGTCGAGGCGGCCAAGACCGACGACGGCACCAAGGTGGTCGCCAAGATGAAAGAAATGCCCACCGACGACGTGCTGTTCGGCAAGGGTTCGATCCGCGCCGATGGCCGCGGGCTGCACCCGGCCTACCTGGTCGAGGTCAAGAAGCCGTCCGAGTCCAAGGGCCCGTACGACTACTACAAGATCCGCGCCACGATCCCGGCCGACCAGGCCTTCCGGCCGATGGACCAGGGCGGCTGCGCGATGGTCGCGAAGAAATAAGTCGGGACGGCTGCTGGCATGGAGATCTTCGGCATACCCACCCAGGCCCTGTTCGGGCAACTGCTGATCGGGCTGATCAACGGCTCGTTCTACGCATTGCTCTCGCTCGGTCTGGCAGTCATCTTCGGACTGCTCAACATCATCAACTTCACGCACGGCGCCCAGTACATGATGGGCGCCTTCGTGGCCTACCTGCTGTTGAACAAGCTGGAGATCGGCTACTGGTGGTCGCTCGCGCTGGCCCCGGTGGTGGTGGGGATCACCGGCATCATCGTCGAACGGCTGATGCTCTCCAAGCTCTACAAGCTCGACCACTTGTACGGGCTGCTGCTCACCTTCGGACTGGGCCTGATCATCCAGGGTCTGTTCCGCAATGAGTTCGGCTCCTCGGGGCAGCCTTACCCGATCCCGCCCGAACTGCAGGGCGGACAGAACCTCGGGTTCATGTTCCTGCCCAATTACCGGGCCTGGGTGATCGTCGCCTCGCTCGTGCTCTGCCTGGGCACCTGGTACGTGATGGAGCGCACCAAGCTGGGCTCGTACCTGCGCGCGGCGACCGAAAACCCGTCGCTGGTCCAGGCCTTCGGGGTCAATGTGCCGCGCATGATCACGCTCACCTACGGCTTCGGCGTCGGCCTGGCTGCGCTGGGCGGGGTGATGGCCGCACCGATCTACCAGGTCAGCCCGCAGATGGGCGCCGACACGATCATCGTCGTATTTGCGGTGGTCGTGATCGGCGGCATGGGTTCCATCCTGGGCTCGATCATCACCGGCTTCGGACTGGGTCTGGTCGAGGGGCTCACCAAGGTTTTCTACCCCGAGGCGTCGAACACCGTGATCTTCGTGATCATGGCCATCGTCCTGCTGATCAAACCCGCCGGCCTGTTCGGCACCCAGAAATAAAGCAGAGAAGCCGCCATGTCCACTTCGTCCATATCGATCGCCACCGGCGGGGGCGCAAGCGCCGGCCTGGGGCATCAGAAGATCGCCTTCCTCGTCCTCATCGCCTTCTTTGCCCTGGGGCCGGTGGTGCTGTACCCGGTGTTCCTGATGAAGGTGATGTGCTTCGCGCTGTTCGCGTGCGCGTTCAACCTGCTGATCGGCTTCGGCGGCCTGCTGTCGTTCGGCCACGCGATGTTCCTGGGCACTTCCGGCTACGCGGCGGCGCACGCCGCCAAGGTCTGGGGCTTCACGCCCGAGCTGGCGCTGCTGTTCGCGACCGCCTGCTCGGCGGTGCTGGGTTACGTGACCGGTGTGCTGGCCATCCGCCGCCAGGGCATCTATTTCGCGATGATCACGCTGGCGCTGTCGCAGATGGTCTACTTCTTCTATCTGCAGGCGCCCTTCACCGGCGGCGAGGACGGCATCCAGGCGGTGCCGCGCGGCAAGCTGTTCGGCCTGATCGACCTGTCGGGCAATGTCGCCATGTACTGCCTGGTGTTCACGATCTTCATCGCGTCGGTGCTGATGATCTGGCGGATCGTGCATTCGCCGTTCGGACAGGTGCTCAAGGCCATCCGCGAGAACGAACCGCGGGCGCTGTCCCTGGGCTACGACACCGACCGCTACAAGCTGATGGCCTATGTGCTGTCGGCCACGCTGGCGGGCCTGGCCGGCGGAATGAAGTCGCTTGTGTTCCAGCTCGCATCCCTGACCGACGTGCATTGGTCGATGTCGGGCGAGGTCGTGCTGATGACGCTGCTGGGCGGCCTGGGCACGCTGTTCGGCCCGATCGTCGGGGCGGCGATCATCATCTCGATGCAGAACTACCTGGCGCAGCTGGGCGCCTGGGTCACCGTCACCCAGGGCCTCATCTTCGTGGTCTGCGTGATGGCATTCCGTCGCGGCGTGATCGGCGAAATTGCCAACCTGATCAAGAAGCCCCTGTAGTCCAAGACCTGGGCGCCCCGGGCGCCCGAAGGTCTCTTCGGGGCGCTCAGTCGACGATCGTGCGCGACTGCTCGCGCAGGTACAGCGGCAGGTACCAGTACGAGCCGATCGCCTTGCCGGTGCTGCCGCTGCCCTTCCAGCCGCCGAACGGCTGGTAGCCGGGCCAGGCACCCGTGGTCGCACCCTGCGGCCGGTTGACGTAGGTGACGCCGGCCTCGATCCGATCGAGGAATTCGTCGATCTCGCCAGGGGCGCCGTAGAACCCCGCTGTCAGTCCGTAGGCCGAGGCGTTGGCCAGGCCGATGCCCTCGTCCAGACTGTCGATCTCGCCCACCAGGACCAGCGGGATGAATTTTTCGTCGCGCCACAGGCTGTAGTCCCGGTCCGCGCTGCCGATCGTGGGCGCCACGTACCAGCCCTGCGCAAGGTCGCCCTCGGCCAGCGTGCGCCCGCCGATGTCGATCGTGCCGTGCCGTGACAGCTGGCTGACGCAGCGCTGGTAGCGCTCGAAGGCCGCCTGGTTGATCAGCGGGCCCATCCAGTTCTCGCGTAAGGTCGGGTCACCGACACGGATGTCGCGGGTGAGCTCGACCAGCCGCGCGCGCAGCGCATCGGCAACCGGCCGCTCGACATACACGCGCGAGCAGGCCGAGCACTTCTGGCCCTGCAGCCCGAAGGCCGAACGCACGATGCCGGTGGCCGCCCGCTCGATGTCGGCGTGGCGGCTGACGATCACCGCGTTCTTGCCGCCCATCTCGGCAATGCACGGGACGTGGCCACGGCCCTTGTGCGAACCGGCGCGCGATGTCCATGCCGACTTCGTAGGAGCCGGTGAAGGTGATGCCGGCCACGCCAGGATCGTTGACCAGCGCCTCGCCGATCGTGCCGCCGGCGCCGGTCACGTGGTTGACGACCCCGTCGGGCAGGCCGGCATCGCGAAACACGTTCATCAGCAAGGTGCCGCTCAATGCGGTGTCGCTGGCCACCTTGAAGACCACGGTATTGCCGGTGGCCAGCGCGGCCCCGATCGGTCCGCCCGCCAGCGCGAACGGGAAGTTGAAAGGCGCGATCACCAGCCACGCGCCATAGGGGCGCAGGCGGGTGCTGTTGCGGCTCGTCCAGCCGGGCAGCGGATCGTTGGGCAGGGCTTTGACGAAGCCGTCGTTGGCCTCCATCTGGTCGCAGTACCAGGTGATCAGGTCGGCGGTTTCCTGGACTTCGCCGATCGATTCCATGCGGTTCTTGCCGACCTCGACCGCGAGCGCCGCCGACAGTTGATAGACCCGCTCCTCGATCAGCGCGGCCGCCTTGCGCAGCAGGCCGATCCGCTCGCTGCCAGGGCGTGGCGGCCCAGGGCCGGCTGGCGGCGTGGGCGGCGCGCACCGCGGCCTGGGCATGCTCGGCCTGGCCGAGCTGGAACCGGCCGAGCAGGCGGGTGCGGTCGATCGGGGAACGCAGCTCGAAGGTCTGCTGCGCCCAGGCCTCGCGTCCGTCGATCCACATCGGGTGGGTCTGTCCCTGGGTGGCCGGCAGGCCCTCCAGCGCCTGCTCGAAGCGCTGATGCAGCGCTGCCGGCGGGTCGAACATCGTCGAATAGGTGAGCTTGAAAGAGGGCGTGCTGTCGGTGGTCATGGGCTGGCCTTGCTGGCGTGCGCAAACGCGCAGTGTGTCGAGCGGCCGGGTGCGCGACAATCGTGGATTCCCGAACGGAGCCCGACCATGCAGACCGCTATCTTGACCGATCTCGACGCATCGCGAGAAGCGGGGGCGACGGCAGCCCAGGGCGCCGGTAATCCGCTGCTGGCCGACTGGAGCGCGCCCTATGGCCTGCCGCCGTTCGATCGGATCGATGCCGCTCATTTCGAGCCGGCCTTCGAGGCCGCATTCCGCGAGCACGACAGCCAGATCGCCGCGATCGCGGGCAATCCTGCCGCGCCCGATTTCGACAACACGGTGCTTGCGCTCGAAGAGGCGGGCGCGCTGCTCGCGCGAATCGACCCGGTTTTCCAGGCTTTGTGCGCCTCGCTCGCCACCGAGCCCCTGCAGGCGGTGGAACGCGCGATCAGCCCGCGCCTGGCTGTGCACCGCAACGCCGTCTACCTCAATGGGCCGCTGTTCACGCGCCTGGATCGGCTGCACGGCCGGATGGCCGCGCTCGGTCTGGATGACGAACAGCAGCGCGTGCTCGATCGCCTGCACCGCGAATTCGTGCAGGCAGGGGCGCGGCTGGGCGAGCCACAAAAACGGCGCTGCTCGCAGATCGTCGAGCGCCTGGCCGGGCTGGCGACCACCTTCAGCCAGAACGTGCTGGCCGACGAGGCCGCCTTCCAGCTGGTCCTGCGCGATGAGGCCGACCTGGCGGGACTGCCGGAGTTCGCGCGTGCGACGGCCCGCCAGGCCGCCCGCGACCGGGGCATCGACGATGCCTGGGTGATCACACTGGCGCGCTCCTCGGTGGAGCCCTTCCTGACCTTCTCGGACCGCCGGGAGTTGCGCGAGCGCGTGCACCAGGCCTGGGTCCATCGCGGCGAGACACCCGGTCGCGACAACCGGCCGATCATCGTCGAGATGCTGACATTGAGGCGCGAACTCGCGCAGCTCCATGGCTATGACGATTTCGCGTGTTATGCGCTGACCGACCGGATGGCCGGCCATCCGGACGCCGTCGCGCAGCTGCTGGCGCGGGTGTGGCAGCCCGCCTGCGAGGCTGCCGATCGCGAGCGTGAGGACCTGCAGGCGCTGGCCCGCGAGGCGGGCCACGCGCTGACGATCGAGGCCTGGGACTGGCGCTATTACGCCGACCGGTTGCGCCGCGAACGGTACGCCATCGATGAAGCCTCGGTGAAGCCCTACCTGCAACTGGAGCGGATGACGCTGGCGATGTTCGATTGCGCAACCCGGCTCTTCGGACTGCGTTTTGTCGAACGTCCCGATCTGCCCGTCTACCACCCCGGCGTGCGCGCCTGGGAAGTGCTCGACCGCGAGGGCACCCATCTGGCGCTCTTCATCGCCGACAACTTCGCGCGCGCCGGCAAGCAGGGTGGCGCCTGGATGAGTGAACTGCGAAGCCAGTCCGGACTGGGCGCCGGCATCCGTCCGATCGTCGTCAACAACAACAATTTCTCGGCTGGCGCGCCGGGCGAGCCGGTGCTGCTGTCGATCGACGACGCGCGCACGCTGTTTCACGAGTTCGGCCACGGGCTGCACGGCATGCTGTCGGCCGTGCGCTATCCGCTGCTCGCGGGGACCCGCGTGGCCCAGGATTTTGTCGAGCTGCCCTCGCAGCTGTTCGAACACTGGCTGCTCGAGCCGCAGGTCCTGCGCCAGCATGCGCGCCATGTCGAGACCGGCGAGCCGATGCCCGAGGCGCTGATCGACAAGCTGCGCCGGGCGCGCCGCTTCGGTCAGGGATTTGCCACGGTGTCCTATGCGTCCTGTGTGCTGCTGGACATGAGCCTGCATCGCCATCCCGACCCGGGCGCGCTCGATCCCGATGCCTTCGAGCGCGCCGAGCTGTCCCGGCTGGCCATGCCGCGCGCGATGGTGATGCGGCACCGGCCGCCGCATTTCGGCCATCTGTTCGCCGGCGAATCCTATGCCGCCGGGTACTACGTCTACCTGTGGGCCGAGGTGCTCGATGCCGATGGCTTCGAAGCGTTCGCCCAGGCCGGCGATGTGTTCGATCCGGCCTGCGCGCAGCGGCTGCTGCGCTACGTCTACAGCGCCGGCAATCTGCGGGATCCGGCGCTGGCCTATCGGCTGTTCCGCGGCCGGGATCCGTCGGTGCAGCCGATGCTCGAACAGCGCGGGTTCGCGACGCCGCCGCAGGCGCAGGCGCTTAGCTGATAGCCCATTTCGGTGCATGGTGGTGGGGCGTTGCGCCTTGCGAAACAAAGTGCGGGAAGTCCCTTAGCGGAACCGTCAGAGGCGGCTTGCGCGGAAAGCGAGACATCCGTATAACTGCGGGACTCGCGAGACCGGGGGTCTCGCCAAGACGAACAACGACAGGGCGGCATGGCATTGCCCGAGGAGACAAAAACAGGTGGCTAATGACGCACTTCTGAGTGTGCGAGGGATCACTGTGCGCTTCGGCGGCGTGGTGGCTCTCGACTCGGTCAGCTTCGACGTCCCGCACGGCGGCGTCTGCGGTCTGATCGGTCCCAACGGGGCCGGCAAGACCACGCTGTTCAATTGCCTGAGCCGTCTGTATTCCTATCAGGAAGGCGATCTGCTCTTCGAGGGCAAGTCGATCACCGCCACGCCGGTGCACCAGATCGCCTCGCTGGGCATCGGGCGGACTTTCCAGAACCTCGCGATGTTCCGCACGATGTCGGTCGAGCGCAACGTGATGATCGGCGCGCATTGCCGCTCTGGGTCGGGCTTCTTCTCCAGCGCTTTGTGGCTGCCTTCGGTTCGCGCCGAAGAAGCCCGCCTGCGTGCCCGCGCCCACGAGATCATGTCGTACCTGAAGCTCGAGCCCTACGCGCAGCGCGCCGCCGGCGACCTGCCCTTCGGGATCCAGAAGCGGGTCGAATTCGCGCGCGCCCTGGCGGCCGATCCCAAGCTGCTGCTGCTCGACGAGCCGGCGGCCGGCCTGAACCACGAAGAGCTCGATGGGCTGGGCGATCTGATCCGCGACGTGCGCGACCGCCTGAACATCACCGTGCTGCTGGTCGAGCACCACATGAGCATGGTGATGGGCCTGTCCGATCACATCGTGGCGCTGAACTTCGGCAAGAAGATCGCCGAGGGCACCCCCACCCACATCCAGAATCACCCTGACGTGATTGCCGCCTACCTAGGGGCGCCCGCCGATGCCAAAGCTGCTTGAAGTCACCAACCTGACGGCCAATTACGGGTCGACTCAGGCCCTGTTCGGAATCAATTTTTCGATCGAGCAAGGCAAGATCACCACCATCCTCGGGGCCAACGGCGCCGGAAAAACCACCACGCTGCGCGCGCTGTGCCAGACGGTGCGCACCACCGGCAGCATCAAGATCGGCGGCGAGGAAGTGGTCGGGCGCGCCACCGAAAGTGTCGTGCGGATGGGCGTTGCCCACGTGCCCGACGGCCGCGGCACCTTCACCGGCCTGTCGGTCGAAGAGAACCTGAAGCTCGGTTCGTTCACCCGCAAGGACAAGGCCGAGGTCGCGCTCGACATGGAGCGCATGTACACGCGCTTCCCGAGGCTCAAGGAACGGCGCATGCAGCAGGCCGGCACCTTGTCGGGCGGCGAGCAGCAGATGCTGGCGATCAGCCGCGCGCTGATGCTGCGGCCCAAGCTGCTGCTGCTCGACGAGCCGTCGTTCGGCCTGGCGCCGCTGATCGTCGCCGAGATCTTCCGGATCATGCGCGAAATCAACAAGCAGGATCAGGTGACCATGCTGCTGGTCGAACAGAATGCCTCGCTGGCACTCGATCTGGCCGATGAAGCCTACCTGCTCGAAACCGGCCGTGTGGCCATCTCCGGACCCTGCGAGACGATCAAGAACGACGAGACCGTCCGCCGCGTGTATCTGGGCTACTGAGACTGCAACGGAAGCCATCCATGGAAGCACTTCTTCATCAGATTTTCGCGGGCCTGGCCAACGGCGGCATCTATGCCTCGGTCGCCCTGGCCCTGGTCATGATCTACCAGGCCACCCACCACATCAATTTCGCCCAGGGCGAGATGGCCACCTTCAGCACCTTCATCGCGTGGGCGCTCATTCAGGCGGGGATCCCCTACTGGGCCGCCTTCTTCCTGACGGTGGCGATCTCCTTCGC
>JADJVQ010000010.1 GCA_016710525.1 Burkholderiaceae bacterium
GCCGAGCAGCGCCCCCGAAGCACCCGTCCACTGTCCGACCTGACCGAAGAACAGGCTGCCCAGCGGCGTGGCGCCAATGAACATCGCGGTATAGATCGCCATCACGCGGCCGCGCTTGTCGTCATCCACGCGCTTTTGGATGGTCATGTTGGTGGTCACTGCTTGCGTGATCACGCCCAGGCCGACCAGCAGCATGCCGGCGATCGACAGCGGCATCCAGCTGCTGCGGCTGAAAGCGGCCAGCCCGATCACCGCCGACAGGTTGCCGGCCAGCGCGATGCGCTGCAGGTGCCGGCTGCCGCGCCGCGCCGCCAGCGTGATGGCGGCGATCATCGCGCCGGCCCCTGCGCTCGAGATGAACAGGCCGACCAGCTCCGGATGGGCGCCGAACAGTTCGGCAACGGCCGCCGGCATCAGGTGCACGTAGGGCCCCACGCCGAAGCCCAGCGCGAACACACCGGCCAGCATGCGCGCGATCACCGGGTCGTTGAATGCATAGCGCCAGCCCTCGACGAAATCGCCGAAGAACGAACCGCCCGACTTGCGCGGGGGCTGCGGCACCGTGCGGATGCGCAGCAACTGGATCAGCGTGGCGGTGAGGGTGATGGGGTGCAGCAGGAAACACGCCGCCTCGCCGACCCAGCCGATCAGCAGCCCGCCGACGGCCGGACCGATGAAACGCGCGGTGTTCAGCGCGGTGGAGTGCAGTGCCACCGCGTTGGGCAGCACCGCGCGATCGGTGATCAGGTCGACCAGGAAGGCGTGACGGATCGGGATCTCGAACGCGAAGGCCATGCCGCGCACGAACGCGACCACGATCAGCACCGTGGCATTCATCCACCCCAGCGCCGTGAGCGCGGCCAGTGCGATGCCCAGCACCGCGACGAAGCCGAGCAGCCCGATCAGCATCTCGCGGCGCGGGTAGCGGTCGGCCAGCAGTCCGGCAAAGGGCGAGACGATCAATGCCGGCGCCAGCGAGGCAAAGCCGACCACCCCCAGCACTGCGACCGAGCCGGTGAGCCGGAACGCCAGCCAGGCCAAGGCCACGTTGTAGGCGAAGCCGCCGATCAGCGCGATCGACTGGCCGATGAAATAGCGGCGGAACTGTGGATGTTCGAGTGCGGGAAAGCGCGTCATGGCGGGCCACTCATACCATGGCGAATCCGCCCGCCGCTACTTCAGGTATTCCGGCGAGATCAGCTTGGGCAGGAAAAGCACCAGCTCGGGCCAGACGATGACGCCGATCAGCACGCCGAGCATCGGCATCAGCATGATCATCGTGTCCTTGAGCGCATCCATCATCCGGATCTTGGCAATGGAGCAGGCGATCATCAGGCACAGGCCATAGGGCGGGGTGACCAGTCCGAACGCCAGGGAGACGATGCCGATCATCGCAAAATGCACCGGATCCATGTGCACCGCCACCGCCAGCGGCTGCAGGATGGTGCCGACGATGATGATCGCGGGAATGGCATCGAGAAAACAGCCGACCACCAGAAAAACTGCGGAGATGAAGAATCCGGTGGTGGTGAGCCCCATGTGCCAGGCGCCCACTCCCTCGAGGATGGCCTTCGGGATCTGGTAATACGCCAGCAGCCAGCCGAAGGCGCTGGCGGTGCCCACGCAAAACAGCGCCACCGCGGCCAGCTTGCCGGTGTCCAGCAGCGCACTGTTCAGGCCCTTGAGGTCCAATTCGCGATACACGATCATCGACAGGGCCGCCGCATACAGCACCGCGATGCAGGCCGATTCGGTGGCGGTGAACCAGCCGAAGATCTTGCCGCCGATGATGATCACCGGCGTCATCAGCGCCGGAATGGACACCAGCAGCGACTTGGCGAACTCGATCAGGGTGGCGCGCGGATAGGTCGGGTAACCGCGCAACTTGGCGTAGACGTGCACCGTGGCCATCTGCACCAGCCCGATCAGCAGGCCCGGCATGATGCCGGCCAGGAACAGCGCGCCGATCGACACGGTCAGCACCCCGCCCCAGACGATCATCAGGATCGAGGGCGGAATGATCACCGCCAGCACCGCCGACACCGCGGTGATCGCCACCGAGAAGCTGTCGTCGTAGCCTTCCTTGCGCTGGGCGTCGATGAACAGCTTCGACTGGCTGGCGGCATCGGCCGTGGACGAACCCGAGATGCCGGCGAAGAAGATCGACAGCACCACGTTGATCTGCGCCAGGCCGCCCGGGAAGTGGCCGACCATCGTTCGCGACAGCAGCATCAGGCGATCGGTGATGCCGCCGATGTTCATCAGGTTGGCCGTCAGCAGGAAAAAAGGCACCGCCAGCAGGATGAACGAGTTGTAGGCGTTGAAGGTCTCCTGGACCAGCGTCATCGCCGACAGATTGGGCTCGAGCAGCAGCAGCGGCAGGCAGGCCAGCGCCAGGGCAACCGCCACCGGCACCCGCAGGAACATCAGCCCGAAGAACACGCCGAACAGGATCAGCGCGGCCGTGCCGGGCGCCACCGCGGTCAGCGCCGGGGTCATCGCGCACCCCCGACCAGCACGCGCCACTGGTCGACCATCTGCTCGCCCAGGAACACGATCCAGGTCAGCCCGGCAATCGGCCAGGCGATGTGGATCATCCACAGCGGCAGCTCGGCCAGCTCCGAAATGCGGTTCCAGCCGAATTGGGTGAACTCGATGCCGAACCAGAGGAACACGACCGCCAGCACCAGCACCGCGAGGCTGGCGACCAGGTTCAACGCGGCCGAGGGGCGCGGGGACATCCGCGGCCATACGTCGACGATGAAGTGCGCGCTCTCGCGCACACCGAGCATCGCGCCGATCATCACCATCCAGACGAACAGCAGCCGCGCCATCTCCTCGGTCCAGATGTAGTGCGGCAGCAGATCGGTGAAGCGCGAAAAGATCTGCAGCGTCACCGGAAACACCAGCACCAGCACCGACAGCGAAAGCAGGTGGGAAAGCAGTTTCGCGTAGGCGTCGGTGAACCGGCGCCAGGCGCCTCGCTCGATCGCGGGGGAAGCAGTCATCGAAACTCCACAGATCACACCAGGCCGTGGCCGGTGCCCGTGAGGCGCACCGGCCGCGCGATGTCGACGTCACAGTGTCGACGTCACCGCGTCGACGTCACCGCGTCGACGGCGGTTGGCTGGCCGCGCTATTTGAGCGCGTTGATCTTGGCCAGGATCTGGTCGGCGCCGATTTCCTTGGCGTAGGCTTCGATGACCGGGTCGACCAGCTTCTTCATCGCGGCCCGATCGGCGAAGGGGATCTTTTTCAGCTTGCCGGCCTTCTCGAGCGCGTCGACCTTGGCGCTGTCTTCGCTCGATTCGACCTGCCGGCCATACGCGGCCGCTTCCTTGCCGGCCTTCACGATCGCGGCCTGCAGATCGGCAGGCAGCTTCTTGAAGGTTTTGCCGGAGAAGCACAGCGGCCGGATGGTGATGGCGTGCTGGGTAAGATTCAGGTTGCTGCCGACTTCATAGAACTTCATCTGCTCGACGCCGGCCGCCTCGTTTTCGCCGGCCTGGATCACGCCGTTCTGGATCGCGTTGTAGACCTCGTTGTAGGCGATGACGGTGGGCGACATGCCGGCCGCGGCGAAGGTCTTGCTCCAGATCGGCGCGCCCTGCACGCGCACCTTCAGGCCCTTCATCTCGGCCAGGTTGCGCACCGGCTTGTTGGCGAAGATGTTGCGGGTGCCGCCGCCGGCGTAACCGATCAGCATGACTTCGGCCTTCTGGGCGACCTCGTCGGCGACCCCTTTGAACAGGTCGGCGTCGAGCACCTTGTTCCAGTGGTCGAGATCGCGAAACAGGAACGGCGCGTCGACGAAGGGCGCCGCCCGCGAGAACGTCGACATGTGCGCCGGCGAGACGATGGCGAAATCGACCGCCTTGCCCTGGGCCATGTACTCGAAGTACTGCTTCTCCAGCCCGAGCGCGCTGTTCTTGTGGAGCACGAAGTTGATCGGCTTGCCGTAGTACTTCTTGACCAGTTCTTCGAATCGGACCATGGCCTTGGTAAAGGCATGGTCGTCGCCGAACTGCGAGGCGCCATTGAGCGTGATCGGTGCCTGCGCGCGGGCGGTCTGCACGAAAGGCGCGGCGGCGACAGCGCCGGCCGCCATCGCGCCGACAAAGCTTCTGCGTTGCATGGAAGGTCTCCTCCAGAGTGACGTTGGCGACGGCTCGCTTCGAAGGTCGGCGCATCGCCTCGTGGCCGCTGTCGGTTGCTGGTGCGTCTTGTTGTGCGCAGGCCGGCAGGGTCGAGGAAAGCGTAGCACAGGCCAGTCCGGGCATCGCGGGGCATCGCGGCGCATCGGTTGCGGCGAACCGTGCGGGCCCGTCAGGTCGGCGGCATCGGCAGCGCCGTCTTGTAGCGCACCTGCTTGAGCGTGAAGCTGGACCGGATCTTCTCGACCCCCGGGATCGGCGAGAGCCGATCGAGGATGAATCGCTCGAGTGCCCGGATGTCGGCGACGACCACGCGCAGCAGGTAGTCGGCATCGCCCGTCATCAGGTAACACTCCATCACCTCGTCGCAGGCGCCGATGCGGCGCTCGAACTCGGCCAGCGTGGCCGTGTTCTGCTCGCGCAGGCTGATCGAGATGAACACCGTCACCCCCAGGCCGAGCGCCTCGGGATCGACCAGCGCGACGTAGCGGCGGATCACGCCGGCTCGTTCCAGCGCCCGCACACGGGCCAGGCAGGGCGAGGGCGACAGGTGAACACGGCGCGCCAGTTCGACATTGGCGAGCGAGCCGTCGGCCTGCAGTTCGGCGATGATCCGGCGGTCGATGGCATCCAGCGGCATGTCGTGCCTTCAAGGGAGTAAATGCCGGCATTTTATGCGGACAGCCGGCCATTTCGGACGATCAATCGGCAACATCTCCGGCCGATTCCGGCAGATGATCCTGATACTCCTCACCCGGCCGAGCCTGCCATGACCGACCTGTCCCACATCGACCACCTGAGCCGCGTGACTGGCCCGACGGCCCATCCCGGCAACGACACCGATCCGCAGGAAACGACCGAGTGGATCGATGCGCTGGCCGGAGTGCTGGCCAGCGGCGGGCCGCAGCGCGCCCGTTTCCTGCTCGATGCGCTGCAGGCCCACGCCGCGCGCACCGGGCTGGGCTGGAAGCCCGCGCTCACCACGCCCTACGTCAATTCGATCGCGGTCACGGCACAGCCGCCCTTCCCCGGTGACCTGGAACTCGAGCGCGAACTGTCGGCGCTGATGCGATGGAACGCGCTGGCCATGGTGGTGCGCGCCAACCGCGCCCATGGCGAACTCGGTGGACACATCGCCAGTTACGCCTCGGCCGCCGACCTGTTCGAGGTGGGGTTCAACCATTTCTTCCGGGCGCGCGGCGCGGACTTTCTCGGCGACCTCGTCTACTACCAGCCGCACTCGGCGCCGGGCGTGTACGCCCGTGCCTTCCTGGAAGGCCGGCTGAGCGCGCGGGACCTCGAACACTATCGGCGCGAGATCGTGGCGGGCGCCGCCGGCGCACGCGGACTCTCCAGCTATCCGCACCCATGGCTGATGCCCGATTTCTGGCAGTTCCCCACCGGATCGATGGGCATCGGGCCGATCAGCGCCATTTACCAGGCGCGGTTCGTGCGCTATCTCGAGCACCGCGGGCTGCTGGCATCGACGCCCGGCGCCGACGGCCTGGCGCGCAAGGTCTGGGGCATCTTCGGCGACGGCGAGATGGACGAACCCGAATCGATGAGCGCGCTCACCCTGGCCGCGCGCGAGCGCCTGGACAACCTGGTGTTCGTGGTGAACTGCAACCTGCAGCGCCTGGACGGGCCGGTGCGCGGCAACGGCCGGATCATCGACGAACTCGAGGCGCTGTTCTCGGGCGCGGGCTGGAACGTGATCAAGCTGGTCTGGGGCAGCGACTGGGACGGGCTGCTGGCGCGCGACACGCAGGGGGCGCTGATCGACGCCTTCAGCGGCACGGTCGACGGCCAGTTCCAGACCTACGCGGCCACCGACGGCAAATTCAACCGCGAGCGCTTCTTCGGCCAGAACGAAGCGCTGCGCACGCTGTCGCAGGGCATGACCGACGAACAGATCGACCGCCTGACCCGCGGCGGCCACGACCCGGTCAAGCTGTACGCGGCCTATCACGCGGCGGTGCGCCACACCGGACAGCCGACCGTGATCCTGGCGCACACCAAGAAGGGCTTCGGCATGGGCCGCGCCGGCCAGGGCCGCATGACCACCCACCAGCAGAAGAAGTTCGACACCGAAGCTCTGCTGGAGTTTCGCGACCGGTTTCGCCTGCCGCTGAGCGACGCGCAGGCCGAAGGCCTGGAGTTCGTGCGCCCGCCGGACGATGCGCCCGCGATGCGCTACCTGCGCGAGCACCGTGCCGCGCTCGGCGGGCCGTTGCCGCAGCGCTCGGCCGTGTGCGCGCCGGTGCCGGTGCCCGCGGTGGGCGGCTGGGGCGGGTTCGCGCTGAATGCCGCCGGCCGCGAGATGTCGACCACGATGGCTTTCGTGCGCATGCTGGGCGGACTGCTCAAGGACGAGGCCCTGGGCCCGCGCATCGTGCCGATCGTGGCCGACGAGGCGCGCACCTTCGGCATGGCCAACCTGTTCCGCCAGGTCGGCATCTACTCGTCGGTGGGCCAGCGCTACCAGCCCGAAGACATCGACTCGATGCTGTACTACCGCGAAGCCCGCGACGGGCAGATCCTCGAGGAGGGCATCACCGAGGCCGGCGCGCTGGCCTCCTGGACCGCGGCGGCGACCAGCTATGCGGTGCATGGACTGGCGATGCTGCCGTTCTATGTGTACTACTCGATGTTCGGGTTCCAGCGGGTCGGCGACCAGATCTGGGCCGCCGCCGACCAGCGTTCGCGCGGCTTCCTGATCGGCGCCACCGCCGGGCGCACGACGCTGGGCGGCGAAGGGCTGCAGCACCAGGACGGCAGCTCGCACCTGGTGGCGGCCACCGTGCCCAACTGCCGCGCCTGGGACCCGGCCTTCGCCGGCGAACTGGCGGTGATCGTCGAACACGGGCTGCGCGAGATGCTGGAGCAGCAGCGCGATGTCTTTTACTACATCACCGTCGGCAACGAGAACCAGGCTCAGCGCTCGCTGCCCGAGGGCGTGCGCGACGACCTGCTGCGCGGGATGTACCGGCTGGCGGGGGCGGACGACGGGCGCGTGGAAGTCGGTGCGGGTGCGGGTGCGGGTGCGGGTGCGGGTGCGGGTGCGGGTGCGGGTGCGGGTGCGGGTGCGCCAGGCGCGGCCCCTTCGGCGGCGCCGGGGCCGGATGCGCCGCGGGTCCAGCTGCTGGCCAGCGGTGCGCTGCTCCAGGAGGCCTTGTCGGCCGCCGAGGTCCTGGCGGCGGATTTCGGGGTGGCGGCCGAGGTCTTCAGCGTGACCAGCTGGAGCGAACTGGCCCGCGACGGCATGGCCTGCGAGCGGCAGGCGCGGCTGACCGGCCGCGCGCCCCGGGCCCACGTGACCTGCCTGTTGAGTGCCGACCGCGGTGCGGCCGACCGCACCCCGATCATCGCGGTCAGCGACTACGTGCGCGCAGTGCCCGAAAGCATCCGCGCCTTCGTGCCGGCCGGGCGGCCCTTCGTCAGCCTGGGCACCGATGGCTTCGGGCGCAGCGACACGCGCGCGGCGCTGCGCGCGTTCTTCGAAGTGGATGCGGCCGCCATCACTCTGGCGGCCTTGCACTGCCTGCGGGAGCAGGGCCGGATCGGCGATGACGCGTTGGCCCGGGCCCGGGCGCGAATGGCGGGTGGCGAGCCGCCGTGGCAGCGCTGACGGGGCCGCGACACCGGGCGGGGTCACGGGATAGGACGAGAGGTTCGCCCGACTGGCCGGGTCGTCGGGCGCCGCCATCGCGCCCGCATCCACCGATTCGACCCCACCCGCGCCCCAGGCTCGCCTGCCCGAAACCGCATCCGGCAGTACAGTGTCGCCGTCACGCACCCATTTCGAAGGCAAGACCATGCACACCTGGAGCGACGTCGTCTCGCGCGCGAAGAACGGCAACCCCGAACCCGACCGGCGAGTCGACAAGACCGACGCCCAATGGCGCAGCCAGCTCACCGGCGAACAGTTCCAGGTCACCCGGCTGGCCGGCACCGAACGCCCGTTCAGCTCCGAGATGTGCAGCCTGTTCACGCCCGGCATCTACCGCTGCGTGTGCTGCGGCACCGAACTGTTCGATGCCACCCACAAGTTCGAGTCGCACAGCGGCTGGCCGTCATTCACGCAACCGCTCAAGGACAACGTGGTCGACTATCACGGCGACAACAGTCACGGCATGATCCGCATCGAGGCCACCTGCAGCACCTGCGACGCGCATCTGGGTCACGTGTTCCCCGACGGCCCGCCGCCCACGGGCCTGCGCTACTGCATGAACGCGGTGTCGCTGGAGAAGGTCAAGGAATGAACGCGGACAGCAGCGCGGCGAACGCCGCCATCGCCACAGCCGCCAATACCGCGACCGCCGGCTTCGCCTTCGACAACACCTATGCGCGCGAGCTCGAGGGCGCCTACGTGCCGTGGCAGGCCGCCCAGGCGCCGCAGCCCGCGCTGGTGAAGTTCAATCGGGCGCTGGCCGACGAACTCGGGCTGGCGGTTGAGGTGCTGGACTCGCCCCTGGGGGCCGCCCTGTTCAGCGGCAACGAACTGCCCGAGGGGGCCACACCGATCGCCCAGGCCTATGCCGGCCACCAGTTCGGCGGCTTTTCGCCGCAGCTGGGCGATGGCCGGGCGCTGCTGCTGGGTGAAGTCATCGACCGCCGCGGCCGGCGCCGCGACATCGCCTTCAAGGGTTCCGGGCGCACACCGTTTTCGCGCGGCGGCGACGGCAAGGCTGCGCTGGGCCCCGTGCTGCGCGAATACCTGATCGGCGAGGCCATGCAGGCGCTGGGCATTCCCACGACCCGGGCTCTGGCCGTGACGCTCACCGGCGAGCACATCTACCGCGATGCCGGCCCGCAGCCCGGCGCGGTGCTCACCCGCGTGGCCGCCAGCCATCTTCGGGTCGGCACCTTCCAGTTCGCCGCCGCTCGCGGCGACGAGGCCCTGCTGCGCAAGCTGGCCGACTACACGATCGCTCGCCATCCGGCGCCGGTCGCGCCGGATGGCAACCCCTATCTGGAGCTGCTGCGGGCGGTGAGCGAACGCCAGGCCGAGCTGATCGCGCGCTGGATGGGGGTGGGCTTCATCCACGGCGTGATGAACACCGACAACATGACTGTCTCGGGCGAGACCATCGACTACGGCCCCTGCGCCTTCATGGACCACTTCGACCCCGACACGGTCTTCAGCTCGATCGACACCGGCGGGCGTTATGCCTATGGCAACCAGCCGCTGATCGCCCGCTGGAATCTGGCGCGCCTGGCCGAGACCCTGCTGCCGCTGCTCGATACCGACCCCGACCGCGCGATCACGCTCGCAACGGGCGTGATCGACACGTTCCCGGCGCGTTACGAACACCACTGGCTCGCCGTCATGCGCGCCAAGCTCGGCCTGAGCGGCGAGGCGCCGCAGGATCTGGCGCTGGCCAGCGACTTCCTGGCCCTGCTGGACGCGCAGGACATCGATTTCACGCAGGCGTTTCGCCGTCTCGCCGACGCGGCCGACAGCGCCCGTCCGGATGCGGAATCGGGCGTTCGCGCCCTGTTTGCGGACGATGCGGCACTGGACGCCTGGCTGGTCCGCTGGCACGCGCGCACGGCGAGCGACCCGCGCGATCCCGCCCGGCGCGCGGCCGACATGCGCCAGACCAACCCGGCCTACATCGCGCGCAATCACCGCGTCGAGCAGGCGCTGAGCGCCGCGGTGGAGCACAGCGACTTCGCGCCCTTCGAGGCGCTGCTGGCGGTGCTGCAGCAGCCTTTCGACGAACGGGCCGAGTACGCCGACTACGCCATGCCCGCGTCGGCAGCGCAGTCGCAGGGCTACAAGACGTACTGCGGCACCTGATCGCCGCGGCACGCCGCCCGGGTCAGCCGAGCAGGCGCTGATGCACCCAGTGCGCGGCGGCCAGCAGCTGGTGGTCGTGTCCCCAGCGCCCGATCAGCTGCAAGCCCACCGGCAGGCCCAGCCGGCCGCGGGCGAAGGGCAGGTGCACGCAGGGCAGGCCCAGCAGCGTCCAGGTGCGGCAAAAAACCGGATCGCCGGTCGCACCCAGTCCGGCAGGCGCCTCACCGGTGGCGCTGGGCGCCAGCAGCACGTCCCATCGGTCGAATAGCGCGCCCACGCTGTGCCGCGCCTGCGCCCGGCGGATCAGCCGCGCCGTGTGATCCGCGCCCGCCATCGCCAGGCCCTCATCCAGCAGCGCGCGCAGCCGCTCGCTGAGCCGGTCTCGGTGGTGCACGCGTTCGTGACTGAGCGCGCGCGCCGTCTCGAAAGCCATCACCTGCTTTTGGAGCTCGATCAGGTCGCCCAGTCCGTCGGGCAGCGCCACCTCGGCCAGGTCGGCCGCCTGCGGCGACAGCGCGGCGGCAGCCACCGACCATGCCGCCTGGGTGTCGGCATCGGCCTGCGCCCATTGCGGGGTGCGGCACATCCCGATGCGCGGTGCCTGCCCGCCCGGCTCGTGAGCCACCCCGGCCAGCCGGGCGTCGCCCAGCAGCACCGCGCCGAGCAGCGCCACGTCGCGCACGCTGCGTCCGAATCCGCCGACCGTGTCGAGGGTTTCGGACAGGCTCTTCACGCCGGCGCGCGACACCCGGCCCCAGCTGGGCTTGTAGCCGACCACGCCGCAATAGGCCGCGGGACGGATGATCGAACCCGCGGTCTGGGTGCCCAGGGCCAGCGGCAGCATCCTGTCGGCCACGGCTGCCGCCGACCCGCTGGACGACCCGCCGGGCGTGTGTCCGGTGTGATGCGGATTGGCGGTGGGACCGGGATGGAAATAGGCGAATTCGGTGGTGACGGTCTTGCCCGCCACCACCGCACCGGCCTCGCGGCACAGCGCCACGGCCGCCGCGTCGGCCGCCGGGCGATGGCCGGCATACAGGGGCGAGCCGTACCCGGTGGGCAGCTCGGCCGTGTCGAGCAGGTCCTTCACGCCCAGCGGCAGGCCGTGCAGCGGGCCTTGCAGCGCGCCTGCATCCAGCGCCCGGGCCTGGGCCAGCGCGGTGGGTGGATCGAGGTGGGCGAAGGCATGAACCTCGCCTTCGCGCTCGGCCACCCGATCCAGGCAGGCCCGCATCAGATCCTCGGCGCGCAGCTCGCGCCGCGCAAGGCCCTGCACCAGTTGCCAGGCGTCCAGGCGATTCAGTCGGTCGGTGTTCATCGTGGGGTTCAACCTCGCATCAGGGTGGCCGGCCCGCGCGCGGGCCGAACCGTTAGGAACGCGGTCCCGAATCCGCCTGCAGCGCCGCCAGCACGGCATCTCCCATGGCCGTGCTGCCGATCACCGCTTCGCCGGGCGCCGCGATGTCCGCGGTCCGCGCGCCGGACTCCAGGGCCCGGGTCACCGCGCGCTCGACGCGCGCCGCCGCCGCTTCGTCGCCCACCGAGTGGCGCAGGGCCAGCGCCAGGCTCAGGATCGCGCCGATCGGATTGGCGATGCCCTTGCCCTCGATGTCCGGTGCGCTGCCGTGCACCGGCTCGTACAGCGCGCGGCGCCGGCCGTCGGCCTGCAGCGCGCCCAGCGACGCCGAGGGCAGCATGCCCAGCGAACCAGCCACCGCACCGCCGCCGTCAGACAGGATGTCGCCGAACATGTTGTCGGTGACGATGACATCGAACTGGCGCGGGTCGCGCACCAGTTGCATCGCGCAATTGTCGACCAGCATGTGCGTCAGCGCGACGTCGGCATAGTCGCGCACGTGCAAGGCGGCTACGGTTTGGCGCCACAGCACGCCCGCCTCGAGCACATTCGACTTGTCCACCGAACACACCCGAGCGCCGCGGCTGCGTGCCAGTTCGAAGGCGAAGCGCGCCACCCGCTCGATTTCATCGCTCGCGTAGCGCAGCGTGTTCACGGCCTCGCGCCGGCCATCGGGCAGCGTCTCGATGCCGCGCGGTTGCCCGAAGTAAAGGCCGCCCACATTCTCGCGCACCAGGGCGATGTCGGTGCCCGTGGCCACTTCGGGGCGCAACGGGCAGCTGGCGGCCAGCGCCGGCCAGTACTGCACCGGGCGCAGGTTGGCGAACAGCACCAGCTCGCGGCGCAGGCGCAGCACGCTGCCCTCGCGGCGCTGCGCCACCGGCACGCCGGCATAGTCGCCGCCGATCGCGCCAAACAGGATGGCGTCGGTCTCGCGGGCCGCCGCCAGCGTGCGCGCCGGCAAAATCTCGCCTTGCGACTGAAACGCCGACAGGCCGTAGGGCTCCTCGAAGAACTCGATCGCGCGCGTGTGCCGCCCGGCGATCCAGCGGCCCACCCGCAGGGCCTGCTCGATCACTTCCGGACCGACACCATCACCACCCAGCACCAGCATGCGAAACGCGTTCATCGATTCAGCTCCAGGGGTCCAAAGGGAAGCCGTCTACAGTAATGAATCGCTGCCGCGCGCGCCAGGCGACAGAGCCCGGAATCCGCCGCACCGCAGCATCGCGCGATGGCAGAATGCACGCGAACGGGGTCTGGACGACACCCGCCAAACACCCTCATGGAGACAGGACGATGTACGCACCGCAGCACGCCATCGCGCACCCCGGGCGCGCGGCCTTCATCATGGCCGCCACCGGCGAAACGGTCACTTACCCGGAGTTCGAGGCCCGCAGCAACCGGCTGGCCCATCTGTTGCGCGCGCATGGCCTGCAGCGCCTGGACCACTACTCGATCTTCATGGAGAACAACAACCGCTACCTGGAGTCCTGCGGGGCCGGCGAGCGGGCGGGTCTGTACTACACCTGCGTGAACTCCTATTTGAAGGCCGAGGAGCTGGCCTACATCCTGAACAACAGCGAATCGAAGGCGCTGATCACATCGGCCTCGCGCCGCGACGTGGCGCTCGAGGCGCTCAAGCAGTGTCCCAACGTGACCCTGTGCCTGATCGTCGACGGTGCCGGTGACGATGCTGTCTTCTCCAGGACTATGCCAAGGCGGTTGCACCGTTTCCGGGCACCCCGATCGCCGACGAATGGCTGGGCACGCCGATGCTGTATTCGTCGGGTACCACCGGACGCCCGAAGGGCATCGTGCGCCCGCTGCCCGAGAACCCGCCGTCCAAACCGCTGCCGCTGTTCGACTTCCTGAACAAGCTGTGGCACTACCGGGCGGACATGGTCTACCTGTCGCCGGCGCCGCTGTACCACTCGGCGCCCCAGGCTGCGGTGTCGCTCACCATCCGCAACGGCGGTACGGTGATCATCATGGAACACTTCGATCCCGAGCAGTACCTGGCGCTGATCCCCAGGTACAAGGTCAGCCACAGCCAGCTCGTGCCCACGATGTTCAGCCGCATGCTCAAGCTGCCGGAGGACGTGCGCAAACGCTACGACCTGTCGTCGCTGGAGATTGCCATCCATGCCGCGGCGCCCTGCCCGGCGCAGGTCAAGGAGCAGATGATCGCCTGGTGGGGCCCGATCATTCACGAGTACTACGGCGCCACCGAAGGACTGGGCTTCACCGCCTGCGACAGCGCGGAATGGCTGGCGCACCGCGGGTCGGTGGGCCGCGTGCTGCTGGGCGACCTGCACATCCTCGACGAAAACATGCAGCCCTGCCCCAAGGGGGTCTCGGGCGAGATCTGGTTCAAGACCGCGACGCCGTTCGAGTACTTCAACGATGCCGCGCGCACCGCGGAGTCGCGCTCGGGCGATGGCACGATGAGCACCGTGGGCGATGTCGGTTACGTCGACGACGACGGCTTCCTGTACCTGACCGACCGCTCGACCTTCATGATCATCTCGGGCGGCGTGAACATCTACCCGCAGGAGTGCGAGAACCTGCTCATCACCCATCCCAAAGTGATGGACGCGGCGGTGTTCGGGGTGCCCAACGAAGACCTCGGCGAGGAAGTGAAGGCGGTGATCCAGCCGGCGCCTGGCGTGACCGCCGGGCCTGCGCTGGCCGAGGAACTGACCGCCTTCTGCAACGCGCACCTGTCGCGCCAGAAAGTGCCGCGCTCGATCGACTTCACCGACGAACTGCCGCGGCTGCCGACCGGCAAGCTCTACAAGAAGGTGCTGCGCGACAAATACTGGGGCGACAAGAAGAGCCGCATCGTCTGATTCGCGTCAGGCACCCCAGTCGCCACCCGGGTCACCCGCGCCCGGAACGTCGCCTCGTGCGCGATGTTCGCCCGGCGCTGCCGGTTCAGGCGACCCTGACCTGGCGCGGCTCGTAGATGGCCGCGTGCGCGACGCGTGCGATCGGTGTCGATCCGTTGGCCACGATCAGCACATCGAGTTCGACAATCTTGTGGCCCTTGTTCTCGTAGTTGCGTTCGACCTTCGCGCGCACCGAGATCTGATCGCCGACATGCCCAGGCGCCAGGTGCTGCACCGTGCTGCCGACGTGGATCCACGGGCCCATCCGGGCATTGTGGGTCAGCGCCCAGTTGCAGGCGCGCAGCAGCGTGCCGTCGTGCAGGATGCCCTGCTCGGCATACACCGGATCCCGTTCGCCGATGTCCTTCAGGTAGGTTGCCTGCTGCTCGGCCGAGAACACGAACGGATGAATGCCCAGCCAGGCGCCCGGCCGGTAACTGCGCTCGTCGGCCGGAGGGCGCTGCTCGTGCGCGGGCGCAGTGCCCTGGCCGAAATCGTCGAGTGCGATCGGGCCCGGTGCCGACGCAAGCGTGGCGCGCGCCGTGCCGCAGACGATTCCATTGCTTTCGATCGTCACATCGAGCCCGCCGTCGCGCTCGAGCGCGGTCACGGTGGCCGTCTCGCCTTCGTACAGGGGCTTGCCGAAACGGCCCGCCATGTGGCCGCGCACAAGGAAGTCCCGACCCCAGAGGGCCAGCGGCGCATGGCTCATGTAGGCGAAGACATCGACCCCGGGGACCAGGCCGCCGGTGAAGCCGAAGCGCTTGGCCACCGTGTCGTCGTGCATCTTGTTCTCGGACAGCTTGGCGGCGTTGAACGCCACCACGGAATACGGCGCGAGTGCCTGGGACGTCATGGGCGGGGCTCCTGGGGATTGCGTCGGGATTATTCGGGCGCGACCTGGACCAGGCGCTTGCCGATCGCCTCGCCCTGCATCATGCCGATGAGCGCGGCCGGCGCGTTCTCGATGCCCTGCACGATGTCTTCGTGGAAGACCATCTCGCCACTGCGAAACCACGGCGCGACCCGCGCCAGGTAGGCGGGCAGCTTGTGGATGTGGTCGTAGATGATGAAGCCGGTCATCGTGATGCGCTTGCTCAGCACCGCCTGCAGGCCGCGGATGCCGCGATCGCCGACCTCGTTGTAGGCCGAGATCATGCCGCACACCGGGAACCGCGCGGCCACGTTGGCATGGCGCAGCGCCGCCTCCAGCGTGGACCCGCCGACATTGTCGAAGTACACATCGATGCCCTTGGGGCAGTGCTCGCGCAGCGCCGCGTCCAGGTCGGTGGTCTTGTAGTTGAATGCGGCGTCGAAGCCGCAGCGTTCGAGCACGTAGGCCACCTTGTCGTCGCTGCCGGCCGAGCCGACCACCCGCGCTCCGGCCCGCTTGGCGAACTGCCCGGCGAGCTGCCCGACCGCACCGGCGGCCGACGAGATGTAGACAGTGTCGCCCGGTGCCGGCATGCCCAGTTCGATGGCGCCGACCCAGGCGGTCAGGCCGGGCATGCCGAGTGCCGAGACGGCCAGGCTCACCCGGCCCAGCGAGGCGTCGATGCGATACAGCCCTTCGCCCCGGGGCACCGCGACCCGCTGCGCCCAGTCGAGGAATCCCCAGACGTGATCGCCCACCGCGAACTTGGCATTCTGGGAGGCGATCACCCGCCCCACCACCCGCGACACGACAGGCTTGTTCAGCGCGAAGCCCGGTGCATAGGATGGCCCCTCGTTCATCCGGCCCCGCAGATACGGGTCGGTGGACAGGTACAGCGCCTGGACCAGCACATCCTGGGGGCCGATCACCGGCTCCGGACAGGACTCCAGGGCAAAACACGAGGGATCGGCCCAGCCGGTGGGGCGCTTGACGAACAGGATCCGGGTGTTCACGGGGTGCTCCGATCGCAGGGGGAGTTGTCCTAACCGGCCGCGTTGCGGGGCACGTCGCGGTAGGGCTTGTCGGTGTCGATGCTGGGCTCCTTGGGCATGCCCAGGACACGCTCGGCAATGATGTTGCGCTGGATCTCGTCGGTGCCCCCGGCAATGGACGTGGCCGGCACCGACACCAGGATCTCGGCGATGGTGCCCTCCAGGGGGCCATCGGCACCCGACAGCAGCGCATCGGCGCCGCTGATCATCGTGTGCACCCGGGCAGCAGCCCGCGCGACGTGGCTGGCGGCCAGCTTGCCCAGCGAGCCCTCGGGACCCTGAGGGTGGCCGTTTTCCTGCGCCGTGCGCGCGCGGCGAGCGGTCCATTCGGCCGACTTCGCCAAGGTCAGCAGCCTGGCGATTTCCTGGCGAACGACCGGATCGTCGTACCGGCCGGTGGCCTTGGCGCGCGGAATGACGAGTTCGACCCGGCCCGCCCGGTTGGGGTACCACTTGTAAGGCGCCAGTGCGATCGCGGTTTCGGCGCGCTCTTCCTCGTAGATTCGGCCTGGTCGGTTTGACGCGGCAGAGCCCCAGGCGCGCAGGCCATCGGCGCCGCGCCGTTCGTGCATCAGCGTGGTCGTGGTGACGGCCCAGCCGCCGCCCTCGCGGCCGACGAGCTGGTCGGGCTGCACGATCGCGTCGGTGATGAACACCTCGTTGAAGGTGGCGTGGCCGTTCATCTGCTTGAGCGGCTGCACCTTCACGCCGGGCTGGCGCATGTTCAGGATGAAGTAGCTCAAGCCCGCATGCTTGGTCTTGTTCCAGTCGGTGCGGGCCAGCAGCAGGCCCCAGTCGGCCTTCTGCGCGCCGGAGGTCCACAGCTTCTGGCCATTGACGACCCAGTGGTCGCCCTTCAGGTCGGCACGGGTCACCGCGCCGGCGGCGTCCGAGCCGCTGCCCGGTTCGCTGAACAGCTGGCACCAGGCTTCTTCGCCGGTCAGGCTGGGGCGCAGGTAGCGCTGCTTCTGCTGGTCGGTGCCATGCGCCAGGATGGTCGCGGCCGCCAGCACGCGGATCCCCACCTTGGCCACGCCGACCGCGCCGATGCGCGCGAATTCTTCATCGACCACCGGCACCAGGCCCACCGGCAGGTCGCGGCCAAACCACTGTTTAGGCCAGTGCGGCGCCCCCCAGCCGGAGTCGACCAGCAGGTTGCGCCATTCGAGCAGGCTGTAGTCGGGGCGCCAGTTGGCTTCGAGCCAGGCGCGCACGTCGGCGCGCACGGAGGATTCGGTCAGTTCGGTCATGGTGTGCGTCCTCCTCAGGCGGCCCAGTGGCGCATCATCTGTTCGCGGTGCAGGTGGGCATCGCCGAACAGCACTTCGGATCCCTTGGCCCGCTTGAACCACAGGTGGGTGTCGTTCTCCCAGGTGAAGCCGATGCCGCCGTGGATCTGGATGGCATGGATCGCGGTCTGCAGATAGGTGTCGCTGGCACAGGCCTTGGCCAGCGACGCGGTGGCGATCACATCGGCATCGCCTTCGTCGAGCGCGGCGGCGGCGTAGTAGGCGGCCGACTTGGCCAGTTCGACTTCCAGCAGCATGTCGGCCTGCTTGTGCTTCATCGACTGGAACGAGGCGATCGGACGGCCGAACTGCATGCGCATCATCGCGTAGGCCAGCGCGTCTTCGCGCAGCCGTGCGGCGCCGCCGACCATCTCGCTGGACAGGCAGACCGCGGCCTCGACCATCGTGCGGGCGAAGGGCGCGGCGGCCGCGCCTTCGTCGCCCAGCAGTTCGGCTTCGACGTTGTCGAACACGAGGCGCGCGAGCTTGCGGGTCTGGTCCATGGTCGCCAGCGGGCGGCGAGCCAGGCCCGGCGCATCGCCGCGAACGGTGAACAAGGACAAGCCGGATTCGCCCGTGGAGCCCGGCGCGCGCGCCAGCACGACGATCAGGTCGGCGGTGTGGCCATCGAGCACGAAGCTCTTGTGACCGTTCAGCCGGTAGGCGCCGCCCGACTTCGTGGCCGTCAGCACAGTGGCGCCCGCTTCCCACGCCCCATTGTCTTCAGTGGAAGCCAGCGTGGCGACCACCTCGCCCGAGGCGATGGCCGGCAACAAGGATTGCTGCTGGGTCGGGCTGCCGCCGTTGAGGATGGCCCCGGCGCCCAGCACGGTGCTGGCGAAATACGGCGCGCACAGCAGGGCCCGCCCCATTTCCTCGAGCACGATGCCTTGTTCACCGAACCCGAAACCGTCGCCGCCCAGGGACTCGGGGATGCGCACCGCGCACAGGCCGAGTTCCTTGTTCAGCGCCTTCCACCCCTCGCGCTCCCAACCTGCTTCGGTCGCCATCAGTCGCCGCACCTCCTTGGTGGACGAACGATCCGTCAGGTAACGGCGGACAGCTGCACGAAACTCGTCCTGCTCGGCCGAAAAGCTGAATTTCACGATGATTCCTGTCTGAGCACCCGATCGGGCGCCCGTTCAACGGACGCCCTCGGGCTGGAATCTCATGATAGACGCAAGGCTCGGCGCCCCCGGCGATGGAAGCATCGAACTCGGAACCGCCGTGATGCGGCGCGGGCGCCGATCAGACGTTCGACCCGGAGAAGATCGGTCCGAAGCGCGCCCACTTCTTGCCGTCCCAGCGCTGCAGCTGCATCTGCTTGAGCGGCCGGTGGTCGGTCGGGCTGGTGTTGATCCGGATTCCCGGCAGCAGCATCGGGTTCTCGAGATCTTTCAGATTGTTGGCTTGCGCCATGATGTTCTTGCGCGAGAAGTCGCCATTGCACTGCTGCAGGACACGCACCATCACCATGGCGGTCATGTAGCCATACGAATTGTAGAAGTCGTCCGGGTTGCCTTCCGGAAACCATTTCGCCATGAAAGCCCGGTAGCCCTTGATGCCCGCGTCGTCGGCGAAGCTCGGGTCGCTCGGGTCTTTCAGGTAGACGGTGCTCATCACGCCGACCGCCCGGTCGACGCCCGCCGGAATGATCGTTCCCTGCACCGACGACACGCCGCTGGCGATGTAGTGATTGCCCTTGAATCCCAGTTCGTGCGCCTTGCGGATGGCCATCGCGCCGAACTTGCCGGTTACGCCGGAAATCAGCGCATCCGGATTGCCCGCCATCAGCTGGATCATCTGCGAGTCGTGGGTCGCATCGGTGACCTCGTAGGAGATCGCCTTGACCACCGAGTCGTATCTGGCGCCGAGCACGTCCTTCGCCCCGGTGACGTAGTCGCGGCCGAAGTCGTCGTTCTGGTAGAGGATCGCGATCTTGGCATCGGGCTTGGTCTGCAGCGTGTGCTTGAGCCCGACCTGGCACTCGACCCGGCCGCTGGGCGCGTACGGAATGGTCCAGGGATAGGTCTTGTGATCGGTCCATTTGTCACCGTTCACCGACAGGAACAGGTGCGGTATGCCGATCTGGTTGGTGTACTTGACGATCGCCGAGTTGGGCCCGGTCCCCAGGTTCGCGAACAGCAGTGCGACGTCGTCCTGCTCGACGAGCTTGCGGGTGACTTCGAGGGTTTTCGCCGGATTGAAACCGTCGTCGAGATAGATGAAGTTGATCTTGCGGCCAGCCACGCCGCCGCCATCGTTGATCATCTTGAAGTAGGCGGCCTGCGCACGTGCGATGGTGCCCAGCGCCGACACAGGCCCGCTCAGCGAGGTGGTGTTGCCGATGCGGATTTCCGTCGCACTGACGCCGGGCAATGTCTGCGCGCCGGAGATCCGCGGCACGACGAGCATGCCACCCGCTGCGGCAGCGGCCGTCAGCAGCGCCCGCCGCGACAGCACGCCGGCGTCGGTCGGAGCATCCGGGGCGCCTGTGATGGCGTCAGGTAAAGCGGTGTGGCGGGTGATCATGGTCTGTCTCCTCTGGTGTGGTTTGCAGCCGGCCCGACCGTCAGGTTCTTGGAATGCCGATCGCGTCGAACGAGTCAGCGCCCGCATCGTACCGAGCCTGCGCGGCCGCCATCAATCGAATTGAATCCTCGCGCCGGGCCACGCTCTGAAAGATCGCGCTCTCGCTGCGCCGCGCGGCGTCCAGCGCGATGTCGCGCCCGTCGATCAGGCTGTGCTTGCAGGCGGCCAGCGACCAGGCGGGCCAGCGCGCGATGTGGGCGGCCCAGGCGATGGACTCGTCGCGCAGGCGGTCGTCGGGCACCACCTTGTTGATCGCGCCCAGGGCCAGGGCCTCGCGCGCACTGATGGGCCGGCCATCGAGAATCATCTCCATGCACTTGGTCGGCCCGATCAGGCGGGCAAGGCGTGTGGTGCCGCCCGCGCCCGGGATGATGCCCAGCGCCACCTCCGGCTGGCCGTAGGTGGCGGACTCGGCGGCGATGCGCAGGTCGCAGCCCCACGACAGCTCGGCGCCGCCACCCCAGGCCTGGCCGTTGTTGGCCGCGATCACGACCATCGGCGAACTTTCGATCAGATCGAACACGCGCGGCTGGCGCGGCCGGTGGCTGATCGCCGGCGGACCCGCGCGCTGCGTGTCGATGATCCCCTGCAGCGACCAGTGGGCGATGAAATAGCCCGGCCGGTCGGACGCGATGACGACGACGCGGCAGGCGGCGTCCGCGGCTGACTGCAGCGCATCGATGATCCGCAGTCCCAGTTCCGTCGACCCGAAATTGCGCGGGCCATTGTCGATGAGGATGAGACCGACGCCCTCGGTCGGTTGGGAGAATTGGGCGGTGGCTGTCATGGCAGGTCCTGTTGAACGATCGGCAAGATCGGAGCGGCCCACCATCGGCCGCGGGGTTTCATCATAGAGGCACGACCTCGCACCGCAGGTCTCGCGAGAGGCGGAACGCGAACCGTGGCAACTTTTCGGGATACCTCTGCGGCGAGCCGCGCGGGCAGGTAACATCAGCCTCCCCATTCACCCATTGGAGTCCGGCTGTGCGCAAACCTCGTACCCTCGTCATGACTGCCGCCGCAGTCGCTCTCGTTTCCGCCTGTGCCGTCATGCCGGGCTCCGGCTCGATGAGCTTCTTCATCACCAGCACGGGCGGCGGCAAGGGCGCCGACCTCGGCGGCCTGGCGGGTGCCGACGCGCTTTGCCAGAAGCTCGCCACCGCGGCCGGCGCCGGCAGCAAGACCTGGCGCGCCTACCTGAGCGTGCCCGGCGCCTTCCCCTCGGCCAACAACCCGGGCAAGCCCTCGGTGAACGCACGCGACCGCATCGGCACCGGGCCCTGGTTCAACGCCAAGGGCGAACTGATCGCGCGCGACGTGGCGCATCTGCACAACGGCAACAACATTTCCCAGGCGACCGCGCTGGACGAAAAAGGCAACAAGGTCAACGGCCGGGCCGACAAGCCCAACGAGCACGACATCCTGACCGGATCGCGTGCCGACGGCACCGCGTTCGCGCCCCAGACCGACACCACCTGCCGCGCCTGGACATCCAGCAACGAGGGGTCGGCCATCGTCGGCCACCATGACCGCACCGGTCCGCTGCCCGAAAACTGGGCCAAGTCGTGGAACTTCTCGCACCAGTCGGCCGGCTGCAGCCAGGAGGCGCTGGTGCGCACCGGGGGTTCGGGGCGGTTGTACTGCTTCGCGGCGAACTGAGCGGCGCGGTCTGCCGTTCAAATGGCCCCCGAGACGCCACTCCGATTTCGGGCGCCGCTGCTCGCCCATGCCCGGTCGCGGTTCAATTCATCACCGATGTGAAGAGGCGCCAGACCCGCTTTGACTAACATGACTCGATCCATCCAACGGAGCGAGACCCATGGGACAAGTCAGCGGCAAAGTGGCCTTCATCACCGGCGCAGCCTCAGGCATCGGCGCCGCGTGCGCGCGCGTGCTGGCGCGCGAGGGCGCCCGGGTGGTGATCACCGACCTCGACGACGCCCGCGGCGAGCAGCTCGCCGCGGGCATCCGGGCGGACGGCGGACAGGCCACCTACCTGCATCAGGATGTGACCGACGAAGCGGCGTGGCCGGGCATCATCGCGGCGATCGAGACCCGCTACGGCCGCCTGGACATCGCGGTGGCCAACGCCGGCATCGGCATCTTCGGCTCGGCGCTGACCATGTCGCTGGCCGACTTCCGGCGCCAGAACGCGGTCAACATCGACGGCGTGTTCCTCACCGCCAAGCACACGATTCCCGCCATGCGCCGCAGTGGCGACGGCGGCTCGCTGATCATGATGTCGTCGGTGGCCGGACTGCGAGGGGCGGCCAGTCTGGCCGGCTACAGCGCCAGCAAGGGCGCGGTGCGCCTGTTCGCCAAATCGATGGCGATGGAGTGCGCGATGGCCGGCGACAAGATCCGGGTCAACTCGGTGCACCCGGGCATCATCGTCACGCCGATCTGGACCAAGGCGGCCACGCCGGCGGGCGGTGGCCTGCCGGCCGCGCCGGACCCCTACGAGATGGCGCGCCTGGGCGTGCCCCTGGGCGAGCCGGCCGAGCCCGAGGAGATCGCCAACGGAGTGCTGTTCCTGGCCAGCGATGCGTCACGGCACATGACCGGATCGGAACTGGTGATCGATGGCGGGATGACGGGCGGAACCATCCGGCGACCGGGCTGATCGACGGGCGGCGCAGTCCATGCCGCGACGGGCAGCCGACGCACATCTTCGTCACAGACCCAGCCGCCGCCAATGGAGGCAGGCTGATAAGCTGGCCTGCTGCCCTGCTGGCTCCTTCGACCAGGCGTTCTCATGACGCCGGCCGTGCAACCCTCCCTTTCAGGCGGCCCTCACTCCATGCGCAGCACAGCGATTCACATCCGCCGGCACGGCGGCCCCGACGTCCTGGAGCAGGTAGAGGTGGACGTGCCTGAACCCGCAGCCGGCGAGGTGCAGCTCAGGCAGACGGCGATCGGCCTGAACTTCGCGGACATCTACCAGCGCAAGGGCGCCCATGGGCCGCACGGCGGCGCGCCGTTCCCGATCACTCTCGGGTCCCAGGGCGCCGGCGTTGTTCAAGCGCTGGGGGAGGGGGTCACCGGTCTGCGCGTGGGGCAGTCCGTCGCCTATTTCCAGCCTGGCGCCTACCAGGCGACGCGCAATGTCCACGCGTCTCGGGTGCTGCCGCTGCCCGATGGCGTCTCGGAGGAACTGGCGGGCGCCAACATGCTGCGCGGACTCACGGCGGAGTACCTGCTGCGACGCCTGTACGTCGTCAAGCCGGGCGATGCGATTCTGGTGCACGCCGCCGCGGGCGGCATGGGGGTCATCCTGTCGCAATGGGCTCGTGCCCTGGGGGCGATCGTGATCGGCACCGTCGGCTCCGACGAGAAGGCGGCCGTCGCGCTGGCCCACGGCTGCCATCACGTCATCAACTACCGCAGCGAAGACTTTGTCGCGCGAACGCTCGATCTCACGCAGGGCGAAGGGGTTGCCGTCGTGTACGACGCGGTCGGCAAGGACGTCTTCGTGCCCTCGCTTCAGTGCCTGCGCACCCTGGGCATTGCGATCAACTACGGCACCGCCTCGGGCGACGTGGAGGGCCTGGACTTGCATTTGCTGCACGCCAGATCGCTGAGCATCTGCAGGCCCACGCTGCGCAGCTACATCGCCAGCCCGGCCGATCTGCAACGCGGCGCCCAGGGGCTGTTCGAGGCCATGCGAGAAGGGCACGTGCGGCTCGAGGTGAAGCACCGGTATCCACTGACCGATGTGCAGCGCGCTCACCGCGAACTCGAAGGCCGGTTGACGACCGGCGCTCCCGTGCTCATTCCCTGAACCGCCCCAGTCTGAGGTATCCATGAAACTCTTCCACGGCTGGCTGTCGAGCGCCTCACGTCGGGTGCGTCTCTTCCTCGAAGAAAAGGGCCTGCCCTACGAAAGCGTGGCCATCGACATGGGCAAACAGGAGCAGCACTCGGCCGCGTACCTGGCGATGAACCCCAACGGGGTCGTGCCGGCCTTGCTGATCGAGCCCGGAAAATCGCGGCCGGAACCCCGACCGGCCGGGGGGCCCTGGAAAGTGGCCCCGACCCCCGGCCGCGCCGGCCGGCGGCCCCACGCCGGGGGGGGGGGCCGGGGGGGGGGCGGGAGTGCCTGCGCCTGCCGAACTGAGCATCGGGCAGGGTGCCAGCCAATGGACCGACGCGCAGCTCAAGGAAAAGCTGGATCGCATCCCGACGCCGGAGCGTCGCGAGGCCTGGACGCGGATCGCGCGCCAGCCGTACACGGAAGCGGAAAAGGCAGCGGCGCTGCAGAAGCTGCTGGTGCTGGTCGACCGGATGGAAGAGATGCTGTCCGCCTCGCCGTGGCTGATCGGCGCGCGCTACTCGCTGGCGGACATTGCGGCGGTCCCGTTCATTGCGCGGCTCGATGAGATCGAGCCGGCCTCGCTGGGCGCCGAAGGGCATCCGCGCGTCAACGATTGGTGGGTGCGTGTCCGGCAGCGGCCGGCGTTCAAGAAGGCGCGCTTCGATCGATTCGACGAGACGCTGCGGGCTCGGCAGGTGGGGACGGCAGGTTAGGGGCTGCGGCGGATCGGCGCAGCCACAGGGATTGCAGCCCTCGGTACGACTGTCTACAATGTGTATGAAACTCCAAGCCATACATGCATGCGGACGAACATCGTCATCGATGACAAGCTCATGGAAGCCACCCTCAAAGCGACGGGCTTCAAGACCAAGCGTGAAGCAGTGGAAGAGGGACTGCGGACGCTGCTTCGGTTGAAGCGGCAGACCGAGCTGCGCAAATTGCGCGGCAAGTACGAGTGGGTTGGCGACCTGGACGCGATGAGGCGCGACAAATGATTCTTGTCGATTCCAGCGTCTGGATCGACTTCTTCCGCAACAAGCCGACGCCGCAGGCCGAGTGGCTGGATCAGAATCTTGGCGTCGAAGGATTGGTAATTGGCGACCTGATTTTGGCGGAGGTCTGCAAGGCTTAGGACGCGGGTTCACGCAGGCGGCTGTTTGGGCAACTGACAGGTCGACTTGGCGGCAAGGGCTTCGGGGGCCGGCACGAACCGCGACTTCGCACGATCGCGGCACTCGACGGCTCATTGCGACAAAAGTCCAGGACCGAGACCGAGACCACCCTGAGTCTTGACTGGGCCCGATATCCCACCACTGCGGTGCGCGCCGCCAGCCGCGGCTGCAAACGCTCGGTGCTGCGGTGTTGGCGCCCGTGCTGAGTTTGGCCGGGGGTCGGTGCGTGTGCGAAGTCCCCCTGCAAAGTCGTCGGGAGTCCCTCGGCCTTGATGGCCAAGGGCACCCGACGTCGCGTGGTGGTGCTCGGCGCAGGCTGGGGCGGCCTCACCACCGCACGCCATCTGCGCGAAACGGCACCGGAACTCGAGGTGGTGGTGCTCGAGCGAAATCCGATTTTCTGGTCCTGCCCGTTGAGCAACAAGTGGCTGATCGATGTCGTCGACACCGAGTTCCTGTTGCATTCGTACGCCGAGCCGGCGCGCAAGTACGGCTACACGTTCGTCCAGACTGAAGTCATCCATATCGAGCGGGACAAGAAACGGGTATTGACCGCCAAGGGATACGTGGATTACGACTGGCTGGTCGTGTCCGCCGGCATCAAGGTCACCTATGAACCCTGGTTCGGCAATGACCAGCGGGCCATCGATCACGTCCAGGCCAATTACTCGAGCGCCTATGTGCCAAGCGCGGAGCATCTTGGTTTGAAACGGAGGATCAAGGAATTCAAGGGCGGCACGATCGTGATGACGCTGCCGCCGCCCCCGCATCGGTGCCCCCCGTCCCCCTATGAGCGGGCCTGCCTGATGGCGGCGCATTTCCAGAAGAACAGGATTCCCGCAAAGATCGTCATTCTCGATCCCAAGCCGCGCATCGCGCCGATCGGCCTGGGCTACAAGCAGGCCTTTGAAGAGCTGTACTCGAAGACCATCACCTACGTGCCGAATGCGGGTGTGAAGGAAATCGATCCCTTCAATCGGGTGGCCAAGACGGCGGCCGGCGATTTCAAGTTCGACGACGCCATCCTGATGGGTCATCACCAGGCCGCGGAACTCACCTGGAAGCTGGGCGCCATCGGCAGGACGGCCGACGGCAAACCGACCAACTGGGCGGCCGTGCATCCGCAGCTCTACAACCTGAAGGACGATCCTCAGGTCTATGTCATCGGCGACAGCGTCGGTGCGGTGTCACCGCAGTTCGGCCACTACCCGAAAGCGGGCCACGTCGCCAATCGCCAGGGACGCAGCGTCGCGCAGTACATCGCGCAGCAGGCCAAAGGCCAGGCCCCGACCCCGCTGCTGATCGACAACCTGTGCTACATGCTGGTCAATCCGGATCCGCTCGAGGCGATCAACGTCCAGTTCGATTACAAGATCGGCCCGGAAGGTCACCTGATTCAAACGCAGATCGACGACAACGAGCGGCGGCTTTCGCTGTGGAAGGAAGACCTGCGCTGGTATGGACTGATGATGGATGAGTTTGCGAGGGGCTGATCGTCCTGGCGCGCGTCGGCCGTACCCAGCGTTGGGGTCCGCCTGAGCGCATCCGAATTGTTGTCCCTACAGGACTGGAACCACCATGCACGACTTGAAGGTCACGCCCACCGGGCTTGATTTTTCCGGCGTCCGCGCCGCGATGCAAAGCTACGTCGACCAGGACCTGATCCCCGGCGCGTCCTGGGCCCTGCTGCGCGGAACCGAGCTGATCGACGTTCAGTGTGTCGGCTGGGCTGACCGCGAACAGCGGATACCGCTGCGCACCGACCACATTTTCCGGGCGTATTCCAATTCCAAGCTGGCCACCTCGTGCGCGATTCTGCTGCTCATGGAACAAGGCGCACTGGGCCTGGACGATCCCGTCGAGAAGTACCTGCCGCAGTTGGCCAACCGCCAGGTTCTGCGGCCCGGCGCCACCACTTTGGCGGACACCGAGCCGGCGCGACAATCGATCACCATCCGGCAACTGTTGACGCACAGTTCGGGTCTGGGCTATGGCCTGCTGGACGTCGGTACGCCGTTGTACAAGGCGTATCTCGAGCAGGGTGTGCGCGACCACACGACCACGCTCGCCCAGATGATCGACGTGCTCGCGGGACTGCCACTTTCCTACCAGCCTGGCACCCGATGGGAGTATTCCATCGCGACCGATGTGCTGGGTCGTGCGGTGGAGGTCATCAGCGGGCTGCGCTTTGACGCTTACCTGCAGACGCGGATCTTCGATCCCCTGGGGCTGAACGACACCGGCTTCGTGGTCCCCGCGAAAGACGCATCGCGCCTGGTCGCGCACTACATGGGCGCCAGCCTCGCCGACAAGATGCAGCCGGGTCTGCGCCGGATCGATGAATTGCCGTATCCGGGCGCCTACCTTCAAGCCGTGCCGCGACTTTCGGGCGGCGGTGGCCTGGTGACGACCTTGCCTGATGCGCTGACCTTGGTGGCGTCGCTGCTGACCGGCAGCCCCAAGCTGCTGCGCGACGACACCCGGGCGCTGATGATGCGCAATCACCTGCTCCCCGGGGTGCAAATCGGCTTTCCGGCGCAGGGCGCGCTGACGGGCCGGGGCTTTGGTCTGGGTGGCGCGGTGACGTTCGCTGCGCCTGCGAGTGATACAGCGGCCGATGTCGAGGGCGAATTCTGGTGGGGCGGGGCTGCCGGCACTCAGTGGTGGGTACTGCCGGCGCAAAATCTGGCTGGCGTGTTCATGACGCAGCGGCACATGGCGTTCTGGCATCCGGTGTTTCCGGCATTTCGACATGCGCTGGGTCGGGCGATGGCTGCGGCGTGAGCTGGGAGGCGAGCCGATCGGCGAACGCTGCCCTTCCGGCGACGCGATCCGACGGCTGAGTCGCGCCCGCCCGCTACACCAGACCCAGCTCGATCAGGCTCGCAGCCATGGCCGGGGCCGACTGCCCGACCGGGATGAATTCGATGCCCAGGCTGCGCCGCGTTCGCGAGTTGTCCACCGTGAACGCCAGGCCCAGGTCCGGAAGGATGGTGCGCACCGGGCGGTCGACCAGTGCGATCAGACGCACCAGCAGGTTGGGCAGCTCGCGTCGGGGCACCTTGCGGGCCGCGGCGCCCAGCTGCTCGCGGATCGGACGCGCGATCTCCAGGAAGGGGATCGCGTCGGAGACGGCCAGGTAACGCCCGCCCGAAGCCTGCGCCGACTCCAGCGCCAGCCGATGCATCCTGGCGACGTCGCGGACATCGACCACGCTGAACCACAGGCGGGGCGTGCCCGGATACTTTCCGCGCAGGAACATCCGGATCACCTCGGCGGAGGTCCCGATGTCGGCGTCCAGGACCGGCCCGAGCACGAACCCGGGGTTGATGGTCGAGAAATGCAGCGCACCGCCCTCGGCGCGCACGAATTCGCGCGCCGCTTTTTCGGCCAGGGTCTTGGATCGGGTATAGGTCGACAGGCCGGGGTGGGCAAGATCGGTCCAGTCGTCCTCCGTCAGGACCGTGGTCCCGGCGCCCAGGCGCCCGCCGAAGACGGCGGCCATCGAGGAGGTCTGCACCACGCGCGGCACGCCCGCTGCGACGGCCGCGCGCAGCACCCTGAGGGTTCCGTCGACCGCCGGCCGGATCAGTTCGTCGGGATTGCCCGGCTCGTCGCTCGGGAAGGGAGAGGCCAGATGCAGCACCCCGTCGATCCCTTCCATGGCGGCGGCCCATCCGGTGTCGTCCAGCAGATCGGCCTGCGCGAAGCTCAGGCCCGATGTGTCGACCTGCCGAGCGAGCGTCGCCCGGGTCTCGTCCGCCCTGGCGGCCTGGCGGACCGTGCCCCGCACGAGGTAACCGTGCCGCAGCAGTTCGAGCGCGCAGTGCTTGGCGATGAAGCCGGAGATGCCCGTCACCAGGATCCGTCGGCCGGTCATGGCTGGGCACTCCACTGTCCTGCCGGCGTTGGCATGAAGCGCACGGCGGCCCCCTATCGGTACTTTTTCAGTTCGAGCTTGCCGATCTGGTTGTTGTGCACCTCGTCGGGCCCATCGGCCAGGCGCAGCACCCGTGCCATCGCATAGGCATGCGTCAGCCCGAAGTCGTTGCTGGTGCCGCCACCGCCATGCGCCTGGATCGACCAGTCGACCACCTGGCAGGCCATGTTGGGCACCGCCACCTTGATCATCGCGATCTCGGTCTTGGCGACCTTGTTGCCCACGGTGTCCATCCGGTGCGCGGCGTTCAGGGTGAGCAGGCGGTTCTGCTCGATCATGATGCGCGCCAGCGCGATGCGCTCCACCGTCACACCCTGCTCGGCCACCGGCTTGCCAAATGCCACGCGGCCCAGGCTGCGCCGGCACATGCGCTCCAGCGCGCGCTCGGCCATGCCGATCAGGCGCATGCAGTGATGGATGCGGCCCGGCCCCAGGCGCCCCTGCGCGATCTCGAAGCCACGGCCTTCGCCCAGCAGCAGATGGTCGGCCGGCACACGCACGTTCTCGAACAGCACCTCGCTGGCGCGATCGGGCATGCCGTAGAAGCCGAACACCGGAATCGAGCGCTTCACGGTCACGCCGGGCGTTTCCATCGGCACCAGGATCATCGACTGCTGCTGGTGGCGGTTGGGATTGTCGGGATCGGTCTTGCCCATGAAGATCGCGATCTTGCAGCGCGGGTCGGTGGCATTGGTGGTGTACCACTTGTGGCCGTTGATCACGTAGTGATCGCCGTCGCGGCGGATCGATGACTCGATGTTGGTCGCGTCGCTGGAGGCCACCTTGGGCTCGGTCATCGCGAAGCACGAGCGGATCTCGCCGGCCAGCAGCGGCTTCAACCAGCGCTCCTGGTGCTCGGGCGTGGCGTAGCGCGCCAGCACTTCCATGTTGCCGGTGTCGGGCGCCGAGCAGTTGAAGACCTCGGGCGCCAGGAACGAGCGGCCCATGATTTCGCACAAGGGCGCGTACTCGAGATTGGTCAGTCCGGCGCCGTGCTCCGAATGCGGCAGGAACAGGTTCCACAGCCCTTCCTTGCGGGCCAGGGGCTTGAGTTCCTCGACCACCGGATGCACCTTCCAGGGCCCCAGGCTTTCGGCCTCCTGGAAGTGCCGCGCCTCGTTGGGGTAGATGTGCTTGTCCATGAAGACGGACAGGCGGGCCTGCAGTTCTTGCACCTTGGGCGAAGGTTCGTACATGAGCGGGGTTCCTGGGTAGGGTCGAATCGGGCGCACCGGAGGGCCGCGTGAACCGGGCGCGCCCGGAGTGCCGCGCCGGCGCGCGAAGGCCTTCATTTTATGCCGCACGCGGACGGGATCGGGCTAAGATCATCCCGATCAGATTCGAGCCCCGCAGGGGCCGCCATCGTGACGGAGACACCGATGAAACGACGCACCCTCCTTGCCTCGGGCCTGGCGGCCCTGGCCGCACCGGGCTTGCACGCGCAAGCCCGATTCCCCAGCCGCCCGGTCACCATCTACGGCGCCCTGCCGGCCGCCGGCGTGATGGACCAGCATCTGCGCATACTGGCCGAGCGCGCCCAGAAGATCCTCGGCCAGCCGATCCTGATCGAAGCCAAGCCCGGCGCCGGCGCCACCCTGGCGCCCACGCTGATCCAGAATGCGCCGCCCGACGGCCACCTGCTGGCCGCGATGACCGTCAACAGCCTGCGCTATCCGTACTACCAGAAGACCCCCTACGATCCGCTCAAGGACTTCACCTACATCATCGGGCTGTCCAACTTCACCTTCGGCGTCGCGGTCAACGCCGACTCGCCCTTCAAGACCATCGAAGACCTGATCGCCGCCGGCAAGGCCAATCCCGGCAAGCTGTCCAGTGGCTCGACCGGCCAGGGCGGCACCGGCCACCTGATCCTGCTCGACATGGAAAAGGCCACCGGCGCGAAATTCATCCAGGTGCCGTTCAAGGGCGGGCCCGATGCGGTCCAGGCGCTGCTCGGCAAGCACATCGACTTCATCACCGACGGGACCCAGTACGCGCCTCTGGTCGAAGACGGCCGGGTGCGGGTGCTGGCGATGGCCACCGAGCAGCGCGTCTCGCGTTTCAAGGACACCCCCACTTTCCGCGAGCGCGGCATCGACGCGATCGGCTGGAGCCCCTATGGCCTGGTCGGCCCCAAGGGCATGTCGCCAGACGTGGTGCGCTCGCTGCACGACGCCTTCAAGACGGCGATGGAAGATCCGGCCGTCGATGCCTTGCTCGAGCGATTCATCCAGGTTCGCTGGTACAAGAGCTCGGCCGACTATCGGGCCTGGGCCGAATCGTATTTCACCGAGATCAAACCGACCCTGGTGCGCGCCGGCCTGGCCAAGGACTGACGGCGCGACGCCCCCCAGCGCAACCCTTTTCCCGGGAGACCCCGCCTTGACCCGCGAACACCCGAGCACTCCGCCGATGGCCTTCCCCGAGAAGGGTCGGGCCCGTGCCGACATCCTGCGCGAACTGCACGAACGCAAGGCCAATGACATCGACTGGCGCGGCGGACGGGCGCCGGTGTTCGTCTTCAAGGCTGAAGACGAAGTGGACCGGATGGGCCGCGAGGCGTTCGTCGAATACTTCGCCGAGAACGCGCTCGGCGCAACCAGCGCATTCCCCAGCGTGCGCGGTCTCGAGCAGGAAGTGATCGCGATGGCGCTGGACCTGTTCCACGCCCCGCCGGGCGCCGCTGGCTTCATGTCCACCGGGGGCTCGGAGAGCATTCTGCTGGCGGTGCAGACCTGCCGGAAATTCGAACGGGACCGCCGCGGCCAGCCCCGCCACCACGGCAACATCGTGGCCTCCGAGACCCTGCATCCGGCCTTCGACAAGGCCGCCTCGCTGATGGACCTCGAGATTCGCCGGGTGCCGGTGCGCGCCGACCTGCGGGCCGATGTCGCCGCGCTCGAGGCCGCCATCGACACGGACACCATCCTGCTCGTCGGTTCGGCGCCCAACTTTCCCTACGGCATGATCGACCCGATCGCCGAGCTGTCGGAGATCGCGCTGCGCCATCGGGTCTGGCTGCATGTCGATGCCTGCGTCGGCGGCTACCTGGCCCCGTTCGCCCGTCGCCTCGGAAGGCCGGTGCCCGAGTTCGATTTTTCGCTGCCCGGCGTGCGCTCGATTTCCGCCGACCTCCACAAGTACGGCTTTTGCCCGAAGCCGGCCTCGACCGTGCTGTATCGCAGCGCCGCGGACGCGGCTTTCCAGCCCTTCGACTTTTCCGGCTGGCCAAGCGGGCGGTTCATCACCGGCACGGTCGTGGGCACGCGGCCGGCCGGTGGTGTGGCCGCCGCCTGGGCGGTACTCCAGCACCTGGGGGCCGAAGGCTACCTGCGCATCGCCGAGCAGCTGCTGGGCGGAATCGACCGGTACCGTCGCGAGCTCGGTGCCATCCCCGGACTGTTCGTGGTCGGTGAGCCCGACCTCGCCATCGTGGCGTATGGCTCGCATGACCTGGACGCCTTCGCGATTGCCACGCAGATGGCGCAGCGCGGCTGGCAGCCGGGACTGCTGCGCCGGCCCAGGGCCGTCCACCGCATGATGTCGATGCTGCACATCGATTCGATGGCGCCCTACCTGGACGACCTGCGCTGGGCGGTCTCCGAGCTTCGGGCCCGGCCGCCCGCGCCCGCCCAGCCGATCGAGGCGCGCTACTAGGCCGTCGGGCTCGGGAATCCGCCGCCACCACGGGCCAAAACGGACCCTGCCGGCCTGCCCGCTTCCCCCGTGCCCGCGCGCGGTGGTTAGGATGGCGCTGCCTCGCCGGCGCCCCCCAGACACCCCGACATTGGAGAACGGAATGGAATTCGAGGCATTGGTTCGCACCCGCCGCAGCATCCGCGGCTACCAGGACAAACCGGTGCCCCGGCGGGTGATCGAAGAGATCATCGAAGTGGCCAAGGGCGCACCCTCGTCGATGAACAGCCAGCCCTGGCATGTGCACGTGCTCACCGGCGAGCCGCTGGACCAGGTCCGCCAGCGCAACACCGAGATGATGCTGGCCGGCGCGCAGGCCAAGCGCGACATCCTCACCCACGGGCCCTACGAAGGGGTGCACCGGCAGCGCCAGGTCGACATCGCCAAGAAGCTGTTCGAGGCCATGGACATCGCGCGCGACGACAAGGAGCGGCGACAGGACTGGGTCATGCGCGGCTTCCGGCAGTTCGACGCGCCGGTGTCGCTGGTGCTGACCTACGACCGCACGCTCGATCCGGGCGCGACCTGCCACTTCGACCTGGGGGCGCTGAGCTACGGCATCGTGCTGGCGGCCTGGGACCGTGGCCTGGGCACCGTGGTCAATGGCCAGGGCATCATGCGCTCGGACATCGTTCGCGAGATTGCCGGCATCCCCGACGACGAGGTCATCATGACCTGCATCGCCATGGGCTATCCGGACGACTCGTTCTCGGCCAATGCGGTGCGCTCGGTGCGCGAGCCCAACGACCGTTTCGTGCGCTACGTCGGGTTCGAGGACTAAAGGCCCGTCGGGCGATCCGGCGCCCCGCGGCTGCACCGGGTCGGGTGCGCCGGATCCGCTTCCCCTACTTGGCCCGCCAGCCGCCGTCGACCACCAGGCTGTGGCCGGTGATGTAGCCGGCATCGTCGGAAGCCAGGAAGCACACCGATCCGGCGATGTCCTCGACACTGCCGCGCGCTCCGGACGGAATCAATGCGCGGACCTGATCGTCGCTGACCGCCACGCCGCGCTGGCTGATGTCGGGCACGTCCGGACCGAGCAGCGCCTGCGAATGCGCGCGCAGGCCGGTGAGCACCGGTCCCGGGCAGACGCAATTCACGGTGATGCCGCGGCTCGAGTACACCACCGCCATCTGCCGGGTCAGGCCGACCACGCCATGCTTGGCCGCGATGTAGGCGGCGCCCCCGCCGGTCCCGTTCAGCCCGGCCACCGAGGCCATGTTGATGATGCGCCCGCGGCCGCGCGGCAGCATCTCGCGCAGCGCCCGCTTGCAGCCCAGGAACACACTGGTCAGGTCGATGTCGAGCACCCGCTTCCAAACAGCCAGGTCCATCTCGTCGACGTTGAAGTAACCGTCCAGGATGCCGGCGTTGTTGACCATGATGTCCAGCGGACCGAGCGCCGCCACCGCGGCATCGACCGCCGCATCGATGTCCTCGGCCCGGCTCACGTCGGCCCGCAGACCCACGGCGCGCCCGCCCGCTGCGACCACGCTGCGCGCGGTCTCGAGCGCGCTGGCCTCGTCGATGTCGACCGCCGCCACCGCCGCGCCGCGGGCCGCCATCATCAGCGCCACCGCGCGGCCGATGCCCGAACCGGCACCCGTGATCACCGCCACCTTGCCCGACAGAGTCATGCTGTTCCCTTCCGTTCGAAACCGTCCAGAAATGCGGCGAGGTTCTCGCCCAGTTCCGGCCCGAGATATCCGCCTTCCTGCACGAACACGGTCGGCAGGCCCATCGCCGCGATGCGCGCGGCCATCCGCGCGAAGCCGCCGGTGCTGATGCGCAGGCCCTGCAGCGGATCGCTTTCGGACGCATCCAGGCCCAGCGCCACCACCAGGGCCCCGGGCGCGAAGCGCCCGATCCGCTCGATCGCCCGGTCGCCGGCGGCCAGCCAGGGCTCGTCCGTGCTGCCCAGGGGCAGCGGCAGGTTCAGGTTGTAGCCCTCGCCGGCGCCCTCGCCCCGCTCGTGGGCGTGGCCCCAGAAAAAGGGGTAGAAACCATGCGGATCGGCGTGCAGCGAAACGGTCAGCACCTCGCGCGACGCATAGAAGATGCCCTGCGTGCCATTGCCGTGATGCACATCGATGTCGAGGATGGCCACCCGCGGATGCCGGCGCAGCAGCCGGCGCGCCGCAATGGCCGTGTTGTTCAGGAAGCAGAAGCCGCCGGCCATGTCGGCATACGCATGGTGGCCGGGCGGGCGGCACAGCGCATAGGCCTGCCTGGCGCCGGCCACGATCAGGTCGGCCGCGGCCACCGCCACCTGCGCGCTCGCGTACGCGGCCTCCCAGGTGCCGGCGCCGATCGGCGAGCCGGTATCGGCCGCATGCCAGCCCGCGCGCCCGACAATGCCGCTGGGGTAGTGCGCCGGCCGGCGCCCGGGATGCACGTTCGGAATCACTTCGGCGCTGGCGCCATCGAGCTTGCGCCACTCGCGGTACGCGACCTGCAGGTAGTCGAGGTATTCGGGCGTGTGAATCTCGGCGATCGGCGCCAGGCCCTGGTCGCCGGCCTCGAGGATCTCGTGGCCGGCGGCACGGGCCGCGTCCAGCAGGATCTGCGCGCGCTGCGGCTGTTCGGGCGCAGGCCGGCGCTCGCCGCGGACCAGGAAGAACTGCGGATCGTGCAGCGCATGCCGCGCGGTTTGAAGCACTTTCAAGGGAACCCCCGACGTCTCGAGCCGTGACGATCAGTGATGGACCAGCACGGGACGCGATCGCCAGCCGCCCGCAAACCGCCGGTCGATGGGCGCCAGCACGGCACGCACGTCGGCGCCGCTGTCGGCGGCGCGCGCGGTGCGCAGCACGAACAGCGCCAGCACCTCCTGCTGCGCGTGGCTGCCGCCCAGTTCGCTGAACCGGCCCAGCACCGGCCGGACCCGGTCCAGCGCATCGGCGAGACGCCCGCGCGCGGCCAGCAGCATGGCTTCGACCAGCGGCACGGCCACCTCGGCCACGACCGGCGCGTTCTCGTCCGGCCCGGCGCCGAAGGCGCGCATCGCCCCGATCATCTGCGCCGCCGCATCGAAACGCTGGTCGGCCAGCAGCGCCATCATGAAATGCGGCAGCGTGAAGGCCGACAGGCAGTCGCCGATCCGCGCCTGCGCATGATCGGCGAGTTCGCGCCAGCGTCCGCCGACGTCCACGCCCAGATGCTGCAGCCGGTACAGCGCCGACACCGCGTTCTGCAGGTCGATGTACAGATCGGGCTGAGCCATCGTGAGCGGCGAGGCGAGGTTCCGGAATCGGGTGTCGTACAGATCGAGCATGGCCGCGGTGTCGCCCAGGCCCAGGTGCATCATGCCGCGATGCCACCACAGGTGATGGACCAGGTTGTTGCCGGCGCTCCAGTGCGGCGCCAGACCGGCCAGCCAGGCAAGGCCCTCCTCCTGGCGGCCCTGCATCTCGAGCACGTGCGCGACCGCATGGGTGCTCCAGAGATCGGCCGGATTCAATGCCACGGCGGCCCGGCCATGAGGCTCGGCCTCGGCGTGGCGATCGCACTCTTCCAGCGCGAAACAATGGCAGCCGAGCATCGTTCCCCAGGCGGGCAGATCCTCATTCCAGTAGGGGCGGACCTGTTCGACCGAAGCCAGCATCAGCGCGGGACGGCCCAGCCAGAAGGCATTGAAATGCACCAGCCGGAAGGCGAGCAGATCGGTGGGGTACGTGCGCAGGATCTGCTCCCACACCGCGATCGCCTGGTTCAGCCGGCCCTCGACCCAGGCCTGCAGCGCGGCCAGGTGCAGGGTCTCGCGTTCGGTGATGCCCGCGGCGGCCAGCCGGCCGGCACGCAGAGCCGCCGCAGCGGCCGGCACATTGGCCTGCTTGAAGCCCAGCAGGGTCAGGTAGCCCTTCAAGCACTGGCCCATCGCGAACAGGGGCTCCTGCGCGAGGGATTCGAACAGCGGCATCGCGGTGTCGGTCCGGTACGCCAGGTAGCGCTGCACGGTCAGATTGAACGCGGCGCCGGCCGCGCTCGAGGGGGCTGTCAGGAGCAAGCCGTGCAGGTCGGTCAGCATCGTGAGGACTCGTCTTCCGTCTGGGGTTCGGGGGCCGAAAGGGGCGGTGCCGCTTCAAGGGTGGGTACGGCCTGAAAGGAAGGCAGGGCCGGGCGGGATGGCAGGATCGAGACCGGACACACCGGCCGGGGCCGGACTGCCCGGCTCAGGAACCGGTGAACCGGGGCGCACGCTTTTCGAGAAAAGCGCGGATGCCTTCGGCGGCATCGGGCTGGCGCGACGCCTCCTGCAGCAGCCTGCGCTCCAGCGCCAGGTGGTCGTGCAAGCTGCGCGCATCGATGCCCTCGCACAGTTGCTTGATCCGGGCCATCGACCCGGTCGCGGCCGCGGCCAGACGGCTCACCAGCGCCTCGGTGGCGGCGGCGAACTCGGCGTCGGCATGCACCGCGTCGACGATGCCCAGGGCCAGGCAGCGCGCGGAATCGATCGGCTCGCTGTAGAAGAACAGCTGCTTGGCCCGTTCGCTGCCCACCCGGCGTGCCAGGAAGTACGAGGCGCCGGCATCGGGGGACAGCGCGATCGCGGCATAGCCGGTGCGCAGCTTCATCGACGCAGTGGTGATCACGGTATCGCCGCACAACGCCAGCCCGACCCCCGCCCCGCCGACCGCACCGTTCAGTGCGCAGACCACCGGGATCGGCGCGCGGGACAGCCGCTCGACCGCGGGGTGGAAGGGGTCGAGGATTCGCCCGACCATCTCGTCGGTCTGAACTCCCGGCCGGGTCATGGCGTCGAGATCGCCGCCGGCGCAGAAGATCTTGCCGGTGCCGGTCAGCAGCACCACGCGGGGGTGGGCGGCCAGCACTTCGTCGACCGCCAGGGCGAATGCAGCGCCCTGGGGCACACCGATGGTGTTGGCCTTCTCCGGGCGGTCCAGCGTGATGCGGCCGATGGAATCGGCCACCGACCAGCGGATGCCGTCGGCCTGTCGTTCGTTGTTCATGGAGAGCGGCGTACGGACATTGTCGACATCGGCCGGCTTCAGCCGGGGATCCTGACCGGCAGGCTGGTGTAGCCGCGCACGAACGACGAGGGCACGCGGACCGGTTCGCCGACCACCTCGATGCGCGGGAAACGCGGCAGCAGTTCCTGCCACAGGATGCGCAACTGCATCTCGGCCAGGCGGTTGCCCACGCAGCGGTGGATGCCGAAGCCGAACGACAGGTGCTGGCGCGGGCGGGCGCGATCGATGATGAACTGGTCGGCGTTCTCGATGGATTCCGAATCGCGGTTGCCCGACAGGTACCACATCACCACTTTCTCGCCCTTCTTGATCTGCTTGCCGCCCAGCTCGGTGTCGCACACCGCGGTGCGCCGCATGTGCGCCAGGGGCGTCTGCCAGCGGATGATCTCGGGCACCAGGCTGTCGACCAGCGCCGGATTGGCACGCAGCTTGGCGAACTCCGCGGGATGCTGGCTCAAAGCCAGCAGACCGCCGGTCATGGAATTGCGGGTCGTGTCGTTGCCGCCCACGATGAGCAGCACCAGGTTGCCCATGTACTCCATCGGGCTCATGTTGCGGGTGGCCGGGCCGTGCGCCAGCATCGACACCAGGTCGTTGCGCGGCGGCGCATTGACCCGTTCGTTCCAGAGCCGGGTGAAATACGCGAGCATGCGGCCCAGTTCGGCCATCCGCTCCTCGGGCGAGGGCGCCTTCGGGTTGAAGATGGGGTTGGACGTGGCCACATCGGACCAATGGGTCAGCAGGCGCCGGTCTTCGACGGGGAAGTCGAACAGCGTGGCCAGCATCAGCGTGGTCAGTTCGATCGACACCTTGTCGACCCAGTCGAAGGTTTCGTTGCGCGGCAGGCTGTCGAGCACCTTGCAGGTCCGCTCGCGGATCAGGTCTTCCATCTTGGACAGGTTCAGCGGCGCGACGATCGGGCTGATCGCCTTGCGCTGCTCGTCGTGCACCGGCGGATCCATCGCGATGAACATCTGCAGCTTCTGGCCCTCGGGCGCGTCACCGACCACGATGCCGCCCAGCCGCCAGTCCGACGAATAGATCTGGTGATTGGTATCGACCTGCATGATGTCGCGGTACCTGGTCACCGACCAGTAGTCGCCGAACACCGGGCTGCGGCTGAAGTGCACGGGATCGTCGCGGCGCAGCCGCTCGAAGTAGTGGCCGATCGTGTCGTTCTCGAAGAACGGGGGATAGGCTGGATTGATCTCTTCGAGAGGCATCGAGAACGCGGCGTCGCGCGCGGCGCGCTGGACCTCGTCGAGGGTGGCAGTGATCGTCATTAAGCAGGCCGAAGGAGGGGTTCGAATCAACCGGAAGCACGAGTTTGACATACGAGCCGCACGCCAGTCAGCCCCGCCGCACCGACCGCCCGCGCGCCAGCCATCCCGGCCGCGAAGGCGGTCAGCGCGGCGACGACCTGCGGCGCGCCCGGCATCACGGGCAGCGTGCGGGCCGCGAGACGTGCTTCCCAGTCTTCCTGCAGCGCCCGATCGGTCTGGTAGTGCGGCACACGGAAGATCATGCGCCGCAGGCGCGCCAGCTGGGGATGGGCGCCCGCCAGTTCGTCGTTCCAATACCGGTGCGCACGCGCCAGGTTCAGTTCGGTGTCCATCTCGAAGTGGTCCCTGGCCTTCTGCCCGCCGAACACATAGAGCCTGCCGCGATACAGCCGCCAGGCGCCCGGACCCCCGCCACCGCCGCCCGGGATGGCGTAGTTGATGCCGTTGGCGCAATAGCCGCCGAACTGGGGCATGTAGGCGCCGGGCGAACGCTGGAACTGCGCCCGGTTCGCCTCGCTGGCGAAACGGTAGCTGACACCCAGGTGTTCGAGCACGATGGACGGGTCGCCCTTCACCGCGGCGTTCTGCGTGAAGTAGGCCACCGGGTCGTGGCCCTCGAGCATCAGCTGCGGATCGGCGCCCTCGCTGATCGTCCGAAAGGGCCCTTCGTTGGGCGACGTGGCCGGATCGGCCTGCAGGACCGGCGACAGCGCGAGCAGGCCAAGCGCGAGCAGGCCACGCAGCAGAGGAATGATCAAGGGAGTCTCCGGAGTCGGGTCGGCGGGTGGGCCGCGGCCGTGCCGTGGCCGATGTAGCCCATGCCGAACTGGGTGGACTGCCATTCGAACGCCTGGCAGTGCGATTCGACGATGTCCCAGGGCCGCCAAAGATCGGCCGCGCGGGCGTTGTAGGGCCGGTTCTTCAGCCAGGCTAGCAGGTTCAGCGGTCCCGTCCACCAGGGGAAGAATTTCATGCCCGCGATGGCCACCCGCGCACCCGGTTTGACCTGGCGCATGATGCAGGCGACCGCCGCCGGCGTGCGGCTGATGTCATGCACGTAGTTGAACAGCACCGCGTCGGCGGCCTGCGGCAGCACGACCGTCTCGGCCGGGACATTCGCGTGCCAGACGTTGGTCCAGCCGGCGCCGGCCACCCGTGCCTGGGCCTGCGCGAACATCTCGGGGCTCTGTTCGAACGCCAGCACCCTGCCCTGCGGGCCGACCTCGTTGCGCAGCAGTTCGTAGCTCAGCCCGGTGCCCGCGCCCACGTCCAGCACGACCTGTCCCGGCGCCAGGCGCAGCAGCGCGATGGCGCGCCGACGCAGCGGCATCGTGAACTGCGCCGACTCGTCGTAGTTCACCGCTCGCTGACGATAGCGGCGAATCGACAGCTCGTTGTCGGGCGCGGGATTCATGGGGAATCGTCGGAGCCGCCGCGCCCCCGCAGCGCCTTGATGCGGCCGCGCTGGATCTTGGCGTCGACCCGCCGGATCTGCGAGCCGCGCGTGGGTTTGGTGGGCCTGCGGGTCTTGGGCACGAATGCGGCGCGATCGACGAGCTCCTGCAGGCGCTGCAACGCTTCGGCCCGGTTCATGTCCTGGCTGCGATGCTGCTGGGCCTTGATGACGACCACACCGGCATCGGTGATGCGCTGGTCGCCCAGGGCCAGCAGCCGCTCCTTGACGGCCAGCGGCAGCGACGAGGCGGCGATGTCGAAACGCAGGTGCATGGCGCTCGACACCTTGTTGACGTTCTGGCCGCCGGCGCCCTGCGCGCGGATGGCGGTGAACTCGACTTCGTCCGGATTGATCGCGTGCATGAACGGCCAGGATACCTGCGGCCGGGTCAGATGAGGTTGTAGCCGCCATCGGCCATCAGGATCTCGCCGGTGAGGTAGCCGGAGGCGATCATCAGGCTGGCCAGCTCGGCGATGTCCTCAGGGCTCGCCGCGCGCCGCATCGGTGCGCGATCGCGCCAGAGTGCCTGCATCGTGGTCCAGTCGCGGGTGAGCGGCGTGTCGACCAGGCCCGGCGCGATCGCATTGACGCGGATGTCCGGCGCCAGGCTGACCGCCAGCAGCCGGGTCATGTGGTTCAGGGCCGCCTTGCTGGACGCGTACGGGATCGAGGCGCCGCGCGGTCGCACGCCGGCATGCGAGGACACATTGAGCACGCAGGCCGGCCGCCCGGGCCGCGCGCTGGCGCGCAGCGCATCGCGCAATTCGGTGATCAGGGTCCAGGGCGCGATGACATTCACCTCGTACAGGCCGCGCCAGATGTCCGGCGATGCGGCCCGCATGTCGTCGTGGGCGATCCGGCCGCTGATGCCGGCGTTGTTGACCAGCACGTCCAGACGGCCGTGCCGCTCGAGCACCTCGGCGGCCAGACGTCGGGTCTGGGCGTCGTCGGCCAGGTCGGCCTGGGTGTAGCTCGCCCCCGGGTGGCGTGTTGCCAGCTCACGCCCGAGCACCGCCGACGAACGCGAATGAAAGGCGACGTGGAAACCCTCGGTGCACAGACGCTCGGCGATCGCCAGGCCGATGCCGGAGGTCGAGCCGGTGACCAGCGCGACCCGCGGCTGCGGCGCACGGGGATCGCTCATCTCAGACAACGCTCACGCCGGGCGAAGCCCATTTCAGGCCGGCCGGCCTGGCAGACGGCCCCGGCACGCCCGCCGTCGACCCGCAGCAGCTGACCGGTCACCTTGGTGGCCCCCAGCAGATAGACGATGGCATCGGCGCAGTCTTCCGGCGTCAGCACTTCGCCCAGAGCCGCGGTGTCCTTGTAGGACTGGCGGCTGGTCTCGTAGGCCGCGCCCAGGCCGGCCGCGAGCCAGCCGGTTTCGATGAAGCCGGGCAGCAGTGCATTGACCCGCACCTCGGTGCCCATGACCCGCGCCAGCGAGATCGTCAGGGTGTTCAGCGCCCCCTTGGACGCCGCATAGGCGATGGACGAGCCCAGCCCCTCCTGGCCGGCGATGGACGACACGTTGACCACCGCGCCGCGCGCCGCACGCAGCAGGTCTTCGCAGGCGCGGACCATCTGGAACACGCCGATGGTGTTCACCGAATAGATGTCGTGGAAGTCCTGGGCCGACAGGCCCGACAGCTTTTGGGCGGCCACGAACTTCGTGGTGCCGGCGTTGTTGACCAGGAAATCGAGCCGGCCCCATCGCGCTTTGGCCGCTTCGGCCAGGCGCACGCAGTCGGCATCGTCAGCCACATTGGCGCTGACCACGAAGGCATCGACCCCGGCCTCGCGGCACTGCGCGGCCACGGCCTCGGCCGGCCCGGTGCTCTTGCTGCAGTTGATCAGCACCGAGACGCCCCGGCGCGCCAGCTCCAGCGCGGTGGCGGCACCCACGCCGGACGACGATCCGGTGACGATCGCGCACTTGCCTTTGAAATCCATCTGCCTGTCTCCTTCAGTGGGCCGCGAGCATCGCGGCAAGTCCGGCTTCCAGGTCGCCGATCAGGTCGGCAGGTTCTTCGAGTCCGATGTGCAGTCGGACCAGCGGGCCGCCGGTCCAGGGAGCGACGGTGCGCAGGCCGGTGAGGCGGGCCGGCACGATCAGGCTTTCGTAGCCGCCCCACGAATAGCCGATCCGGAAGAAGCGGCGGCCCTGCGACAGGGCAGCCAGCTTGCGGGCGACCACGGCCTCGTCGGCGCCGAGCGCATCGCGGCGCAGCTCGAACGAGAACAGGCCGCTGGATCCCTGGAAATCGCGCTTCCACAGGTCATGCTGGGGATGGCTGGGCAACGCCGGATGCAGCACGGCGGCGACCTCGGGACGCCGGGCCAGCCAGCCCGCGACTTCGAGCGCCGACTGCTGGTGGCGCAGCATGCGCACATTGGCGGTGCGCAGCCCGCGCAGGATCAGGAAGGCATCGTCGCCGCCCACGCACAGGCCGAGCTGGCGCACCGAGGTGTGCAGCGCCGGCCACAGCGCCTCGCGCGCGACCACCGCGCCCATCAGCACGTCGGCGTGCCCGCTCCAGTACTTGGTCAGCGGCAGCATGGACATGTCGACGCCCCAGTCGAAGGGCCGCGAGAACATCGGCGAGGCCCAGGCGTTGTCGATCATCGTGACCAGGCCGCGGGCCCGCGCCATCGCGCACAGCGCCGGCACGTCCTGGATCTCGAAGGTGTAGCTGCCGGGGCTCTCGAGGTAGAGCACGCGGGTGGTCGGCTCGATCAGCGCGGCCACCGCGTCGGCCGGCAAGCCCGGCGCATAGAACGTGGTGCGCACGCCCATGCGCGCCATCAGACCGTTGGCGAAGGTGCGGCCCGGTCCGTAGACCGAATCGGGCATCAGCACGTGGTCGCCGCTCTTGACGACCGCCAGCAGCGCGGCGGCGATGGCCGCCAGGCCCGAGGGCATCAGCGCGGCTCGGCAGGCGTGGCCGTGGCCTTCGATCTCGGCCAGCGCGTCCATCAGCGCGAAGGTGGTAGGAGTGCCGGCGGTGGCGTAGCTGGTGGCGTGGTGCACGCCCGCGGTCGCGCCCGCGCCTTCGCGGTAGGCGTCCTCGAGCGTCTCGAAAAACACCGACGACGCCCGGAACACGGGCAGGTTGGCGGTGGTGACGGATTTGTCGAAGGTACGGCCCGCTTCGGTGACGAGGCTGGCCAGGGCGGCGGAAGGGTGTGGTGAGCTCATGCCCGATTATAGGAAGGGCGGGCGGATCGCGTCGCATCGACCGGCCAGATTTGCGCCAGGGTTCAAAGAAATCGGCCGCCCGAACCGGTCCGCGCCGGGCCGGTCCTGGTGCGCGATGGGTCAGCCCGGGGGGGTGGGCAGCGCCAGCGCCATGAAGACGCTGTGGCCGTTGTCGAGGTAGTCGCCGAACGGGCCGCACGCCTGGAAGCCGGCGCTGCGGTACAGCGCATGGGCCGGCTCGAACGCCGGATGACGGCCGGTTTCCAGGTGCAGCGTCCGATACCCGCGGGCGCGAGCCACCCCGATGAGGTGGTGCAGCAGCGCCCGCCCGGCCCCGGTGCGGCGTAGCGCGGCGGGCGTGCGCATCGACTTGACCTCGCCCGTCTCGGCCGAGAGCTCCTTGAGCGCGGCGCAGCCCAGCAGCTGCTGGTCGCGCCAGACGGTCCAGAACGTGATGCCGGGCGCCCTGAGCCGCGCCGCGTCGAACGCGAACACGGTTTCGGGCGGCGACAGCTCGTACATGTTGCGCAGGTGCTCTTCCAGCAGGGCCAGCACCTGCGGGCGGGTCAGGTCGTCGGTTTCGATGCGCAAGCGCGCGCCCCTCATCCGCCCAGGTTCAGGCCCTTGGCCGCCTCGGTCATCCAGGCGATGTCGGAGCTGATGACCTTGCGGAAGTCGTCGGGCACCTTGCTGACCAGCGGCAGGGCGCCGGTGGCAGTGAGCCGTTCGAGCATCTGCGGCGCGGTGGCACCGGCAGCGATCTCGCGGTGCAGGCGCTGCACGATCTCGGGCGGGGTGCCCGCCTTGGCCACATAGCCGCCCCAGTAGGCCAGCGGCGGCACGTTGACGCCGGTCTCGGCCATGGTCGGCACCTCGGGGAAGTCCTGCCAGCGCGTGGGCTCGAACACCGCCAGCACGCGGGCCTGCGCCTTGGGCACATACAGCTTGGCGAACAGGCCGGCCGTCAGCAGGCAGTCGATCTCGCCGGTCAGCACGCCCTGCATGGAGTCCGGGCCGCCCTTGTACGGCACCGAGGTGCCCTTGAAACCCATCGCTCTTTCGATCTGCGTCCATTTCAGGTGCTCGACGCCGCCCGCACCCAGGGTGCCGTAAGTGAGCTTGCCGGGATTGGCGCGCGCATAGGCCCACAGATCCTTGGCGGACTTGTGCGGCGAATCGTTGCGCACCAGCAGCACGATCGGGGTCGAGGCCACCTGGGCGATCGGCACGACCTGCTTTTCCAGATCGAACAGCTTGAGCGTCGCGCTGACCGAGGCGTAGCCGTTGTAGATGTAGAGCATCGTGTGGCCATCGGCCGGCGCGTTCAGCAGCGCCTGCATCGAAATCTGGAACTGGCCGCCGGGCTTGTTCTCGACCACCACCGCCTGCTTCAGCGATTTCTCGAGCAGGGCAGCGCCGGTGCGCGCGATGATGTCCGCCGCCCCTCCGGGCGGCAGGCCGACGATCAGCTTCAGGGGGCCCTTGGGGTAATCCGTTTGCGCGCGAGCCGGCAGGCCGATCGAGGCGGCGGTGGCGGTGGCGGTGGCGGCTTGCAGGAAAGTACGGCGGGACGCGATGCGCGGGATGCTCAAGTTGAAGTCTCCTGGGATTCGATGAACGCGATGGCGAGCTTTTTTTCGCATTCTCGCAGCAGCTTCAAGGCGGCGTGCCGATGGCGGCCTATCGTTTTCCCGGATACGTGCTCGTCGGGGCGCCGGGCATCGCCCGGTCGCGCTGGCCCTGGGAGAGCGGGCGCGCCGCATCGGGTGCCCGTGCCTACCTGCGCGTCAGCAGGTAGATCAGCGGACCGAAAGACCCCGTCGCCAGAGTCAGCACGACCCATGGCACCGGGTTGCGGCCAGTCGCTTTCGCATCGCGCCACAGCCACACCAGGACCAGGACCAGCGCGATCGCCAGGTCGGCGAGCACCTGCATGCCGGCGGCGTTTTGAAGTTGTCCGGTAAAGATGCCGACCAGGCCGTGCCGCGCGACGGCGATCGCCGACAGCACGCCGAAGGCGCCAAGCACAAGAATCAGAAGCACACGCTGCATGTCCAGCCTCCGAAGGAATGGAACCAGTGTCGCCGGATGTCCGGGGAGGCGCCATTACCTGGGAGGTCATCACGCAAGACACCTCGAGGGCTTCCCGGGAGCGTCGGCGGACCCGATCGCCCGGGGCCGGGCGGCGGCTCAGTGCCCGCCCACCGCCAGCACGCTGCGCACCATCGGCGCGACGTCGCCCCGCAACCGCTGCTCGCTCACGCCCAGTCGCGCCCGCACCGACAGCGCATAGCAGAAGCTCGACGCGAGCAGCGTCATTCCGTCGATGCGCTCCGGGTCCGCCCGGCCGTCTTGCTCCAACCGATGCGCCAGTCCACGGCGGATCACGGCTTCGATCGAAAGCAGCGCGCAGCGCACCGCGTCACGCTGAGGCGCCGACTGCGGCGCCTGCGCGGTCGCCGCGCTGGCCAGCAGGCAGCCGCGCGGCGCCGAGTTCGGCTGGGCATAGACGCTGATCGCCTGATCGAACAGGGCGTGCAGGGTCTGCTCCAGCGACCCGCCCTGGGCGAAGAGCGCTGACAGCTGGGCTTCGACCTGCATCCGGTAGGCGTCCACCACTTTCAGGAAGAGCGCCTCCTTGTCGCCGAACGCGGCATACAGGCTGGGCCGGTTGATGCCCATCGCGTCGGTGATCTCCTGGATCGAGGCGTCGGCGTAGCCGCGCTGCCAGAACAGCGTCACCGCCTGCGCGAGCGCCGATGCGGGATCGAAGGAAAGTGGCCGCCCGGGCGGGCGAGGCGTTTTCATATCAGTCAGTACAAAACCATTGACAGGCTGTCGAGGTGCCGCTAATTTTATACCATTCAGTACAAAACAACCATCTTCACCCGGAGCGCTTACGATGGAACTGTACTTCTCACCGATGGCCTGTTCGCTGGCCAGCCGGATCAGCCTGTACGAATCCGGCCAATCCGCCACCTTCAAGCGGGTCCAGCTGTCCGACAAGGCGATCGCCAGTGGCGGCAGCCTGCTCGACATCTCCGCCAAGGGGCAGGTGCCGGTGCTGGTGCTGGACGACGGCACCGTGCTGACCGAAGGGCCGGCGGTGCTCCAATACCTCGCCGACCGGCAGCCGGACAGCGGCCTGCTGCCGCCGGTGGGCACGACCGAACGCTATCAGGTGCTGAGCTGGCTGAACTACGTCGGCACCGAAATCCACAAGCTGGTGTTCTGGCATCTGTTCTCGCCCGACACGTCGCCCGAGGCCAAGGCGTTCGCCCGTTCGAAGTTGCCGGCCAAGCTCACGCACCTGGACCGGCATCTGGCCGGACGCCGGTTCCTGGCTGGCGACCGGTTCACCGTGGCCGATGCCTATCTGGCCTGGGCGCTGGCACTGGTCAGGCGAATCGGCGTCGACCTGGCCGGATGGCCCAATGTCGCGACCTATGCCGGCAATATCCATTCGCGTCCGGCCGTGGCGCGGGCGATGTCCGACGAGGCTGCGATGATGTGAAGCCAGGCCAACGCATGGTCTGTGCCACACTGACACGCGCTCGACGCTCCTGTGCATCGATCCTCCGCGAAACCCGCCATGGCCGTTTCACTGAATACCATCCGAAAGTTCGCGCTCGGATTGCCGGACACGACCGAAGCACCCCATCACGACTTCGGTTCCTTCCGGGTGCGCGGCAAGATCTTCGTCACCATCCCGCCCGGTGGCGACCTGCTGCACATCTTCCTGCCCGGGCAGGACCGCGAACTCGCTCTGGCGGCGCACCCGGACTTCCTCGAACCGCTGCATTGGGGAGCCAAGGTGCCGGGCGTGCGCGTCCGCCTGCCGCTGGCCCGCGCGGCCATCGTGAAGCAGCTCGTGCGGACCGCGTACGACTTCAAGTCGGCCAGCGTGCCGATCAGGCGGCCCGGTCCGGGCCCGGACACGATCGACGGGTATATCGAGGCGTTCCCGCCTTCGGTGCAGGCCATTCTGCAATCGGTGCGCCAGACGGTGCGCTCGGCTGCGCCGCAGGCCGAGGAGACGATCAGCTACCGGATGCCGGCATTCAAGCAGCACGGCATCCTGGTCTGTTTCGCGGCCTTCAATCACCACATCGGGCTTTATCCGCCCGTCAGCGGCGATCCGGCGCTGGAGGCGGCGGCTGCGCCCTGGGCGGGCGAGAAGGGCAACCTTCGCTTCCCGCTGAAAGAGCCCATGCCGCTGGCGCTGATCGAACGCATCACGCGGCTGCGGGTGGCGCAGAACGAGGCGAAGGCGTCGCGCAGGCGCGGGGCGAAGGCTCGGTAGGGCCAGCCGCCGCAGCGAAGCTCGCCAGGCGCCTGGCGAAGCACCTTCCGGCGGCAACGCTCCCGAGCACGAGGTGCCACGCAAATGGCCCGAGCGTGCGGCGGTCCCGGTCGAAATCAGAACACCCTTCGTTGTATCCCCTTCCCCCGCCCAGTACAGTCGTCCTTACCCTCATCTCCGGTCCGCTCCGCGCGCCCCCATGCCCGCCGCCCACCCCCCCATCGCCTACATCGACCGCACGCGCGCCTATTACCGCGCGATCGGCTACTCCAACGACTACGTCTGGGCCTGCCACGACAGCGTGCCCTTCGCCCGGCTGGCCAAACCGCTGCGCGATTCGCGCATCGGCCTGGTCACCACCGCGCATCCGCCCGACCGCTCCAACCGCGACGACAAGGGCGTGCGCCATGTCTGGTCCGGCAGCACCGACCCGGTTCCCGCGAACCTGAACACCGACAACCTCGCCTGGGACCGCGAATCCACCCACACCCAGGATCGCGAGAGCTACCTTCCGGTGGAGACGGCGCACCAGCTCGCGCGCGACGGCCTGATCGGCGGCCTGACCGCGCGCTTTCATGGCGTGCCGACCGAGTACAGCCAGCGCAAGACCCTGGAGGTGGACGCGCCCGAGATCCATGCGCGATTGCTGCAAGACGGTGCCGACGCGGTCCTGCTGAGCGCGCTCTGACCCGTGTGTCACCAGACCGTGAGTCTGGTCGCACGGTATCTCGAGGAACGCGGCATGCCCACCGTCATCATCGGATCGGCACGCGACATTGTCGAACACTGCGGCGTTGCGCGCTTCGTCTTCACCGATTTCCCGCTGGGCAATCCCTGCGGGCACCCGTGGCGGCGCGACATGCAGCGTGAGGTGGTCACCAGCGCGCTCGGCCTGCTCGAATCGGCCGACGCGCCGCGCACGACCTTGGTCGCACCCTTCGCCTGGAAGGACGATCCGGGCTGGCGCGAGCGCTATGGCCGGGTCGATCCGGCCGAGCAGGCACGCCTGAAGGCGATCGGCGAAGCACGCCGGCGCGAGCAGGAAGAAGCCGCGCGGCTGAAGCGATCCTGACCCCCGCCGCAGGCGCGCGTGAGCCGGTCGAAAACATCCCCGACCGGCTCGCCGGCGCCAGCGATCCGCGCGCGGGCGCCGACGCCCCGCCCAAGCGCGTCTCCGATATCCTTCCCCTTCCGCGTCAATCCCCACGAAAGCCCATCGCCATGACACGCCCAGTTCACGTTGTCGGGGTCGGCATGATCCCATTCGCCAAGCCCGGCGCCAGCAAGCCCTACCCCGAGATGGCCGCGCACGCGCTGCGCGCCGCGCTCGCCGACGCCCGTCTGGGCTTCGAGGCGGTCGAGCAGGCGTACATCGGCTACGTCTACGGCGACTCCACCGCCGGCCAGCGTGCGCTCTATGAAGTGGGCATGACCGGCATCCCGGTGGTCAACGTCAACAACAACTGCTCGACCGGTTCGACCGCGCTGTTCCTGGCGCGCCAGGCGGTGCAAAGCGGCGCCGTGGAATGCGCGCTGGCGCTGGGCTTCGAGCAGATGACGCCGGGCGCGCTGGGCACCCACTTCAACGACCGGCCCAGCCCGTTCGAGCGCTTCGACGACGAGACCGAGGCGCTGGTCGGCCATGGCGAGATCCCGCTGGCGCTGCGCTACTTCGGCGGCGCGGGCCTGGCGCACATGGAGCAGTACGGCACGCCGCTGGAAACCTTCGCCAAGATCCGCGCCAAGGCCAGCCGGCATGCGGCCAACAATCCGCTGGCGCTGTTCCGCAACGTCATCACCCCCGAAGAAGTGCTGGCCTCGCCCTCGATGTGGCCGGGTGTGATGACCCGCCTGATGGCCTGCCCGCCCACCTGCGGCGCCGCCGCCGCGCTGCTGTGCTCGGAGGATTTCGCGCAGCGCCATGGGCTGGACCGCAGCGTGCGCATCCGCGCGCAGGCGATGACCACCGATTCCCCCGCCACCTTCGAGGCACACGACATGCGCGAGGTGGTGGGCTACAGCATGGCCAAGGCCGCGGCCCGCAAGGTCTACGAGGCCGCCGGCGTCGGCCCGCAGGACCTCGACGTGGTCGAGCTGCACGACTGCTTCGCGCAGAACGAGCTGCTCAGCTACGAGGCGCTCGGGCTGTGTCCCGAGGGCGGCGCCCGCCAGTTCGTCGACGACGGCGACAACACCTACGGCGGCAAGGTCGTCACCAACCCGTCGGGCGGCCTGCTGAGCAAGGGCCACCCTCTGGGCGCCACCGGGCTGGCCCAGTGCACCGAGCTGGTCCAGCAGCTGCGCGGCACCGCCGACAAGCGCCAGGTGCCCGGCGCGCGGCTGGCGCTGCAGCACAACCTGGGGCTGGGCGGCGCCTGCGTGGTGACGCTGTACGAAAAGATGGTTTCAACCAACCCGCCGCCCCCCCCCCCCGATATCAACCTTCACTATTCGGACCCGATAAAACCTTGCAATCGGCCGACGGACGGTACGAACTTCCGAAGACGGCCGATGATCTCGGCGCGCAACTACCCCCGGCCTGGCTGACCTGGCCCTTGCGCGCGGACCCCCGGGGGCCCGGCCCCCCGGCCCGCGCCCGCCGCGAGCGCCCAGGCCCCCCGCCGCCGCGGCGTCTGCGGACCCCGGGCTCCCGTCTCACCTCAGCTTCGACGACGACGTGGCGCGCGCCGCCGCTCGCGCCGATCCGGCCGGCTTCGTCGCGGACTTGCCCGAACGCACCGTGCTCGATGAAGTGCAGCACGTGCCGAACCTGTTCACCGCGATCAAGCAGACGGTAGACCGCGACCGCAGGCCCGGGCGATTCGTGCTCACCGGGTCCACGAACGTACTGCTGCTGCCCGATCTGGCCGATTCACTGGCCGGGCGGATGGAAATCCTGCGCCTTCATCCACTGGCGCAGGCGGAACTCGCCCGCCAGGCACCCACCTTCATGGATGACCTGTTCCGGGGGCGATTTCCCGCCCGGCAGGCGCCACGGCTCGGTCGTGAGCTGGCCGACCGGGTGGCCGCCGGTGGCTATCCGGCCGCGCTCGCCCGCGCCAGCGCCTCACGCGCCAGCCGCTGGTATCGGGACTACGCCCAGGCGATCGTCGAGCGCGACGTGCGCGACCTGGCCCGCGTGCAGGCGCTGGACGTGCTGCCCCGGCTGCTGGCCCTGGCGGCCGCCCAGACCGCGCACCTGATCAACGTGTCCGACCTCTCGGTGCCCTTTCAGCTGAGCCGCCAGACCATTCGCGACTACGTCACCCTGCTGGCCCGTGTCTTCCTGCTCGAAGAATTGCCGCCCTGGCACAACAATCGACTGAGCCGTCTGGTCAAGACACCCAAGCTCCATCTGGGCGATACCGGGCTGGCCGCCGCGCTGCTCGGCGTCAATGGAGCCGACCTGTGGGACAAGCGCGAACTGCTCGGCCAGCTGCTCGAGACCTTCGTGCTGCAGGAGCTGCGCCGACAGGCCACCGGCGACCCGTCGGCGCCCGCCTTCCATCACTACCGCGACAAGGACGGCGTGGAGGTGGACATCGTCATCGAGCGCGGACCGGGCGCGGTTGCCGGTGTCGAGGTCAAGGCGTCGGCCACGGTGACCGGCGCGGATTTTCGCGGCCTGCGCAAGCTGCGTCAGGCCGCGGGCGACGCGTTCACGGGCGGGGTGGTGCTGTACGACGGCGAACTGGGTGTGGGCTTCGGCGACGGCCTGTACGCAGTACCGATCAGGTTCCTGTGGGAATGATCCGCTCGTCCAGGGCAGCCGGGCGGCGCGCCAGCCTGAACTCGCCCGCATCGAACACCCGCGTCATCTCCCAGTAGTCCAGCAGCCGCCATGGCGAGGTCACCGTGAGCCGGTTGCGCGAGTTCTTGTACCAGCTCGTCACCCCCGGATGGGTCCAGACCATGTCGCGCGCCTTGGCCTCCAGGCGCCGGTTGTACCCGTCGTGCACGTCCTGGCGGACCTCGAGCGAGTCCACGCCCTGCTCGATCATCAGGCGCAGCGCCTGCATGATGTAGCGCACCTGGCATTCGCTGTGGAAGATGATCGAGCCGCCGTGCGCGAGGTTGGTATTGGGCCCGTACATCACGAACAGGTTCGGGTAGTGCGGCGCGGTCATGCCCAGATAGGCGCGCGGGTCGTCGTCGCCCCAGTCGGCGCGCACCGTGTGGCCGCCGGTGCCCTCGATCTCGAGCGGCCACAGCAGCCTCGAGGCCTGGAAGCCGGTCGCGAAGATGATCACGTCCACCGGATGCACGGTACCGTCCTTCATCACGATCGCATCGGCAGTGATGTGCGAGATGGGCTCGGTCTCGAGAGCGACGTTGTCGCGCCCGAGCATCTTGTACCAGTGGTTGTCGCGCAGCATGCGCTTGCCATAGGGCGGATAGCCCGGGATGCACTTGGCCAGCAGCGCCTCGTCGCCGCCGAGTTCGCCGCGCACATAGTCGACGATCATCTCGCGCATCTTGTGATTGGTCGCATTCAGCGAGATGGCCGGCGTGGGCCAGTCCGGATCGGCGTGCAGCGAGGCATGAAACCCGTCGGAGCTGGCCCAGAACAGCTGGAAGCGCAGCCAGTTGGCGTAGTACGGCAGGTGCTCCAGCGACCAGAGGTGCCCTTGCGTGACCGGCAGGTGGTAGTTGGGGTTGTTGACCGCCCAGTGCGCAGTGCGCTGGAACACCCGCAGATGCGCCACCTCGCCCACGATCGACGGACCGGCCTGCATGCCGCTGGCCCCGGTGCCGATCATGGCCACCCGCTTGCCGGCCAATCCGGCCTGGTGGTCCCACTGCGCGGTGTGGAAGGCCGGGCCCCGGAAGGTTTCCAGGCCCTTGATCTGCGGGATGGCGGGGCGGTTGAGCTGGCCCACCGCGGTGATCAGCGAGCGACACTCGGCGCTGTGCGCCAGGCCGGCCCGATCGGTCCAGCTCACCTGCCAGCGCGCGGTGGACTCAATGTAGACCGCCCGTTTCGCCTCGACCCCGAAGCGGATGTGCGGGCGCAGGTCGTAGGCCTGCGCGACCTCGCGGATGTAGGCCAGGATTTCGTCGCGGCGCGAGAAATGCCGCGACCAGCGGTTGTTGGTATGGAACGAATACGAATAGAAATGGTTGGGCGTGTCGACCGCGCAGCCGGGGTAGTCGTTCTCGAGCCAGGTGCCGCCGACGTCGTGATTCTTCTCCAGGATCTCGAACGGGATGCCCAGCTGCTTCAGGCGGATGGCCGCGCACAGGCCGCCCAGCCCGGCACCGATCACGATCACCTTGAAGTCCTGGAGCGGCAGCTGAGCGGGGTCGCGCTGCCATTGCACGGCGCGGGTGTCCGCTTCACCGAAGCTCATTTCTTCGAGCAGCAGCGCAATGTATTCCGCGGGCACCGGCTGGCCGACCCCGGCGCTCATCATCCGCTGCAGCACCGCTTCAGTCGGACGCGCGGGCGCCGGGCGGTCGTGGGCGGCGTAGTCCTTGAGCGTGGCCACCAGCCGATCGCGCACCGTCTGTTTCAGGGCGTCGGGAACCGTCTGCAGGAAGTTCCAGGGTCCCTGGATGTGCGGCGCCACTTCGTCCATCAGTTCGAGATCGCCCGTCAGCTGCACCAGCGCCATCAGCATCGGCGCGATGTCGCTGTCGGCCAGCGACGCGCGCAGCAGCGCCTCGTCGCGCACCGCCTCGCGCACGGTCGCGCGGAAGTCTTTCGTCATGCATCGTCTCCTCGAGCGGCCACGTCCGCTCCATATGATCGGCGCTAGGGCGCTTCGTCAACCCATGGGTTCATGCGTGCCACGCGCGCCAGTTTGAAATCGCCGGTGTCCCGGGTCACGACCGTCAGCCCATGGTGCAGCGCGGTTGCTGCGATGATCAAGTCGGGCTGTGAAAAGGTATGGCCCGCTTTGCGGCCATCTTCGACAAGCAGGCGCCACTTGAACATGACATCCTCTGAAACCTCGAGCACGCGCTGATCGAACATCGGCCGCACCTTGTGCTCCAACCAATCGTTGAGTTCGACACGGCGGATCGGATCCTCCAGCATCTCGATGCCATAGCGGATCTCCGCGAAGGTCACCGCGCTGACGAACAGGCTTTCCAGCGGCTGCGCCGAGACGAACTTGCGCACCCGGGCATTGGGCCGCGGTCGACGCAGCTCCGAAATCACGTTGGTGTCGAGCAGCCAGCCACTCGCACCTTGACTGCTCACAGCTTGACCGCTCGCACCGGCATCAGCGAGCGAGGCGGCTCGATTTTAATGTCGGGATGCGGTGATGCCCGCAGGGCATCGACCAGCAACTGGCCGGTACGTTCGCCCTTCATGCGGCGGAATTCGTCAGCATCCACCACCACGACCGCCTCCTTGCCGTGGAGCGTGACGTGCTGGGGTCCGTCGCTGTGCGCCAGCCGAACCAGTTCGCTGAAACGAGCCTTGGCGTCCTGCAAACGCCAGCTGGCGCGCGCCAGCGGCTCAGCCGCCATGACCGGTGCTGGTGATTTTCTGGTCATGCTGACCAGATTATCAGAGCATCAACGCAGGGGCAACCGCATCGGCGCGGTCCAGCGCGGACTTGCTTTCGAGCAGTCGGCTCATGGGGGCTCCCGGCTCAGGGCAGGCCCGACGGATCGTCGCAGACGCCCTGCGCCGGAGTTCGGCAGGGCAGTTCTCAGGCTGTGTCGTCGCCAAGCCGCGCACGCACCGCCTCGGTGTGCTGGCCCAGCACCGGCGCGGCGAACGGGTCCGGCCCGGGCGTGCGGCTGAACACCCAGGGCCGCGTGAAGCCCTGGTAGCTGCCCACGACCGGGTGATCGATGCGCTCGACCATGCCCTGGGCCTGAACCTGCGGATGATCGAACATGTCGGCCAGCGGCCGCGCGGCGGCACAGGGCACGTCTTCGCCGAACAGCGCCTCCCACTGCAGCGCACTGCGCGCGGCCAGCGCGGCGCGCAGTCGCGGCACGATGTCGTCGCGCTGCTGGGCGCGCTTGCGCACGGTGTCGTAGCGCGGATCGTCGTGCAGATCCATCAGGCCGGTCTTCTCGCACAGCGCGCGCCAGAAACCGGGAGTATTGGCCGACAGGTACAGGTAACCGTCGCCGGTGGGGTGGATGCCGGTCAGGCCGCCCGAGCGCATGTCGCGCTCGATCTCGCGCGGCTCGCCTTCGGCCCAGACCAGGCGCGCCGACTGCATGGTCAGCGCCGCGCGCATCAGCGACACGCCGACGAACTGGCCCTGGCCGCTGCGCTCGCGCTCGAACAGCGCCGAGGCCACGCCGCCGGCCAGCAGCGCGGCCGCGTAGTAGTCGACCACCGAGCCGCCCAGCACCTCGGGCACGCCCTGGCGACCCTGCTCGCTGCACATGCCGGTGAGCGTCTGCAGCACCTGGTCGAAGCCGGCCTTGTCCTTCAGGGGGCCGGTCTCGCCGTAGCCGCTGACCGCGCAGTAGATGAGCCGCGGATTGATCAGGCGCAGCTGCTCGTAGTCGATGCCCAGACGCGGCGGCACCGCGGGCCGGAAGTTGTGCACCAGCACATCGGCCTGGCGCACCAGGCGCATCAGCGCCGCCAGGTCGGCGGGCTGCTTCAGGTCGAGCACCACGCCGTACTTGCTGCGGTTGACCCCGATGAAGGCCCGGCTCTCGGCGTCCAGCGTGGACGGGTAGCGGCGCAGGTTGTCGCCATCGGGCGGCTCGATCTTGATCACCTCGGCGCCCTGGTCGGCCAGCATCGTGCAGCCATAGGGTCCGGCGATGTAGGCGCTCAGGTCGATCACGCGGATGCCGGTGAGGGGACCGCGGGGGCCGGTTCGACCAGGCAGGGCCGTGCCGGTCATGGCTGCGTCAGCCCGAGCCGGACCGCCACTTCGAGCACCGCCTGCGCTCTTGCCAGGAAGGGGGGATCGATCATCTTGCCGTCGACCACGAAGGCGCCCACTTCGCCCGCAGCCGCAGTTTGCGCAGCAGTGACCACTCGCTGCGCGTGGGCGATCTCATCGTCGGTGGGCCGGAACACCGCATTGGCCAGCGCGATCTGGCTGGGATGGATGCAGCTCTTGCCCGCAAAGCCCATCAGCCGCGCGCGCTGGGCCTCGGCCACGAAGAAGTCCTGATCGGCGATATCGGCGAACACGGTGTCATAGGCCGGCACGCCGGCTTCGCCGGCCGCCAGGCGCAGCGCCATCATCACGTGCTGGACCGCCGCCACGTCCCGCCGCGAAATCCCCAGCGGCTCGAACAGGTCGCCCAGGCCGAGCTGCATGCCGGCCACCCGCGGATGCGCGCAGGCCAGCTCGTGCGCGATGCGCAGCGAGCGCGGCGATTCGACATTGACCAGCAGCCCGATCGGCCGGTCGAGGCCCTCGCGAAACCCGTTGGCGCGCTCGGCCCGCTCGATCGCCTCGGCCGCGCGGCGCACGTCGTCGGCGCTCTCGGCCTTGGGCAGGTTGATCAGATGCAGCCCGGGCCGGGCCACCGCCGCCACATCGGCGGCGAAGTGCGGCGTGTCCAGCGCGTTGACCCGCACGATCAGGATCTTGGCGCTGCGCGCGACGTCGGGCGAGGCCAGCAGGTCGGCCAGCGCCTGGCGCGCCTGCGGCTTGCGGGCCTCGGTGACCGCGTCTTCGAGGTCGAAGGACAGGCCATCGGCCGCGCTGGCCAGGGCCTTGGCGAAGAGTTCGGGACGGGAGCCGGGAACGAACAGTTTGCTTCTCATGGGATCAGTCTGGCGCAATTCGCGGCGAAGTAAAACCGGCGGCAGTTCGGAATGCATCGCGCCGCCGAGCGCGAAAGCGGACGGAAGCGGGCCGGGATCGCGGCGGGCGGGCTTTCCTCGGTGGCGGGAACTTGGCACCCTTGGCGACCGGCAATCGCCCGACTCTCGAGGAACCCCGATGATCGACCTGCGAACCCGTCTCGATGCGCTCTCCGACGACGACCGCCTGGTGCAGGACGCCGCCCGCGACTACGCCGGACGCGATCCGGAGCTCAAGCGCGTGCGCGCGCTGCGCGACCAGCGGCCCAGCCATGATCCGCAGGCCTGGCGCACCCTGGCCGAGATGGGCTGGCTGGGCTGCCGGCTGCCCGAACACCTGCAGGGCACGCCGCTCACCCACGTCCAGCTCGCGCTGCTGCTCGAACAGGTCGGCGCCTCGCTGGCGCCCGAGCCGCTGATCGCGGCGGTGGTGCTGGCTGGCGGCCTGCTGCAGGCCGGCACCAACGAAGATCTCAAGTCTCGCTGGTTGCCCCGGCTGGCGGCAGGCGAGTGGCTGCCGGCGTTTGCCGGAACCGACGCAATGGCGCCGGGCAACGGGGCATCCGCCGTGGGCGCGACCTCGGCAAGCACATCAGCGCAGCCGACCCGACTTCGTTCCGCCGGCAACGGCTTCGTGCTCGATGGCCGCAAAGCCTTCGTATCACACGGCGAATCCGCCGATGCCTTCATCGTGTCGGCCAATGGCCCCGAGGGCGCCTGCCTGGTCCTGGTGCCGCGTGACGCGCCCGGGGTGGCGGTGCTCACGCAGGCCCGGATCGACGGCGGCACCTGGAGCGAGGTCACCTTCACGCAAGTGGCCGTGGGCGCCGCGGCCATCGTGGCCAGCGGCCCCGCGGTCGATGGCCTCGTCGAGCGCGTGCTCGACGAAACGCGCCTGGCGATCAGCGCCGAACTGGTCGGGCTGATGTCGCGCGCATTCGAGCTGACCGTCGACTATGTCACCCTGCGCAAGCAGTTCGACCAGCCGGTGGGCGCCTTCCAGGCCGTGCAGCATCGCGCGGTCGACCTGCTGGTGCAGGTGGAGCTGGCGCGCGCGGTGCTGCGCCAGTCGGCGCAGCGCTTCGACGCCGACCCGGGCGCGGCCGAACGCGCGCTGGTCGCCAGCCAGGTCAAGGCCCGCTGTTCCGACGCGGCGCTGAAGGTGCTCAAGGGCTGCGTGCAGCTGCACGGCGGCATCGCCTATACCGACGAGTGCAACGTCGGCATGTTCCTGAAACGGGCGATGGTGCTGGCGGCCTGGCTGGGCGGCGCGGCGCAGCACCGGCGACGCTTCGGGCAACTGATCGAGGCCGGCGCGCAAGGCCAGGCGGAACCTTCCGCCGACGACGCCTTCGTGCGCGAGGTGGAGGAATGGCTCGCCGCGAATTTCCCGCCCGAGTGGCGTTTCCCGCCGACCCGGCTGGGCCTGGCCCAGGCCGCGCCCTGGCAGCAGAAGCTGGGCGCCAAGGGCTGGGCCGCGCCGGGCTGGCCGAAGGAGTTCGGCGGCATGGGCCTGTCGGCCTACGACCAGGTGCGCATGAACGACGCCTTCGACCGGCACGGCATCTCGATCGTGCCGAACATGGGCATCACGATGCTCGGGCCGCTGCTGATCCGCTATGGCACCGACGAACAGCGCCGCACCCACCTGCCGGGCATCCTGGCCGGCACCACCCGCTGGTGCCAGGGCTATTCGGAGCCGGGCGCAGGGTCGGACCTTGCCGGACTGCGCACCAGCGCCGTGCTGGAGGGCGACAGCTTCGTGGTCAACGGCCAGAAGATCTGGACCTCGTTCGCGCACGAGGCCGACTGGATCTTCCTGCTGGTTCGCACCGACCCGCAGGCCAAGAAGCAAAAGGGCATCAGCTTCCTGCTGGTGAACATGCGCAGCCCCGGCATCACCGTGCGGCGCATCCGCAACCTGACTGGCGAATCGGAATTCTGCGAAGTGTTCTTCGACAGCGTGCGGGTGCCGGCGCATCAGCTGGTCGGCAGCCTGAACCAGGGCTGGACGATGGCCAAGGCGCTGCTGGGCTCCGAGCGCATCAGCATCGGCAGCCCCCGCCTGGCGAAGTTCCCGCTGCAGCTGCTGCGCGACCTGCTGGTGTCGCGCGGGCTGTTCGACGATCCGGTGATCCGCGTGCGCTTCGACGAGCTGCAGCTCGATGTCGAAGACCTGGGCGCACTGTTCGTGCGGATGGCCGAGGTGCTGCGCCGCGGCGAGGAGCTGGGCGCCGAGGTGTCGATGCTCAAGCTGTGGGTGAGCGAGGCGATGCAGCGGGTGACCGATGCCATGCTCGAACTGGGCGGCGAGCAGGCCACGCTGGATGCGCCGATGGCGATCGACGCGGCGCATTCGGTGCACATCGCCAACCAGTACTTCGCATCGCGCCCCGCCACCATCTATGGCGGCTCCAGCGAGATCCAGCGCAACATCCTGGCCAGGGCGGTGCTGGAGCTGCCGGGGACCTGAACGCGGCTGCCCGCCCCGTTCGCCTCGTTTGACGCGCGATGGACTGGAACGCGTTCATCCGCAACCATCGCCTCGCGCGCGCGATCGCCCTGAGCGTGCTGCTCGCCGGGTTCCTGGTGTGGTGGCGGCTTGGTGGCGACCCGGGTCCGGTGCGCGCGACGCGCGAATTGAGCGGCGTCATCGAATCGGTCCACGAAAAGGTCTACCTTGTACGCCTGGATTCAGGCCAGACCGTCCGGGTCCTTCGATCGGTTTCGGCCAAGGCCGGTGATCGGGTGCGGGTGACCGGCACGACCTACGCATCAGGCGGCGAATCGTTCTTCCTGCTCGAAACCGGTGTGCCGGCCGACTGATCGCCTGGCCAGATCCCATTACCCCACGAAGGAGCAGCATGCGCATCTCGACCCTCCTGGCAGTCCTGCTGGCAGCGCCCGCCACCATGGTGCTGGCTCAGCAGGCCACGTTCCAGACCAAGTCCCTCACGCCCGAAGCCGCGCTGACGGCGGCGAAGGCGGCCCTGGAGGCGTGCCGCAAGCAGGGCTACCAGGTGGGTGTGGCCGTGGTCGACCGGGCGGGCATCACCCAGGTGTTTCTGCGCGACCGGTTTGCCGGCCCGCACACGGTCGATGTCGCCATCAACAAGGCCTGGACGGCCGCCAGCTTTCGCACCTCGACGCTTGCTCTGGCCACCGAGACCCAGGCGGGCCGGCCGATGAGCGGCATCCGCGCAGTCGCACGCTTCACGGCGGTGGGCGGCGGCGTGCTGATCGAGGGCGGGGGTTCGTCGTTTGGCGCGATCGGCGTCTCGGGAGCGCCCGGGGGCGAAGCGGATGAGGTCTGCGCCAATGCGGGCATCAAGGCAATCGCCGACTCGATCGAGTTCTGATCCGCAGGGGTGAATGAACCGCGGCTCGGCGCTGTCCAGCGCACGTTGCCGCTGCGCACAGGCATCGAACTCCGCCAGCCGCACCCATAGCTCCCGGTTATGGCCAACAAGCGGCGCCCATCTTACAAGGCGGGCGTCACTCTGCTCTACTGCGCATCATGGTTCCAGACCCTGGCGACCATGCCGCAACGATGCCCCCCAACGAGACCGACATCCGATGAAATCCATCCGCCTGCTAGTTGCCGCCGTCCTCGCGCTGACGGCCGCCCAGTGCCTGCATGCCCAGGGTGCCTGGCCCGCCAAGACGGTGCGCATCATCGTGCCGCTGCCCCCCGGCGGGCCGAGCGACATCGTGCTGCGCGGAGCCATCGAAAGGATGCAGCCGGCGCTCAATCAGCCGCTCATCGTCGACAACAAGCCCGGTGCCGCCGGCAACCTGGGCGCCGGCGAAGCGGCGCGCGCCGCCCCCGACGGTTACACCTGGCTGTGGACCACCGACACCCTGGTCACCGTCAACCCGCACGTCTACCCCCGGCTGTCCTTCAAGGTGGACGACCTCATCCCCGTGATGCGCGCCAGTTCGTTCAGCCAGACACTGGTGTGCAACCCCGCGGTGGGCGCGAAGTCGGTCGCAGACCTGGTCCGGCTGGCCAAGGGCAGGAAGATGACCTACGCCTCCGGCGGGGCCGGCTCGCCCGGCCACCTCACCACCGAGCTCTTCCTGTCCACCGCCGGCATCGACATGACCCACGTGCCCTACAAGGGCCCGGCGCCGGCGATGCAGGACGTGATCGGCGGCCAGGTCGACTGCGGCTTTCTCGCGGGCCCGACTGTGCTGCCGCAGATTCGCGCTGGCAGGCTGCTCGCGCTGGCCGTGTCGGGCGCCAAGCGCTCGCTGCTGCTGCCGGAGGCGCCCACCGTGGCCGAATCGGGCTACCCGGGCTTTGATGCCACATTTTCGCTGGTGCTCTTCGCACCTGCCGGCACCCCGGCCGCGACCATCGAGGCGATGCATGCCGCACTGGCCACGGCGCTGCGACAGCCGGAAATCGTCGAGCGCCTGCGCCAGACCGACCAGGAGGTGGTGGCCGCGTCGCCCGGGGCCAGCGCGGCGCGCCTGGCCGCCGACCACAAGACCTGGGGCGCGGTCGCGCGCAGGATCGGGCTCCAGCTCGACTGACAAAAAAATCTTCGGCGCAGTGTCCGGATCCTCCTGCCTGGTTCGTCTTGAGGGTGCAGTACCCTTTCGTTCAACCCTTGCCCGTCAGGAGGCCCATCATGGCTGCCCAGAAATACCTGTTCGTCTATCGCAACTCCGCCGAATCCGAAGCCCGCATGCCCTCACCGGCCGAGATGCAGCAGATGCTGGCCCAGTGGTCCGCGTGGAAGGCGCAGTACAAGGATGAGATCCTCGACATGGGCGACGGCCTGAAGCCGCCGGGCAAGGTGGTTCGGGCCGGCGGCGCGATCACCGACGGGCCGTTCATGGAGGCCAAGGAAATCGTCGGCGGCTACAGCATCGTTCAGGCCGACAGCGCCGAACGCGCGGCACAGATCGCCAAGACCTGCCCCGTGCTGATGATGCCCGGTGCCAGCGTGGAAGTGCGTGAAATGGCCGGTTACTGAGCGCGAGCGGCCTGCGCGCGCGCGATGCGGCATCGCATGCAAGGCGAAACCTCGGGCGATGGAGCGGGTGCCGGGACCAAACCCGGTGCCGGTGCCGGGTCAGGGACAGGGGCCGGTGCCGGTGCCGGCACCGCCGCACTGCTCGAGCACACCTTTCGGCACGAGTACGCGCGCCTGGTGGCCCGACTGGCGCGCGTCTATTGCCTGCACCGCATCGAAGTGGTGGAGGACGCGGTTCAGGAGGCGCTGATGACCGCGCTGCGCGCCTGGCCCAAGTCGGGACCACCCGATCAGCCCGGCGCCTGGCTCTACCGGGCCGCGAGCAACCGTCTGCTGGACGTCCTGCGTCGGCGCGACCGGCACAACGTCTCGCTGGACGACGAGAGCGACGAGCGCGGACTGGCGCCCGAAGTGGCCAGCGCCCTGGCGCAGGCGGCGAGCGAAGCGTCGGACACCCGCTTCGAGCGGGAGATCGGCGACGACGAACTGCGCATGCTGTTCGTCTGCGCCGATGACGCCATCCCGGCCGAAAGCCAGACCGTGCTGGCGCTGAAGATCCTGTGCGGCTTTTCGACGCGCGAGATCGCGCTGCGGCTGCTGACCACCGAAGACAATGTGCACAAGCGCCTGGCGCGCGGACGCGAGCGGCTGCGCCAGCTGGGCGCATCGCTGGACACGCCCGCCTGGCCGGCGCTGCAGGAAAGGCGTGCGTCGGTGCTGCGCATCGTGTACCTGCTGTTCAACGAGGGATACAGCTCCACCCTGCCCGATAGGCTGATTCGCCGCGAGTTGTGCGACGAGGCGATGCGCCTGGCGCACCTGATGGCCGAACATCCCGCCTGCAGCTCGGCCGAAGGAGATGCCCTGCTGGCATTGATGTATCTGCATGCGGCGCGCCTGGAATCGCGGCTGGACGGCCAGGGCGGCCTGCTGCTGCTGGAAGACCAGGACCGCACGAAGTGGGATCGGGGCCTGATCGGGCAGGGCCTGCGCTGGCTGCAGCGCTCGGCCCGGGGCACGAAGTATTCGCGCTATCACGCCGAAGCGTCGGTGGCCGCCGCGCACTGCCTGGCGCCGAGCTGGGAGCAGACCGACTGGCGCGAAATCGTCGACTGCTACGAGACGCTCGAACGATTCGAAGCCTCGCCGCTGCACACCTTGAACCGCGCGATCGCGCTGGCACAGTGGCAGGGGCCCCACGCCGGGCTGGCCGTGCTGCAGGCCATCAGGCCGCCGGCCTGGCTGGCCGGCTACTACCTGTGGGACGCCACCTTGGGTGAATTGCTTCGTCTGGCTGGCGACCTGGACGCTGCCCGCCGCCATTTGCAGCACGCGTGGCAGTTGGCGCCGCATCCGGCCGAGCGCGACCTGATCGCGCGCCGGCTGGCCGCCTGCGGGCCGCAATCCTAGGCAGGCCGCGGGTCAGCGCGCAGCACAAGAGGGGTCCGTGGGAGCGGGTTCACAGGTTGTCCTTCGGGGTGAGTGGAGTGCAAGCCCGAAGAGCGCGCGGCACCGGCGCGGTCGTCAGGCCCAGTTCTCGATCCGCAGTCCGGGGACCCGGGCGAACTCTCGCTCGTTCGCCGTGACGACGGTCAGATCCAGCGACCGGGCCTGCGCCGCGATGAGCAGAACATTGGGCCCGATCGGCGTTCCCAGGCGAGCCAGGCGTTGGCGGATGTCCCCGTAGTGACGATCCGCGGGCACTTCCAAGGGCAGAATTTCAAGGGTCGAGAGAATGAGGTCAACCCGCTCGGCGAGCCGGACCGAGCCGGACTTGTGTGCTCCGTATCGAAGTTCGGCCGCGACGAGAACGCTCGTGCAGACCGTTTCCTCACCTGCCGCGGCGATGCGCTGCGCGATCGGGCCCTGCGGATCCCGGATGAGCGCGGAAAGCACATTCGTGTCCAGCAGGTAGCGCAGCGTCACGTTCAGAGCACCACGTCATCCAGCGGCGCCAGGTCCTGGTCGACATCGGGAAACGGCTCGTCCAGCGGCGCAAGGCTGGCGAGCAGACGCAGCAGGCGCCCCTTGCGGACCGGCTCGACGATCAGGCGATCGCCGTCCTTGCGCAGGATGGCCTCGTCGCCTTCGAGTTCGAACTCCCGCGGAATGCGCAGAGCCTGGTTTCGACCATTGCGGAACAGGCGGACCCGGCGTTCGACTTCAGTCATTTCGACCACACCTGCGATCAATGTATATGCCATAGCCTATGCCGCGCACCCCGGGCCGTCAATGTGCACCGCTCAGGGTCTGGAGCCAGAGCTCCCAGTCGGAGGAAAACGTGGCGGACCGCCACCACGCGAGGGAGACATCGCCCGAAGCCAGAGACCTGAGATCACGGACACCGATGCGGTATTCGTCCCGGGTGTTCGCACCTGGAGGGTCTGTGGTGATGGACAGGACTTCGGGAGCCGTCCAAACCGAGGCCCGCGACGCGAAATCGCGCAGACGTGAGACCTTCACGACGCATCCGCTGGGAGCGCCGTCATACAAGGGGATGCGAGGCACATTCGCGCAGTCGCGAAAGGCGACCACCGCATCGCCGGCCGTGCCGATCGCGACCCGAGCGCCGTAGCCGCCATAGGGGCCGCGGGTGATGCTCCTGGGCGAGGACCAGCCCGCGCCGGGCGTCCAGGTTCGCTCGAGCAGGCCCTTACCAGACGTGTTCGCCGCGTCGAGATAGACCAGCATCGTGCGGCCATCGGCCAGGGTGGCCAGAGCGCCCGGGTCCCATCCCCAGGCAAGATCTCCGGCGACGATCAACTGGCCAGCACTCCAACCAGCCTCGGGATCGAACCGCCTGGCCAATACCTCGATCGACCCGGTGGCGTCGGGTGGCGAACCCATCGTCAGGAGCCAGGGTTTGCCGTCCAACGGATCGCTGCTCAGCCGAAACGCCCGAGACCAATCGGCGCGCGGCGTGCGCCCCGCCGACTCGCCAGGTGCCACCACTTCCGCGGGCGTCGACCAGGCGTCGGCGTCCGCCCGGAAGCGCGACCAGCGCAACTGGTTCGCCACCCCGACCACCACCAGCACGTTGCCCTGGGGATCGATGCTGACCGCCGGCCCGTAAATGGGGCGATAGCCCTGCACCGGATCCTGGTACGCCATATCGACCGTCCGGGTACCCTGCACCGCACCCGAGCGCTCCCACAGGCGCGTGGCATAACGATAGGAGTCCCAGGCTTCGCGCCCGAGGTCAGCCACATACCGGAAATCGACCTGCCTGACCTCGCCCCCCTCGGCAATGCGCGCGACGATCATCGATCGCAGCCCCGCGCCGGCACTCATCGGCGTGGCGGGTTGGCGCCAGTCGGCCTCGCCGGCAAGCCGCCGAAACAAGGTCGCCGGCAGGGGCGAGACGGGATTGGCGACCACCAGCACATCGCCCGCCGAATTCGCATGGACGTCGACTCCACCGCACTGGTAGGAGTCGGAGGGGCTCGGGGCCAGCAGGGTGTCGACCGGGCCCCAGCCACCCGTCTTCAGCCAGCCCCGGGTGCGCAGCGTGCAGGAGTAGGTGGCCGGCGACGCGTCGGTCAGCCTTGTGGCGTCAAGGTGCCACCACGCCATCGCCACCGGGCCTGACGCGTTGAACGCGATCTGGCTGGTCTCGCCGTCGAGCGCCAGGCCGTAGGGCGTGGACCAGGTCTTGTCCTGGATAGGCAACGGATTTGCCGGGTTGACGGCGGCGACATCGCCATCAGACCCTCCGCAGGCAGCGAGGACCAGAAGCCAGACGATTAGGCCTGCGGGTAAGAATAGGCGCATAGGCGATCCGAGGGTAAGGCCCGAGTGTGCGGGCCGAACTGCACGGGACGCCAGCGCGCATCGGGCGTAGGTCAAGCGGACGATTGCCAGAACCTCGCTTCTGTCGTTTCAGACAGTGGCGTAGCCGACGCCGCAGGTGCCCGAGAAGTCAGCGCGGATGGGTGTCCCGCGCCTGTGGAATCTGCGCAATCATGCGCCGCGCGACCGCCCTCGAACCATTGATGCCAAGATGGTTCGTGTCCCGATAAGCCAGCACACCGTCGATCACCATCGAGCAGGTGTCGCCCGGGCAGAACTGATCCGCGATAGCGATCATGCCGGCTCCGCTGTCCCGCGCCGCGCGCTCGAGCGCCGGCAGATAGAGGCCCCGCTGCGCGTCCAGAAAGGCGCGGCCTTCGGCACACCCGTGGGACCGGCCCGGAAGGTCGCGGTACTTGCATTGCTCGGGCGAGAAGTGAAAGTGCGGCACGTCTTCGGCGAAGTACACCGCTCGCCCGGGTCCCTTCAGCTGGCCGGCCAGCGACACCAGGCCGGCACCGAACCGAGCGCTGGCCGCCGGGGTCAGGCGCACGTACCACGCGGCCACCACGACCACCGCAACGATCCGGGCATCGCCGGCGAGGTAAGAAACGAGCCGGCGGTTGCCCTCGGTGTCGAGCGAGGGCAAGTCCATCGCGCTGAACACCACGACATTCATGCCGGGCAGCTGTTCGGCCAGACCCAGTCCCAGGTGCTCGGCATGGCTGTCGCCGAAGATCGCCAGCTTGGGCTTGACCATGCCCTGCTGTGTCTGGAAGCACTGGTAGGGAAACTGCGCGTACTGCTGGCAGTAGTTGGGCAGCGCGTGCATGGCCTTCATGAACGGCGGGTGCCCGATGTCCCCCGGGTGCAGTGCCGGTGTTCGCGCCACTGCCCGGTCGGGCGCGCCACCGGATCTCATCAGCGCTAGGCCGGATGCGCCGAACAAGACCATCGCGCCGGCCAGCCACACGGCCAGCAGCGCCCTGCTCGAATGGCGCACCGGGTGCTCGACAACCCGGAAGGTGAACCACGACGCGACGAACGCCAGGCCGACCGCCGCCCAGCGCATCGTGATCGACGGCAGCCCAGCGGCCAGCACATAAGCGAAGGCAAGCAGCGGCCAGTGCCACAGGTACAGTGGGTAGCTGATCTTGCCGATCCATACGGCTGGCCGGGCGGCCAGAAAGTGCCGGTTCAGCCACGCGCCCGGCCCCGCGGCAATGACGCAGACGGCCCCCAGCGTCGGCAGAACTACCCACCCGCCTGGAAAGGCACTATTCCGACGGATGAAGGCAAGCCCGAGGGCCAGCAGCAGGAATCCGACAACCGAGATTGCCTCGGCGAAACGGCGGCGAACCCGCTGCCCCCCCACCGCAGCCTCACCAATGGCGAGCAACCCGCCGAGCAGCAGTTCCCACGCACGCGCAGCCGGCGAAAAGAACGCCAGCACCCGGTCGCTGCGCACCTCGTGGACACTCAGCGCCAGCGAGGCCAGGATCAGCACCCCGATGGCGATCGGCACCGCCCGAAGACGGGTCAGCATCAGCAGCAGGATCGGCCAGACCAGGTAGAACTGCTCTTCGATCGCGAGCGACCACAGATGCAGCAGGATCTTCTTTTCGGACGCCGTGTCGAAGTAGCCGCTCTCCGAGAGCAGGACCAGATTCGAGGCAAAGCCGGCACCGGCGGCCACATGCTTGCCCAGTTCCAGGTATTCGTCGGCCAGCAACAAGAACCAGCCAGCCCCGAGGCAGGCGCCCAACACCAGCAGCAGCGCCGGAAAGATCCGGCGGATCCGCCGGTTGTAGAACCCGGCGAGGCTGAACCGGCCACCCGCGAGGTCGGCCCGGACGATCGAGGTGATCAGGTAGCCGGAGATGACGAAAAAGACATCGACCCCGATGAAGCCACCCGGGAATGCGGCCGGAAAGGCATGGAAGCCGACCACCACCAGCACGGCGAAGGCGCGCAGGCCGTCGATGTCGAGGCGATAGGCAACCGGAGCAACAGAAACATTCGATCGACTCGGGTGCTCGCTGGGCGGAAACGCCAAGCGATTCACGAACCCGCGACCTGAACCTGCCGATCGCCAGCGTGCATCCGGCAAGCGTCGTTCGGCATCAGCCGATGCAGCGTCCCGAGCGCCTGAAAACACGCCCTGCGGCCGGCAAACGCCGGCAAGGGGAGACCTGAAAGGGTGGGCATGCGGACTGACATCCGGACCGAAGGTCACAGTCTGTGCGCCAACGTACGCACGGCGCCAATGCGCATCGGGGTTAAGCCGATGGAGAACGGCTCAAGCTGCTTCATTGATCAGGATCCGATATGGAGCCACAATGGCGCTTAATTGCCTCCCTCGAATGGCCGACCATGCCGAACCTGTCGATCAAAGATGTGCCGGAAGCGCTCGCCGAACGCCTGCGCCAGCGGGCAGCAGCCAACCACCGTTCGCTGCAGGGGGAGCTGATGTCGATCCTCACGCTGGCCATGGCGGAGCAGGAAGCCGGCGCGCCGAATGGCGATCGGACGACGGCTGTCCGGCCCAGCCGCTCGGGCCGCTCCGCCGGTACCAAGACCCCCGAGCAGGTCGCCGCCGACGTGCGCCGGCGCTGGCCTGTTCCCATCGACAGCGGGCCGCTCGCGGTCGACATCCTGCGCCGCGAACGCGATGCCCGCTGATCGCGCCAGGCAACTGATCGTGGCCGAGCCGGCGCCGCGTCCCGCGACGCGTCCGCCGGTGGTCGTCGACTGCAGCGTCATCGCCGCCGCGGTCTTTGCCGAAGCCCAGTGCGAGCAGGCATGGGAAACCCTGGCCGGCAAGTCCTTGCATGCACCCTGGCTGATCGACATCGAAATGGGCAGTGTCGCGCTCAGGAAATCGCACCCGCGAGAGTCGGACGTCGCGCGGGCGGGTCTGGGCCACTTCGAGGATATGGACATCACCCGGTATGCGGTCGATGTCGCCGCCCTCGTGCAACTGGCCAGCCGGTATCGGCTGACCGCCTACGACGCGGCTTACCTGCTGGTGGCCAGCGAGCTGCGCGCGCCACTGCTCACCTTCGATCAGAAACTGGGGTCGGCCGCCAGGCGGCATCTGGCGTCCCTGTCATAGCCGACATCTGGCGTCCCTTTCATGGGCGACACCTCGCGCCGCACCGATTGACCGGCCCTGCGCCGGGCGCTCTGCTCGCCCGCCCGAAACCCGGCCGCAGGTGCATCGGCTAAGATCGACCTCCTCCGGGCCCCGCGCCCCGCCCCTGCACCGCCATCCCATGAAACGCAGCTCCTTGCGAATGGATCGGGTCGATACCCCGATCATTCCCACCATCGCCGCGATGGTGCGGGCCACGCCCGGCACGATCTCGCTGGGCCAGGGGGTGGTGAGCTACGGCCCGCCCGCCGATGCGGTGGCCGCGCTGCCCGGGCTGATGAGCGATGTGCAGCTCAACAAGTACCAGGCGGTGAGCGGCTACGGGCCGCTGGTGGCCGAGATCGAGGCCAAGCTGGCGCGCGAGAACGGCCTGGCCGTGGGCGCGAACAGCGCCATCATGGTCACCGCCGGCAGCAATATGGCGTTCCTGAACAGCGTGCTGGCGCTGGCCGACCCGGGCGACGAGTTCATCCTGCCGATGCCCTACTACTTCAACCAGGAGATGGCGATCCGCATGGCCGGCTGCGTGCCGGTGCCGGTGGCGGTTCGCGACGACTGGCAGCTCGACGTGCCGGCGCTGGCCGCGGCGATCACCCCGCGCACCCGCGCCATCGTCACCGTGTCGCCCAACAACCCGACCGGCGCGGTGTATCACGAGGCCGACCTGCGCGCGGTCAACGCGCTGTGCGCGCGCCACGGCCTCTATCACTTCAGCGACGAGGCCTACGAGTACTTCACCTACGACGGCGCACGCCACTTCTCGCCGGGTTCGATCGAGGGCGCGCAGGCGCACACGCTGTCGTTCTTTTCGTTTTCCAAGAACTACGGCATGGCGAGCTGGCGGGTGGGTTACGTCGTCTATCCGGCCGACCTGTTCGATGCGATGAACAAGGTGCAGGACACCAACCTCATCTGCGCGCCGGTGCCCTCGCAGCTGCTGGCCCTGCAGGCCCTGCAGCAGGGGCGTGCGCTGGTCGAACCCAAGATCGCGCAGCTTGCGCGGGTGCGGGCCTCGGTGCACGCGGCGCTGGCCGAGCTGGGCGATCTGGTCCAGTTTCCGCGCACCCAGGGCGCGTTCTATGTGCTGATGAAGCTGCCCGGCGTGGCCGATGCGCTGGCCTTCAACCAGGCCATGACCGAGCGCCACAAGGTGGCCACCATCCCGGGTTTCGCGTTCGGGCTGACCGACACCCGAGCCGCCAACTACCAGCGGCTGTCGTACGGTGCGCTCGATGCCGACACCGTGGCCGAAGGGGTGAAGCGATACGTGGCGGCAGTGCGCGACTGGTATAAGGTGTGAGCGCTCGCTAACGCCGGAACGCAGCAAGACAGACGCGACGCGGCCGCCCCGTGCCGGAACAGGGCGGCCGCTTTCAGCCCGCCACCCGGAAGGTCAGGTTGAACCGAACCGCGCCCGTCAGTTCATGCTCGCCGGCCTTCACCGCCAGCACCCCGTGATGGAACAGCCGCGAAGGCCCGCCCCACACCACCCCATCGCCATGGCACAGCGGCACACGCCGCGTCGGGTCGCTTCGACGAGCGCCGCCGAACACGAACATCGCCGGCAGGCCCAGCGACACCGACACGATCGGCTGGTCGAGATCGCGCTCGTCGCGGTCCTGGTGCAGGCTCAGCCGCGCGCCGGGCTCGTAGCGGTTGATCAGGCAGGCGTCCGGACGGAAGTCCGCATAGCCGGCAGCGGCGGCGGCACGACTCGCCAGTTCGCGCAGCGCAGGCGGCATCTGCGGCCACGCCCGTCCGGTCACCGGGTCTCGGGCATCGTAGCGATAACCGGTCCGGTCGCTGACCCAGCCCAGTGCGCCGCAGTTGCTCATCGCCACCGACATCCGCAATCCACCCGGGGTGACCCAATGACGCAGCGGCGCCTGCGCCAGCACGCCGTGCATACCGTCCAGCAGGGCCGGCGCGTCGGCCAGCGCCAGGCGCGGCAGCACGAACGCGCCCGGGGCCAAGGCGAGCGGCGCGCCGGGCGCGGCCGGCGCGCAATCGGCAAAGAGGTCCGGCGTCGATCCTGCGGACGGCCGAGTGGGCGACACGCTGGATGGCGACGCGTTGGATGGCGACACGCCGACCGGCGGCACGCTGACCGGCGGCACGCTGGCTGGCGAGACGAGCGATTCGGCCAGCGGCGCAACGAGCGGTCCGCGCGCCATCTCAGTTCGCGTCGTGAAAAATGATGCCGGCGGTGTGGCGCAGGCCGCTGCGCACCCGGCTCACACCGTGCCGCATGGTCACCCGGTAGGCGCCGCGCGTGCCCTGCACGGGACGCTGATTGACCGCGATCACCGCCGCATCGCCCTGTCGCAATGCCAGCACCATCGGGCGCGACTGCATGCGCGGGCGCTGCTCGGTCATCACGAACTCGCCGCCCTCGAAATCGCGCCCCGGTTCGGACAGCAGCAGCACCACCTGCAGCGGAAACACCAGGTCGCCGTACAGGTCCTGGTGCAGGCAGTTGTAGTCGTCGGGGCCGTATTGCAGCAGCAGCGGCGTCGGGCGCTTCTGGCCGGCTGCATGGCAGCGCCCGAGGAAGTCGGCGTGCCGGGGCGGGAAGTCTGCCGGCAGGCCCATGGCGGCGAACCAGCGGTTGGCCAGCGGCGCAAGCCGGGGGTACAGCGCGTCGCGCAGGCCTGCGATCAGCGCGGGCAGCGGATAGCTGAAGTACTTGTATTCGCCGCGGCCAAAACCGTGGCGGGCCATCACCACCCGGCTGCGGAAGGTGCCTGCGGCGGGGCCTTCATCGCACGCATAGAGCCCGGCCAACTGGTGGCATTGCGAGGGGCTCAACAGCGACGCAAGCGTCGCCGCGCCCTGGGCGTCGAGGTCTCGCTGGACCCGGTGCCAATCGATGGCGGCAACGGCCCGGGCGATGTCCGGCGCCAGACCGGCCGCGAGCTCGAGGTCTGGTCCCCCAAGGGGAACTGGCCATGCGGGACCCGAGCTCACCCGCTCCGGGTCGGAAATGAAGTCCAGTGAAGGCTGTTCAGGCATGGTGGGCATCGCGCATTGTCCGGTCCAGCCGCCACTGTGCGCCGTGCGCGCCGCGCCTGCACCCCGGATCTTGCGGTCAGGGGCGAAAGCCCCCTGCCCCGACGCAGCGGATCACCGTGCCGGATCAGCCGCGACCCACGAACGGCATCTTCGTCGCCATCACCGTCATGAACAGCACATTCGATTCCAGCGGCAGGCCGGCCATGTGCAGCACCGACTGCGCCACATGGTCGACGTCCATGCGCGGCTCGACGCGCATCGACCCGTCGGGCTGGATGACCCCGTTGGCCATGCGTTCGGTCATCTCGGTGGCGGCATTGCCGATGTCGATCTGGCCGACCGCGATGTCGTACTTGCGGCCATCGAGCGCGCCCGACCGGGTCAGGCCGCTCACGGCATGTTTGGTCGAGGTGTAGGGCGCCGAATTGGGCCGCGGCGCGTAGGCCGAAATGGAGCCGTTGTTGACGATGCGCCCGCCGCGCGGCGACTGGTCCTTCATCACCCGGAAGGCCTGCTGCATGCACAGGAAGGTGCCGGTCAGATTGGCGTTGACCACCGTCATCCACTGCTCGTAGCTCAGATCCTCGAGCAGCAGCGGCGGCGCACCGGTGCCCGCATTGTTGAACAGGAAGTCGAGCCGCCCGAAGCGGGTCACGGCCGCATCGAACAGCGCGCGGACCGACTTGGGATCGCCGACATCGGTGGGCACGGCCAGCGCGGCGCCGCCCTTGTCACCCGCCTTGGCAATGGTCGCGGCCAGCGCATCGGCTCGCCGGCCGGCCAGCACCACGTTCCAGCCCGCGTTCAGGAACGCGATCGACGTGGCCCGCCCGACGCCACTGCCGGCACCGGTGATCAGCGCCACGGAATGGTTTGTACTCATGTTCTTAGCCTCCAGGTTCGAGGCCTGCGAGCTTACCTGAGCCAGATCCGCCCGTTGGATCAGGGCCGGCCCAGGAACAGGTACAGCGCGCGATTGCCGGCCTGCCCCTGCCCGAACGCCAGGTACACCGGCCCGATGCCGGTATTGGCGCCGACGAACAGGCTCGCGCCGCCCAGGAAACGGGTATTGGCGTCGCGCACCACCGGCTGGGTGACCCGGCCGAGCTCCAGCGACACGCCCGCGTACAGGCCGCTGCCGAAGGGCTTGGGCAGCGGCATGATCTGGTTGTAGTACATCAGCCGACCGTATTGCATGGCCGAGCCCAGCAGCTGGTTGATCTGGTAGCCGGACAGGTTCAGGAAACCGCCGAGACTGTAGCTGTCGTTGGCCGGCAGCTCGCTCTGGGGACTGAAGCCGAGCTTGAGCAGGGCGCTGAACGTGTGCGGACCGGCGCTGGCGACCCGCTGCGCGATCAGTTCGGCCCGATTGTAGGACTGCTCGCCGCCCGCGGTCTTGCGGGCCATGAACGCGCTGACGTCCAGCGACCAGCCCGCCCGAGGGAAATCGATCGCGTCGAGCTGGTCGATGCTCACCCCGGCCGTCACGCCGGCATAGCCGGTCCGCTCCGAAGGCAGCAGCGGCAGGCCGACGCGAATGGTGTTGGTCCGCCGTCCGGCCACCAGGCCGATTCGCGCATCGAGCAGCGCGCCCTGCACGCCGACCAGCAGCTCGGCCTGTTCGACGCGCACGCCATAGTCGGCAATCCGCAAGTCGCCCAGGAACAGGCTGAGCGGGCGGTTCTCGTACAGCAGTCTCGGGGTCACGTACCAGCGGCCATCGGGCGACAGCGGCTGGAAGAACTGGGTGCCCAGGCGCTGCGTGCGCCCGAACTGCGCCAGCGTGTTCCATTCGGCGCCCAGGGCATTCACCCAGGTGCGGCTGTAGCCGAAGGGCACGTTCAGGTACGAATTGCCCTTGGAGTCGGTGGCCGCACCGATGCCCACCCGAACCGAGTTCGGGCCGTAGGTTTTCTCCTGGGGCTGCACCGACAGCACGCTCACGCCCTGCTCGGTGATCAGGCGATAGTCGATCTGCGCGAAATCACCGCGCGCCATCAGCCGCGACAGATCGGCGTGCAGGGCGCGCCGGTCGAGCGGGCTGCCTTCGCGCTGGCGGGTGATCTGGGCCTCGAGCACCGACGGATTGACGAAACGGGTCTGGGCAATGCGGATGTCATCGACCCGCTCGCGCCGCTCGCCCCACTGGCGGCGGCGGCCCTCCCAGATGGCGTAGTCGGCCTCGCTGACGGCCAGGGCGGCCAGCGCGGGCGCCACCTCCCGGGTCGCCCGTTCACCCGCGGGAATGCCATTCACCCCCTTGGCGAAATCGCTGGAACCGAGCTGCGCCAGGTCGGGGGCGATCAGGATGTCGCGGGGCCCGAGCTGGGCCAACGAGCGGCGAACATTGTCCTCCATCAGGATGTTCACCATCTGCGCTGCCACCCCCAGCAGCGACTGCATCTCTTCTTCTTTGAGCAGCGGGCTGCCGATGTTCACCGCGATCACCACATCGGCGCACAGGTCGCGCACCACATCGACCGGCAGGTTGCGGGTCAGGCCGCCATCGACCAGCAGGCGCCCGCCCTCCTGCACCGGCGCGAATGCCGAGGGCACCGACATGCTCGCGCGCACCGCGCGCACCAGGCTGCCGCTGGCCATCACCACCATGTCGCCGCGCGCCAGGTCGGTGGCCACCGCGCGGAACGGCACGGCCATCCGGTCGAAGCTGGGCAGCTCGCGGCTCACGCCGAGCAGCTCGTGCAGGAAGAGCTCCACCTTGTGCCCGGCGCTGAGCCCCGGCAAACCGCGCATCGAGCCATCGTCGCCCAGTCCGAAGGTCAGTCCGAGCTGGAACGGGCGATCGTCATTCTTGCGCCGGTAACTCAGGTTCTCGCGCGAGGCGCCATCGGCAAAGATGTCGTTCCAGTCGACCCCGCGCAGGCGCGCCTCGATCTCGTCGGGCGTCAGGCCGACCGCATAGGCGCCCGCGACCGCCGCGCCGGCACTGGTGCCGGCGATGCAATCGATGGGCACCCGCATCTGCTGGAGCACCCGCAGGATGCCCACATGCGCAAAGCCACGCGCCCCGCCACCCGACAGTGCCAGGCCGATCCGCGGGCGGGTGCCGGCAACTGCGGATTGGGCCGTGGAGCTGGCAGTGGCAGTGGCAGTGGCAGTGGTCGTGGTCGTGGCATTCGCAGCCGCCCTGACGCCAGCCGTGGCGCTCGGCTGCCCGTTGGCGGGAGTCTGCAGACCCGCTGCTTCGCCAGCCAAGGGCGCGCGCAGCGGCACGGCCAGCGCCAGCCCGACCAGCAAGCCCCGGACGAATCGACGGTTCATGCGCGCTGATGCGCGCGTTCCAGCCAGCGCAGGACCACCTCGAACAAGGCATTCGGATCGACCGGTTTACCGATGTGGTCGTTCATGCCCGCCTCGAGACAGGCTGCCCGGTCTTCGCCGAAGGCGTTCGCCGTCATGGCGACGATCGGCAACTGACCACCATCAAAGTCGCGACGGATCGCGCGGGTGGCCTCCATGCCATCCATGCCGGGCATCTGAATGTCCATAAGTACCAGATGGTATCGAGCTTCCCGGACCCGGGACAGCGCCTGGTGTCCGTTGTCCGCGACATCCACCTGCAGACCGGCGGCCTGCAGCAGTTCGACTGCCACGATCTGGTTGATCGGATTGTCCTCGGCCAGCAGGATCCGCGCGCCGGCGAACTGCTGGCGCAGCCGCGACTCGGCGCTGTCGCCGCCCGGCACCGGCACGGTCGGCTCGGCCCGCGCGCCGAGCGTGCGCAGCATCAGTCCGTGCAGTTCGGTGCGGGTGAAGGGCTTGGCCACCGGATCGTCCAAGCCCAGTTGCTGTGCCGCCTGCCAGGCGGCCGGATGGTCGAAGGCGCTCATCACCACGCAGCGCGGCGGCTCCGCGAGGCGGCCGGCGGCCCGCAGCGCCTCGGCCCATCCGGGATCGGCGGCGATCGTGCCGTCCACGAGCATCAGCCGATACGGCGGATCGGTGCGGGCCACCCGCTCGCGAGCCTGCCCGATGCTTTCGGCCGTGTCGGCATCCACGCCGAAGTCGGCCAGCATGCGGGCGATCGCCTGCGCCGATTCGAATCGCCCGTCGACCACCAGGACCGGCCGCCCGGCCGGGATGGCGGTCAGGCCTTGCGTCGAACCGTTCGCCGCGTGGCCCAGACGGACCGTGAACCAGAACTCGCTGCCCTGCCCCGGGTCGCTGTGCACACCGACCTCACCGCCCATCAGTTCGGCCAGTCGCCGCGTGATGGCCAGGCCCAGACCGGTCCCCCCGAACCGCCGGGTCGTGGAGCTGTCGGCCTGCTCGAAATCCTGGAAGAGCTTGCCGGTCTGCTCGGGCTCGATGCCGATGCCCGTGTCGCGCACTTCGAATCGCAGCTGCAGCCCGGACGCAGCGTCGTCGATCAGGGTGCTGCGCACCCGGATCCAGCCGCGCTCGGTGAACTTCACCGCATTGCCCAGCAGGTTGACCAGAATTTGCGACAGGCGGGTCGAGTCCCCCCGGACCCGGGCCGGCATCCGGCCCGTTTCGAGGATCAGTTCGAGCCCTTTGCCGCGCGCCCGCTCGCCGATCATCGAACAGGTGCGCGCCAGCATGTCGTCGATCGAAAAGTCGGTCTGCTCGAGCGTCAGTTTGCCGGACTCGATCTTCGACAGGTCCAGCACATCGCTGAGCAGGCCGAGCAGGTGCTCGGCAGCCTGCGCAACCTTGTCCAGGCGGTCCGTCTGCACCGCGTCCTGGCTGTCGCGGCGCAACAGGTGCGCCATGCCGACGATCGCATTCATCGGCGTACGGATCTCGTGGCTCATGTTGGCCAGGAAGGCGCTCTTGGCCAGGTTGGCCGCCTCGGCCCGATCGCGCGCCGCCATGAGCTCCGCATTGAGCTGCTGCAGCCGCTGTTCGGTGCGCTTGATTTCGGTGATATCGGTGAGCAGGAAGAAGAATCCTCGCACCTGACCGTCGTGCAGGTCCGGGGTGTAGCTCACCCAGGTCGGGACCCGTACCCCGTCGGGCCGCAGCATGGTCAGTTCGCGCTGAACGGGCACACCGGCCAGCGCGCTGCGGATGTCGGGCTCGACGTTGCGCAAGGCCTTTTCGCCGATCAGGTCGACCAGCCGACACCCGATGATCTGGTCGGCTGTCCTGCCGAACCAGGTCAGCACCGGCCGCGTGGCAAAACGGCCGATCAGGTCGCGATCCCAGTACGAGACATATCCCGGCACGTTGTCGGCGATGGCCAGCGTGAATTGTTCGCTGTCGGAGCGGGCCGTCACCGCCCGTTCGAGTTCGCGCGAGCGTGCCTCGATCAGTTCCTCGAGGTGGTCGCGATGGCGGTCCAGTTCGGCCTCGATGCGCTTGCGCTCGGTGATGTCTTCCTGGATGGCGAGGTAGTGGGTGATCCGGCCGTCGGCCTGGCGGATCGGCGAGACCAGGGCGCGCTGGACCGTCTCCTCGCCGTTCTTGCGGCGATTGATGAATTCGCCTTTCCAGATGTCGCCGCGCAGCAGGGTGGACCACAGGCTGGCATGGACATCGGGTTCGGTGCGGCCGCTGCTGAGCAGCCTGGGGTTGGCGCCCATCACCTCGGCATGCCCGTAGCCGCTGGTGTCCAGGTAGGCCTGGTTGGCATACTCGATGCGGCCGTCGATGTCGGTGATCAGCACGCTGTTGGGGTTCTGTTCGACCGCCAGCGACAGCTTGCGCAGCTGCTGGTCGGCGGCCTGCTCCTCGGTCACGTCCGAGAACGACTGGATCACTTCGACCACGGCGCCCGTGACAGGATCGAGGACCGGCTCGGCATTCACCCGCAGCCACGCCAGCATTCCGTCGCGCTGCGCGATCCCCAGGACGATCGCGCGCTGCGGCTCTCCCGTGGCCAGCGACCGGGCCAGCGGCCGGTCGGCGCGCGCCAGGGGTGTGCCGTCTTCGCGGATCGGCATCGGACCGGGCTCGCTGGCATCGTCCAGGCCCAGCGGTTCGCCTTCGACGCGCGCGAGCAGACGCTCGGCCGCCGGATTGAGCGCCTTGCGCCGGCCTTGCGCATCGAAGATCACGATCCCCTCGCTGAGCGACGAGAAGATCTTTCGGAACTGCGCCTCGCTGTCGCGCAGGGCGTCCTCGGCACGGCGGCGCTGCGAGATGTCGGTGTGCAGCAGCACCGCGCCGCCGCCGCTGGATTTCAGTGCGGTGACGCTGAGCTGGAACCAGCGCTCCTCCCAGGGCGAATGGCAGGGGTACTCCATCGCGAAGCTGGCAAGCTCGCCGGAGATCACCGCGCGGATCCCGTCGATGACCCTCTGCACCTCGCCATCCGGCCCGGTGACCGCGCGGGCGCAGACATCGAAATAGTTGGCGCCGACCCCCAGTCGGGATTGCGCCCCGTTCGGCTCACCCGCCTTGTTCGCCGCATCGGGCCCGCCCGCCTCACACGCCCCGCCCGCGTCGTCCGCGCCGCCGTTCATCTCCGCGAATCGCCGCCAGGCGTCGTTGACCGCCAGGATCTGGCCGCGGCGATCGAGCACCACCATGTGCGCCTGCACCGAATCCTTGACCGCCTGCACCAGATCGTTGGAAACGCGCAAAGCCTGTTCCGCCTGCCGGCGCTGCGTCACATCACGGACGATGCCCAGGACCGCCGGACGCCCCTCGAAGGTATGCCTGCTGGCGCGCAGCTCGATCCAGACACCCTGCGGATCGGTTCGGCTGAGAAACCGAACCTCGTAGTGCGCGGGCGGACTCACACTCCCCGCGATGCGCTGCTCGAAGCGCTGCTCCCAGACCTCGACAAATTCGGGCGCCACCACCTGCGCGAAGGGCAGACCGACGAACTCGCTCTCGGCATAACCGAGCATCGCCGGCAGCGCCGGGTTGGCAAACACGAAGCGGTGATCCTGGGCAAGGAAAACCCCGTCGGCCAGCGCGGCGAGCACGGCGCGGACCATGGCTTCGCTGGTCCGCAAGGTTTCTTCGGCACGCCGCCGTTCCGTGATGTTGCGGGACACGCCGAACAGGCCGATCACGTTGCCTTCGCCATCGCGAAGGGGTCCCTTGAGCGTCTGGAACATCGCGGCACGGCCATCCACAGTCAGCGCGTCGTCGAAGCTGAGGGAGCGGCCGGCTGCCATCACCTGCGCGTCCTGTGCCATGACGCGCTCGGCATCGGCCTGGTCGAACACCGCGTGATCGTCGTGCCCGATGACCGTGTCGCGCTCACGGCCAGTCACCCGGCACGCCTCGCGATTGAACAGCAGGTATCGCCCGCTCAGGTCCTTCGCGAAGATCGGATCGGTGGAGTTCTCGGCAATCGCCTCGATCAGCGCAAGGCTTCGCAGGCGCTCATCCTGGACCGCGCGTTCGCTCAAGGCCTGGGCCAGCGCCTTGCGCTGCCCCCGGACCCGACCGGCAACGGCGATCGCCAGCAGCGCCAGCAGTCCGGCCACCACGATGCCGATCGATTCGCGCAGCGCGCCCGAGTACACCTCCGAGCGGTCGACCCGTGCCACCAGGAACAGATCGGTGCCATTGACCGGCACCACCACCCCGAACACCGCGCGCCCCTGGAAATCGCGGCCGCTGAACGACTTGCCAAAGGGCTGGTCGCCGCGGATCGCCATCGCCGCCATCAGATCCGGAGAGTTCAGCGGCCGCGGGTTCAGTCCGCGCACCCCGACGATCTGATCCCCCTCCCGGCGCACCAGCAGCGTCGCGCCGCTGGAGCTGGGTACCGGCCACTTGCTGAGCATCGGCAGGAGGCCAAGATTCGCGTCGATGCGCAGCAGGACCGCTGCGCCCGCGGGCTGGCCGGTCGGCGCCAGCGGCGCGACCAGATCGACGTAGGCCGGCTGATTGTCCTTGGGCGGCACCCGCAGCGAGCCCATGCGAACCTCGTTGCGGGCGATCGCCTCGCGCGTGAGCGCCGTGGGCAGCGAGGCATCCGGCAGGACCGCATCATCGGGCGCGACCAGCAGCCGGCCCTGGCTGTCGAGGATGGCCGCGTGCTGGGCGCCCATCGCCCGCGAGAACCCGGCCAGCCGCGCCTTCAGGGTCTCCCGGCTCGATGCGTCTGCCTGTTCGCGCCAGCTCTTGAGCAGGGTCGCGAAAAACTGGCTGCTGCCCAGAAACCGGGCCTGAGCGAAGCGCTCCTGGACCCACGCCTGGATCTGCGAACTGCGCAGGTCCGCCACCGCCTCGAGCCGGGCCGATTCACGCTGGTGATGGGAATAGAACGAGTACCCGATCGCCAAAGCCACCAGCCCCAGGATCGAGACGCCAGCCAGCAGCAGAGAAACGCCGCCTCCGCCCAGCCTTTGCCCCCAGCTCGCCGCAGCCGCCGCGCCGGAGGTTCGCAAGGTGCCGGAACCGGGCGGCGTTGGAGGAGGGACAGCTGTCATTGCAGGTGCTCAAGGGTGCGACATCGAGCATACCCCCGGCGGCCCCTCCATAGACGCCTGTCGAACCGGGCAATCGGCGGGTTGTTCGAGGGTTCGGGTTGCCAGGCCGGATGGGTCGCGCCACCATGTTCGCCTTTCCCAGGCCGATCGGCCTTCCAGGAGCGTTCTGTGAGCAGCAAATCCCGCAAGAAGCCGGAAGAACTCCGCAGCCACCGCTGGTACGGCGCCAAGGACATGCGTTCGTTCGGGCATCGCTCGCGCACCGCGCAGATGGGCTATCACCGCTCCGATTACGCCGGCAAGCCGGTGATCGCCATCATCAACACCTGGAGCGACATCAACCCCTGCCATGCCCACTTCCGGCAGCGCGCCGAAGAGGTCAAGCGCGGCATCTGGCAGGCCGGCGGCTTCCCGGTCGAGATGCCGGCCATCTCGCTGTCCGAGCCCTTCCAGAAGCCCACCACCATGCTCTATCGCAACCTGCTGGCGATGGAGACCGAGGAGCTGCTGCGCTCCTACCCGGCCGACGGCTGCGTGCTGATGGGCGGCTGCGACAAGACCACGCCGGCGCTGATCATGGGCGCGCTGTCGATGAACCTGCCCTCGATCTTCCTGCCGGCCGGGCCGATGCTGCGCGGCGACTTCAAGGGCCAGTTCCTGGGCAGCGGCAGCGACACCTGGAAGTACTGGGCCGAACTGCGCGCCGGCAACATCACCGAGCAGGACTGGCAGGGCGTCGAAGACGGCATCGCGCGCTCGCCCGGCCACTGCATGACCATGGGCACGGCCTCCACCATGACCAGCGCCAGCGAGGCGATGGGCCTGACCCTGCCGGGCGCGGCGTCGATCCCGGCGCCCGACTCGCGCCACGCCCAGATGGCCACGCTCACCGGCAAGCGCATCGTCGACATGGTCTGGGAAGACCTGTGCATCCGCGACATCGTCGACGCCCGCGCGATCGACAACGCGGTGACCACCGTGCTGGCGCTGGGCGGCTCGACCAACGCGATCGTGCACCTGATCGCGCTGGCCCGGCGTGCCGGCGTGGCGCTCGACCTCGAGCGCTTCGACGCGCTGGCGCGACGCACCCCGGTGCTGGCCAACATCCGGCCCTCGGGCAAATACCTGATGGAAGATTTCTACTACGCCGGCGGCCTGCGTGGCCTGATGGCGCGCCTGGGCGACTCGCTGGACACCTCGGTGCCCACGGTCAACGGCCGCACGCTGGGCGAGAACCTGGAAGGCGCCGCCGTCTACAGCGACGATGTGATCCGCCCGCGCGACAACCCGCTGGTGGCCAACGACGGCCTGGCCGTGCTGCGCGGCAACCTCGCGCCCGACGGCGCGGTGATCAAGCCGGCCGCGATGGAGGCCCACCTGCACCGCCACACCGGACCCGCGGTCGTCTTCAAGGACTACAACGACATGGCCGCGCGCATCGACGACGAGTCGCTGGCCATCACCAAGGATTCGGTGATCGTGCTGCAAAGCGCCGGACCGCAGGGCGCCCCGGGCATGCCCGAATGGGGCCAGCTGCCGATCCCCAAGAAACTGCTGCAGCAGGGCGTGCGCGACATGGTCCGGATCTCGGACGCGCGCATGAGCGGCACCAGCTACGGCGCCTGCGTGCTGCACGTCGCGCCCGAGTCGCACATCGGCGGGCCGCTGGCGCTGGTGCTCGAGGGCGATCTGATCGAACTCGACGTGGCCGCCCGTCGCATCGAACTGAAGGTCGCGCCGGCCGAACTCGAACGCCGCCGCGCCGCCTGGACAGCGCCGCCGGCGCATTTCCAACGCGGCTTCGGCGCGCTCTACCTCAAGCACGTCAAGCAGGCCAACGAAGGCTGCGATTTCGACTTCCTCGAGGATGGCGGCAGCACCGCCGACCCCGAGATCCACTGACGGGGGCTGTCCCGCCCACCTAAACCGCCGTTCAGACATCGCGCCGCGCCGGCCGTCGAGCCGCGTCCGGGGGGGCCAGCGGTGGGGGCACCAGCAACGAGGAAGTGCCCGCCCACCAGGCGGGAGCGTCCGAGGCCCCGCAGCGGGGCGGGCACGTCGATCCGCGCGGCCGGCCCGCGGCGGGCGCGGCCCGCGCCGATCCGGGCGCCCGCGATTCACCGATCAAGCGCCGGATATTTCGCCTGATGCCCGGCACGCACCGCCGGCGCCGTGAAGTCCTGCGTGCTCGGCGTGTTCACCGTGAACGCGCACCCGTACTTGGGATCCGCCACCACAGACGGCGTGAGCACGTCGTCGCCCGCCGGCTTGGGCCCGCCGGCTTCCCACTTCACCATCGCATCGAACGCGGCCGCGGCCTCGGCCGCGGTGAACGCGCAATGGCCGACGTCGCGGATCGCCCGCTGCACCAGCCATTTGTCGTTGCCCTTGGCCTTGGCCCGCGTGGCGTACACCTGCTCCATCTTGAACGGCACGAACAGGTCGCCAAGCGTGTGCAGCGACACCACCGGCACGCTGAACTCGCCGTTGATGACCGGAATCCAGCGCAAGCCGTCCGAGCGCTTCTTGTTGGCGTCCGGCGCGGGCGATATTTTCAGGATCGACGCATTGAAAAAATTGTCCAGCGCCGTGGGCCCGGGCGCCGAGGCATCGACCTTATAGACGATCTGGGTGGTATCGACGATGTTGCCGGTGAGGATGCCGCTGAAGGTACCGTCGCCGCCGATCGATGCCCACAGGTTGCCCTGGTTGCCGGCATCGGCCCAGCCTTCGTTGTAGAACGGGCGGTCGCCCCCGCTCAACTGCTGCACCACCGTCTTCAACTTGTTGCCCTGGGCATTGCTGACGGTCGGGAAGGTCGCCCAGAGGGCTGACCGGATGACCGGCGCAATCGCGGTCCATTCCGCCTCCGACACCGGGAACTTGCTCGCCGGCAGGCCGGCCAGTGCCTGGGCCGCCAACTGGTAGCCGCCGAAGTAGTTGGCCAGAGAGGTGTCACCGACCACACCGCACAGGGGAACAGCGCCTGAGTACCTGACCTTGTTATTGGCGGTTGCGGCGGTTTCGTCCTCGATGGCGGCCGCGGTGATGTGGCCGCCCATCGAGACGCCGGTGATGAAGAACTTGGTCGGCTCGGCCAGCGTGCGGCCATTGGTTGCCGCGAGCCGGGTGAAGTTGAGCGCCAGCGCGTTGGTATCCTCGACCCCGGCGCGAACGTCATAGAAGTTCTTGGTATAGCTGGAGGCGGCCCACGCATAGCCGTTGTCCAGCAGGTACTTGCGCATGATCGGCGGGAAAACCGTCAGCGCGTTGCCGGTTCCGTTGTAGCCATGCGCCCACATCACCAGCTTGCCGTTCCAGGTGGTCTTGGGCACTTCGATCTGATAGCCCGCGCCATTGAGCACGCCGGTCCAGCGGTCGGTCGCAACCGCACTGCCACCCGTCGCCGGGTCCATCGCGGCAAATGGCGCGGTCGGTGCCACGAACGAATTGCGCGCGTCGTGAGGGCGGGACTCTTCGGGTCCCGGCCCCGATGATCCATCGCCGCCGCAGGCCGCGAGCACGGACAGAACCGACGTCATGACACCCAGCCGGATGGCCGTCACCTTGCGTTGTTGCATTCCTGTCTCCTGGATTGAGTCCGAATGGCGCCGCATCGAGTGGGTCTTGGAATTGTGTGCGACTGCCGGGTGGGGCTGCGGTCACCGATCACGGCTCGATCAGTCTCGCCGATGCTGCACTGCTCCGACAAGGGCAAGCGCTCGCACCGCGCGGGACGCCCCGCCGAGCCTCTCGGAAACCCCGTCGAGGAGATGCGGCTGTCTTGGGAGGTGATGCTGTCGATTGATTGGCGCGCCCGGCTGGGATCGAACCAGCGACCCCTGGCTTCGGAGGCCAGTACTCTATCCACTGAGCTACGGGCGCCAATGTGTAGCAGGCACAGCTGAAGATCGTGCGTCTGCTTGGGGCAAGTCGGCGAGAATACCGCGTTTTCGTGGCGCAGTCCATGCGCGCCACTCGCGGCGGGCATGCTTTCCCGTTAGAATTCAGGGCTTTGATCGGCGCGGGCATCTTGACCGGGCCACAAACCGGCCAACTTGGGATTTGCGAATGAGCTCAGGCGAAGAACACGAAGCGTTCATCAAGACACCGCAACAGCTGATCACCGTCGTGGTGCTCGCGTTCGTGGTGCCCATCCTCATCATCGTGCTGCTGGTGAAGTACGTGGGCGCCGGCAGCCGCGGCGGCTCGGGCAACAATGCGCTGACCGCCGAGGCCACCGAGTCCCGCATCCAGCCGGTCGCCCGCTTCGAACTCAAGGGCGCCGGCGGGGCGAAGGCGCTGCGCGCCGGCGAAGAGGTCTACAAGACCCAGTGCGCGGCCTGCCACGCGGTCGGAGCGGCGGGCGCGCCCAAGTTCGGCGATGCCGACGCCTGGGGTCCGCGCATCAAGACCGGCTACGAAGCGCTGCTGGCCTCGGCCCTGAAGGGCAAGGGTGCGATGGCCGCCCAGGGCGGGGGCGACTTCGACGACATCGAAATCGGTCGCGCGGTGGTGTTCATGGCCAACGGCGCCGGCGGCAAGCTCGAAGAGCCCAAGGCACCGGCAGCCGCTGCTGCCGCGGCGCCAGGTGCGGCCGCTCCTGCTGCGGCCGCTGGCGCGGCAGCCGCCCCGGCAGCCGCGGCTCCTGGCGGCACCGGCAAGTAGCTGGCACCGCGCCGGCCCCGCCGGCCTTCCCTCCCGAAAAGGGCCCTGTCGGGCCCTTTTTCATTGGGGCACCGCAGCAGTCCCGGATGCGCGACCCGGCGCGGCGGGCAAACCGTCTTCAGGATCCGCCAGGCCGGGGCCCCGCCAGCAGCGCTCGCAGCTGCGAAAGCCGCTCCCGGGCATCTCCCTGACCGGTCTTGCGCGCAAGCGGCGCAGCCTCGAGCTGCATCTCGGCCAGGAACCGGGAAGGCTCCCGCTTCAATGCGTCGCGGCCGCGCTTGCGCAGTCCGCACCAGGTCAGCGTCAGGCTGCGCTTGGCGCGCGTCACCGCCACGTACATCAGGCGGCGCTCCTCTTCGATCCGCACCCGCTGTGCGACTTCGTCGGGATGCTCGGGTGCGCTCGCCGGCTTGGCCGCCGCGGAGTCGCCCTCGGCGGGTTCGTCGATGGCCAGCCCGCCCAGGTGCGGCATCAGGCCCTCCTCGCAGCCGACGATGAACACGTGGCCGAACTCCAGGCCCTTGGCGGCATGCACGGTGGTGAGCCGCACCGCATCCAGATTCTCGTCGCGCCGGTCGAGCTGCGACAGCAGCGCCACCGTCTGCGCCAGCTGGATCAGGTTGGCGCCGTCTTCATCGGCGCGCTTCTTGAGCCAGTCGACGAAATCGGTGACGTTGCTCCACCGGTTGGCAGCCTGCTTTTCGTCGCCGCTTTCGTACAGGTAGGCCTGATAGTCGATCGCCTTGAGCAGGTCGTCGAGCACCGCGGCCGCCGGCTCGCGGGCCGCCCGTGCGGCGATCCGGTTGATGAACGCGCCGAATTCGCGCAGCGTCTCGCGCTGGCGCCCGGCCAGCTTGGCCTCGAAGCCGCTCTCGAACAAGGCTTCGAACATCGAGACCTGGCGCTGACCGGCGTATTCGCCCAGCGCTGCCAGCGTGGCCGTGCCGATGCCGCGCTTGGGCGTCGTCACGGCCCGGATGAAGGCGGGGTCGTCGTCCTCGTTGGCCAGCAGCCGCAGATACGACAGCAGGTCGCGGATCTCGGCGCGCTCGAAGAAGCTGGTCCCGCCCGACAGCACGTACGGGATCTTGTCCTTGCGCAGGGCCTGCTCGAGCACGCGCGACTGGTAGTTGCCGCGATACAGGATCGCGTAGTCGGCGAACAGGCCGCGCCGCTCGAACTTGTGCGCCGACAGGCGCGCGACCACCGATTCGGCCTCCTGCTCGTCGTTCTCGCAGGCCACCACGGTGATCGGCTCGCCGGTGCCCAGTTCCGACCACAGGGTCTTTTCATGCAGCTTGGGGTTGTGCGCGATCAGCCGGTTGGCGGCCTGCAGGATGGTCACGCAGGAGCGGTAGTTCTGCTCCAGCTTGATCACCCGCAGGTCCGGGTAGTCGGTGCCCAGGCGCTCCAGGTTCTCGAGCGTGGCGCCACGCCAGCCGTAGATCGACTGGTCGTCGTCGCCGACCGCGGTGAACGCGCGGCGCGGCCCGGCGAGCAGGCGCAGCAGCTCGTACTGGCAGGCATTGGTGTCCTGGTATTCGTCGACCAGCAGGTAGCGCAGGCGTTCGCGCCAGCGCTGCGCGGCCGCGGGATTGTCGCGCAGCAGCTGGACCGGCAGCCGGATCAGGTCGTCGAAATCCACCGCCTGGTAGGCGGACAGGGTCGCGGCGTAGTCGCGATAGGCCAGCGCCACGGTGTGCTCGGCCGCATCGGCCGCGCCGGACAGCGCGGCATCGGGCTCGATCATCGCGTTCTTCCACAGCGAGACCCGGGCCTGCGCGGCGCGCAGCAGCTTGCGGTCGGTGGTCACCAGCGCCTGCTGCAGGATGCCCATCGAGTCGTCCGAATCGAGGATCGAAAACGACGGCTTCAGGCCCAGCGAGCGGGCCTCGCTGCGCACGATCTGCACGCCCAGCGAATGGAAAGTGCTCACCAGCGGACGCTCGCGCTCGGGCAGCTTGACCAGCGTGCTCAGGCGCTCCTGCATTTCCTGGGCGGCCTTGTTGGTGAAGGTGATCGCCGCAATGGCCGATCCCTTCATGCCGCTGTCGATGAGGTGCGCGATCTTGTGGGTGATCACCCGCGTCTTGCCGCTGCCCGCGCCGGCGATGACGAGGCAGGGACCATCGAGGTAGCGGATGGCTTCGCGCTGGGCGGGATTCAAGGGCGTGGACACGTCAGATCCTGTGAGGGAACTCAGATCTCGATGGGATCGACCTCGATCTGCCAGCGCACCGCTCCCTTGAGCTCGGCGATGCGCGGCAACCACGCGTCCAGGAACGCGTGCAGGGCCTTGCGGGAGGCGGATTCTAGCAGCAGCTGCGCACGCTCCTTGCCGGCCAGGCGCGCCATCGGCATGGGTACCGGATCGAAGAGGGTGACCGGCGCCGGTGCGCCCGGTGCGCCCGGTGCGCCCGGTCCGCCGCCGGATGGCGCTCCGACCGCGCACAAAGGCTCGCCCGCTGCCCGAGCACGGCCCAGGAAGTCCAGCGCGGTCTCCAGCTTGTTCGCCTCGACCCGCAGCAGCGCCTGGAACACGAACGGCGGCAGCGCCGAGGCGCGGCGCTCGGCCAGCTGCGCATTGGCGAACGACGCGAAGTCGTAACGCGCGAGCGCATCGAACAGCGGATGCAGCGGAAATCGCGTCTGCACCACCACCTCGCTGGCCGCGCCGGCGCGCCCGGCGCGCCCGGCCACCTGCATCAGCACGGCGAACAGACGTTCCGGCGCGCGGAAATCCCCGGAGTACAAGCCGCTGTCGGCATCGACCACGACGACGCAGCTCAGGTTGCGGAAGTCATGCCCCTTGGCCAGCATCTGGGTGCCGACCAGCAGGTCCACCTCGCCACGGTGGGCCGCATCGATCACCTCCCGGGCGGCGCCCCGGTGGCGGGCCACATCCCGATCCAGGCGGGCGATGCGGGCACCCGGGAACAGCTCGCGCAGCCCGTCCTCCAGGCGCTGGGTGCCGCGGCCCAGCGGGGTCAGGTCGATGTTGCCGCAGGTCGGGCACGCTCTGGGAACCCGCTCCTGGGCGCCGCAGTGATGGCACAGCAGGGTGTAGCGGGCGGGGCCGCCCGTCGCGGCCTGCCGGTGCAGGACCCGGAAGGTGGAGCAGTTCTCGCATGCGCTCAGCCAGCCGCAGGCCTCGCAGGTGAGCACCGGTGCAAACCCTCGCCGGTTCATGAACACCAGGGCCTGCTCGCCCTTGGACAGGGCCAGCTCGATCGCCTGCCGGGTCTCGGGCGCCAGGCCGTGCACCATCGCCTTGCGCTTCGGATCGATCCGGCGCAAGACCGGCCAGGCGCCGGCATGCACCCGATCGGCGAGCGGAGCCAGCCGATAGCGGCCGCGCTGGGCGGCCAGCCAGCTTTCCAGCGACGGCGTGGCCGAGCCCAGCACGACCGGGATGCCGCGCCGCGACGCCAGCGCAACCGCCATGTCCCGCGCGGAGTAGCGGACCCCCTCCTGCTGCTTGTACGAGCCGTCGTGTTCCTCGTCGACCACGATGGCCGCGAGCGCGGGCATCGGCGTCAGCACGGCCAGACGGGTTCCCACGATCAGGCGGGCACGGCCCTCGACCGCGGCCAGCCAGTGCGCCGCCCGTTCGGCATCCGGCAGGTCGCTGTGCAGGACCGCGATGGTCTGATCGGCGAAGCGCGCGCGCAACAGCCCGGTGAGCTGAGGCGTGAGACCGATCTCGGGCACCATCAGCAGCACCTGGGTGAAGGCATCGCGGGCCAGTACCGTCGCCAGCCAGTGCAGATAGACCTCGGTTTTGCCGCTGCCGGTCACGCCGTGCAGCAAATGCACCTCGAACCCCGGGCTGGCGAGGATCTGGGCCAGCGCACCGCGCTGCGCGGCGTTCAGTTCAGGGCTGCGGCCGGGCAAGTGGGCATCGGAGCCGGCGGACGTCGGCGATCCGGGCTCGCGCGCGGCGCCGCCCGGCGCACCCGGCGTACCCGGCGCCGCATCGCCAGCGCCCGGCAGCGCCAGCACGCGCCGGCGCAGCCGGGAAAACACCGAGCCGCGCGCCTTCGCCCCCGGGGGCGAGCGCAGCAGCTTGGGCAGCGCCGGCAGCGCCACCTCGCCCAGCGGGCGGTGGTAATACGACGCGACGAATCCCAGAAATCCGAACCAGTCCGCGGGCAGGCGGGGAGCGTCATCGAGCACCGCCAGAATGCCTCGGACACGGTCCTCGGCCAGGTCCGTGGTCGTCGTCAGCGCCACCACCAGCCCAACCTTGCGGGTCTGAGCCCAGGGCACCACCACCCAGTCTCCGGGCGCCAGATCAGCCGCCTGTTCGGGGGTCGCGCGGTAGTCGAAACGCTCGCCGATGGGCACATCCAGCAGGACCTGGATGAAAGAATCGCGAACGCTGCTCACGCCACCTACCTCGAATTCACTTTAAGTATGGTCACTAAGCTGACGCCGTATCGGGAGTTTTTCGAGTCGTTCACAGGGGCTGTGGATAAAACTGTGGTTAACCCGGCCGGACCGCCCGGAAATCCGCACCAATCCTCGACGAAAGGTCCATTGCCTGATTTTTCGACAGGAAAATAGGCTTATTTTTCAATGGCTTGGAAAAGCCCTCCTGACGACGCACCAAGACGAACGGCACATTTGGGTGCCTTCCGTCAAGTGTGCATAAGTCAAAACGACAACGGCCGCAAACCGGTCTTGACAGGTCCTGGCGAGCTCGTTTTCGATCGGCCGGCGACTAGGCGGCGCCGGCACTCCGACGGCGAATCTCGCGGCTGTGCTGGTGAACGGTTTCGACCAGCGCCAGGACATTGTCCGGCGGGGTGAACTGCGAGATGCCGTGCCCCAGGTTGAAGATCTGCGCCTGACCCGGCGTGGGCGGCCCGAAGCTCTCGAGCACCTTGCGCGCCTCGCTGCGGACCTGATCGGGTCCCGCCATCAGGACCATCGGGTCCAGATTGCCCTGAATGGCGCAGCGATCGCCGATCCGGGCCCGGGCCCGGGCGAGGTTGACGGTCCAGTCCACGCCGACGCCATCACAGCCCGAGTCCGCGATCGATTCGAGCCACAAGCCGCCGCCCTTGGTGAAGACGATGCTGGGTACCGCCACCTTGCGGCCGTTCTCGTCGCGTTCGCGCACCAGCCCATCGAGCACCTTGCGCGTGTAGGCCAGCGAAAACTCCTGGAAGGCCGCGTCGGCCAGCACGCCGCCCCACGAATCGAAGATCATCACGGCCTGCGCGCCGGCCTCGATCTGGGCGTTCAGGTAGGACGCGACGGCGCGCGCATTGACCTCGAGGATCCGGTGCAGCAGGTCGGGCCGGCTGTAGAGCATGGTCTTGATGCGGCGGAAATCGTCACTGCCGCCGCCTTCGACCATGTAGCACGCCAGGGTGAAGGGGCTGCCCGAGAAGCCGATCAGCGGCACCCGCCCGCCCAGCGCCTGGCGGATGGTTCGAACCCCGTCCATCACGTAGCGCAGCGACTCGTTGGGATCGGGCGCCGTCAGCTGCGCCACGGCGGCCTCGTCGCGCACCGGGCGTTCGAATTTCGGGCCTTCGCCCTCGGCGAAATACAGCCCCAGGCCCATGGCATCGGGAACCGTCAGGATGTCCGAGAACAGGATCGCCGCATCCAGCGGGTACCGTGCCAGCGGCTGCAAGGTCACCTCGCAGGCCAGTTCCGGGTTCTTGCACAGCGCCAGGAAGCTGCCGGCGCGCGCGCGGGTGGCGTTGTACTCGGGCAGGTAACGCCCTGCCTGGCGCATCAGCCACACCGGCGTGTGCTCGGTCGGCTCGCGGCGCAGCGCTTTCAGGAAGGTGTCGTTGGGAGCGGCAGCAGTCATGGGCAGGTCTCGAGGCGTGGCGGGATCCCGATATTAACGAGATCATCGGCTCCCCTGCGGCCACGCCCTCACTGCGGCGCGCGCGCCAGCAAACCCGGCAGCTTGTCCGCGCCCAGAATCCGGACTCCGTCGACGGCCTGATGCATCGCCAGCAGCGCGCAGCGGGCCAGCTTTTCGCTGGGCAGGATGTCCATCGAACGTGGCATGGCCAGCATCTGCAGGCTGGTGTAGATAGCGGCCACCCGTTCGACGAGGCCGCGCGCCCGGCTGGCATTGGCGGCCACCGGCCGCAGCACGGTCAGCGAGGCCAAGGGCAGGCCGGCCAGCGCCAGTTCGGTTTCGCCGGACAGGCCGGCGTGCATCCCGCCCATCTGCTGCCAGACCGAGGTGGGCGCGATCAGCACGAGCCGGCTCGCGCCGGCATCGCAGGCCGCCCTGGCGACGGCCAGCAGCTGGCCGGCGCCGACTTGCACGAACGGGGCATCGCGGCCGTGAAACGACCTTCCCTCGCCCTCCTGATGTGCCGACAGGGCCACGAAGACATCGTCCAGCGGCGGCAGTTCGTGCAGGGCGGCCAGCGCCAGTCCCCGCACCCCGAGGGCCATCGGCGCCTGCGCCAGCGCGACCACCATGCGGTAATCGCCGCTGCCCAGCACCCGGTTGAGCAGCGCCTCGCCGAAACGGCCGACCGCGCCGGCGACCAGCGCCACCCGCGGTGCGGCGCGCTCGCCGGCGGCCGTCATGCTCAAAGGGTCAGTTCGATCAGGCTGGGCCCCGGCGTGGCCAGCGACCGCGCAAACTGGTCGGCAAAGGCGGCAAGGTCGTCGGCGCGGGTGGCCGGTACGCCCATGCCGCGCGCCAGCGCAGTCCAGTCCAGCGTCGGGTTGTCCAGCGTGAGCATCTGGTTGGCGCGCGGGCCGGGCTCGCCGGCTCCGACCGCCAGCAGCTCGCCGCGCAGGATCTGGTAGCTGCGATTGGCGAATACCACCACGGTGACGTTCAGACCTTCCCGGGCCATGGTCCAGAGCGCCTGCGGGGTGTACATGCCGCTGCCGTCGCCTTCTAGAACCACCACCCGGCGATTGGGGGCCGCAACTGCCGCCCCCACCGCCACCGGCAGCGCGTAGCCGATCGCGCCGCCGCAGCCGGTCAGCCAGTCGTGGGGAGCAGCACCCGCTGTGGCAGCGCCAAAGGCCCGCCCGATGGTGACCGATTCATCGACCACGATGGCTTCTTCGGGCAGCAGGGCTGCCAGCACTGCCGCGATGCCCTCGGAGGTGTTCTTGCCCCCGGGCAGCGCGCCAGCGCCCGGGCGCTGGAGCTGGGCGATGCCGGCCGGGGCGATCACCGACGCGTCGAGACGATCGGCCAGGGCGGCCAGCGCGTCGCCCAGGTCCTGGTCGACCTCGGCCAGGGTGACGAATTCGCAGCCGGGCGGAGCCAGCATGCTCGGTTTGCCGGGGTAGGCGAAAAACGCCACCGGCGGCGTGGTGCCGACCAGCACCACCTTGCGAAAGCGCGCGAGTGCGGCCTGGGCCACCTCGACCACATAGGGCATGCGCGCCACCGCCACGCGGCCGGCTCCCCGCTGAACGCGGGCCACGGCGAATTCGGACATCAGGGCGCAGCCCGTTTTCGCGGCGATCCGTCCGGCACTGACCAGTGCGCCGTCGCGCAGGGCCTTTCCGCCCAGCAGCAGCAGCGTGTCGGGTCCGGCCAGCGCAGCGGCGGCCGCCGTGACGCGGGCGGCGTCGACCTTGGGGGCGGCGGGCGGCTGGGCGCTGACGCCGGACGCGGTCGCGTCGGTTCCGGCCGAGAGCTCGCTCCAGGCCGTATCGGCCGGCAGCACGAGCGTGGCGATCTGGCCCGGCGCGGTGCGGGCGGCGGCAACCGCGGCTTTGCCGTCGCGGGCGATGTGATCGGCCGACACGCTGGTACGCACCCAGTGCGACATCGGCCGGGCGACGCCCTCGATGTCGCTGGTCAGCGGCGCGTTCAGGGGCACGTGGTAGGTGGCATGTTCGCCGACCACATTGACCACGCCCGAACGGGCCTTCTTGGCGTTGTGCAGATTGGCCAGGCCATTGCCCAGTCCCGGTCCCAGGTGCAGCAGCGTGCTGGCCGGCTTGTCGGCGATGCGCCAGTAGCCGTCGGCGGCGCCGGTCACCACGCCTTCGAACAGGCCGAGCACACAGCGCATGCCGGCGATCCGGTCGAGCGCGGAGACAAAATGCATCTCGGACGTGCCCGGATTGGTGAAACAGACATTCACCCCGGAATCGAGCAGGGTGTGGACCAGGCTTTCAGCACCATTCATCGCAGCGGCCTCCGATCAAAAGGCAAAGTCGCCCGGGTGGGCGACCTGTGTGCTGCGATGCTACCTGCTTTTAGGCAAGCGGCGCGGCGTGGGCCCGCCGGGTGAAACCCGGCTGGCGCGCAGGGCTGTCAGCCCTTCTTCATGCCCGTCGCCTTGGCGACATTGGCCAGGCCGGCTTCGGCTTGTTCGGACAGTTGCTTGGTCGCTTTGAACACCTGATCGTAGGCCGCGCTGGCCGCGGTCAGCGTGGTGCGCAGCACCTGAACCGCGCCCTCGGAACCGGCCGGTGCATTCTTGGCCAGCAGTTCGACCGCGCCCATCAGCTGCTTGTTGCCATCGGCGATCTGCTTTTCGGCCATGGCGGCCAGTTCGGCGCCCGCCTTGCTGGACAGCTCGTAGAAATCCTTGGCGTAGGCGCTCAGGGCCGGCGAGGGCTTGGCCATGTCCGCCAGCAGCTTGGCCGCCTGTTGCGGGTCCTTGGCGGCCATCAGCGTCTTGAGCTGCTCGGTGGACTGGCTGAAGCTGTCGGTGGCGGCCTTCAGGTTCAATTCGGCCAGCTTCTGGAAGCTCTCGAGGGTCTTGCCCATCACGGCGCTGGAGGCACTCAGGGCTTCGGATTGCAGCTTCATCAGTTCTTCGGGGGTTTTCATGGTGATTCCTTGGACAGTCGATTCCGTTGAGGACCACTGCGCCAAGTTCTTTGAAATGGTGCAGTGCACAAATCGAATTCTCCGGACTGGCAGCGCGCTGTCAAGCACTTTTTGTGCACTGCAGCATTTTGGGTGCGGCCAAGCCAGGCGAGCCGGAGTAGTTCCGCAGTCGTATGTTCGGAGTCTCCCCGACCGAACTATTCTGCGCCTGCAAACCACACATTCGCTACTGCCGGGAGAGATCACTTGAGCCGCTCGACATGGATTTCCACCTTGGCCGGTTCCGCCGCCGGCGCCTATGCGCTGCACGGACTGGTCACCGATACCGGCGCGGCCGGCTGGATCAACTATTTGCAGCAGTCGATCTTCGGTTCCTATTCGATGAAGCTGACCATGCTGGCCCTGACCTTCGGCGTGCTGGCCGTGGTCGCCCTGGCGTGGGGGCTGGCCTCGATCGGCCGCCGCGACGAGCCTGCCCCGATACCCGCACCCCAACGGCCGACCCACGCCGCCGCGATCATCGCCGCGCCCAGCACCTGGAAGACTTTCGCCCTGGTTTTCGCCGGGTTCACCGTGATCACCTGGGCGATCGGATTCGGTGCCCTCTGGTGGAACAACCGGGTCGACCGTGAGGATTCCGCCGCCGCCTACGAACCCGTGATCGCGTCCGATACCAATCCCATGCCGACGGCGGCGGGCTCGCATGTGGCCCTGGGCGGGCGCCTGCTGCGTGAGCGGGTGGTCGAGTTTCGCCGCGGCAAGAGTTCGAGCCGAAGTGCAAGCTACTACCTGGTGCCGGTTGTCGCGCCGGGATGGCGTGAAGGACAGCCCGCCAGCTTCGTGATCAAAGTCGATCGGATCGAATCCCTGGCGAACCGGATCTCGCCGCAGATATCCCTGGCGACCTCCCGGGCCCTGATGGTGCGCAATCCAGCGGAACCGACTTCCGAGCGCTGGCTGGGCCGCGTCGAAGGACAGGTGCCGGTGCCGGCCGCCCAGGAATTCAAGAAGATGGGCGTCCCGGTTGCCGAGGAGGGGCGGCTGGTTCGCTGGATCCCCTCGGCCGATGGCAAACCCGCCATCCGCGATCGATGGGCACAAGACCTCGAGGTCACCACTTACATCTGCGCTGGCCTGACCGTGCTGTACCTGCTGCTGTTCCCGCTGTTGAGCTGGTCGTCGAATCGCGCACAGCGCAAATCCAGATCCGGGTGACAATACGGCCTCGAATTCGACGAGGCTTCGATGCACCTACAGGATACCGTCGGCTCGCCAGGGGCCCCGGATGCGCCGCGACCGGCCGCGGCGCCCCGCGGCAGCGGCAAGACCGAATACTCGGCCTATATCGAGTTCCCTCGCGACGAGTGGGCCAAGCTGCGCTCCAATACGCCGCTGACCCTGTCGGAAGAAGACCTGACCTCGCTGCGCGGTGTGACCGAGCAGGTGTCGATGGCCGATGTGGTGGACGTCTATCTGCCCCTGTCTCGCCTGCTCAATCTGCATTTCCGCTCGGCGCGCAGCCTGGGTGGCGTCAAGGACGAATTCCTGGGCCGGCTGGTCGGCAATCGACCCTACGTGATCGGCATCGCCGGCAGTGTGGCGGTGGGCAAGAGCACTTTCGCGCGGGTGCTTCAGGCTCTGCTGGGCCGCTGGCCCGATCACCCGCGGGTGGCGCTGATCACCACCGACGGTTTCCTGCACTCCAATCGCGTGCTGCAGGAACGCGGGCTGATGCGGCGCAAAGGATTCCCTGAGAGTTACGACCGGCGCCTGATGGTCGAGTTTCTCGCCGACACCAAGGCCGGCAAACCCGAAGTGCGGGCGCCGGTGTATTCCCATCGCAGCTACGACATCCTGGATGGCGAGTGGCAGGCGGTCACCGAGCCCGACATCCTGATCTTCGAGGGCTTGAACGTGCTGCAAACCGGCAGCGTCGACCCGGGACGCACGCGCACGCCCAGCGTGATCGTCTCCGACTTCTTCGACTTTTCCATCTACGTCGACGCCGACGACGCGCACATCGAGCGCTGGTACATCGATCGGTTCCTGCTGCTGCAGCGCACGGTTTTCAGCAATCCGAACTCGTATTTCCACCACTACAAGGATCTCTCGCAGGAAGAGGCGACCAAGGTGGCGCGCGAGATCTGGAACGACATCAACCTGGCGAATCTGCGCGAGAACATTCTTCCCACCCGCGAGCGGGCCAATGTGGTGCTGCGCAAACGGGCGGACCACACGGTGGGCGAGGTCTGGCTGCGCGAGATCTGACGACGCGGCGCCGGGCGGCCAGGGCCGCTGTTCACCGTACGGGAAGGCCCGCGCCGGGGCGGCCCGTCGTTTGAACATCCGGTACCGGAGTCGGTGGCATATACTTATGCTGCAGCGCCGCAATTGTGGCGCTGCGCCTGGCCGGCCCTGACACTGCATGTCCCGCCGGCCTGCCGTCTTCTTCTTTCCATTCCCCTGCCATGTCCGCTTTTGCCACCGAGCGAGTGCTCGAAGTCCACCACTGGAACGACACCCTGTTCAGCTTCAAAGCCACGCGCGATCCCGCGCTGCGCTTCGAGAACGGCCACTTCGTCATGGTCGGTCTGCCGGTGGACGGCAAGCCGCTGATGCGCGCCTACAGCATCGCCAGCGCCAATCACGAAGAGCACCTGGAGTTCCTGAGCATCAAGGTCCAGAACGGACCGCTCACCTCGCGGCTGCAGCACCTGCGGCCTGGCGATTCGATACTCGTCAGCCGCAAGCCCACCGGAACCCTGGTCGTCGATGACCTCAGGCCGGGACGCCATCTGTATCTGCTCGGCACGGGCACCGGCCTGGCCCCCTTCATGAGCATCATCAAGGACCCCGAGGTGTACGAGCGCTTCGACAAGGTCGTGCTGGTGCACGGCGTGCGGCATGTCAGCGAGCTGGCGTATTCCGACTACATTCGCGGCGAACTGCCCAACAACGAGTATTTTGGCGACGTGGCCCGCGCAAAGCTGATCTATTACCCGACCGTCACTCGCGAGCCCTACGTGAACCGTGGCCGGATCACCCAGATCATCGAAAGCGGGAGTCTGGCGTCCGACATCGGTCTGCCGCCCCTGTCGCCCGACTCGGATCGCGTGATGCTGTGCGGCAGTCCGAGCATGCTGGCCGACACCTGTGCCCTGCTCGATGCGCGCGGCTTCGTGGCATCGGCTCAGCGCGGTGTGCCGGGCGACTACGTGATCGAACGCGCGTTCGTCGAGAAATAGCGCTGGCCGCGGGCGCTGCTGCAGGTAGGATGGCGCCTCCCTTTCACGCCTGACGAGTTTGCGATGCTCCACAGCCTGACCTGCCGCGGCGGCATGGTATCCGCCCCCCATCACCTCGCGGCGCAAGCCGGCGCGAACGTCCTGCGCGACGGCGGCAACGCGGTCGAAGCGATGGTGGCTGCGGCGGCGGCGATCGCGGTGGTCTATCCCCACATGAACAGCATCGGCGGCGACGGCTTCTGGCTGATTGCCGAACCGGGTCGCGAGCCGGTGGCGGTGCGCGCCTGCGGATCGGCCGCGGGGCTCGCCTCGCCGGGGTACTACACGGACCACGGTGAATCGGTCATTCCGACGCGCGGCCCCCGCGCCGCCCTGACGGTCGCCGGGGCCGTCGGCGGTTGGGCCGAGGCGCTGGCCGTGGCCGCCCCGTGGGGCGCCGCGCTGCCGCTGTCGCGCCTGCTGGCCGAGGCCCGGGATCACGCGATCGCCGGCGTGCCGGTCACCCGTTCGCAGGTGGCCTTGACGGCCGCCAAGTGGGGAGAACTCGCCGAGGTCAGCGGGTTTGCCGAAACATTCGCGCCGCGCGGTCTTCCCGCCTTGCACGACACCCTGAGCCAGCCCCGGCTGGCCGTGACGCTCGAACAGCTGGGCCGCGCCGGCCTGGACGACTTCTATCGCGGCGAGCTGGCCCGCAGCCTGGCCGCCGATCTCGAATCCGTCGGCAGCCCGCTGCGACTGGCCGATCTCCAAGGCTACCGCGCTCAGCGCGTGGCCGCTTTGTCGGTCGATCTGTCGGCCGGACGGGTATACAACCAGCCGCCGCCCACACAGGGGGTCGCGTCGCTGGCCATCCTGGGGGTGTTCGACCGTCTGGGCGTGACGCAGGGCGACGGGTTCGCCCATCTGCACGGCCTGGTGGAATCGACCAAGCGGGCCTTCTTGTGGCGCAATGCCCACGTCGGCGATCCCGAAGCGATGGCCGCCCGAGGCAGCGATCCGCTGGTCTTTCTGGCCGACGCATCGCTGGATCGGCAGGCCGCACGGATCGATCCCGCACGAGCTGCACCATGGCCGCAGACCGCGCTGCCGGGCGACACCATCTGGATGGGCGCGGCAGACGCGCAAGGTCGGGTGGTCAGCTACATCCAGAGCATCTACTGGGAGTTCGGCAGCGGCATCGTGCTGACGGAATCCGGCGTGAACTGGCAGAACCGCGGATCGAGTTTCACGCTGGCGCCGGGTCCCAACGTGCTGGTCCCGGGGCGCCAGCCCTTCCACACCTTGAATCCTGCTCTGGCGCGTCTGAAGTCGGGCGCGGTTCTGGCGTATGGGACCATGGGGGGCGAAGGTCAGCCGCAGACCCAGGCGGCCGTGTTCACCCGTCATGCGCTGTTCGGCCAGAATCTTCAGGCGGCCATCAGCGCACCGCGCTGGCTGCTGGGGCGCACCTGGGGCGATGATTCGACCAATCTCAAGCTGGAGTCGCGTTTCGACCCGGCACTGGTCGGGGCGTTGCGTGCGGCGGGCCATGACGTGCAGCTGGTCGGCGACTACGACGACATGATGGGTCACGCCGGTGCGGTGAAGGTTCACCCCAGTGGCGTGATCGAGGGCGCAACCGACCCCAGGGCTGACGGGATCTGCGCCGGGCTGTAGATCCGGATCGCCGCGTCGGCCGATGCCGAAAGAAAAAAGCCCGCTCGCGCGGGCTTTTGTTCGTGCGCCTCAGTGCGCGCCGCTGTCGAAACGGCGTGCCGGGCCGAAGCGGTTCAGCGCTTGGTCCGCAACTTGCGAATCGCCGCGATCTGCGCCGCCATGACCGCGAACTCGCTCTGGGCACGGGCGAAGTCGATATCGGTCTTGGCGTTGGCCATTGCCTCTTCGGCCGCCTTGCGGGCGCCTTCGGCTTTGGCTTCGTCCAGGTCGTGACCGCGGATGGCGGTATCGGCCAGCACGGTCACCCGGTTGGGCTGCACTTCAAGAATGCCGCCGGCGACGAAGACGAACTCTTCTTCGTTGGAGCCGGCCACCTTGATGCGCACCGCACCCGGGCGGATGCGGGTGATCAGCGGCGTGTGCTGCGGATAGATGCCCAGCTCGCCGGCCTCGCCGGGCAGGGCGACGAACTCGGCCTCACCCTCGAAGATCGAGGCTTCGGCACTGACGACGTCGACGTGAATCGTGTGGGCCATGATGTGTCCTAGCGAAGACCGGTGGCGACACCGGTCCGCACCTGCGACGCGCGACCAGCGCGCGTCCGCGGATGCGTATTACAGGGTCTTGGCCTTTTCGAAGGCCTCGTCGATCGTGCCGACCATGTAGAAGGCCTGCTCGGGCAAGGCATCGCATTCGCCTTCGACGATCATCTTGAAACCACGGATGGTTTCTTTCAGGGGCACGATCTTGCCGGGCGAACCGGTGAAGATCTCGGCCACGTTGAACGGCTGCGACAGGAAGCGCTGGATCTTGCGCGCACGGGCCACCGCCAGCTTGTCTTCCGGCGAGAGCTCGTCCATGCCCAGAATCGCGATGATGTCGCGCAGTTCCTTGTAGCGCTGCAGCGTGGTCTGCACCGCGCGCGTGGTGTTGTAGTGCTCTTCGCCGATCACGTTCGGGTCGAGCTGGCGCGAGGTCGAGTCGAGCGGGTCCACGGCCGGGTAGATGCCCAGCGAGGCGATGTCGCGCGACAGCACCACGGTGGCGTCCAGGTGGGCGAAGGTGGTGGCGGGCGACGGGTCGGTCAAGTCGTCGGCGGGCACGTACACGGCCTGGATCGAGGTGATCGAACCGACCTTGGTGGAGGTGATGCGCTCTTGCAGGCGGCCCATTTCTTCGGCCAGGGTAGGCTGGTAGCCCACCGCGGAAGGCATCCGGCCCAGCAGCGCCGAGACTTCGGTACCGGCCAGCGTGTAACGGTAGATGTTGTCGACGAACAGTAGGATGTCGCGGCCTTCGTCGCGGAACTTCTCGGCCATGGTCAGGCCGGTCAGCGCCACGCGCAGGCGGTTGCCCGGGGGCTCGTTCATCTGGCCGAACACCATCGCCACCTTGTCGAGCACGTTCGACTCTTCCATCTCGTGGTAGAAGTCGTTGCCCTCGCGAGTGCGCTCGCCCACACCGGCAAACACCGAGTAGCCGCCGTAGCTCTTGGCGATGTTGTTGATCAGCTCCATCATGTTCACGGTCTTGCCGACACCGGCGCCGCCGAACAGGCCGACCTTGCCGCCCTTGGCGAACGGGCAGATCAGGTCGATCACCTTGATGCCGGTGGGCAGCAGTTCGACCGACGGCGACAGCTCGTCGAACTTGGGCGCCGGCTGGTGGATGGCGCGACGGTCTTCGGTGGCGATCGGGCCGGCGTCGTCGATGGGCCGACCCAGCACGTCCATGATGCGGCCCAGCGTGGCGGTGCCGACCGGCACTTCGATGCCCTTGCCGGTGCCATCGACGGGCATGCCGCGACGCAGACCGTCGGACGAGCCCATGGCGATGGTGCGGACCACGCCGTCGCCCAGCTGCTGCTGCACTTCGAAGGTCAAGCCCTTCTCGGCCAGCGAGTCGCCGGCATCGCCGAGTACGAGCGCGTCGTACACCCTCGGCATGCTGTCGCGCGGGAATTGAATGTCGACCACCGCGCCGATGCACTGAACGATATGCCCTTGTGCCATGTCCGTTTCCTCAGTCTCTTAATTTCTCGCTGCCCGCTGGCGCTGGAATGCGCGTCGCGTTCAGCCTCAAACCGCCGCCGCGCCCGCCACGATCTCCGAAAGTTCTTTCGTGATCGCGGCCTGACGAGCCTTGTTGTAGGTGAGTTGCAGGTCTTCGATGACCTTCTTGGCGTTGTCGGACGCCGCCTTCATCGCGACCATGCGAGCGCTCTGCTCGCTGGCCATGTTTTCGGCGACCGCCTGATACACCAGCGACTCGATGTAACGAACCAGAAGCTCGTCGAGCACCGCCTGCGCGTCCGGCTCGTAGAGGTAGTCCCACGAGTATTCGGCCGATGTTTCGCCCTGCAGGCGATCGGCCGTCAGGGGCAGCAGCTGCTCGATCACCGGCTCCTGCTTCATCGTGTTGATGAAACGGGTGTAGCAGATGAAGACCTGGTCGATCTCGCCGCGCGTGTACGCGTCGAGCTGGACCTTGACCGGACCGATCAGTTTTTCGAGGTGCGGGGTGTCGCCCATCTGCACCGCATGCGACACCACCTTGGCGCCGATGCGGTTCAGGAAGCCGAAGCCCTTGTTGCCGATCGCGCTGGTGATGACGGTCTCGCCGGCATTGGTCAGCTCGCGCAGCTTGGTGGTGAACGCCCGCAGGACGTTGGTGTTCAAGCCGCCGCACAGGCCCTTGTCGGCCGTGACGACGATGAACCCCGCGGCCTTCACCGAATCGTGATTGACCAGGAAGGGGTGACGGTATTCGGGATTCGCCGTCGCCAGATGGGCCGCGATATTGCGGATCTTGTCGGCATAGGGGCGCGCTTTGCGCATGCGCTCCTGGGCCTTTCGCATCTTGGACGCGGCGACCATCTCCATCGCCTTGGTGATCTTGCGCGTGTTTTGCACGCTCTTGATCTTGGTCCGGATCTCTTTGCTTCCGGGCATCTCGGTTCCTTGTCAGGCGCCGTGGATCGGAGCGCCCCGTGGATACGGGGCACCGCCAGCGCGGGCGCGAATCAGTACGCGCCGCTCTTCTTGAAGTCTTTGAGCAGTTCGTGGAGCTGCGCTTCGACTTCCTTCGGGTATTTCTTGTCGCGCTCGATCGTCTCGACCAGGCTGGCGTACTTGGCTTTGGCGTGCTCGCGCAGTGCCTTTTCAGCGGCCAGCGCCTTGGGCACTTCGATGTCGTCGAAGTAACCGCCGTTGATGCCGAACAGGGTCAGCGCCATTTCCCAGACCTGCAGCGGCTGGTACTGGGGCTGCTTCATGAGTTCGGTCACCAGGCGGCCGCGATCGAGCTGCTTGCGGGTGGCCTCGTCCAGGTCGGAGGCGAACTGCGCGAACGCAGCCAGCTCGCGGTACTGGGCCAGCGCCAGACGCACACCGCCGCCCAGCTTCTTGATGATGTCGGTCTGCGCCGCACCACCCACCCGCGACACCGAGATACCGGCGTTGATGGCGGGACGGATACCGGCGTTGAACAGGTCGGTCTCGAGGAAGATCTGGCCGTCGGTGATCGAGATCACGTTGGTCGGCACGAACGCGGACACGTCGCCGGCCTGCGTTTCGATGATCGGCAGGGCCGTCAGCGAACCGGTCTTGCCCTTGACTTCGCCTTTGGTGAACTTCTCGACGTAGTCGGCGTTCACGCGGGCGGCGCGCTCGAGCAGGCGCGAGTGCAGATAGAACACGTCGCCGGGGTAGGCTTCGCGGCCCGGCGGGCGGCGCAGCAGCAGCGAGACCTGGCGGTAGGCCACGGCCTGCTTGGACAGGTCGTCATAGACGATCAGGGCGTCTTCGCCGCGGTCGCGGAAGTACTCGCCCATCGTGCAGCCGGAGTAGGCGGCGATGTACTGCATCGCGGCTGACTCGGAAGCGGTGGCGGCGACGACGATGGTGTAGGCCATCGCGCCGTTCTCTTCGAGCTTGCGCACGACGTTGGCGACGGTGGAGGCCTTCTGGCCGATCGCGACGTAGACGCAGTAAACGCCCTTGCCCTTCTGGTTGATGATCGTGTCGATCGCCACCGCGGTCTTGCCGGTCTGGCGGTCGCCGATGATCAGTTCGCGCTGACCGCGACCCACCGGCACCATCGCGTCGATCGCCTTCAGACCGGTCTGGACCGGCTGCGACACCGACTGGCGCGCGATCACGCCGGGCGCGACCTTTTCGATCACGTCGGTCATCTTCGCGTTGATCGGGCCCTTGCCGTCGATCGGCTGGCCCAGCGAATTGACCACTCGCCCGAGCAGCTCGGGACCGACCGGCACGTCGAGAATGCGGCCGGTCGCCTTGACGACGTCGCCTTCGGAGATGTGCTCGTATTCGCCAAGCACCACCGCGCCCACCGAGTCGCGCTCGAGGTTCAGCGCGAGGCCGAAGGTGTTGCCGGGGAATTCGATCATCTCGCCCTGCATCACATCGGACAAGCCGTGGACGCGGCAGATGCCGTCGGTGACGGACACGACGGTGCCCTGATTGCGGGTGTCAGCCGACACCTGCAGATTCTGGATCTTGCTCTTGAGCAGTTCGCTGATCTCAGCCGGATTGAGCTGCATGAGACTCTCCTGATTACTTTCGACGCGTCGGAAAATCCGCCGCGTTATGCCTTGAGCACGCCCGCCAGCTGCGCGAGCTTGCCGCGCACCGACGCATCCATGACCTCGTCGCCCACCTGGACCGAGACCCCACCGATAAGCTCGGCGTCGACCGACACCGTCACCTTCACCGCACGTCCGTACTTCGCCTGCAGGGTGCCGACGATGTCGGCCACCTGTGCCTCGGACAGCGGGAACGCCGACGTCACGCGGGCGTCGACCACGTTCTCGAAGCCGCTGCGCAGCACTTCGAAGTGCTGGGCGATTTCGGGCAGCACCGCCAGCCGCTCGTTTTCCGCCAGCACCTGAACGAAGTTCAGCTGCTGCTGGTCGAGCTGACCGGAGGCATCGGACACCAGCTTGGACACCTGGGCGGTGGTCAGCCGGGGGTTGCCCAGCAGGTCGCGGGCGGTTTCGTTGCCGGCGATCGCGGACAGACGCGCAAGCGCGTCGGACCACGAGGGCAGCGAGCCGCTGTCGCGGGCCAGCTTGAAGACGGCCTCCGCGTAGGGGCGGGCGATGGTGAGTGACTCAGCCATGTCGCTTTCCTAGCGCAGTTCGTTCTTCAGGTTGCCCAGAAGCTCGGCGTGGCGGTTCGCATCGATCTCGCGGCGCAGGATGCGCTCGGCACCGGCGACTGCGAGTTGGGCGACCTGGTCACGCAACTGTTCCTTGGCGCGCTGGGCGGCCAGGGATGCTTCTTCTTCGGCAGCCTTCTTGGCGGCGGCGACGATTTGGCTGGCTTGCGCACGGGCCTCTTCGAGCAGCTGCCCGGCCTGGCGCTCGGCGCCCGAACGGACTTCGGCCGCGCCATCGCGGGCCTTCTTCAGTTCGTCGGCCACCCGGCGTTCGGCCGAGGCCAGATCGGCCTTGGCTTTGTCGGCTGCCGCCAGGCCATCGGCGATGCGCTTGCTGCGCTCATCGAGGGACTTGACGATCGGCGGCCAGACGAACTTCGCGGTAAACCACCAGAGCGCCACGAAAACGGCGATCTGGACGAACAATGTCGCATTGATGTTCACGAGTGACTTCCTTTACTGGAGAAGTCGAGGGGGACTCGCCCGGCTCAGCCTTTGAACGGGTTGGCGAACGCGAACATCATCGCGATACCGACACCGATCAGGAACGCGGCGTCGATCAGGCCGGCGAGCAGGAACATTTTGGTTTGCAGCTTGTCCATCAGTTCGGGCTGGCGGGCGGCGCCTTCGATGTACTTACCGCCCATCATGCCGATACCGACGCACGCGCCGAGCGCGCCCAGACCGATGATGAGACCGCAAGCGATGGCAACCAGAGCAACGTTGGTCATGATGACTCCTTGTTGAAAACGTCTGAAACTAGGAAGGTTGAAAAGGCGAAAAACTTGAAAGGACGGCAGTATCCGGGATCGTCAGTGCCCTTCGTGCGCTTGGCCGAGGTACACCAGCGTGAGCATCATGAAGATGAAGCCCTGCAGAACGACGATCAGGATGTGGAAGATCGACCAGCCAAGGCCGAGCAGGAAGTGCAGCCCGAAGCCCCAGGCAGTGGCGGTGGCGCCCAGCAGCGCGATCAGCATGAACACCAGCTCGCCGGCGAACATGTTGCCGAACAGCCGCATGCCCAGCGACACGCAGCGCGCGGCGTATTCGATCAGCTGCAGCAGGAAGTTGAACGGAGCCAGGGCGATGCCGCTGCCGAACGGCGCGGAGAACAGCTCGTGGACGAAGCCGCCAGGGTGCTTGATCTTGATGCCGTAATAGATGGTCGAGAACAGGATGACGATGGCCAGCGACAGCGTGCCGTTGAGATCCGCCGTCGGGACGACCCGCAGGTAGGCGTGGTGGGGATCGCGGCCGGTGGCCGAGTAATAGAGCTCCCACAGCTTGGGCAGCAGATCGAGCGGCAGGAAGTCCATGGCGTTCATCAGCACGATCCAGAGGAACGAGCAGAACGCCAGCGGGGCGATATAGGTGAGATCGCCCTTGACGATGGAACGGGCCTGCTCGTGCACGAACTCGACGAGCGACTCGAAGAAGCCGGCAAAACGGCCGGGCACGCCACTGCCGATGGACTTGGCGGCACGCAGCATCAGGAAAGCCGCGATGGACGCCATCAGCACCGAAAAGAAAACGGTGTCCCAGTTGACCACGGAAAAGTCGATGATCGACTTTTGCGCCTCGCCCGTTCCGTTGAAATGGGTGAGGTGATGAACGATGTATTCGGAGGGAGTCGGTGCGTGAGCGTCGGCGGCCATGGCTTGCAGTCAGTGCTTCGTTCAGTGTCCAGTTTCGACGTCGGTTCTTGCGCTTGCTGCGTTTGGCGGCCAGTCGCGCGGCGCATCTTTGGCGATGAGCATTGCGAACAGCGGCGCCTTCAGGGCGACGATCAGTCCAAGCACCAGCGGGAGCCACTGAAGATCCGGCACCGCGTGCACTATCCAGGCCAACAACCCTATCGTCAGACCGATCTTGGCGAACTCGCCCAGGAAGAAGATCACCGGATATGACTCCGGGGAGCGCCCCCTGTGCATCGCCAGACGCAGGGCAAACAAGGCATTCGGGACTATCGCCGCCAATCCGCCAAGCACGAAGAACTTCGCGCTCGGCCAGTCGAACACCACGCCGGTCAACACACCGAGCACGACGATCGAAATGGCCTGCAAACCCACTGCTGCGAACATACCGTCAAACCTGCGGGGTGATTCTCGCCAACCTGGCTGCTTGAACCACCGGGCCGACAAAGTCGAAGACAGCATGCCGCCTCACAGCAGGCAAGACTTGAGATTTTAAGGGTTTGCCCCATGGGGGTCAAATGGTCTTATACAAGACTTCGTTATCCCGGACCCTGGATGTTGCAACGCAACAGCATTTCGGCAGGCGCAATCAGCAGGTCCGCGGTGGGGAAATCGTTGACAATGAGCCCCGATTCGGTGCGATCCCCTCGATCGTCAAGGGTCTTTGCGTACGGCCCCTGCGCGGCCGGCGCAAGATCGATCGCATCGCCATATCGCCGCGCCGGGAGGTCGAGATGCGTCCGTGGGTGCTGTCTCTCATCGTGTGCCTGGCTGCCCTCGCCGCGGCACCCGGCCAGGCTCAAACGCCGCCGACTGCGCCGGCATCCGCGTCACCGCCTCTGTCGCCGGCCGAGACCGCCAGGCGCCGGGAGCCTGTGGCCTCGGTGGTCAAGGTCGAGGCGCGGGCCCTCGACGGCGCCACCAGCGCCAGCTCGCTGGGCGCGCGGCGCAGCGGCTCGGGGGTGATCATCGACGAGCGGCTGGTGCTCACCATCGGGTACCTGCTGCTGGAAGTGGAATCGGTCGAAGTGACCACCGCTTCGGGGCGAAAAGTGCCGGGCACCGTGGCGGGATACGACCACACCAGCGGCTTCGGGCTGGTGCGCACCGCGCTGCCCATGGATGGCAAGCGCATCGAGCTCGGCGATTCCGATCGCGTCGCCGAACGCCAGAAGGTCCTCACCGTCGGCCAGGGCGAAGACGAAGCCACCGAGCTGCTGGTCGTCTCGCGCAAGCCCTTTGCCGGCAGCTGGGAGTACCTGCTCGAACGGCCCATCTTCACCTTTCCGCCGGTCAACAACTGGAGCGGTGCGGCCCTGATCGCCGAAGACGGCCGGCTCGTGGGCATCGGGTCGCTGATCGTCAATGACGCCGCGGGCGACCGGCAGGGAGTGCCGGGCAACCTGTTCGTACCGGTCAACCTGCTCAAACCCATCCTGGGCGACCTGCTGGCCCACGGCCGGCGCTCGTCGCCGGTCCAGCCCTGGCTGGGCCTGACCACCGAGGTCGTCAGAGGCCACCTGATGGTGGTTCGGGTCTCCAAGAGCGGTCCCGCCGACCAGGCCGGTGTCGATCCGGGCGACATCATCATGGGGGTTGGCGGAGAAAAGGTCGCCGACCAGGCCGACTTCTATCGCCGGCTCTGGAAGCTCGGGCCGGCTGGCACCGAAGTGAAGCTGCGTGTGCTCAAAGGCGGTGACGTGCGCGAGCTGCCGGTCAAGTCGATCGACCGCATGGAAGTGCTGGCCAAGCCGACCGGGGTGTAGCGCTCCCGCGGGCTGTCGCGCTCCCCTGTGGCGCACCCGATTGGCGCGCCTGCTGCCGATTTCCAGCGCGTTTTGGTGACTGATTGCCTGCGCGCCGCGAGCGGGATACGTGATCATGAGGGGATGAACAGCATGACGCCCCCCCTCAAACCGGGCGCGCCCGGCCCGCGGCGCTGGTCCGCCCGCCTCGGCGCGGCCCTGTGCCTGCCCCTGGTGCTGATCGCCTGCGGCGGCGGCGGAGATGCCGCGGCACCGCCGGTGGCGGGAGTACCGACACCTGCTCCCGCACCTGCTCCCGCACCTGCTCCCGCGCCGACACCTGCGCCGACACCTGCGCCGACACCTGCGCCGACTCCTGCGCCGACTCCTGCGCCGACTCCTGCGCCGACGCCTGCACCGACGCCTGCACCGACTCCTGCACCGACGCCTGCGCCAACTCCCGCACCGACTCCTGCGCCGACGCCTGCGCCGACGCCTGCGCCAACGCCTGCGCCGACCCCCGCGCCGGCCCCGTCCCCCACCAGCGCCACGGTCTACGGCGTGACGATCGACGATGTCTCCAACCTGAGCGCCATCGTGCAATCGCTGCAGTCGCTGGCCCGCAAGCCGACGACCCGCATCGTGTTCGACGAAGGCGTGGCCGCGCAGAGCTATCGCAATGCGACTGTCCAGATCAAGACGGTCAGCCACGTCATGGGGGAGATCCTGGATTCCTCGGCGGTCAGCGCGATCTCGGTGCAGGGCTACCTGGACCGCACCTCGCAATACCTGGCCACGCTGGGTGACGTGGTCGACATCTGGGAGGTCGGCAACGAGATCAACGGCGAATGGCTGGGTTCGACCCAGGACGTGGTCGCGAAGATGTCAGGGGCGTACGACCTGGCGCGCGGCCAGTCGCGAACCACCGCGCTCACGCTGTACTACAACGCCGGCTGCTTCGAACGGGCAGCCAACGAGATGTTCACCTGGGCCCAGGCCAACGTGCCGGCGCGCATGAAGACGGGCCTGGACTACGTGCTGGTGAGCTACTACGAAGACGACTGCAACGGCCTGCAGCCTGACTGGCAGTCAGTCTTTCAGCGCCTGGCCACGATGTTCCCGAATTCGAAGCTGGGCTTCGGCGAAGTCGGCACCCAGAACGCCGCACGCAAGACCGAATTCATCAACCGCTACTACGGCACGCAGGTGAACGTGCCCAACTTCATCGGCGGCTGGTTCTGGTGGTACTACAAGGACGACATGGTGCCGGCCAGCAAACCGCTCTGGGGCGTGCTGAACAGCGCGATCACCCCGCGCTAGGCCGGGATCGGGGGCGGCCTCCGCCCCATCGCGCGCCGGCCGGCCATGATCACCGGCTCAGAACACCATCTGGGTCTGGGTGACCAGGGCGACCAGCTTGCCGTCTTCGGTGGTGATGCGGGTTTCCCAGGTCTGGGTGCGCTTGCCCCGGTTCACCGGCGTGGTGGTGCCGGTGACGGTGGTACCGGTCAGTGCGGGCCGAAAGAAGTTGGTCTTCGATTCGATGGTGGCGGTGCCCGCGTCAGCCGGCATGTTCAGGACCGTGCCGACCGCGCCGAGGGTGTCGGCAAAGGCCATGATCGCGCCGCCGTGCAGGATGCCGCCGGCGGTGCACAGATCGGGCCGAACCAGCATCTGCGCCACCACCCGATCGGGCTGGGCTTCGGTGAGCTTCAGGCCGATCAGCGACGAGAACAGTCCTGCCAGCCGCGCTTCGATGGTTTCGATCGAATTCATGCGATAACTCCTTGGGTCAGGCCGCGCCGGCATCCAGGCGCTCTTGCGCCAGGTCGCGCAGCCGGTGTTTCTGGATCTTGGTTGCGTTGGTGCCTTCGGTGACGGGAAAAGCATCGATCGCGAAGACGCGCACCGGCACCTTGTAGCGGGCCAGCCGCGCGGCAATGTGCGCGATCAGGCCGGCCTCGTCGAGACGCGCGCCGGGCTCGAGGGTGACAAAGGCCAGCGGCCGCAATGCCCCCCCTGTCTTGACCCCGACGACCTGGCAGCCGTCGATCCCCTCGAACTGCTGCGCGCATTCTTCGATCTCGGCCGGGCTCACCAGGAATCCGCCCAGCCGCAGCGAATCGCCCATTCGTGTCAGGAACACGAAGCGCCCGTCCTCCAGGGTGTAGCCGAGGTCGCCGGAGCGGTACCAGCCGCCCTCGAGCAGCGCTTGCGCGGTGGCCTGCGGATCGCCGAAGTATTCGACCATGCGCGAGGACGGCGCCAGGAACTCCAGTTCGCCCGACTGCCCGTGGGCCAGCACCTGCCCGGTGTCGGGATCGCGGGCCCGCACCCGGGCCAGCGCACTGACCGGCCGCCCGCCCCCCAGGCGGCGCTCCTGCAGCGTGGCGGTTTCGGGCTGGCGTGAGAACAGCGCCTGAATTTCGCTGATGCCATACAGGCCGACCAGCGTCAGTCCCCGCGCCTGGGCGCGTTCGACCATGTCGGCCATCGCCGGATTGAAAGCGGCGTAGCCCACGAAGCGCAGCGTGGGATAGGCCGGCGTGCGCTGCGTCAGGTCGAGCAGTTGCGCGACGGCCTCATCGGTGGCGTTCATGTGCGTGACCTGGTGACGCTCGATCAGTTCGGCGGCGAGCCGAGCGTCCCAGGCGGGCATCATGGCGAACGGCCGCGCGGCCGCGAGCATGGCCAGCGCATTGGCGACGCCGAACACACCGCACAAGGGCGGCGCGAGCAGCATCGAGGCATGCTCGTCGATGTCGTAGCCGGACACCACATCGAAGGCGTGAGCGACCAGGGTGCGCTGGTCGTGCAGCACGAACTTGGGCGCCTTGGTGGTGCCCGAGGTGGTGAATATCGCGCAGCCGGCGCCCGGTGCGGCCGCGTTGTCGGCCAGCGGCGCGCGATCGAGGCAGGCGGCGTAACGGTGCAGCCCGACATGCGCCGGCAGCACGGCGGCGAGCGCCGACATCCGGGCACCCGGCTCGCCCTCATCATAGGCAATCACCGCGGACAGAGCCGCCAGCGACGAGGCCGGGCATCCCGCCAGCACGCCGACGAAATCGGCCTTCTCGAACGACGGCCAGACGAACAGCACCTTCAGCCCCGAGCGTCCGACGATGTCGGCCAGTTCGGCCGATCGGAAGCGGGTATTGACCGCCACCGCAATCGCCCCCAGGCGCGCACAGGCAAAAAAGGCCCCGAGCCAGGCGGTGACGTTGGGCAACCAGACTCCGACCCGGTCGCCGGGGCCCACGCCCAGCTCGCGCAGCGCGCCGGCAAGCCGCGCGCTCTCGCTGGTGAGCTCGGCATAGGACACCGCGCGATCGCGGTCATGGAATGCGGCCCGCAGGGGATCGGAGGGCGCTGCCAGCAATGCCGGCAAGGTATCGGGATGGGCCATCGGGAATGAGGTGCGCGGGCACCGGCTCCTGGGTTCGAATCGCCGCCGGCCGCCGCCGGGAGCCGGGCCCGGCCGCTGCGTGTGCTTGGCCCGCGAGTATAGCGAGCATGCCTGGCGCACGCGTCTCGCGCCGTGCCCCTCAGTGCCCCTCAGTGCCCCGGATACAGCGCGTTGAAATCCACGCCGATCGCCCGGTACAGCGACTTCATCTCGCCCAATGTCTCGATCGACAAGGCGCGCCCGTCGGGCAGCAGGGCGGTCAGCGACTTGCCGTCGCCGACCTGCGGGCCGGCATTGCTGCCGGCCACCTCGGGCATATTGCGCTGAGCCCACTGATCGTGCGGAGGGTGCTGCACCATCCGCCCGCGCATGCCGCAGTTGATCTTGCTGGCCAGGCTGTTGGTCCAGGCCGGCGTGCCGTCGGCGTGATAGATGCCGTGCAGGTCGGCATCGCTGAAGTAGCGCGTGCCGTTGGCCGAACGGATCACGTACTGCTCCTGCGCGCTGCCGATCTCGAAGCCCGCCTGCCGGATGTGCTCGATTTCGCCCAGCGTCATGTCCTTGGCCGACACCAGCCCCGCGTACTCGGCGCGGCGCGCCGGCGGCAGGTGGGCGAGGTCGCTGTCCTTGAGCGTCTTGGCCTTCAGGAACTGGGGCTTCGGCGCGAAGCCGGGCCGCCCGATCCAGCGGATCGCCGCCGCATTGGAATCGCGCAAGATGATGATCAGGTTGTCGGAGACCGCCAGCCCGCTGAGGAACTGATGGTCCTGCGGCAGCAGGCCGCGCTGGCCCGGTGGGCGCGGCGTACGCCCGAAGGGCAGCTTGCCGAAGGGACCGCGCAACTGGGTCAGCCGGCCCAGCAGCGGGCCGCAGCTGGTGCTCGCCGCGCGCGCCGCGCACGCGGTGCCGCGCAACACGCAATTCTGAGCCGCGGGCACCATCGCGTACAGGCACAGGCGCGCCGCCTGGCGCCGGCCGATCTCGAAGTCGGTCAGACGCCGGCCCCGGGTGTCGAGCACGGGGGTTTCCGAGATGTCTTTCCAGAGCGCCCTGAGCGCCGCGTGGTCGCCGTCCATGTGCAGCTGGCGGGCCGCGGCGACGAAATCGCCGCGGGCCATCGCGGCAAACGCTTCAGCCAGTGTCTGGACCCCCACGGAGCAATCGACCAGCCCGGCGCGTACCCCTGCCCAATAGTCCCCTTCGGGTGCCTGCGGGCGTGGGGTGCGGGGCCCGGGACGCTCGGGAGTGTCGCGGGAACCGGGATCCGAGAACTCGCACCGGCCAGTTTGTTCGTTCCACTCCAACTGGCACATCAGCGCCATCTCGGAGCCGCGGGCCACGTAGTGGCAAAGCCGGTCGCGCCAGGTCGGCACCGCGCCGTTGCGCGGCAGCGGCATCACGCTATAGACGAACTCCGGGCAGGGCTGTCCGCGCACGCCCGCCGGCAGGCGCGGAATCCCGGGAGTCGCCGGGATCGGTCGGACCGGCATGTCGACCGGATTGCCCGGTATCCGGACGGGCGGCCGCACGGGCGTCACCGGCCGGGTCGGAACCACCGGGCTGGCGTGGAACTCTTCGGGCGGGAGCCCGTTGGCGCACCCGCCGATCTGCTCGACCAGCGGACGCGCCTGTCGGGTCAGAGCCAGGGCCTGCTTGTTGAGGCTCCCGGACGAGGGCGAATGTCGTTGCCGATCGGCTTGGAGATAGAGGGAATACGCCTGCTCGAGCAGGGCGATCGCCTGCTGCGCGGTCGCCCAGCACGACCCGGCCGCGCGCCGCCGCCTTGCGCCTCGGCCTTGAACCGGTGGCACTGCGCGACATTGTCCGGTGTGAGCTGCCAGGCCTGCAGCACATTGCGCAACAGCAGCTGGCAGCGCCCGAGGGCACGGCTGGCCGACTGCCCATTGCCCGGTGTGCCGGATCCGCCCGCGCCGGGCGCCGCCGTGGCCGGCGGACGGGTGACATCGACACCGCCGCGCAGAACCGGGGCGGCCGCCGATCGCGTTTCTCCTGGGCGGCGGCAGGCAGCGCCAGCGCCAGCAGCAACAGGGCGATCGGCAGCCCGACCACAGCCGCCCGACGCGGGCGATCACCGCCCGCATGGCGCTGCGCTCAGCGGCGCGTCAGAAGGTGACCACGCTGCGGATCGATTCGCCGGTGTGCATGAGATCGAAGGCACGATTGATGTCCTGCAGGGGCATGACGTGAGTGATCAGGTCGTCGATGTTGATCTTGCCGTCCATGTACCAGTCGACGATCTTGGGCACGTCGGTGCGCCCGCGCGCGCCGCCGAAGGCCGTGCCCTTCCAGGTGCGCCCGGTGACCAGCTGGAACGGCCGGGTCTTGATCTCCTGGCCCGCGCCCGCCACCCCGATGATCACCGACACGCCCCAGCCGCGATGGCAGCACTCCAGCGCCTGGCGCATCAGCTCGACATTGCCGACGCATTCGAAACTGTAATCGGCGCCGCCCCCGGTGATCTCGATCAGGTGCGCGACAACATCACCCACTTCCTTGGGGTTGACAAAGTGCGTCATGCCGAACTTCTGTGCCATCTCGCGGCGCGCCGGGTTGATGTCCACGCCGATGATCATGTTGGCGCCAACCAGGCGGGCGCCCTGGATCACGTTCAGGCCGATGCCGCCCAGCCCGAACACCACGACATTGGCGCCGGGTTCGACCTTGGCGGTGTTGATGACCGCGCCGATGCCGGTGGTCACGCCGCAGCCGATGTAGCAGACCTTCTCGAAGGGCGCGTCTTCGCGGATTTTGGCCAGCGCGATCTCGGGCATCACCGTGAAGTTGGCGAAGGTCGAGCAGCCCATGTAGTGGTGGATGGGCTTGCCGCCGATCGAGAACCGGCTGGTGCCATCGGGCATCAGGCCCTTGCCCTGGGTCGCGCGGATCGCCGTGCACAGGTTGGTCTTGCGCGACAGGCAGGCTTTGCACTGCCGGCACTCGGGCGTGTACAGCGGGATGACATGGTCGCCCTTCTTCAGGGTGGTGACCCCGGGTCCGACGTCGACCACCACCCCCGCCCCCTCATGGCCGAAGATGGCCGGGAACAGCCCTTCGGGATCGGCGCCCGAGCGCGTGAACTCGTCGGTGTGGCAGATCCCGGTGGCCTTGATCTCGACCAGGACTTCGCCGAACTTCGGGCCGGCCAGCTGAACGGTCTCGATGACGAGGGGCTTGCCGGGTTCGTAGGAAACGGCAGCTTTGACATCCATGAAATGACTCCGTGAAAAAATCAGGCTTTGGGCAGGGTGGCCTGCATGGCCGCCCGCGCATTGAAACGCGCAAACCAGGCGGCGGCCTTGGCGTGCTGCTGGCGCCAGCCGAGATGATCGAAGCGAAGGTCCAGATACCCCAATACGCAGCCCATCGTGATGGTGCCGATGTCGACGCGCTCGCCCAGGCTGTCGGCCTTGGCATCGATGGCGGCCAGGCCGCAGTGGATCTTGTCGAGCTGGCCGGTGGTCCAGTCGGCCCAGCGCAGCGGCTCGGGGCGCATCGCGCCTTCATAGCGCGCCAGCAGGGCGGCATCGAGGATGCCGTCGCCCAGCGACTGCTCGGTGAGCACCTGCCAGCGCTGTGCGCCGCCGGCCGGGAACAGCTTGCCGCCGCCCAGTTCGTTCAGGAATTCGCAGATGACGCGGCTGTCGTACAGCACCGTGCCGTCATCGGTCAGCAGCGTGGGCACCTTGCCCAGCGGATTGTTGCGCACGATGTTGGGGTCGCGGTTGACCGGGTGCGCGGCCGCGGGAAGGTGTTCGATGCGGGCGGCCAGGCCGAGTTCGTGGGCGACGACCATGCACTTGCGGACATAGGGGGATGCGCCGGAGTAGAAGAGCTTCATTCGCTGGCCTCGGGTGAGTGGGGTTGAAACGGGGATCGGCAGTCTCGCACGCACGGGCTTGCGCGTCACGCGAGTCGCCTGACGGGCGCTGAAGTCCGACACAATGACGGCCCCGAGCCCGCCGAATCTGAAAAACCCGATGAGCCTTGAGTCCGTTCGCGCCTTCTTCGCGACCCATGCCCCCGACCTGACCATCCTCGAAACCGCCGATCCGACCCCGACAGTGGCGACCGCGGCGCTGGCCCATGGCGTGGAACCCGGCCGAATCGCCAAGACGCTGGCCTTCCGGCTGGGTGACGGCCGGGTGGTGCTGCTGGTGGCCCGCGGCGATGCCCGGATCGACAACCGGCGGTTCAAGGACCGCTTCGGCCGCGGCAAGATGCTCCCGGCCGAGGAAGTGGAGGCGATCACCGGCCATCCGGTGGGCGGCGTCTGTCCATTCGGTCTGGCCACTGACCTGCCGGTGTTCGCCGATGTCTCGCTGCAAGCCTTCGACGAAGTCCTGCCGGCCGCCGGCGGGGTCCATACCGCGGTCCGGATCAGCCCGGCCGACCTGGTGCGGATCGTGAGCGCCGGGTGGGTGGACGTCTGCCAGCCGATCGGCTGAGCCGTTCGGACCGCGGAAACGGCTCACTTCCTATGTCAGTCAGAGGAGATCTCCTACGTTAGTAGGATGTTCAAAGTGCCGCGGCCGGTCGATACTAGGTCCGTCTCCTCCTCTTCGGCCCGCCTCTGGCGGGCTTTCTTTTTTCCCTGGCTAGACGCTCATTGCAGCGCCCGCCGAAGCGCCGGCAATTGTGTGCGCAGCAGACCCGCATCCTCCAGGCAGCGCAGGTCTAGCAACAGCCGGTCCTCGGCTATCCGCCCGATCACCGGCACCGGCAGCGCCCGCAGCGCGGCGGCGAGTTCGTCCAGCGCCCTGCCAGCCATCTTGCGGTCGCGAGGTGCCAGCGCCAGTCCGGCCGACTCTAGACGTTCGATCGGCAGTGAGCCGGACCCGATCTGCCCCTGCAGGGCCACCACGGACGCCTCGAAGCGCGGCTCGACAGCCTGCGCCACGGCGCGCTGCAAGTCATCGGCCATCGCGCGAATCGCCGCCAGCGGGCGGGTCAGCAGGCGCAACGTGGGCAGATCGCGGGCCAGCCGCTCCGGGCGCAGATAGAGCATCAGCGTTGCCTCGAGCGCGGCGAGCGGCAGTTTGCTCATGCGCAAGGCACGTTTCATCGGAAACCGGCGAATCCGTTCCACGGCCTCGGTGCTGCCGACGATGAGACCGGCCTGCGGGCCGCCCAGCAGCTTGTCGCCGCTGAAAGTGATGACATCACAGCCCGCAGCGATCTTTTCCTTGGGCAGCGGCTCGCGCGGCAAGCCGTAGAGCGAAAGATCAACCAGCGCCCCGCTGCCCAGGTCTGTGGCCAGTGGCAACCCGCGGGCATGGGCAATCGTCGCCAGATCCGCTTCGTCGACTTCGTGAGTGAAGCCCTGGATGGCGTAGTTGCTGGTATGCACTTTCATCAGCAGGGCCGTTTGCGGGGTGATAGCCCGTTCGTAATCGTGGCGGTGAGTGCGGTTGGTCGTGCCCACCTCCCCCGAGGCGAGGTCGTACTCGAGGTTGTTGGGCGCGGCCATCATCGCCACCAGGTGACTCACCGCGCTATCGGCCAGCACGGCACGGCCGAGATTGGTGTGGATCACCGTCCCGCTGAGGTTGAGCACCGTCGTCATGCGGGGGGCGAGCGCATCGTCCAGGCGCGCCCGCAGAGCGTCGGTCAGGGCGTGATCACCGACCTCGTCAAGACTGAGATGTCCGTCGAGCGCGCGCTGGCGAAGTGCCGCCAGCAGGGCCCGCGCCTCCCTGGCCACCAGAGTGTGACCATGCTCGGCCAGCAGCGCTGCGATGGCGGGTTCGCGCAGCATGCGATCGATCGACGGCAGGTCTTTCGGAGCGGCGCGGATGCCACTGCCCACGTCCGGGCCGGGCCGGTTGCTCATTTCCTCTCCTCCTGGGACGGCACGCAAGACGGGGTCAGGTCTGGCCGCGCAACGAGGGACCGGACTGGCCCAGACCCCCAATCACGGGCCGCCCGAGCCTGATCGTGACACACCGCCGCGCCGGGCAAGCCCGTCCCCGCCGCGTCGCCGCGAACAGGGACCGGCCATCGGCGAGCATGCCCCGCCGGATTGAATTTCCTGAACCGATGCCGATGGCCATCAGGATGACGCTTGCGTCCTTTGAGAGTGAACCATGATGTGGCGACCCAAATTCTCCGTGCCCCCCGTCCACACGCCCGCGCGCGCCGATGGGCCGGCGCCAACCGCCCTGGACGGCGATGGGGCACCCGGCCGGCCGCCGCTGCGCGAGACGCTGAGCGACCCGGCGAAGGCCTTGATGAACGCGTTGCCCGATCACATCAACGTGACCGCGATCGCGCTGGACTATCCGCACGTCATGAACCGGATCGCAAGCGCCTGGTCCGAGCCCAGGATGCTCGAGCGGCTGGTGGAGGCGCTGCTGATCGACGAGCGGGGTGGCCGGGAAGGCTTCCCGTTCGCGGTCGCCGATGCGCTCACCGACCTGCGGATCCACCGGCAAGCCCTCGCCGACGGGGCCTCGAAGCAGCCGATTCGCCGCTGACCCGGTTCGGGTCTGCACGGACGGGCTCGACACGTCAGTCAGCTCGAACGCTGGGCCTTGTCGCGGTCGTTGTGCTCCTTGATCCGGGCCCGCGCCTCGTCCCATTCGGCATCGCCCCAGGCCATGTACTGGGTGAAGTAAGCGCCATTGGCCAGCCAGTTGGCACCGTCGATGGCGATGGTCTGGCCGGTCAGCCACTCGCAGTCGGGTGCCATCAGGAAGGCCGCCAGGTCGCCCAGTTCGTCCATGCGGCCCAGACGGCCCATCGGGTTCTGGGTGCTCTCCTTGCTCGGCAGCCCGCCGGCCGGCCGCAGCCGGGCGCCGGCACCCTCGGTCGGGAAGATGCCGGGCGCGATCGCGTTCAGGCGGATGCCGTGGCGCCCCCACTCCACGGCCAGCGATTTGGTCATCACGTCGATGCCGGCCTTGGACATCGCCGAGGGCACGACGAAGGGCGAGCCGGTCCAGACCCAGGTCACGATGATCGACAGGACCGAACCTTTCAGCCCCTGCGCGATCCAGCGCTTGCCCACCGCCTGCGTGACGTAGAAGGTGCCGTGCATGACGGTGTTGGCGACCGCGTCGAAGCCGCGCGGCGACAGGTCTTCGGTGCGGCTGATGAAGTTGCCGGCGGCATTGTTGATCAGACCGGAGAGCGGCCCGGTGTCGAAGATGCGTTCGATCATCTCGTCCACGGCCGCGGCATCGCGCAGATCGCAGCCGAAGGTATCGACGGCGCCCCCGTGCTTCGCAGTGAGTTCGGCCGCGGTCTGGTCGAGCACGCCCTTGCGGCGCCCGCAGATGACGAGATGTGCGCCCAGCTGCAGCAGGCGCTCGGCCATCACCTTGCCAAGCCCGGTGCCGCCACCGGTGACGAGGATCTTGTGGCCTTTGAACAGGTCGGATCGAAACATGGGCCTCTCCCGGATCAGCGAGGATGCGCCGGCGCCGCAGCACCCGATCTGTCGCCGCAGGCCGCTGCGGGCCGCCAGTTGTTCTTCGACACTCGATTGTCCAATCCGCCTGGCACTGCCTGTGCGAGCTGCCACGACCCGCAGCTGGGCTGGGGCGGCAACAACCGCTCGCGCAGCGGCGTCGCGGCCGGCAGCACGCCGCAGGCCCTGGGCGGGCGCAACTCGCCCACGATCGGCTACGCCGCTTTCGTGCCCGCGTTCCACGTCAAACGCGAGAAGGGCGAGGTCAAGGCGGTCGGCGGACTGTTCTGGGATGGCCGCGCCGACAGCCTCGAGGCGCAGGCGCGCGGCCCGTTGTTCGCACCGCTGGAGATGAATCTCGCCAGCGAGTCGGAGCTGGCGCAGCGCCTGCGCAGTGCGCCCTACGCGGCCGACCTGCGCGCCGCCTTCGGATTGGCGGAGCCGGCCGACGACGCGCTATGGGCACGCGCGGGCTATGCGGCGCTGGCCGCCTATCAGCGCTCGCCGGAGGTCTCGCCGTTCTCGTCGAAGTACGACGCCGTGCTGCGCGGCCAGGCGAAGTGGTCGCCCCAGGAAGCGCGCGGTCGCCGCTGGTTCCTGGACCCCGCCAAGGGCAACTGCGCGGCCTGCCACGAAGTGGCACAGCGCTCGAAAAACCCGGCCGAGCACCTTTTCACCGACTTCACTTATGACTCGCTGGGCTTGCCGCGCAACCCCGCCATCCCCGCGAACGCCGACGCCGCCTTCTTCGACCTCGGGCTGTGCGGCCCCGCACGCCAGCGCCCCGAGCAGCTGCCGGCTTCGGTGTGCGGCGGCTTCAGGGTGCCCACGCTGCGCAATGTCGCCAAGCGCCCGTTTCTGTTCCACAACGGTTCATTCACGGATCTGGCCGAGTCCGTGCGCTTCTACGTTCAGCGCGACACGAACCCCGCACGCTGGTTCCCACGCGATGCCGGCGGCCGGGTGCAGCGGTTCAACGACCTGCCGATGGCCCAGCGCAAGCACGTCAATCGCGATGAAGCCCCGTATGACCGCAATCCCGGCCAGCGCCCGCGCCTGTCGGAGCGCGAGATCTCGGATCTCGTGGCCTTCCTCAAAACCCTCGACGACGGATTCCGACCATGAAGAGAACCCTGCTGCGCGGTGCGCTGGCGCTCGCCTGCACGCTGATGACACCCCTGGCGCTCGCCCAGTGGGCACCGACCAAGCCGGTGCGCATCGTCGTGCCCTTCCCCGCCGGGGGCATCGTCGATCTGATGTCGCGCAGCTTCACCGATCGGCTGTCGGCCGCGCTCGGCCAGCCGGTCGTGATCGAAGTGCGCCCCGGCGCGCACAGCAGCCTGGGCAACGAGGTGGTGGCCCGGGCCGATCCGGACGGGCACACGCTGCTGATGGGCACGCTGTCGATGGCCACCCTGCCGCCCTTCATGAAAGTGCCCTGGCACCCGACCAAGGACTTCGCGGGCGTGGCGATGGTGGGCCAGGTGCCCAACCTGGTCGTGACGCCCGCCACGCTCGAGCCCAAGACGCTGCGTGAGTTCATCGCCTACGCGAAGGCCCGGCCCGGGCAGCTGAATTTCGCCAATGGCGGCAACGGCACCTCGCCGACGCTGGGGGTGGAACTGCTGCGCAAGAACACCGGCATGCAGCTGACATCGGTGGGCTACAAGGGCTTCCCGCCGGTGATCCCGGACATGATCGCCGGGCGCATCGAATTCTCGATGGTGCCCTTCGCAGTTGCCGCGCCCCACGTGAAGTCGGGCAAGCTGCGCGCGCTGGCCATTGCCTCGAACACCCGCAGCCGCCTGCTGCCCGATGTGCCGACGATGGCCGAGGCCGGCTACGCCGACTCGCCGGTGATCTCCTGGTACGCGATCTTCGCGCCCGCGGGCACGCCCAAGCCGGTGATCCAGCGCCTGAACACCGAGCTCGCCAAAGCGCTTGCCGACCCAGAGGTGCAGGGGCGCATCGAGTCGCTCGGCGGCGCGATCCTGCCCACCGGTACGCCGGCCGAGGTCGACACCATGCTGGCCGCCGAAACCGATCGTTGGGCAAAGTTCATCAAGGAAGCCGGGCTGAAGCTGGAATGACCCTGCCCAGCGGGGGCTGCGCATGATCAAGATCCTGCTCACGCTGCTGGCAGCCGGCAAACTCGGCAAGGTGCTGGTCTCGGGCGGCACCATGCTGCTGTCGCTGGGCGTGTACGCGCTGGTCTATGGCTGGAAGTACGCCGCCGGCTTCATCGCGATGCTGGCGCTGCACGAGGGCGGTCACTACGTGGAGGCGCGCCGCCGCGGACTGGCCGTGTCGCTGCCCACCTTCATCCCCTTCGTGGGCGCGTGGATCCAGCTCAAGGACGCGCACATGAGCCCGCAGGTGGAGGCGGCCGTGGCCTTTGCTGGCCCGCTGGCCGGCACGGTCGCAGCCTTTGCCGCCTATGCGCTGGGCAGCGCGCTGGATGCCCCCTGGCTGCTTGCCGTGGCCTATGCCGGCTTCTTCCTGAATCTGATCAACCTCATTCCGGTGGTGCCGCTGGACGGCGGGCGCATCACCGCGTTGGTGTCGCCGAAGATGTGGTGGGTGGGGGTGCCGGTGCTGGCGGCGCTGATGCTGTGGAAGCCGTCACCGGTGTTCCTGATCGTGGCGCTGTTCGCCGCGCCGCAGATCTGGCGCTCGATCAGGCAGCCTGCCGATCTGAGCGATGTGCCGATGCGCCAGCGGGCCGAGGCGGCCCTGCTCTATCTCGGCCTGGTGGTGGTGCTGGGCATCATGACCTGGGAGGTGCACGAGGAACTCAGCGCGCTGCGCGCAGTTGCTGCGCCGCGCTGACCCCGGGGGCGCGGCGCGCCTTGCTGCGGGCTCGGAGGGTCAGATCGACGCGCCTTGCTGCACGCCCCGACGGTCCGGTCGACGTGCCTGACTGCGCACGCGGACTGTCCGATCAGCGCTCCTTGAGCGCCGGTGCCGGGCCATCGTCCGCCGGCTTGCCATCCTTGACCGCACCCGGCTCGCCGCCCTTGGCCGCATCGGGATGGAATTCCTGCGCGCTGGCCCCCTGCTTGTCGGCGCCCACGCCCTGCTCCACCGCCGGCAGCGTATGCGCGATGCCCTTGTGGCAATCGATGCAGGTCTTGCCTTCCCCCAGGCCCTTCTGGTGGGCTACCGCGGAACGGCGCCCCTGCTCGGCATAGTCGAAGGATTCGAAGTTGTGGCAGTTGCGGCATTCGCGTGAATCGTTGCCCTTCATGCGCGCCCACTCGTGCTTGGCGAGCTCCAACCGCTTGGCGTTGAACTTCTCGGGCGTGTCGATGCTGCCCAGCAGCTTGTGCCAGACCTCGTTGGAGGCCTGGATCTTGCGGATCATCTTGTAGCCCCACTCCTTGGGCACGTGGCAATCGGGGCAGGTCGCCCGCACGCCGGTGCGGTTGGCGTAGTGAACCGTGTTGCGGTATTCCTTGTAGACGTTCTCCTTCATCTCGTGGCACGAGATGCAGAAGGCCTCGGTATTGGTCAGCTCGAGCGACCAGTTGAAGCCGCCCCAGGCCAGCACACCGGCCACGAAGCCCAGGCCGGCGAGGCTGAAGACCAGGCCCTTGATGACGGTGAACCAGCTCTTGCGCGGCGTGGCCGCAGTGTCGCGTGGCGGTGTTGGCGTGCTCATGGCGCGGTCCTAGCGAAGGCCCTCGGCGGGCTTGAAGGTGTTGGCGACCAGCGGCTTCGTATCGGACTGGGACACATGGCACTGCAGGCAGAAGTAGCGGCGCGGCGACACGCTGGTCAGCTCCTTGCCGTCGCGGTCCCGAAAGTGGGTCAGTGAAACCTTGGTGGCGCCGCTTTCACGGGCCCGCGACCAGGCATGGCAGTCCATGCACTTGTTGAAGTTGGCCGTGATGTTGTAGCCGGCCACCGTGTGGGGAATGAGCGGGGGCTGCTGCACGAAGTCGCGCGGCAGCGGCGCGTGGTCGCGCTCCGCTTTGAAGCCGGCGCCCTCGCCGGGCTGTTCGGCGGCCGCGACCGGCGTGTCGCGCAAGGCCTTGACGGCGGACTTCGCGCCGGGCGCGCCGCCAGCGGCTGGCGCGCTCGCCGCAGGGCTGGCGCCCGTCGCGGCGGGCTTGTCGGCCGCCCGCGCCAGGTCCGCGGTGTGCAGGCCGAACAGCGCCGCCGCGCAGACGCCGGCGATCAGCGCCAGGATCGATCGTGCCGGGGTTTTCATGATGGGCTCCTCTGGTCGAATCGGGTGGTGAAGCGAAATACATCGCGGCTGCAGACATCGATGCAGCGGCCGCAGTTGGTGCAGTCGGAGGCGAGGATCACCGGCGATCCCTTGCCCTTCAGCGCCGGGGCGATCACCGGGGTTTCGGGGCAGATCACCAGGCAATCGCCGCAGTCGTTGCACTGGCTGCGGCGGGCCGCTGAAACCCGCAACAGCGAAGCCTTGCCGATCAGCCCGTACAACGCGCCCTGCGGGCAGACATGGCCGCACCAGCCGTGATGGGCCACCGCGGTGTCGTAGACGAAGATGCCGCCGGCCAGCAGCCATCCGGCCAATCCGCCGAAGACCAGCGTGCGATGCCAGGTCGTGACCGGATTGACGAATTCCCAGGCCACTACGCCGGTGATCGCGGCCACGGCCATGACCGCACCCAGCAGCCACAAGCGGGTGTTGCGCGAGGGGCTGCGGCTGCCGCGCAGACCCAGCCGGCGGCGCGTGAACGCGGCCGCGTCGGTGACCAGGTTCATCGGGCAGACCCACGAGCAGAAGACCCGTCCGCCCAGCACGGCGTAGCCGAGCAGGACGACGAGCACGCCGACCAGTGCACTGGCTTGCGGCCAGTGGCGCGCCGCCAGGGTCTGCAGCAGCACGAAGGGATCGGTGAGCGGCAGCACGCCCAGCGTCATGCTGGAGGCCAGATTGCCCTTGACGAACCACAGGCCGGCCCAGGGTCCGAGCAGGAACAGGCCCAGCAGGCCGAACTGACTGGCACGGCGCAGCACCAGCCAGCGGTTGGCGGCCCAGCGGCCCTTCTGCAGGACGGCATCGCGGCCCGGATCGAGCACCGCGCTCATGGCGCGGGCCTCGCGGGCACGGGCAGCGTGCCCATGCCAGGAACCGCGCCGGGAGGGGCAACACCGGAAGGAGCGACACCGGGGGCGACACCGGGTACGGCGGCGCCCGGCAGGGCCGCCGCCGGGCGGGCGCCGGACGCGCCTTCGAGCCCGCGCACCGGCAGTTCGATCTGATCGGTGATCAGCGAATGCCCTGCCTTGCCCTTTTCTTCCCAGCCCTTGCGGTAGTGCGCGCCCAGCTCGCCGCGCGCCACCTGGGCCGGCAGCACCTTGATCGCCGCCCGTTCCAGCACGCAGCTCTTTTCGCACTTGCCGCAGCCGGTGCAGTCCTGCGCATGCACCGTCGGAATCAGCATCGCGTGCCGGTCGGAGCGCGGATTGTGGCGCGTCTCGAGCGTGATCGCCTTGTCGATGACCGGGCACACGCGGTAGCAGACGTCGCAGCGCAGGCCGAGGAAGTTCAGGCAGTTCTCCTGGTCGATCAGCACCGCCACGCCCATCTTCGCGCGGCCGATATCGGTCAGCGAATGATCCAGGGCGCCGGTAGGACAAGCCTTGACGCAGGGAATGTCCTCGCACATTTCGCAGGGCAGCTGGCGCGCGACGAAATACGGCGTGCCGGTGGCCACGCCCTCGCCCAGGCGGCCCAGCCTCAAGGTGTCGTAGGGGCAGTCGCGCACGCACAGGCCGCAGCGCACGCAGGCGCCCAGGAAGTCGGGTTCGGCCAGGGCGCCCGGCGGGCGCAGGGCCTGCGCCGCGCGCGCCTGACTCTGCGTGGCCGTCAGGCCGGCGGCCAGGGCCAGCAGTCCGGCGCCGCCCGCGGCACCGGCGGCCTCGCGCAGGAATCGACGTCGATCGGTCATGGTCAAACCTGTCTTGTCGCCGCGGCTACACCCGCGTGACCTTGACCGCGCACTTCTTGAAATCGGTCTCCTTGGAGATCGGGCAGGTGGCATCCAGCGTGAGCTTGTTGACCAGCCGCGACTCGTCGAAGAACGGCACGAAGATCAGCCCCACCGGCGGCTTGTTGCGGCCGCGCGTTTCGACCCGTGCGGTCATCTCGCCGCGCCGGCTCGCGAGCTTGGCGACCATGCCGCGCTGCAGTCCCCGTGCCTTGGCATCGTCGGGGTGCATGAACATGACCGCTTCAGGCACCGCACGGTGCAGTTCGGGCACGCGCCGGGTCATCGTGCCGGTGTGCCAGTGCTCCAGCACGCGGCCCGTGCACAGCCACAGGTCGTAGTCCTTGTCGGGCGCTTCGGCGGCAGGCGCATAAGGCAGCGCGAAGATCACCGCCCGGCCATCCTTGTGGCCATAGAACTTCACGCCCTCGCCGGCCTTCACGTAGGGGTCGTAGCCCTCGCGGAAGCGCCACAGCGTCTCCTTGCCATCGACCACCGGCCAGCGCAGGCCGCGGGCCTTGTGATACATGTCGAAGGGCGCCAGGTCGTGGCCGTGGCCGCGGCCGAACTGCGCGTATTCCTCGAACAGGCCCTTCTGCACGTAGAACCCATAGGCCTGCGATTCATCGTTGGTGTAGGTCTTGCTGGCGTGCTCGTTGACCTTGACCAGTTCGGCCAGCGGGAACTTGTTGGCCGTGCCATTGGCGAACAGCACGTCGAACAGCGTCTTGCCCTTGACCTCGGGCTTCTTGGCGATGAGGTCGGCAGGCCACACCTCTTCGATCTTGAAGCGCTTGGCGAATTCCATCAGCTGCCACAGGTCCGAGCGCGCCTCGCCCGGCGCCTTGACCATCTGGCGCCAGAACTGCGTGCGCCGCTCGGCATTGCCATAGGCGCCCTCCTTCTCGACCCACATCGCGGCCGGCAAAATGAGGTCGGCCGACAGCGCCGACACCGTGGGGTACGGATCGGACACCACGATGAAGGTTTCGGGGTTGCGCCAGCCGGGATAGATCTCGCCGTTGATGTTCGGCCCGGCCTGCATGTTGTTGGTGGTCATCGTCCAATAACACTTCAGCTTGCCGTCCTTCAGCGCGCGGCTCTGGGCCACCGCGTGCAGGCCCACCTTGGCCGGGATGGTGCCTTCGGGCAGCTGCCAGATCGCCTCCGTCGCGGCCCGGTGCGCGGGGTTGGTCACCACCATGTCGGCCGGCAGGCGGTGCGCGAACGTGCCGACCTCGCGCGCGGTGCCGCAGGCCGAGGGCTGGCCGGTCAGCGAGAACGGGCCGTTGCCCGGTTCGCTGATCTTGCCGGTCAGCAGGTGCACGTTGTAGATCATGTTGTTGACCCAGGTGCCGCGCGTGTGCTGGTTGAAGCCCATCGTCCAGTACGACACCACCTTGGTCTTGGGGTCCGCGTACAGCTCGGCCAGGGCCTTGAGCTTTTCGGGCGGCACACCGGACAGCTTGGACACCTTCTCCAGCGTGTACTCGGCGACGAATTTCTTGAACTCGTCGAAGGTGATCGGTTCGCTCTTGCCGGTGTCGCCCTTGGGCTTGCCGTCGGCTCCCGGATAACCGTTGTTGCCTTCGTTCTTTTCGAGCGCGTGGGCCGGCCGCAGGCCGTAGCCGATGTCGGTCACGCTCTTCTTGAAGTTGACGTTCTTCTGCACGAAGGCGGTGTTGACCTTGTTCGTGCTGATGATGTGGTGGCAGATGTAGTTGAGGATCGCCAGGTCGGTCTGCGGCGTGAACACCATGCCGTTGTCGGCCAGCTCGAAGCTGCGGTGCTCGAAGGTCGACAGCACGTGCACGCGGCAGGTGGGGTGCGTCAGGCGCCGGTCGGTGATGCGCGACCACAGGATGGGGTGCATCTCGGCCATGTTCGAGCCCCACAGCACGAAGGCGTCGGCCTGCTCGATGTCGTCGTAGCAGCCCATCGGCTCGTCGATGCCGAAGGTGCGCATGAAGCCGGCCACCGCGCTGGCCATGCAGTGGCGCGCGTTCGGGTCGAGGTTGTTGGTGCGGAAGCCGGCCTTGAACAGCTTGGCCGCGGCATAGCCTTCCCAGATGGTCCACTGGCCGGAGCCGAACATGGCCACCGAATCCGGCCCGTGCTTGGCGATGGCCTCCTTCCACTTGGCGGCCATGATGTCGAAGGCCTCGTTCCACGACACCGCGACGAACTCGCCGTTCTTGTCGTACTTGCCGTCCTTCTTGCGCAGCAGCGGCTGCTTGAGCCGGTCGGCGCCGTACATGATCTTGGACAGGAAGTAGCCCTTGATGCAGTTCAGGCCGCGGTTGACCGGCGCATCCGGGTCGCCTTGCGTGGCGACCACGCGGCCGTTCTGCACGCCCACCAGCACCGAGCAGCCGGTGCCGCAGAAGCGGCACACGCCCTTGTCCCAGGTGATGGCGTCGCCGGCCGGTTTGGCCTCGACGATCGGGATGGTCTTGGCGGCGGGCTTGATCGCCTGGGCCACGGCCGGGTGTTGCGCGGCGGCGGCGGTGACGGCCGCGGTGACCGCGTTGGCTCGAATGAAATCGCGTCGGTTCATGCTCATGTCCGTTCCTCGGCAGAGAGGGCTTCGTCGCAGTATTCGTAGGTCAGGGTCGAGCACAGCACGCCAGCGGCGGTCTGGACCGCCGACAGCGTGGGCATCAGGTCCTGGCCCGGCACGTCTTCGATGGTCACCACCAGCTTGAAGCCGGGCAGCGTCTGGTGGACCCGGACGCCGGGCAGCACGGACAGTTCGGCCGCCAGTGGCTCGAGCCGGTTCGGCAGGACCGACAGCAGCAGGCTCAGGATCTTCACGGTGGGGGCTTTCTTGCTCGGGGCGGGATGCGGCGCATCGACCCTTGAAAGCTAAGGGTCTTGCAGCGGCGGTTCCTTGACCCAGATCAAGCGCCGGCGATCTGGGTAGCCTGCGCAACACTGCGCCCCGACGCCGCAGGCCCGTTCACCCGTCCATCCCGGCCGTCCGGCAAGCAGAGGCAATCGCGGGGGTCCGAGGGCCCTCAGAATCCGGCCATCACCCTCTCTTTTTGGTGAGCGCCAGCGCCCCCGAAGGCCGTACCGCATGACCGTCGCCGAAAAATTCGGTTCTCCAGGACCCAGACGCCCCCGCCGCAGCGCGTTGGCGCGCGGCTACACGCTGCTGGAGATCCTGATGGCCATGACCATCATGGGCGTGCTGGCGACCGCGGGCTTCGCCAGCTACGAGCGGTCGCTCTACAAGGCTCGGGTCGCGCAGGCGGTGACCGACATGCTGGACATCGCAACCCGGATCAAGGAATTCGAACTCAACAACCGCCGGCTGCCCGACAACCTCGGTGAGATCGGACGAGCCGGCAAGTTGGACCCCTGGGGCACCCCTACGAATACTTCAATCTCGAGACCCAGAAAGGCAATGGCAAGGCGCGCAAGCGCAAGAACCTGTCGCCGCTGAACTCGGACTACGACCTGTACAGCACCGGCCTGGACAAGAGCAGCAGCGTCTCGCTGCTGCCCAAGGACTCGCGCGACGACGTGGTCCGTGCGCTCGACGGTCGGTTCATGGGTCTGGCCTCGGACTTCGATCCTTGAACGCCTGGACCCGATGGCGGCTGGGCCGGCGCATCGGAACCCGGGTCGGCAAGCGGGTGCTGCTGCTGTTCGTGGCCTTCGGCCTGGCACCTGCGCTGCTCACGCTGACGCTGACCCAGGTGCGGGTGCGCCAAACCTTGCTGGAACAGCACTACTCCAGGGTCGGCGAGACGGTCGAAGCCCTGGGTCTGGCCCTGTGGGAACGCTTGCGGATGGCCGACGAGTTCGCCGCCTCGCTGGTCCAGCACACGGCCGAAGGGCAAGCGCTGGACCTGGGCAGAACCTTCGACGCCGCCGTGCTGTTGAGTGCCTCGGGCGCCCCCCGCCGGCTGGGCGCGTCCGGCGACGAACCCCTCGCGCCCGAGTTGTTGCAGGCAACGCCACCGCAAGGTCAGTCCGGTCAGATCGTCCTGGCGCCTGGCGCGCCCGGCGCCGCCCAGCGGGTTTGGCTGCTTCGTGCCCTCGCGCCGCGCTCGGCTGGAGCGGACACACCGTCGAACTGGGTGGCCCTGCGGATCAACCCCGAATTTTTGTGGATCGGCATCGACCAGATCCCGCCGTCGAATGGCCTGTGCGTGTTCGACGCGGACAATCGGCCGCTTCACTGCACCGAGGCTCTGCCGGCGGACGCGCAGCGCGCACTGGCCCGTCAGCGGCTCGAGGGCATGGCCGGGCGGGTGCTGTGGGATACCAGAGGCGCTGGCGAAGGTCAGGCCATCGACGAGGGCGATGCGCACAGCCAGGTCAGCGTCTTCCGGGAAATTTTCCTGAAGGGCCGTTTTAAGACAGGCAGCTGGAACGTGGTCCTGACCCAGCCGGCGCAGCTGGCCCTGAGCGCCGAACGCAAGTTGCGCCAGGTCATCTGGCCGGCCGCCTTCGTGGCCCTGATCGGCGCCCTGCTGCTGGCGATCGGCCAGGTTCGCCGCACGCTGGTGCCCTTGCAGGCGCTGACCGGCGCCACTCAGCGCCTGGCGGCGCGCGACTTTTCGAGCCGCGTGACGGTGAGTGCCGACAACGAATTCGCGGTGCTGGGCGAGGCATTCAACGACATGGCTGACGGCCTGTCGCGCCAGTTCGCCACGCTCGAGGCCCTGGCCGCGATCGACCGGGTGATCCTGGAAGGCCAGTCGCTTCGCACGGTCGGGGAGGTGGCCCTGGACCTGATGGCACGCCGCCTGAGCACTCCCGTGTTCGGGCTGGCGCTCGATGACGGCGCCAGCACCGGCTGGTGTGTGCGCATGCCGGCATCCGTCTGGCAGCGCCTGCCCGAGGATGTCCGCGGCTCCGGCTCGCCCGGCGCCCGCGGCGATCTCATCGAATGGCCGATCGGTCCACCCTCGCAGGCGCTGCTCGACGCATTGTGCGCCGACCCTCAACTGCGATCCCGGGACAGCATCGAGGCGCCGGCACCACGGCTGGACAGTCTGGCCGAACACCTGCCCGCGCTGCACCTGCAGGGCATCGTGGCGGATGGCCGCACCGTGGGCACCATGATCGTCGGCTGGCCCGAACCGCTTGCGCCCTCGACCGACGAGCGTGAACTGATGTCGGCGCTCGCCGCCCGGATTGCGGTCGCGGTGGCCGCTTCGGCGCGCCAGCGCCTGCTTCACCAGCGGGCACACTTCGATTCGCTCACCGGCCTGCCCAATCGTCCGTACTTCCTGGAACAGCTCGATCAGCATCTGGCCCGGGCCGAAGCGGCACACGGGCAGGTGGCGGTGATGTTCGTCGACCTGGACGGGTTTTCACAGATCAACGACAGCCTGGGCCATGAGGCGGGCGACCGGCTGCTCGGGCAGGTGGGCGAACGGCTGGCCGGTTCGGTCGGTCAGCGCGGACTGATCGCGCGCCTGGGCGGCGACGAGTTCGCGCTGGCGATGTCCGACCTGGGCGATGAAGACCTGGCCCGCCAGGAGGCCCAGTCCCTGATCGCCGGGCTCTCGCGTCCCTTCGTCCTGGATGGTGGCCCGCAGTTCATCAACGCCAGCGTCGGAATCGCGCGTTTTCCGCTGGACGGCCATGATGCCGATACCCTGCTGCGCCACGCCGACATGGCGATGTATCGGGCCAAGGCGCTGGGCAGGGGGTCGATTGCGCACTTCGAAGCCCGCATGCACGACGAGGTGCTGCTGCGAACCCGCCTGGAAGCCGAACTGCGCACCGCCCTGCTCGATGATCAGTTCGTGCTGCACTACGAGCCGCTGGTGGTCCCGGCCACCGGCGAAACCATCGGCGCCGAAGTCCTGATCCGCTGGCGCCATCCCGAGCGCGGCATGATCTCACCGGCCCAGTTCATCCCGGTCGCTGAGGACACCGGCCTGATCGTGCCCATCGGCAGCTGGGTGCTGCGTCAGGCGTGCGCGCAGTTCGTCCGCTGGCGGCGCGAGGGCCTGCCACTGTCCGTGGTGAGCGTGAACGTCTCGGTACGGCAATTCCAGCGGCCCGATTTCGTCGATGAGGTGCGCGAGGTGCTCGAGACCACCGGCATGCCGACGCACGGGCTCAAGCTCGAACTCACCGAGAGCATGCTGATGGGCGACGCCGCCACTGTCGAGAAGGCCCTGGACGACCTGGCCGCGATGGGCGTGAGCCTGGCGCTTGACGACTTCGGCACCGGCTATTCGTCGCTCACCTACCTGAAGCGCCTGCCGGTGGACACGATCAAGCTCGACCGCAGCTTCGTGCGCGATCTGCTCGAGAACGGCGATGCGCGTGAACTGGCGCGCTCGGCCATCGAAATGCTCCATGCCCTGCGCAAGATCGTGGTCGCCGAAGGCGTCGAACTGCCGGGCCAGCGGGCGCTGCTGACTCGCTGGGGCTGCGACCTGCTGCAGGGGTGGCTGTTCACGCGCTCGCTGGCGGCCGATGATTTCCGGGCCTTCGTGCAGCGTCCGCCACTGCCCTTGGTTGGACCCGACGAAGGCTCAGTCGCCCTCGCCCGCCAGGCCCAGTCGCTCGAGCAGGCCCTGGAACTGCTCGGTGCCCGAAAACCGGATGACCAGCTGGCCCTGACCGCGAGCACCGAGCTGGATCCGGACATCGGCCGCGAGCGTGTCGGCGAGCCGCTCCTGCAGCCGCTGGACGTCGCGATCCGCTGACCGCCCTTTGGCCGGCCGGGGTACCGCCGAGTTGTCCTGCGCCTGCTGGTGGCGCAGCACGAGCTTTTCGGTTTCGCGCACGGACAGGCGCTTTTCCACCACTTCGTGGGCCAGCATCACCTGGGCGGCGCGGTCGACGGCGAGCAGCGCGCGCGCGTGCCCCATGTCGAGGTCGCCGGCCAGCAGCAGGGTCTGGACCTGATCGGCCAGGTTCAGCAGGCGCAGCAGGTTCGAGGTGGCGCTGCGCGAGCGGCCGATGGCCTCGGCCGCCTGCTCGTGCGAAAAATTGAATTCGTCGATCAGGCGCTTGATCGCCTGCGCTTCTTCGAGCGGATTGAGGTCTTCGCGCTGGATGTTCTCGATCAGCGCCATCGCCAGCGCCTGCTCGTCGGGAACATCGCGCACCAGCACCGGCACCTCGGTCAGGCCAGCCAGCTGGGCCGCGCGGAAACGCCGTTCGCCGGCGATGATTTCGTAGCGCTCGCCGGCCAGCGGCCGGACCAGGATGGGCTGCATCACGCCGTGCAGGTGGATCGAGGCGGCAAGCTCCTGGAGCGCGGTCTCGTCCATGCGGGTACGCGGCTGGTAGCGGCCGGCCTGCAGCCGGGCGACCGGCAGCACCGACAGCGGGGCTTCGCTGCCGGCGGGCGCCGGCTCGGGGCGGTCGGCGCCGAGCAGCGCATCGAGGCCGCGGCCCAGGCCCTTCAGGGGTTTCATGGCAGGAAGCTTCTTCTTGGGAGGCAGGTCAGGCATCGGGCAGGCTCCGGATGCGTTCGAGCAGTTCGCGCGCGAACTCGACATAGGCACGCGCGCCCTTGGACTGGGCATCGAACACCACACCAGGCACGCCATAGCTGGGTGCCTCGGCCAGGCGCACGTTGCGCGGGATCACGGTCTGGAAGACCTTGTCGCCAAAATGCTGGGTGAGCTGATCGGAGACCTGCTGGGACAGCGTCATGCGCGGATCGAACATCACCCGCAGCAGACCGATGACCTTCAAACGGGTGTTGAAGTTGGCATGCACCTTCTTGATGGTGTTGACCAGGTCCGACAGGCCCTCGAGGGCGTAGTACTCGCACTGCATCGGGATGATCACGCCGTGCGCGGCGCAAAAGCCGTTCAGCGTCAGCATCGACAGCGACGGCGGACAATCGATCAGGACCACGTCGTATTGCGGTTCGACCTGCGCCAGCGCTTCGCGCAGCCGGGTTTCGCGTTCTTCGAAGTCGACCAGCTCGACCTCGGCGCCAGCCAGATCGCGGTTGGCCGGCAGGACCGTGAAGCCGCCCTGCGGGCTGCGCAGTGCGGCCTCTTCGATGTCGCACAGTCCGATCAGCACATGGTAGACCGAGCGCACGAGGGCCCGCTTGTCGATGCCGCAGCCCATGGTGGCATTGCCCTGGGGATCGAGATCGACCAGCAGCACCCGCTGGCCCAGGCTGGCGAGCGCGGCGGCGAGATTCACGGTGGTGGTGGTCTTGCCCACCCCACCCTTCTGATTGGCGACTACGAAGATCCGTGCCATGGGCACCTTAAAGGTCGGCGGCGAACCACACGAAAGCGCCGCCTGGCATGACACCGGGCAGTGCGGGTTTCATGCGTGGCGGCCTCCTAGCAGCAGCAGGTGGCGACGCGCGTCCAGTTGCGGGACGCCCAGTGTAATCGCTGCGAGCAGCTGGACCCCCGCGGGCAGCGCGCGCAGTTCGTCCTCCGGCATCGCCCCCTTCATGGCGGCCCACACGCCATCGGGGGCGAGCAGCCCCTGCGTGAGGCGCACGAAGTCGGCCAGGCTGGCGAAGGCGCGCGAGATGGCCAGGGTCACGGGGGGCAGCGCGCCGGCCTCGCCGGCGTGACGCACGCGCAGCGTTTCGACCCGGGCGTGGTGGGCGAACAGATTGGTCAGGCCGAGTTCGGCGCGCACCTGGCGCACAAAGGCTGCCTTCTTGGCGACCGCGTCCACGCAGTGCACCTGCACACCGGGGGCGCAGATCGCCAGCACGACGCCGGGCAGGCCGCCGCCGCTGCCGACATCGAGCACCACCGCGCCATCGGCCAGGTGATCGCGCCCGGCCCGCGCCGGGTCGCGCAGCACCGGCAGCACCGCCAGGCAGTCGAACAGGTGCTGCGTCAGCATCTGATCCGGATCTCGGAGCGCGGTCAGGTTGTAGACCGCATTCCATTTGGCCAGCAGCGCCAGGTGCGCGAGCAGCTGCCGGCGCTGGCCGGCATCGGGTTCGAGCTGCAGCTGCGCCAGCGCCTCATCCAGGCGCCGCCCGGCCTCCAGGGGCGACGGCTGACCGCGCACGCGGGGTCCTTCCACGGGTTCTCAGGCGGCCTGTTCGAGCCGGCGCTTCTTCAGGTAGACCAGCAGCAGCGAAATCGCCGCCGGCGTGACGCCCGACATGCGCGAGGCCTGGCCGATGGTCTGGGGACGCTGGCCGGCCAGTTTGCCGCGGACCTCATTGGACAGTCCGCGCACCCGTGCGTAGTCGAAGTCGGGCGGGATCGGCAGCAGGTCGTTGCGCTCGGACCGGTTGACCTCGGCCTGCTGGCGCGCGATGTAGCCCGCGTACTTGCTCTGGATTTCGATCTGCTCGACCGCCTGCGCGGCGCGCAGGGTGTCCAGGCCGAGTTCGGCGGCGCGTTCGGTCAGACCGGGGCCGGCATGGCGCATCAGCGACTCGTAACGCACGTCGGGCCGGGCGAGCAGTTCGCCCAGTGTGTAGTCGCGCTCGATGGGCTGGCCGATCAGTTCGGTGGCCCGCTCGGGTGGGAGCACCTTCGGGTTGACGCTGGTGCTGCGCAGGCGCTGCAGTTCGGACGCGATCGCGTCGCGCTTGCGGCAGAACACATCCCAGCGCGCATCGTCGACGCAGCCCAGTTCGCGGCCGCGCTCGGTCAGGCGCAGATCGGCATTGTCTTCGCGCAGGCTGAGCCGGTACTCGGCGCGGCTGGTGAACATCCGATAGGGCTCGGACACGCCGCGGGTGATCAGATCGTCCACCAGCACGCCCAGGTAGGCCTGGTCGCGACGTGGCGTGAAGGGCTCGCGCTCCTGGACCAGCAGAGCCGCATTCAGGCCGGCCAGCAGCCCCTGCGCGGCCGCCTCTTCGTAGCCGGTGGTGCCGTTGATCTGGCCGGCGAAGAACAGGCCGCCGATCGAACGGGTCTCGAGCGAGGCCTTCAGGCCGCGCGGATCGAAGTAGTCGTATTCGATCGCGTAACCCGGACGCAGGATGTGCGCGTTCTCCAGGCCTTCGATGCTGTGCACCAGCGCCAGCTGCACGTCGAAAGGCAGGCTGGTCGAAATGCCGTTCGGATAGAACTCGTGGGTGCTCAGGCCTTCGGGCTCGAGGAAAACCTGGTGGGCATCCTTGTCGGCGAAGCGATGGATCTTGTCTTCGACCGACGGGCAATAACGCGGCCCCACGCCCTCGATGACGCCGGTGTACATCGGGCTGCGATCCAGGCCGCCCCGGATGATCTCGTGGGTGCGCGGGTTGGTGTGCGTGATCCAGCACGGCACCTGGCGCGGGTGCTGCGCCGCATCGCCCAGGAACGAGAACACCGGCACCGGATCGAGATCGCCGGGCTGCTCGAGGCAGCGCGAAAAATCGATGCTGCGCCCGTCGATGCGCGGCGGCGTGCCGGTCTTCAGGCGCCCCTGCGGCAGCTTCAGTTCCCGCAGCCGGGCCGCCAGCGACAGCGACGGCGGATCGGCCGCGCGGCCGGCCGGATAGTGGGACAGGCCGACGTGCACCAGCCCGTTCAGGAACGTGCCCGCGGTCAGCACCACCGCACGGCTGCGGAAGCGCAGTCCCAGCTGAGTGACCGCGCCGCAGACCCGATCGGCCTCGACGATGAGGTCATCGACCGCCTGCTGGAAGATCCACAGGTTGGGCTGATTCTCCAGGCGGGTGCGGATGGCCTGCCGGTACAGCACCCGGTCGGCCTGCGCGCGCGTGGCCCGGACCGCCGGCCCCTTGCTGCCGTTCAAGATGCGAAACTGGATGCCGGCCTCGTCGGTGGCGGCTGCCATCGCGCCGCCCAGCGCGTCGATTTCCTTGACGAGGTGTCCCTTGCCGATGCCGCCGATCGACGGATTGCAGGACATCTGCCCCAGGGTTTCCACGCTGTGGGTCAGCAGCAGGGTGGCGGCGCCCATGCGCGCGCTGGCCAGCGCGGCCTCGGTGCCGGCATGGCCGCCACCCACCACGATCACGTCAAAAACAGTCGGATAATCCATGCGGCCACCTCGGGCACTGATTAGGGCACGCCGCCCACCGGGCAAGCGCAGCGCGGGCGCTCGCCGATACCGCAGCGCGGGTGCTAGCTCAAGCCGCAGCGCGGGCGCTAGCTCAAGCCGCAGCGCGGGCGCTAGCTCAAGCAATTGGCCCGCAAACAGCGCTCGGCTGCGCGAAACCTGTGCAACCGATCAGTTTATCGCAAAAACCGGAAGCCCGTCGGCCTGATCCGCCCGTGACGGCCGCCCGTCACGGCCGTCCGGCGCGCCACTCCAGATAGTCCAGTCCCAGTTCGCCCGCTGCCACACCGCCCCAGGGGGTCATGTATTCGGGGGCGCTGAAGGCGATCGGCTCGGCGGCCCAGCGGGCGGCCAGCGTGAGCTGGGCCAGGACCCGCGCCAGCGGCGCCGGCACCGCCTTGAACGGGTCGGCATCCAGGGGCGCGCCGGCCACCTGGGCAAAGGTCTCGACGATGACGCGCAGCTCGCGGCCGGCGCGCCGCACCGCGCCGGCGACGGCGCGCAGCATCTGATCGAGTTCGGCCAGATCGAGCTTGCCCACGCCCACACCGTCCTGGAACCACACCTCGTCCAGACCGGGCGCGGCGGCCAGCAGGTCGCTCCACATGGCCGCCAGACCGTCCGGATCGGTGCCGCGGTTGGCGAAGCCCGACACAGCCACCCGGTGGCCGGGCGTGAGCGCCTTGAGCACTTCGGACGTTTCGGCCAGGTGGGCCTGCAGCCGGTCGCGCCGCGCCGGCACTCGCCAGTTCAGATCGTCCACTTCTTCGGGAAGGTACCAGCCGACAAAAGCGGGCTGATCGCGCAGCCAGCCGGCATTCGCCCGCGCGATGGCCAGCGAACGTTCGCGCAGCGCCCGCAGGAACCCGGCAGGGTCGCTCGCCCGTGCGTCGATGGCCTGCCAGTAGTCGCTGCGGTGCGACAGCCCGACCATCACGCCGAACCGATGGCGCGCCGCCAGCGACACGATCAGCTCGAGCGGCGCCGGATGAAAGGCGATCGCATCGAGTTCGGTCCATTGCAGGATCAGCCGATTCATGCCCAGGACGCGCAGCTCGGCGAACAGCAGTTCCCATTCGGCGGAACTCCACGCCCGGTGGGCAGCCAAAGGCTGCAGAAAGGTCGTGGCAAAGGGCGCCGGCGTCACCGGACGCTCCTGGGCGGCGGTGGCGCCGGCGCGCAGCGCGATGCCCGCGGGCAGCGACAGCAGCAGCGCCCGCAGGGCGCCACGCCGGCCCGCCCGCGCTGCCCGCGTATTGTCAACCGGGCCGGCGGGCGCCGAAGCACAGCACCTCAGCAAGGCGGGGCGCCAAGCAGGATGGTGAGTGCTCTGCCGCGGGACACTAGAACGACCACACGGTGGTCAGCGCGAATCCGCTGCCGGTCCGCTCGACGCCCTTCTTGTACTGCAGCAGCACTTCGAGGTTGCCGCGATGCGATTCGTAACGGGTGGCCCCGAACAGGTAACGCAGGGACACGCCGGCGCCGACCTCGCTGTAGGAACGGTTGTCGGCGTCAGGACTCTGGCGCCGGGTGGTCGCGACCAGGTGCGGCGTGAACAGCACATCGTCGCCGACCCGGAAGGTCCGCCCCTGGCGAGCCTCGGCATACACCGCGGTGCTGGCGGGGGATTTCAGGAAGCGGCCGACATCGAGGTACACGGAGCTGTAGTTCCAGTGGTCGCGCCCGGGCTGGATGTCGTATCCGTCGGTCCAGCCCCAGGAGGCGCGCAGCAGCCAGTCATCACGCGACGCATCGCCCATCTTGATCAGCCGTTCGGCCGAAAGATAGAGGTCCTGCGAACGCATCGGCTTGTAGCGTACGCCAAGGGCGCCCTGCAGGCTCTTGCTGTCGGGCGCGATTGCATTGGGTTTGTTCGACCACAGCGTGCGCGCCACCACCTCGAACGTCCGGTCGTCGCGCAGACCGATCACCGGCGGACGCCAGGCCACCTCGGCGCCGCCCTGCGAGGGCACGACGCCCCCGCTGGCGGCACTCGCGGCCACGCTGCTCGCCGCGCTGGCGTTGTCGCGGTACGACTGATACAGGCGAAACGACCAGTTGCTCGACAGCTTGCGGGCCTCGCGCTTGAGGCGTTCGAGTTCGGGGTCTTCTCCGGCGCGGACCGGTTCGGGGCTGCTGGACTGTGCCATCACCGGGGGCACGTCGGCGCTGCGGGCCGCCTCGCGGGCCTGGGCGTAGACCTGAGCCAGGTCGCGGTAGGCGACGCTGCGGATCGGTCGCGGCGGATCGCTCGCGATCGCCAGGGTGAGCTCGTCGATGCTGGCCTCGTGCTGGCCCAGGCGGGACAGCGCGGCGGCCCGCTCGATGCGTTCGCTGGCGCTGGGCGCACGCGCCTGGGCCGAGGCCGGATTGGGCCGGCGGGCCGACTCTGCGGCCGGTCGGATCCACTGCGTGGCGCCGACCGGCGGCTCAGGCGTCGCCGCGATGGAAAAGACCGTCGGCTGACCGGTCGGCCCGGCCGAGCTGGCGGCTGCGGCGTCACCGGCCCCGATGGCCGGCTGAAAAGCGGCGGCTTCCGAAGACTGACCGGGCGAGGTCACTGCGGGAGATCCGTCAGCCAGTTCGGCCTGCGCCGGAGCCGGCTCCGCGCTCGCCCGGGCCGCCGCACCGTGGATCCGAGACGCGGTTTCGGGCACCTTCGCGCGGGCGACGGAGGTGAGTCCGAGCTCCGCTTCGCGATGTTCGATGGCCCGGTGAAAGGCCTTCAGGGCGCCCTCGTTGTCATTGCTGCGCATGTGCGCATACGCCTGATCCCGGAACAGCCGGGTGCGATCAGGGTCGCGCGCGATCGCCGTGTCGAAGGCCTGCGCCGCCTCCTGAAAGCGCTCCTGGGCGTACAAGACGTATCCCATCGACTCGGCGAACAGGGGGTCGGGTTTGATGGCATCGGCGGCGCGGTACTGCTCGACCGCCATTTCCGGCTGACGCAGCTCCTGGGCGATCTGGCCAAGCCGGTACGCCCGGTCGGCCGAGGGCTCCACTGCCTGGGCACGGGCCAGCGTATCGCGAGCCTGCGCCCACTGCTTGCGTTCGGCCAGCACGCGCGCACGCAAATCATCCCGCAAAGCAGACTCGGGAGCCTTGAACGCGGCGGCTTCGGTGAGGGCGAGGCTGCGTTCGGCGGCGTCTACCCGGCCGGCCTCGAGCTGAGCGGCGGCCAGGCGCAGCGCGAGATCGGCGCCCGGTTCGATCGCCAGCGCCCGCTCCCATGCTTGAATGGCACGAACCGGCCGCTTCTGCGCGAGATAGAGATGCCCGAGCTCGACATGCACCGAACGCAGCAGCGCGCCACCGGTGGCGGGATCGAGAGTCGCGGCGAGCTGATCGAGCACCCGGGCACTTTCGTCGTGCCGGCCCAGAGCCTTCAGGCTGCGGGACCGATGCAGCGCCACGTCGGCCGAAGGCTCGCGCGCCGCGAGTGCGTCGAACTGGACCAGGGCCTCGGCCCAGCGGCTTTGCCCGAACAGCGCATACGCCAGCCCCTTGCGGGTGGCGCTGGTGTCGCGACCCAGTTCGATAGCGGCCCGGAAGGCCATGATCGATTCGATTGGCTGACCGGCGGCTGCATGCAAGTTGGCCAGGCGCTCGAAGGCTTCGGCGCGCTGCCCGGCAGTGGCCTCGCGCAGACCGGTGATCCGCGACCAGGCCTCGGTGGCCCGGGCCAGGTCGCCCAGTTCGGTGTGAACGTCAACCAGCCGCCGCAGGATCTCGACCGAAGGCGCCAGTTGCGCGGCGCTCTCGAAGCGGCGCGCCGCATCCCGGCTTTCGCCCAGCTTGAGCGAAAGTTCGGCGGCGGCCTGATGGGCCTGAGGATCACGCGGCGCCAGTTCGATCCAGCCCGCGTAGGCCGCCCGCGCCGCCCGCAGGTCTCCCTGGCGCTCCTGCAGATAACCGAGCTGCCGCCAGGCGCCCCGGCGGGTGGCCAAGGTGGACCCGTTGCTGGTCAGGTGCTTCAGTTCGCGTGCCGCTTCAACAGGCTTGCCGTGCTCCTCGAGCAGCTGCGCGAACTGCTGGCGGCGTGCGTCGCTGGGGCTGACCCGCAGCAGCTGGCTCAGCGTGCCGATCGTTTCCGCGAGCTGGCCGCTGACCTGCTGGGCGTTGAGCAGCGCCTCGAGCGTGCGGCGATCGGGCTTCAGGCGGGCCGCATCGGCGAAGGCTCGAACCGCGCCGTCCGGCCGCTTGGCCGCCGCCAGCGCATTGCCCATCGCCAGATAGGCCGAGTGGCGCAGACGCCGGTCCTGCGTGGCGCTCGCCACTTTCAGGTACTCCTCGGCGGCCTCGCTATAGCGCTGGCGGGCATAGAGCAGGTTGGCCAGGTATTCGCGGTCACTGGGGCTGTGGGTCAGATCGACGAGGTGGCGCGACCAGCGTTCGGCCGTTTCACGGGCACCGGCGCGCTGCGCCTCCTGCAGCAGCGTGCGGGTACGCACCACGTTGCGCGGGTCGAGCGCCATCGCCCGCTCGAAATGCCCGCGCGCCAGCGCCGCGTCGCCGCGCTGCTGGGCGATGCGGGCCAGTGCGTCGAGCAGGCGCACCCGCTGGCCGGTGTCGGGCGCGAGTTCGAGCGCCTTCTGATAGTCGGCGCTGGCCTTGGCGGCATTGCCCAGCGTGTCGTGGGCCAGGCCGCGGCGGAAATAGAGGGTGTAGTCGGGACCCGCGCGCTCGAGGCCATCGAGCAGCGTCACGGCCTGCCCGTGCTGACCGGTGCGCAGGGCCAGATCGGCCGCACTGGACAAGGCCTGGGTGCGGTCGCGGACAGGTACCGCCGGGTGGTCGGCGATGGCGGTCCACGCCTCCTGGGCGGCGCTGAAGTTGCCCTGCAACTGCTGCAGATGGGCGCGCCGCTGCAATGCGGCGATCAGCTTGGGATCGCGCGCCAGCACCTCATCGACCTGTGCCAGGGCCTGATCGTGGCGGCGCAGACGCTGCAAGGTGTCGGCATAGGACAGCCGCGCATGCAGGTTGTCGGGCGCCAGCGCCACGGCCCGCTCGAATTCCGCCGCGGCCGCCTCCGGCCGCTTCAGTCGGGTGAGGACGTCGGCGTAGCTCAGCCGGGCCAGCAGGTTGTCCGGATCGCCGGTCAGACTCAGGGCGAGCTCGACCCTTGCCTCTTCGAGCCGATTGGCCGCCACCAGCCGGTACGCCTTGTCCAGATGCGGCTCGCTGCGGAACTTGCGCAGCTCGGTGTCGAGCCAGTTGCGCAGGCCGCCGGACTGCTTCGGAACATCGGCCGCTGCCCAGGCGGTGGGCAGGTGGGCACCCACGGCCAGGCCGCCGATCAGCAAAGCCAGTTGCCGCTTGCTCAGAATGTTGGGTTTCGCCATGAATCGATCCACTTCGCCGCAGGTTCGGGAGTGCGGTCAGGATGAATTCGAGCTCCGCATCGCGCCGTGACGCTCTGCACGACTTGATGCAAAACCCTGCGCCGCGCCACAGTCGGCGGCCACGCCTGTGACGGATGTCCGCCACGGAGAACCGGGCGGCGTCCTGGAATCGCCACGGACCTGCAGGCGCTGGTCCGCCAACGGGCTCATTTCAGGGATTGCGGGTCCGTCCAGGTGAAGCCCAGATCGGTGATGGTGTTCACGATCCGACCCAGGTCGCCCAGTCCATCACCTTGGGACACCGTGCCGTCCGACTGGGTGACGGTACCCAGAAGCAGCGGGTGAAAAAAGAACGAGGCGAAGCCGTTGCGAACCACCGCCTTGACGATCTCGGCATTGAGCTTGAGATCCTCCCAGGTGTAGGTCGAGACCGACCCGGTGTCCATCGCGCGCGCGTCGTACTGGATGTTGCCCAGGTTCTCGGGAATCACCCGCCGGCCGTAGTAGTCGCGGGCGATGACGTAGGGGAAGAACTGGCTGACCGCGAAGTCGCGCTGGGCGCCGACGGCCTGCAGGGCCGGCTGTTCGGCGGTGTAATAGACCGATCGCTCGTAGACGGTGCCAAAGACCTCGGCAATCGCGCGATACGCGGCCGGCGAGCCCTGGTAATGCGGTGTCTCGAAGGCGAATGGCGCATAGCCGGCGGCCAGCATTTCACTGCGCCCGCTTTCAAGCCGGGTCCGCCAGAACGCGACATCGTCGCCCGGCAGGGGCGCGACCAGCCGCGCATCCCAAAACTCGAAATCGGCGCCACTGACCGCGTCGTACAGGTTGGCGCGGTTACCGAACTGATGAGTCACACCATGCATGACGACAGAGCCGCCGCGCGTCAGCGCATAGTCCACGGCCTGCCTGAGCCGGGTTGCCTGGGCAAGAGGCAGGTCCAGCGGCACACCCCGGTTGAAGGTTCCCTTGGGGTCCAGGTGATGCGGAATCACCGCCATCGCATAGGGAATGCGCCGGCCCGTGGCGGGCCACAGCAGGTCGGTGATCGCGCGCATGTGATCCGGGTTGACCAGCGCGCCGACATCCTCGAACCGCACCAGTGCGCGCTGGCCTTTGTCGGGGCTTTCGCCCAGCATGTCGTGCAGCACGTCGCTGAATGCCAGGTAGCGATCGCGGGGGCCGATGTACGACATCGGCACGTCGGCGACGTACCAGAAGTTGTCGGCACGGATGATGTAAGGCGCCTCGACAGTCTGGCCAAACCGGGCATAGGCGGAATTGCGGATCGGCGCGACGACCTTGGCACGGGCTGCATCGGTGATCCGGGTGAATCCGATGTCCGGATCGCCGAAGATCTGGCCGTTGCTGTACTGGTAGTACTTGCGCAGTTCGCGGCCCTTGTAGACCACATTGTCGAAGAAGTCGGGCACGGGCGCGGCCGGGTCGCCGAGCACACCGCGGACAAAGTCGAATTCGAAGCCGAAGCGCTGGGACAGGGTCAGGCCCTGCACGCGCCGCAGCTGGTCGAGGTTGTTCTTGAACCAGACGAAGGTCTTTCGGGTCTTGTCGATATCGGCCAGCAGCGCCGCCGGCAGCAGCAACGCGGGCGTTGCCCCGCGGAAATACGATCCGACATACATCGTCGCGTCGTACTTCTCGATCTGACCGGCACTGTACTGCTCGACCGGCTGCAGCTCGACCTCGGGATTCCAGTGGCCGATCAGGTTGCGCAGCATGATGGCGTAGGCCTTGCCCAGCCGCTGCAAGGCCAGGCCCTGCGGTTCGTCGTACAGCACCAGCACCCGGTGTGTCGGCCCGATCAGCGCGGGCGAGGGCACGTAGGTGATCACCGCCGCCGCGGGCGGCGGTGCGACAGGTTGAGTGGGGGTCGCCGCCGAGCCCGGATCCGCCGATCCGCCTCCGCCGCAGGCCAACAACAGGGCGGCCGGCAGCAGCGCGATGATCCGCAGGGTGATCCATAACCGTGACTCAGAAGTTTGCAAAGCGACACCTGGTAAGGACAAACCCGCCGGGTGGTTGGCGGGTCGTCCGGGGTGATTCGACGCGGGTCGGAGCCAGGCGCCGGCCCGCGGGTTTGGCATTGCCGCTTACAGCGTGCGCGGGTCAGTCCAGGTGTAGCCCAAGGCGGTGATGGCGTCGATCAGCTTCTTGAAGTCGCCGAAGCCGTCAATGCCGTAGGACGTGCCATCGGGCCGCAGGAGGTTCTCCAGCCAGAACGGGTGGAAGAAGAACGAGGCCACTCCGTTGCGCACCACGGCGTTGGTGATCTGCGCGTTCAGTTGCAGGTCCTGCCAGGTGTAGTTGAAGTACGAGGTCGGATCGGCTTCCGTGATGTCGTACTCGATGTTGCCCAGGTTCTCCGGCAGCACCTTGCGGCCGTAGTAGTCCTTCTTGATCACGTACGGGAAGAACTGCCCCACCGCGAAGTCACGCGCGGCACCGGTCGCCTGCAGGTTGGGCGAATCGGAGGTGTAGTACACCGCCCGCTCGTAGACCTTGCCGAACACCGCAGCAGTTGCTTTGTACGCCAGCGGCGAACCCTGGTAGTGCGGGGTCTCGAAGGCGAAGGGCGTGAAACCGGCCGCGATCATCTCGGCCCGGCCAGCTGTCAGCCGCGCAGCCCAGGTGGCCTGCGAATCGCCCGGCAGCAGCTTGGCATTGGTCGCATCCCAGAACTCGAAGTCGTCACCGCTGACCGCGGTGTACAGGTTCGGCACGTTGCTGTACTGGTGCGTGTAGCCGTGCATCACGAACGAGCCGCCGCGCGTCTTGGCGTAGTTCAGCGAGGTCTTCAGATCGGTCGCCTGTGCCAGCGGCAGATCGAGCGCCACACCCCCGTTGTACTTGCCCAGCGGATCCTTGTGGTGCGGGATCGTCGCGATCGAGTACGGAATGCGCCGACCGGTGGCCGGCCAGAGGTAGTCGGTCAGGGTCTTCATGTTGACCGGATCGACCAGCGCGCCCACATCCTCGAAACGCACCAGCGCCTTCTTGCCCTGGTCGGGGCTCTGGCCCAGCATGTCATGCAGGATGTCGGCCATCACCAGGTAGCGGTCCCGCGGTCCGATGTACGAGAACGGCACATCGGCCACGTACCAGAAGTTGCTGGAGCGCACGATGTACGGAGCCTCGACCGTTTGGCCGGTCGCGGCGTACGCCGAGTTGCGGATCGGCACCACGACGCTGGCCTTGGTGCTGTCCGTCACGCGCGTGAACCCGATGTCTGGATCGGCGAAGACCTGACCGCCCGAGTAGGCGTAGTACTTCTTCAGCTCCCGGCCCTTGTAGACCACATTGTCGAAGAAGTCGGGCACGGCCGCCGCCGGGTCGCCCGCCACGCCGCGCATGAAGTCAAACTCGAAACCGAACTTGGCCGGCAGAGTCAGGCCCTGGACTCGGCGCAGCTGATCGAGATTGTTCTTGAACCAGACGAAGGTCTTTTTGGTCTTGCTGACATCGGCCAGCAGGCTGGCCGGCAGCAGCAGGTCCGCTGCCGCGCCGCGATAGTACGAACCGACGTACATCGAAGCGTGGTACTGCTCCATCTTGCCGGCGGTGTACTGCTCGACCGGCACGACATCGACCGTCGGATTCCAGTGGCCGATCAGGTTGCGCAGCATGATCGCGTACGCCTTGCCCAGCTTCTGGAATTCCTTGCCCTGGGGCTCGTCGTACAGGACGAGCACCTTGTGGCTGGGACCGATCACCGAGGGCGACACGGTCAGGGAGCTGGCGGAGGGCGAGCCGATCAGGGCATTCGCGGTCGGCGCGGCGCCTTTGATGGCACTGACGATTCCACTGATCAGATCCGTGAGCACCGTTTTTTCGGCAACGGTGTTCTGGTTCGCGCTGGCGTCAGTGGTCTGCGCCTGGACTGCCCCGGCGGCGGTCGTCGCTGCGATCGTGATGGCCAGCGCGGCCGCGATAGGCGGTCGGCGCAGGCGCTGGAAGATAGAGCTGATGGTCATGATGTCGTCTCTTTGCGGTCGGGGTTCAGTGGGCGTGCGGCACTTTGCCGGACTGCAGGCTCAGACCCGCCTGCGAGGCGCGGCCTTCCCGGTCACCAGCGCCGTAGATGATCCCGGGCACGACCACCGGGGTGATCTTGGTGCCCTGGAACTGCGCCGCGGTAAACGACTTGTTCACAACGACGGTCTGCGAATCGGCAACGACGGCGGAGCCACCTGCGCTGTCGGCGACGGGATCAGCGGACGAACCGCCGCCTCCGCAACCGGCCAGACCGATGGCCAGCAGTCCGATGCCGGCGAGTTTTGTCCATGTGTGTCTGTGATTCATGTGTGCCTCTTCTGCGTTAAGACGATTGGATCTGAGCCGGCCGACGCGTCACTGCGCGCTTAGTGCCTGCGCCAACTGGTTCTCCCCGACATACCCCATGCGTTTGAGCACTTCGCCCAATCGCTCCTGCGAGCGCTGCTGGTCGTCCAGGGCCTGGGCCAGCTGCTGCGGATTGATCATTCGACGTTCGATCAGCAGTTCGCCGATGCGCCGGCGCTGCGTGCTGAGTTCTTCATCGGACGGATAGACGTGCTGCGTCTTGTCCCAGCCGATCTTCTTGCCGGTGCGCAGGTAGCGCACATAGAGCTTGATGGCGCGGGCAGTCGCGAAAAAGTTGATGAGGTTGCCCCAGACCATGCGGGGCACCGACAGCAGGCCCTGCACCGGATCGTAGAAGCGGGTGGTGCACCAGACCCGCAGCGCGATGCGCACGCCGAACAGCACGCCGTTGGCGATCATCAGGTACCACAGCATTCCGCCCGGCTCGATCAGCGACGGATAGCGATAGGCCTCCGGGTCGAGCCAGTTCCACACCGCCAGGGCGATGATGGCCAGCGCAATGACGTAGCCGATCAGGTTGACCAGATTGGTCAGCAGGGCCTTGCGGTCGCGATACAGCATGTAGCAGTTGGCCAGCCCGCCGTGCCAGCCGAGATGCTCCCAGCCCTGCAGTGCGATGCCCACCACCCAGCGCGACTTCTGACGGATCGACGCGTGGAAGTCCGAAGGGAAGTACTCCCGGATGCAGACCAGATCGGGAACCGACACATCCCGCTCGCGACGGGTCAGCCAGTGCTTGCGGCGGACCGTGCGGGTGGTCCAGAAGCGCACGAACACCTGCTTCAGGCCGTACTCCTTCAGCCGGAAACCGAAGTCGTAGTCCTCGGTCAGCGAATTGACGCTGAACACCTGGCCGTTGTTTTCCTTGGCGGCGGTCTGCAGTGCCCGGCGGCTGAATGCCACGCCCACGCCGGCGGCCGGCACGCTGCGGTTGATCGCCTCGCGCACGACCATGTCCTTGTTGTGGAGCTGGGCGAACTCGTCGATGTAGTGCGAGGCGGTGAATTCGTACCACTTGCGCGCCAGCGAGAGGACCGGCAGCTGGACCATGTCCTTGCGCGGGATCAGCCAGTTGAAAATGCGGTAGCACAGCGGATGGATCACGTCTTCGCAGTCCTGCATCACGAAGATCTGGAACTCGATGCCGGACTCCCGCTCATAGTTGCGGATGCCGCTGTAGATCCAGTTCAGGCAGTCGGCTTTGCAGGTCGGACCCGGATCCGCAGTGACCACCTTGTGCACGCGGTCGGAAATCGCACACACCTCGTCGACTTCGCGCTGCGTGTCCTTGTCGTTGGGATAGGTGCCCACGAACACGTGATAGTTGCCATAGGCGAGCGTGCGCAGCGTGTTCATCAGCATCGGCCGGATCACCGCCGATTCGTCCCAGGCCGGCAGCATGATCGCCACCGGCTGCTCCGGTTTGTCGAGCAGCTTCTGTTCGGCCAACGGTGCATACCGCGGCGTCACCGCGACCCTGCGCCAGGCGGCGCGCAACAGGTAGCAGGCGTCGATGAACAGATCATCGAGGCCGGACAGCAGGAATATCACTGACACCCCGATCAGCACGATTTTCGTGCAGACCAGGGCGATGGCGATCAGGTCACTGAATTCGGTCATGCGAGGCGGTGGCTGATTCTGGGGACGTGGGAGACGCTGGAGGGCCTGGGGTCAGGCGGCCAGGCGCGTCTGATGGAGCGTGGGGGCGAGAATCCCCGCGATCTGGCGCGAGGTGGTTCCATCGCCGAACGGATTGCGCGTGCTGCGCATGCGCTGGTGCATGGCGGGCTGCTCGACGAGCGCTGTGACAGCCGCGCAGATCTTGTCCGAATCGGTACCCACGAGCAGTCCGGCACCTGCTTCCAGAACCTCGGGCCGCTCGGTCGTATCGCGCAGCACCATCACCGGCACCCGCTGGGAAAGCGCTTCCTCCTGGATACCGCCGGAATCGGTGAGGATCACCCAGCTGCGTTGCATCACCCACATCAGGGGGGCGTAGTTGAGCGGCTCGCACACGAACAGACGGGCGCGCGCGGCCGCGCTCAGGCTCTGCATCACGCGAGCCACGGTATCGCGCACCCGGGGATTGGCGTGCACCGGCCAGACCGCGACAAAACCGGGATCTTCCTCGAGCAGTCGTGCGACTGCCTTGGCGATCGAGGCGATGCCATCTCCCCAGTTTTCGCGGCGATGGGCGGTGACCAGCAGCAGACGGCGCCCGGTAATCGCCTGATCCAGTCCGGCCAGCGAGGCCGGCAGCAGCCCAAGTCCGCCATCGGGCAGCCCGGCCAGGTGATCGACGGCCAGCGCGGTCGCATCGACGATGGAATTGCCGACCAGGTGGATCCGGTCGGCCGCAACGCCTTCGCGGGAGAGGTTCTCGACCGCCACCGGTGTCGGCGCAAAGTGCCAGCGGGCCAGGCGGCCAATCAGTGTCCGGTTCATTTCCTCCGGAAAGGGGTCGAAGGCATCGTGGCTGCGCAGGCCCGCCTCGACGTGGCCAACCGGCAGCTTCAGAAAGAACGCTGCCTGCGCCGCGGCCAGCGCGCTGGACGTGTCGCCATGGACCAGAACGGCCGACGGCTTGAGCGATTCGAAAGCCGTATGGATCTCCGACAGCAGCTGCGCATTCAGGTGCGCCAGCGCGTCGGACTTGCGCTCCAGGGCAATCGCCCGCTCCGGCCGCATGCCGAAGAAGGCATATAGTGGCCAGGCCATCTCTTCGTGCTGCCCGGTGTGCAGCAGCGCGACAGGGAGGCTCGCCTCGCGCAGGGCCCGATACACTGGGGCCATCTTGATGATTTCGGGGCGGGTTCCCATGCACATCACGATCGGATTCGGCACAACAGCTCCTGATGGAAAGTCCAGCGACCGCGGCGGTAGGGTCCCCGCCAGATTCGGGCAGGCGTCGAGCGCCTCTGGAACCATCAATAAAGCAATATCAATGCCACCTTGGTTTTATTCATATAATTCAAGCAGTTATCTTCATTCCAGGGCTTTCCTGCGATGGGCACGTAAAGCTTGTCGACAGGCATTTTTCCGCGTCCGGAATGTGAAGCCTGGACACCTTTCGAAGCAGCGTGACTTTTGTCACAAACTCCTCGCCCAGGGGGACGATCGCGCGATCGGGCGGTGTTCGAAATTCCGACAAGGGGCGATCGGGTGAGCGACGATCCGATCCTTGCGCAACTGCTGGCGGTCTATCCGGCGCTGAGATCCCTACCGGTCGACACGCTGGCCCGCGAGGTGCGCCAATTGCCCAGCATGCGGGCGCCCGCCGGTACGGTGCTGTTCGTGGAGGGGGATCCGTGTCAAGGCTTCCCCTTTCTGCTGGAGGGCGAGATCGGGGTCGCCCGAGGCTCACCGGACGGGCGCGAACTGTCGCTGTATCGGGTCTGCCCGGGGGAAGTCTGTGTCGTGTCCGCCGGCTGCCTGTTTGGCTCGCGACCGATGCACGCTCGCGGCACGACGCTGTGCGACTCCCTGCTCGTCATGGCAAATGCGGACTGCATCCGCGGCTGGACGGATCGCCGTCCGGTTCGTGATTTTCTGTTCGGCGTATTGGCCGACCGCCTGACAGACCTGATGGAGCTGGTGGAGGCGGTTGCCTTCCAGCGGCTCGATCGGCGCCTTGCGAGATCCCTGCTCGGTCACGGCCAGACGCTGCACTTGACCCATCAGCAGCTCGCGGATGAACTGGGAACGGCACGCGAGATGGTGTCGCGCCTGCTCAAGCGCTTTGAAGTCGACGGCCTGGTGGCCTTGGGTCGCGAGCGCATCGACATTCTCGATCCCGCCAAGGTGCGGCACCTGGCCGGCGCTCAGTAACCACAGTCACAGACGCATCGCCGCAGGGAGCGTCCAATAGTCCGTACGCACTGTTGCGATGACTCTCATAGAGACTGACATGAAGATGAATGCTGGTGGTTTGGACCGCGGACTCAGGGTAGTGGCAGGATTGGCGCTGATCGCTCTGACCCTCACCGGGGTGATCGGGGCCTGGGGCTGGATCGGCATCGTTGCCGTGCTGACCGGAGCGGTTGGGTTTTGTCCTGTGTATCCGTTGCTGGGAATCAATACCTGCCCGATGAAACGAACCTAGTCAGACGGCCGGCGTTTCGGACAGATGTCGGTTCGGTTGGTCGGAGCTCCTTGAGAGGTCGCTCTGTCGTTCAAGGTTGA
>JADJVQ010000011.1 GCA_016710525.1 Burkholderiaceae bacterium
GCCGGGCACACTGCGCGTGGCCGGCTCAGATGACTTGCCGCTGTTCCAGGAACTGACGGACCAGTGACAGACGCGCCATGGGGTCGGACAGCTCCATGAGCTTTTGCCGGGCCTTCATCGGAATCGGCAGGAACTCGCACAGGCGATTGGAGACCCACACGGCCGATTCGTACGCGTAGGGCTCGGCGACCATCCGGTTCAGGGGATTGGCCTCTCGTTCGACGAGATCGCCGACGATCCGCCGCAGCAGCTGCGCCAGCACGGCGAAGGGCGCCGGTACCTCGGTATCGGTGTCAGGTGCGATCAGGCGGATGCGCGCACGGACCAGGCCGTCGCGCTGGATGCGGCGTTCGAGCGCCTCGAAACGCTGTCCGCCGCGGGCCCTGATCTGCAGCAGGCCCAGCTGTTCCATGTCCCAGTCGATGATGTTCGCCAGGCAGCCGAGCGCCTCGTGGTCGGCCGCCGCGCCGACCTCGCTGCCGCGGGTGATCATGCAGACCCCGAAGGGCGAACCGCTCTGCATGCAGGCGCGCACCATGTCCATGTAGCGTGCCTCGAATATTCGAAGGGGCAATACCCCGCCCGGAAACAGCACGGTGCCCAGCGGGAACAGCGGCACGTCCTCCAGCCAGCCCGCACTGTGTTCGCCGGTCCGGGACAGGGCCGGATCGTCAGCGCTGGCGGGCATGGTCATATACGGCGGAGCGCCCGCGAGTCATGGCGGCCGGGGCGCCGGGTGGGCGCTCAGGCCGCGTGCCGGCGCTGGGCCAGGCCGCGGTGTCGCACCAGGACGTGCTCCGTGCGACGAAATCGCCGGGCGAGCTCCTCGACACACCAGACCGAGCGGTGCTGCCCGCCCGTGCAGCCGATCGCCACCGTCAGATAACTCCGGTTTTCCTGGATATAGAAAGGCAGCCAGGAATGCAGGAAATTGCCGATGTGGTCGACGAAGCGCAGCACCGAGGGGATCTGCCGGAGATAGGCATCGACCGGAGCGTCCAGCCCGGTCAGCGGGCGCAGCTCGCCGGAATAGTACGGATTGGGCAGGCAGCGCGCATCGAACGCCAGATCGGCATCGAGCGGCACGCCCTGCTTGTAGGCGAAAGATTCGAACAGCAGCGTGAGCGGAGCGCGCTCGGTGCCCACCACGTCGCGCACCCATTGGCGCAGCACGTTGGGGTGCAGGTCGCTGGTGTCCAGCGACAGCCCGAGATCTTCGAGCACCGACATCATCTCGCGCTCGCGTTCGATCGCTTCGACCAGCGTCTTGCTGTTGTCCTCGCTTTCGATGCGCATCGACATCGGATGGCGCCGCCGGGTCTCCGAATAGCGCTGCACCAGCGCCGCGGTGCTCGCGTTCAGGAAGATGGTCTTGACGTCGTGCCCGAACCGGGTGAGTCCCGCCATGTTGTCGCGCAGTTCGGCCACCGATTCGCCGCTGCGTGCGTCGATCGACACGGCGATGCGGTCGTGGCCGGCATCGCGCAGCGACCCGATCACTTCCTGCAGGAAGCGCACCGGCAGATTGTCCACACAGTAGAAGCCGTCGTCCTCGAGCACATTGAGGGCAATCGACTTGCCGGAGCCGGAGATGCCGGTGATCAGGACTACGCGCATGCCGCGCCTTCGTTCAGGGGATCTGGAAAATCATGCATGGCTGCAAGCTTAGCGCCCGCATCGCTTCCCGTCGATGATCTCCCCGTGCGGAGGCGGCGGGAACCCTGTCGGCGCTGTGGTGCTGATCGGCGGCACGGTCCGGGCCCAATGCTCGGGCGGCTATTCGGAGCCGGTCTGCTCGATCATCCGGTGCTGGCGCTCGACGAATTCTCGGGTGGTGTCGATGCCGCGCAGCGAAAGAACGGTGCTGCGCACCGCCGCCTCGGTGAGCACCGCCATGTTGCGGCCGGCCGCCACCGGGATCACCACCTTGCGCACCGCCAGGCCGAGGACGTCCTGGGTCAGGGCTTCGAGCGGCAGCCGCTGGTATTCGTTCTCCATCGTGCTGCGGCGCACGAGGTGGACGATCAGCTTCAGGCGCATCTTCCGGCGGATCGATGTCTCGCCGAAGATGGTTCGGATGTCGAGCAGGCCCAGGCCGCGCACTTCGAGCATGTTGCGCAGCAGAGCCGGACAGCTGCCCTCGACCGCGTTGTGCGCGATCCGTTTGAAGTCGACCACGTCGTCGGCCACCAGCCCATGCCCGCGGCTGATCAGCTCGAGCGCCAGTTCGCTCTTGCCCAGGCCGGATTCGCCCGAGATCAGCACCCCTAGCCCGAGCACATCCATGAACACCCCGTGCATCGAGGTCGCGTCGGCCGTCGCCTTGGCCAGCCAGCTTCGCAATGCGTCGATGACCCTGGCGCCGGGCTGCGGCGACGCCAGCAGCGGCAGCTGCGCGGCCTGGCAGCGGGCGAGCAGTTCGGGCGCGGGCGTGATGCCCTCGCAGACGACCACGGCCGGAGGCTTGCCGCTGACCATGTCATCCAGAATGGCATGGCGGCGCGGCGGTTCCATGTGAAGGTAGTAGTCGGTTTCGGCATGGCCGAAGACATGCAGACGCGACGGGTGGATCAGGTTCAGGTAGCCGAGCAGGTCGGCTGGTGCGGCGCGAACCGGCGAGATATCGCGCCCGGCGCCGCCTTCGCCGGCCAGCCAGGTCAGATGAAGGCTTTCACGGTTCGCATCGAAGAGCTGGCGGACCGTGACGGGCATGAGGGTGTGCGCCGGCTCAGGCAGCGGGGCGGTACGGCGCCCAAGTGGCCAGGATGCGATGCATCTGGGCGGGATCTTCGCAAGTCAGCAGGCTTTCGCGGATCGGGCGGTCGGACAGCAGTTCAGCCAGTTCCGACAGGATCTCGAGGTGCTCTTCGGTGGCGTGTTCGGGGACCAGCAGGAAGACCAGCAGCTGCACGGGCTGGTTGTCCGGCGCGTCGAAGGGGATGGGTTCCTGCAGGCGCACCACGGCGGCGAGCGCCTCTTTCAGGCCTTTGATCCGGCCGTGGGGAATGGCAACCCCTTCACCCAGTCCGGTGGAGCCCAGCCGTTCGCGGGCGAACAGCGAGTCGAAAACCTTGCCCCGTTCGATGGCGTGGTTGTTCTCAAAGAGCAGCCCTGCCTGTTCGAACAGACGCTTCTTGCTGGTAACCGACAGATTGGTCACCACGTTCGGGGGAGGCAGCAGGCGGGCGATGCGGCTCATCTTGTGGTGCGGATGCGAAATAACCGTACTAAGAGACAACGATCACTCGCTGGATTTCGATGACAGTGGCGTGAATTATATGAAGCCGATGCGGGCATGCGAGGACTTTTTCCGCGCTGCACAAAAACAACAGGCCGGCAATGCGCGGCTTGGTTTGACCAGTGAAAACAAAAGGGCGGGCGGCTGGTTTGCCGTCCGCCCCCGTTGGGTGGCCTATCGAGTGTTCATCACATTGTCATTCGGCCGGCACATGCTTCATGGCATCGTGGCCATGGTCATTGACCTTGGCCTTGTACTTGAGAACCTGCCGGTCGAGCTTGTCGGCCAGGGTGTCGATGGCAGCATACAGGTCGGCATCGGAGGATTCGGCAAAAATTTCCTTGCCCGGAACATGGATGTTGATCTCGGCCTTTTGCACGAGTTTGTCGACGGTCAAGAAGACCTTGATGTCGATCACTCGATCGAAGTGACGGGTGATCCGCCCCAGTTTCTGGGTCACGTAGTCGCGTAGCGCGGGCGTGACTTCGAGGTGATGGCCGCTGATCGAGAGGTTCATAGTGCCTCCTGAAGTGGCCCGCCAAAACGCGGGCCGGGTTGACAACCTGGCGGTCGCTCGGCAGTGGGCACCCCTGGGCTTGCTCCGGTCTGCCGACGTCTTCCTTCGAGGAATTAGAGCACTTTTCGCTGTGCGACGGGCGCAATCTGGAGCGCCTCTCGGTACTTAGCCACCGTGCGTCTCGCGACCACGATACCCTGCCCCCCGAGCATCTCGGCAATCCGGCTGTCGGATAGCGGAAGGCGGGGGTCCTCATTGGCCACGAGCTGCCTGATCAGCGCCCGAATGGCGGTGCTGGACGCCTCTCCGCCGGCATCGGTGGCCACGTGGCTGCCGAAGAAGTACTTGAGCTCGAAGGTGCCCGAGGGCGTCAGCATGTATTTCTGGGTGGTGACCCGTGAAACAGTCGACTCGTGCAGGCCCAGCTCTTCGGCGATTTCGCGCAGCACCAGCGGGCGCATGCCGACCTCGCCGTGCGAAAAGAAGGCGCGCTGGCGCTCGACGATGGCCTGCGCAACCCGCAGGATGGTGTCGAAGCGCTGCTGCACGTTCTTGATCAGCCAGCGCGCCTCCTGGAGCTGCGCGGTCAGGTTGCCGCCGCTGCCCCGGCTGCGACGCAGGATCTGGGCATACATGTCGTTGATGCGCAGCTTGGGCAGCACATCCGGATTCAACTGGGCCTGCCAGCCGCTGCGCGTGCGCTTGACGACGACGTCGGGCACCACATAAGTCGGCTCGTCGATCGCGAAGGCCGCACCGGGGCGCGGGTTCAGGCTGCGGATCAGGGTCTGGGCGTCGCGCAGCGCGTCGTCTTCGCAATGCAGAAGGCGCTTGAGCTTGGTGAAATCCTTGGTCGCGAGCAGCCCCAGGTTGCCATCGACCACGCCGCGGGCCAGCTCGAAGGCGGCGGCCGGGGCGCGACCCGGGTCGGTCGCCTGCACATAGGCCAGCTGCAGCATCAGGCTTTCGGAAATATCGCGCGCGCCCACACCGGTCGGGTCGAAGCTTTGCAGCAGCTTGAGCGCAGCGCTGAGCTGCTGCGGATCGATCTCGAGCTCCTCGGGCAGCATCGCCGCGATCTCTTCCATCGAGGCGTCGAGATAGCCGTCGTCGGTGAGATTGTCGATCAGCAGGCCGACCAGCGCCCGGTCTTCGTGCGAACACTGGGTGGCGGCCAGCTGGCCCATCAGGTGGTCACGAAGGGTGCGTCCGGTCGCGGCGAGCTGCGGAACCGATTTTTCGTCGTTTTCGTCGTCGGAGCCTGCGCGCGAGCCGGAATCGCTCGACCAGTCGTTCATTCGTTCGCCGTCATCGCCGCCGTCGCCTGCGTGGTCGAAGGGGCTGTCATCGTTGCGCTCGGCCCGTTCCTCGTGGGCCGGCGAGCCCTCGGAATCGCCGCCGCGATCGGTGGAATCGGCGCTGCCGCTGGCCGCGGCGCTTTCCTGCCCCTGCGAAGCGAGCGACCCGCTGGCGTCCAGGCGCAGGGCGCCGCCCAGCGGGTCGTCAAGGCGCTCGAGCAGCGGGTTGTCCGACAGGATCTGTTCGAGTTCCTGGTTGAGTTCCAGCGTGGACAATTGCAGCAGCCGGATGGACTGCTGCAATTGCGGAGTGAGCGCGAGATGCTGGCTGAGTCTGAGCTGGAGTGACGGCTTCAAGGTGCGACCGGTGAGGGTGGGGCGGGAGACTCGCCACCCGGCCGACTGCCGAAACCTACATGCGGAAGTGTTCGCCGAGATAAACCCGGCGGACGCTCTCGTTGGCGACGATTTCGTCAGGGCGGCCGAAAGCAAGAACAGTACCAGCGTTAATGATATACGCTCGGTCGCAGATTCCAAGAGTCTCCCGGACGTTGTGGTCGGTGATCAACACGCCGATGTCGCGTTCCTTGAGGAATCTCACGATCCGTTGAATCTCGATCACCGCGATCGGATCCACGCCGGCGAAAGGCTCGTCGAGCAGGATGAACCGGGGGGAACTGGCCAGCGAACGGGCGATCTCGACCCGACGGCGTTCGCCGCCCGACAGCGACATCGCGGCATTGCTGCGGATGGCTTCGATCTGAAGGTCCTTGAGCAGCATATCGAGGCGCCGCTCGATCGTCGGCCGGTCGAGCGGCCGGCCATCGTCGCCGACCTGCAGCTCGAGCACGGCCTGGATGTTCTCCTCGACCGTCATCTTGCGAAAGACCGAGGCTTCCTGGGGCAGGTAGGACAGCCCCCTGCGGGCGCGCCGGTGGATCGGCATGCGCCCGATCGGGCTGCCGTCGAGTTCGATGACCCCGGCGTCGCACGGCACCAGGCCGACGATCATGTAGAAGCAGGTGGTCTTGCCGGCGCCATTGGGGCCGAGCAGGCCGACCACTTCGCCGCTGCGCACTTCCAGCGACACGTCGCGCACCACCTGGCGGCCGTGATAGGCCTTCATCAGATGCTGGACCGACAGGCGGCTGGCGGGCCCCCCCGCGGGCGGCACCGGGCTCATGCGCGGGACAAGCTAGCGGACCGGCGCGGGCGCGATGCGCTCGGCGGGTTTCAGCGGAACGGGGGCGGGCGCAGGCGCATCCGTCGAACGGGGCTGGATGACCACCCGGACCCGGCCGCCCGGGTTTTCGGGGGTGGCCGCCTTGGCGCCCCCGCTGTCGACGGAAATGAACTCGCTTCGGCTGTCGTAGACGATCAGGTTGCCGTGGACTTCATCGGTGACCCGCTCGCGGTCCAGGCGCTTGACCTGTGCGCGTTCGCGAAACTTCACGATCTCGGTCTTGCCATCGTAGTCGAGCTGCTGGGCAAGTCCGGTGACGAACTGCTCGCCGCCGTCGCGCTTCTGGCGGAAGGTGGCCGGATTGCCGAAGGCCGTGCCGTACTGGTATCCCTCCGGATCCTGGCGCAGCACCAGTCGATCACCGCGGATCACCACCGTGCCTTTGGTCAGGGTGACGTTGCCCGTGAAGACGGTGGTCTGCTTGACATCGTCGTATTGCATCGAGTCGGACTCGATCTGGGTCGGCTTGGCGCGATCGGCCTTCTCGGCGCCGGCCGGCGCGCTGCCCAGCATCATCAGTCCGACCAGCCAGGCGAGCGCGGCCCGTCGGCGCGGCGGGGTTCGCACGGCGCAACCCGCGGGCCGTTCGAGGGAATGTGATGTCATGGAGAGGGGCTCTTGGAGCCGACCCAGCGGCTCTGGACACGGGATTGGACATCCAGCGTGCGGGCGGCATTATTGAATTGCATGCCAACCCCCGTCAACACCGAATCTCCGTATGCGATGCGCACCGCCCGATCGGTTCGGGCGATGTCCTGCTCGGGCAGCAGCAGCACGTAGTCGGTGGTGATGCGCAGGGGCGGCTTGTCGCCTTCGGCGGCGCGGGTCAGCACCACGTTGTCGTACAGATGGGTCTCCTGGCCTTTGCTGCCGGCCGTGCCGCGGTCGGCGGTCACCGTCAGCCGGGGCTTGGCCGGGTCCAGGCTGATCAGGACCGGTCGGGCGAATTCGCTGGTGTCGTCGTCAGGGAAGTGGACCAGGCGCTGGGCCGACATCCGGAAGGTCGGTTCGCCGCGTTCGTTCACCCGGGTGAGCGAGAAGCGCTCGACGAAATAGTCGGGCTCGTGGGTCATTTTGCGCTCGCCGGTGCCGCGCGGGAAGCGCTCGGACAGTTCCGCCAGGTAGTAGCTGCTGCCGCCAAGACCCGCCAGCAGGACGATCGAGACGGCCGCGGCGAGCTGGTCGTAATGGCGTTTGCGCATCCGGTTTGCCGCCCGCCCGCTCAGGCCGACCAGGAGGGCGGCATGCTCGTGCCGCCCGAATCAGCCGGGCCGGCGGGCGCGGCGGTTTGCGCGTCAGATAGCGTTGCAGCATCGGCTCGAGCAGGCCGCGCTGGGCCAGCCACCATTCGGCAAATTCGCGCACCGCGCCGCGGCCGCCGCCGCGGGTGGCGACCCAGTCGGCCCGCTCGCGCACGGGCCGCGCGGCGTCGGCGGGCGCCAGCGCCAGGCCGGCCACTGCCATGGCCGGCAGGTCGGGCCAGTCATCACCCATGAATCCGGCCTGGCACGGTTGCAGGCCGAGCTCTGCGCACAGCGCGAGCAGTTCGCCCGCCTTGTCCTGGACTCCCTGGCGGACATGCGCGATGCGCAATTCGGCCGCCCGAGCCTGGACGATGGCCGACTGCCGCCCGGTGATGATCGCCAGCTCGAGGCCTGCCTCGCGCAGCAGCGCCAGGCCGAATCCGTCGTGCACCGAAAAGATCTTCATCGCCTCCCCGTGGGGACCGATGCAGATCGAGCCATCGGTGAGCGTGCCGTCGACATCGAGCGCGAGCAGGCGCAGATCACGGGCGCTGTCGCGCGCGCTGGCGCGGGCCGGTGCAACGGATTGGGGGGGCGGAGGCGAGGGCAAGAGGGGTCTCGTGGGCGTCAGACGATCTTGGCCGCCAGCAGGTCGTGGATGTGCAGCGCGCCCACCAGATGGCGGCGCGGGTCGACGACCAGCAGCTGGCTGATCCGGCGCGCCTCCATCAGCTGGACGGCTTCGGCCGCCAGTGCATGAGGGCCGATGACCGCCGGGCTGCCGGTCATGGCGGAATCGACGGGCAGTCCGCGGATGTCGCCGCCCCGCTCGAGCAGCCGGCGCAGGTCGCCGTCGGTGAAGATGCCCATCACCTGGCCGTCTTCGTCGAGGATCGCGACCATGCCCATGCGTTTGCGCGTCACCTCGAGGATGGCCGCGACCAGCGTCGAACCGCTGCGCACGGTGGGCAGGGCCTGGCCGCTTCGCATCACGTCGCTGACATGGGTGAGCAGGCGGCGGCCCAGCGCGCCGCCCGGATGCGACGAGGCGAAGTCGTCGGGGCCGAAGCCGCGCGCCTCGAGCAGCGCCACCGCCAGCGCGTCGCCCAGCGCGAGCGACGCGGTGGTGCTGGCGGTCGGGGCGAGATTGAGCGGGCAGGCTTCGCGCGCCACCGCCGCGTCGAGATGGACGTCGGCCAGCGCAGCCAGCCGGGAATCGGCGGCGCCGGTCATGGCGATCAGCCCGGAGCCCCGGCGCTTGACGAGCGGTACGATCGCCAGCAGTTCGTCGGTATTGCCGGAGTACGACAGCGCCAGCACGACATCCTCGGCGGTCACCATGCCCAGGTCGCCGTGGCTGGCCTCGGCGGGATGCATGAAGAAGGCCGGGGTGCCGGTGGAGGCGAGCGTGGCGGCGATCTTGCGCGCGACGTGGCCGGACTTGCCCATTCCGCTGACGACGACCCGGCCACGGCAGGCCAGCATCATTTCGCAGGCACGCACGAACGCCTCGCCGATACGCTCCTGCAGCGCCGAGACCGCTTCGGCCTCGATTTGGAGCACCTCGATCGCGCGCGCCTTCAGGCGTGCCGCCTGAGCCGCGCGAGCAGGCTCGCCGCCGGCTGGTGCGGGGGTGCCGGACGGTCCGCTGGCGGCCGATAGAATCGGGTCGTTCATCCAGTCGAGTATATCGGCATCGACGCCGCGACCGGCCGGCCCCGGGATCTGGTATTGAAGCGGAGTGACTCTCCGGGCTACAAACCGAGCACTGCATTGCTGACGTCCCTCGAACTCGCGCTGATCCTTTTGGCGGCCTCCGTCATTTCGGTGGTGGCGCTGCGTGCATTGCGTCTGCCGCCGCTGGTGGCTTACCTCGCGGTCGGCATGCTGCTGGGACCGCACGCCGCGAACCTCGCCGGCGATCCGGCCGCGGTCGCCCATGCCGGCGAGCTCGGCGTGGTGTTCCTGATGTTCACCCTCGGCCTCGAGTTCAACCTGGCCAAGCTCACCGCCATGCGCAGCCTGGTGTTCGGCTTGGGGGCAGCCCAGGTCGGTTTGACCATGCTGCTGGTCGTGGGGGCGCTGCTGGCGGCTCCGGTGGCGCTCAGCGGCTGGGTGCTGGGCGTCACGGTCGACTGGCGAATCGCATTGACTCTGGGCGGAGCGGTGGCGATGTCCTCGACCGCGATGGTGGTCAAGCTGCTGGCCGAGAAGCGCGAGCTCGAGACCGAGCACGGGCGCCGGGTTTTCAGCGTGCTGCTGTTCCAGGACCTGGCCGTGATTCCTCTGCTGGTCGTGATTCCGGCGTTGGCCACCGGCGGCGACTCGTGGATGATGAGTCTGGCGCAGGCCATCCTGCTGGCGGCGGCTCTGCTGGTCGTGCTGCTGCGCTTCGGGCCACGGGTCATGAAGCGCTGGTTCAATCTGGTGGCGCGCCAGCGCTCGCACGAGCTGTTCACGCTCAATGTGCTGCTGGCCACGCTGCTGTTCGCCTGGCTGTCCAAGAAGGCGGGCCTGTCGATGGAGCTGGGCGCCTTCGTGGCGGGCATGCTGATCGCCGAGACCGAGTTCCGCTTCCAGGTCGAGGAAGACATCAAGCCGTTTCGCGACGTGCTGCTCGGGCTCTTTTTCGTCGCGATCGGCACCCATCTCAACCTGCGGGTGGTGATCGACGCGTGGCCGCGCGTCATCCTGCTGGCCTGCCTGCCGATCCTGCTCAAGTTCGCGGTGGTCGCGCTGGTGGTGCGCGGCTTCGGCGGGTCCACGGGCGTGGCGGTCCGAACCGCCATCTGGCTGGCCCAGGCCGGCGAGTTCGGTTTCGTGCTGCTGGCCCTGGCGGCATCGGTCGGACTGATGGCCGATCCCACGCTGCAGCCGGTGCTGGCCGCGATGCTGTTGTCGCTGCTGGTCAGCCCCCTGCTGATCGAACAGGCCAACCGGATCGCCCTGCGCGTGTCGGGTCAGGAGTGGCTGCAGCGCTCCCTGCAGCTGCAGACGATCGCCAGTCGAAGTCTGGCCCGCGACAGGCACGTCATCATCTGCGGTTACGGCCGCTGCGGCCAGGCGCTGGCGCACGTGCTGGAGTCCGAAAAGGTCTCGTTCATGGCGCTCGACCTCGACCCCGATCGGGTGCGCCAGGCTGCCGCCACCGGAGAACCGGTCGTTTACGGCGACAGCGCACGGCGGGAAACCCTGCTCGCGGCGGGGGTGCACCGCGCGCGCGCGCTGGCCATCACGTTCGACGACACGCAGGTGGCCTTGCGCATCCTGCACCTGGTGCGCGACATGGCCCCGCAGCTGCCCATTCTGGTGCGCACCTCCCACGAGGCTGATATCGAACGCCTGCGCGCCGCGGGCGCCACCGAGGTCGTGCCCGAGATCGTCGAAGGCAGCCTGATGCTGGCCTCGCACGCGCTGGCGCTGGCCGGGGTGCCTCTGGCGCGGGTGCTGCGCCGGGTGCGCAAGGTGCGCGAGAGCCGTTACACCTTGCTGCAAGGTTTCTTCCATGGCACCGACGACCAGGATGAGGACGCCATTGAAGATGCACAAATCCACCTTCGGGCTGTCGGGGTGTCGGGCGCCAGCCTGGCGGCCGGGCAGTCGCTCTCCAAAGTGATGCTCGGTGAAGCCCGGGTGAGTGCCGTGGTGCGCGCCGGCCAGCGGATCGTCGATCCGAGCCCCGACTTGCGCCTGGAAGCCGGCGATACGCTGGTGCTGGCCGGAACCCTCGAACAGATCGGCGAGGCGGAGGCCCGGCTGCTCGCCTGAGCCCTGTTTGCGGCAGCTTCGGGCGCCGCAGTCTAGAATTAGGCCCCTCGCTGCGTCGGCACGCCCCTTTTCCTTTGACCCAAGACATCCTCCAGCTCGAGCAAGTCCGCTTCGGATACCGCGACCGCATCATCCTCGACGGTGTGTCGATGCGCTTTCAGCGCGGGCGGGTCGTGGCGCTGATCGGCGGCTCCGGGTCCGGCAAGACCACCATCCTGCGGCTGATCGGGGGCATGCTCAAGCCGCGCGCCGGAACCGTCACCTTCGAAGGCCAGACGCTGCACACCCTGGATCGGGACGGGCTGTATGCGGCGCGTCGGCGCATGGGCCTGCTTTATCAGTTCGGGGCGCTGTTCACCGATCTCTCGGTGTTCGAGAACGTCGCGTTCCCGCTGCGCGAACACACCGAGCTGCCCGAGCACCTGATTCGCGACCTGGTGCTGCTCAAGCTGAATGCGGTCGGGCTGCGCGGGGTTGCCCACTACCAGACATCCCAGCTGTCGGGTGGCATGGCGCGCCGGGTCGCGCTGGCGCGGGCGATCGCGCTCGACCCGCCGCTGATCATGTACGACGAGCCCTTTGCCGGCCTGGACCCGATTTCACTGGCCACGGTGGCGCAATTGATCCGCCAGCTCAACGACGCGCTCAATGTGGCGTCGATCCTCGTTTCGCACGACATCAAGGACGCGTTCGCCATCGCCGATTACGTCTACCTGCTGGCTCAGGGCCGCATTGCCGCCGAGGGCACGCCGGCCCAGATGCAGGCGTCCGCCGATCCCACCGTGCGCCAGTTCCTCGATGGCGACATCGATGGGCCCGTGGCGTTTCACCACGCCAGCCGCCGCAGTCTCGAGCAGGATCTGGGGCTCGAGCCGTGAGTGCGACCGGATTCGCACCGGTGCGCAGGGTGCTCGATGCCCTGCAGAGGGTCGGCTACGGCACCAGGTTCTTCCTGCGCCTGTGCGGGCTGGCCCTGGCTTCCCTGCGACGCCCCCGGCTGGTGATCGACCAGATCCATTTCATCGGCAACTATTCGCTGTCGATCATTCTGGTGTCGGGCCTGCTGATCGGTTTCGTGCTTGGCTGCAGGGCTACTACACGCTGCGCCGGTACGGATCCGAAGAAGCGCTCGGCCTGCTGGTCACGCTGTCGCTGGTGCGCGAGCTCGGCCCGGTGGTCACCGCGCTGCTGTTTGCCGGGCGCGCAGGCACCTCGCTGACCGCCGAGGTCGGCCTGATGAAGGCGGGCGAGCAGATCGACGCGATGCAGATGATGGCGGTCGACCCGGTTGCCCGGGTGCTGGCGCCGCGGTTCATGGCGGCGGTGCTGTGCATGCCGCTGCTGGCGGCGCTGTTTTCGGCGATGGGGGTGCTGGGCGGCTACCTGGTGGGCGTGCAGATGATCGGCGTGGACGCCGGCTCGTTCTGGTCCCAGATGCAGGGCGGGGTCGACTGGCTGCTCGATGTCGGCAATGGCGTGGTCAAGAGCATCGTGTTCGGTTTCACCGTCGCCTTTGTGGCGCTTTTCGTCGGTTACGAGGCCGAACCGACACCCGAGGGGGTTTCGCGCGCCACCACCACCACCGTGGTCGTGGCTTCGCTGGCCATCCTCGGCCTGGATTTCATCCTCACCGCGCTGATGTTCAGCAGCAACTGAGCGCAGGGAGTCACAAGCCATGAATCGCAATTTCACCGTCGACGTCATGGTCGGCCTGTTCGTGATACTCGGGTTCTGCGCGCTGGCCTTCCTGGCCTTGCGGGCGGGCAACATGAGCGGTGCCGTCGGCCTGGCGGACGTCTACGAGATCCGCGCCAAGTTCGACAACATCGGCGGCCTGAAGCCGCGTGCGGCGGTGCGCAGCGCCGGTGTGGTGGTCGGGCGTGTCACCGGCATCCGGTTCGACGACAAGACCTACCAGGCCGAAGTGACCCTCGCGATGGATGGCCGCTACAAGTTTCCCAAGGACAGTTCGGCCAAGATCATGACCTCCGGTCTGCTCGGCGAGCAGTACCTCGGAATCGAACCGGGCGGCGACACCGTCCTGCTGGAAAAGGGCGGAGTCATCAAGATGACGCAGTCGGCTGTGGTGCTTGAAAACCTGATCGGCCAGTTCCTGTACGGCAAGGCCGCCGAAGGAGAAAAGAAATGATCGAGCGCATGTCGCGTCGGATTGCCCTTGCCTTGCTGCCCCTGGGTCTGCTGGCGGGCGGGTGCGCCACCACGGGTGGCGCGCAGCCGGTTGCGCACGACCCTATCGAGCCGGTCAACCGGGCCGTTTTCGCCTTCAACGACAAGGCCGACGCCTGGGTGCTCAAGCCGGTCGCCCAGACCTATGTGAAGGTCGTGCCCGAAGCGATGCGCATGGTGGTCGGCAACATGATCTCCAACGTCGGTGACCTCTGGATCGCCACCAATCAGCTGCTGCAGGGCAAGCCCGCCGATGCCGCTTCCGACCTCTTTCGCTTCACCGTGAATTCGACGCTCGGGTTCGCCGGCATGGCCGACCTGGCCTCGCCGATGGGATTCGAGAAGCACCGCGAGGACTTCGGCCAGACGCTGGGCCGCTGGGGCCTGGGCAGCGGGCCCTACCTGGTGCTGCCCATCTTCGGGCCATCGTCGGTGCGCGACGGCCTGGGATTTGCCGTCGACATCGCGGCCGATCCCGTGCGCCGCACAGCCACGGAAGGCCAGAGCAACAATTTCAGCCTGACCCGGATCATCGACACCCGCGCCAGCCTGCTCAGCACCGAACGCCTGATCGACGGCGCGGCGCTCGACCGGTACAGCTTCATTCGCGACGGCTATCTGCAGCGCCGGCGCAACCAGGTCTACGATGGCAACCCGCCCCCGTCCAAGGATGAATGAGCCTGGATTTGCAGGTGTTTACATCGTGACGGTCAGCGCGCGCCGCCCTGGCGCGTTGAGAGCTGACTGCTTCGCAATACAAGGATGGACAGCATGACGAGAGCGTACGGATGGATGCTGGCGGCGACGCTGGCGGTAATGACGGCGGCCTTCGCACAGCCGTCGCCCGCGCTGGCGCTGGACCCGCCGGATGCGCTGATCAAGCGCCTCTCGGGTGAAGTGATCGACCGGATCAAGGTCGACAAGGAAATTCAGGCGGGTGACTTCAAGAAGCTGTCGGACTTCGTCGATGCCACCGTCATGCCGCACGTCAACTTCCAGCGCATGACGGCGCTGGCGGTCGGGCGCAACTGGCGCTCGGCCAATCCCGAGCAGCAAAAGCAGCTGATGACCGAATTCCGCAGTCTGCTGCTGCGCACGTATTCGGGCGCGCTCGGGTCGGTCAAGGACCAGTCGATCCGCATCAAGCCGCTGCGCGCCGATCCTGCCGACACCGACGTGATCGTGCGCAGCGAGGTGGTGCAGCCGCGTGGCGAGCCGATCCAGCTCGACTACCGGCTCGAGAAGGCCAGCGATGGCTGGAAGATCTACGACGTCAACGTGCTCGGTGTCTGGCTGGTCGAGACCTATCGCGGCCAGTTCGCACAAGAGGTCGCGGCCCGCGGCATCGACGGACTGGTCAAGAGCCTGACCGACAAGAACAAGTCCTTCGATCCCGCGCGCAAGCCCTGAGGCCTGCGCATCATCGCTCTCCGGTCCCCTTCCACTCCCATGCCTGAACGCTCCGCCGCTGAGCCGGGCGGGACCGCCGCCGTGGTGGTCCTGCCGGCCCGGGTCGCCTATGACATCGCCCCGGCACTGCTGGCGCAGTGCGGCCAGGCGCTCATCGACGGCACCCGGCGCTTCGACCTGGCGGCCTGCCTGGACTTCGATTCGTCGCTGATCGGCATCCTGCTCGAACTGCTGCGCCGCTCGGTGGCGCTGGGTCGACCCCTTCAGCTGGTCAATCCGCCGCCCAATCTGCGCAAGCTGGCCGAGCTGTACGGCGTTCAATCCCTCCTTTTCCCCTCTGTCGAGCCCGCCTGACGTGACTGCCGCCATCGAGATCAGCAACGTCGTCAAGCGCTATGGCGGATTCGAAGCGCTGCGCGGCGTCAGTTTTTCGGTCCAGCCAGGCGAGTTCTTCGGCCTGCTGGGCCCCAACGGGGCCGGCAAGACCACCCTGATTTCCACCATTGCCGGCATCACGAGGGCCACCTCCGGGCAGGTCCGGGTGATGGGACACGACGTCGTCACCGACTACCAGGCGGCCCGGCGCGCGCTCGGTGTCGTCCCCCAGGAGCTGGTCTTCGACCCCTTCTTTTCGGTTCGCGAGACCCTGCGGATCACCTCCGGCTACTACGGCCTGCACCGCAACGATGCCTGGATCGACGAGATCCTCGCCAATCTCGATCTCACCGGCAAGGCCGACGCCAACATGCGGTCCTTGTCGGGCGGCATGAAGCGCCGCGTGCTGGTCGCCCAGGCGCTGGTCCACCGGCCGCCGGTCATCGTGCTCGACGAGCCCACCGCCGGCGTCGACGTCGAGCTGCGCCAGACTTTGTGGGGGTTCATCCGGCGCCTGAACCGCGAAGGTCACACGATCGTGCTGACCACGCATTACCTCGAAGAAGCGCAGGAATTGTGCGGGCGCATTGCGATGCTCAAGCAGGGCCAGGTCGTGACTCTCGAAGATACCGCCCAGCTGATCGGCCGCTTCAAGGGCGGCACGCTGGTGTTCAAGCTGTCGGGTTCGCCGCTGCCGGCCGACCTGGTCGCCCGCTGCCAGGCCGGGCACCCGCCCGATGGCCGGATCCGTATCGCGGTCGGCCGCTACGACGAAGTCGAGCCGATCCTGGCCAGCCTGCGGGTGGCGGGGTGCATCATCGACGAGATGGAAATGACCCACACCGATCTTGAAGAAGTTTTCCTGCGGATCATGCGCCAGGAGGCGGCATGAGCGGTTTCTCGACCCTGTTCCGCAAGGAGATCCTGCGCTTCTGGAAGGTCGTGTATCAGACGGTGGCCGGGCCGGTCATCTCCACCGTGCTCTATCTGCTGGTGTTCTCCAATGCGCTGCAGGGGCGGGTCGAGGCCTTCCCGGGCGTGGCTTACACCACTTTCCTGGTGCCCGGGCTCGTGATGATGGCCATGCAGCAGAATGCGTTCGCCAATGCCTCGTCGTCGCTGATCCAGTCCAAGGTCACCGGCAATGTCGTTTTTATCCTGCTGCCGCCGCTGTCGGTGCGAGATCTGTTCGGCGCCTATGTCGGCGCGGCGATGGTGCGCGGCCTGGCGGTGGGGCTCGGCGTGTTCGCCGTCACGCTGTTCTTCGCGATTCCCCGATTCGCGGCGCCGCTGTGGGCGCTGACCTTCGGCCTGCTGGGCTGCGCCATTCTCGGTACAATGGGCCTGCTCGCGGGAATCTGGTCGGAAAAGTTCGATCAGATGGCGGCAGTCCAGAGCTTCGTGATCGCGCCGGCCACCTTTCTGGCCGGCGTGTTTTATTCGGTGCACTCGCTGCCGCCGTTCTGGCAGGCGGTGTCGCACCTGAATCCCTTCTTCTACATCGTCGACGGGTTCCGGTACGGGTTCGTCGGAGTATCCGATGTGCCACCGCTGATCAGTCTCGCGGTCGTCGGCGCGACCCTGGCCGCGGTCTCCACGGTCGTCCTCTGGATGCTCAAGACCGGCTACAAGCTTAGGCACTGACAAGCAGTTCATCATGGTGACCCCCGACGTGCTGCGCGGCTACATCGCCGCCGGTCTGCAATGCGAACACCTCGAAGTCGATGGCGATGGTCGCCATTTCGACGCCGTCATCGTTTCGGCGGCCTTCGAGGGCAAACGGCCTGTCCAGCGCCACCAGGTGGTGTACGCGGTGCTGGGTGACCGCATGCGCGAAGAAATCCACGCCCTGTCCATGAAGACCCTCACCCCTGGCGAGTGGTCGGCCGCCCAGCAGGGCTGACGCCATGGACCGATTGAGGGTGCAAGGGGGCCAGCGCCTGGCTGGCGAGATCCCCGTATCGGGTGCCAAGAACGCGGCGCTGCCGATCCTTTGCGCCGCGCTCCTGTCGACGCAGCCGCTGGATCTCGACAACGTGCCGCGCCTGCACGATGTCGACACCGCGCTGCGACTGCTGAGCCAGCTCGGCGTGCGCAGCCATCGCGAGGGCCACCGGGTCCAGCTGGACGCCTCCGCGGTCAGTTCGGTCGAGGCGCCCTACGATCTCGTCAAGACCATGCGGGCCTCGATCCTCGTGCTGGGACCGCTGGTGGCGCGTTTCGGCGAGGCCCGGGTGTCGCTGCCCGGCGGGTGCGCCATCGGCCAGCGTCCGGTCGATCAGCACATCAAGGGGCTGCAGGCGATGGGGGCGAGCATCACCATCGAGCACGGGTATGTCGTCGCCAGCGCCAAGCGGCTCAAGGGCACGCGCATCGTCACCGACATGGTCACGGTCACCGGCACCGAGAACCTGATGATGGCGGCCACGCTGGCCGACGGCGAAACCGTGATCGAAAACGCGGCCCGCGAGCCCGAAGTCGTCGACCTGGCCGCGGCGCTGGTCGCGATGGGCGCGCGCATCGAGGGCGCGGGCACCGACCGCATCGTCGTCCATGGCGTTCAGGCGCTGCACGGCGCCAGTCACCGGGTCATGCCCGATCGCATCGAGGCCGGCACTTTCCTGTGCGCGGTGGCCGCTGCCGGCGGGCGGGTGACGCTCACCCGCGCGCAGCCGTCCAGCATGGACGCCACGCTGGACAAGCTGCGCGAGACCGGCGCGGTGATCGAGTGCGGGACCGACTGGATCCGCATCGACGTCCAGCAGCGTGCGCGTGCGATCAACCTGCGCACTGCGCCGTATCCGGGTTTTGCCACCGACATGCAGGCGCAGTTCATGGCCGTCAACTGCGTGGCGCACGGCACCGGCATCATCACCGAGACCATCTTCGAGAACCGCTTCATGCATGCGCTCGAACTGCAGCGCCTGGGCGCCGACATCGCCATCGAAGGCAATACCGCGGTGATCCGCGGCGTGGCGGGGCTGTCGGGGGCGGCAGTCATGGCGACCGACCTGCGCGCCTCGGCCGGACTGGTCGTGGCCGGCCTGGTCGCCGAGGGCGAAACCCTGGTCGATCGCATCTATCACCTGGACCGCGGTTACGAACAGATGGAAATCAAGCTGGCGGCACTGGGCGCGCGCATCGAGCGCGTACGGGCCTGAAGCACCCAGACAGCCGCCGACACCCCGATCACACTGGCCTTGTCCAAGGGCCGCATCTTCGACGACACGGTGCCCCTGCTGGCGGCGGCCGGTATCGCGGTCGACCCCGAGGCCACGCGCTCGCGCAAGCTGATCCTGCCCACCGGCGATCCGGGCCTGCGCCTGATCATCGTGCGGGCCAGCGATGTGCCGACCTATGTGCAGTACGGGGCTGCCGATCTCGGCGTGGCCGGCAAGGATGTGCTGCTCGAGCATGGCGGCGACGGCCTGTACCAGCCGATCGACCTGCGCATCGGGCTGTGCCGGCTGTGCGTGGCCGCGCGAGAAGATTTCGACTACGCCCAGGCTGTGCGGCGCGGCGCCCGCCTTCGGGTGGCGACCAAGTACGTCGACACGGCGCGCCAGCATTTCGCCGCCAAGGGCGTGCACGTCGACCTGATCAAGCTGTACGGCTCGATGGAACTCGCGCCGCTGGTCGGCCTGGCCGATGTGATCGTCGACGTGGTCAGCACCGGCAGCACGCTGCGCGCCAACCATCTGGTCGAGGTCGAGGAAATCATGAACATATCGGCCCGGCTCGTGGTCAACCAGGCCTCGCTCAAGACCCGGGCAGCACGGCTCGAGCCCCTGCTGAGCCGGCTCGAACAGGCCGTTGCCGCGCAGGCGGCCAGCGCCGTTCCGTCCTGACGCAGGCCGCCCCATGATCCACCAGCTCGACACCCGCGCGGCGGACTTCGATGCCCGCCTGACTGCGCTGCTCGCTCACGATCCCGGCCAGGACGAGTCGATCGAACGCACGGTCGCCGACATCCTTCGTGCCGTGCGCCAGCGGGGCGACGAAGCGGTGCTGGAATACACCCGGCGCTTCGACCGGCTCGACGTGGGCGATGCGCGCGCGCTCGAACTCCCCGCGGCCGACCTGCAGGCCGCGCTCGCCGGGCTTCCTGCCGAGCAGCGCGAAGCCCTCGAGGCCGCGGCGCAGCGTGTGCGGGCTTATCACGAGCATCAGCGCGCGCAGTCGTGGTCGTACACCGAGGCTGACGGTACCCGCCTGGGCCAGAAGATCACCGGGCTGGACCGGGTCGGCCTGTATGTGCCGGGCGGCAAGGCCGCGTATCCGTCGTCGGTGCTGATGAACGCGCTGCCGGCCAAGGTGGCCGGAGTGGGCGAGCTGATCATGGTGGTGCCCACGCCCGATGGCGTGCGCAACGCGATGGTGCTGGCTGCCGCCTGCATCGCGGGCGTGGACCGGGTGTTCACCATCGGCGGCGCGCAGGCGGTGGGCGCGCTGGCCTATGGCACTGCGACGGTGCCGGCGGTCGACAAGATCGTCGGACCGGGCAATGCGTGGGTGGCCGAGGCCAAGCGGCGGGTGTTCGGCACCGTGGGCATCGACATGATCGCCGGTCCCAGCGAAATCCTGGTCCTGTGCGATGGTCATGCCGATCCCGACTGGATCGCCATGGACCTGTTTTCGCAGGCCGAGCACGACGAACTCGCCCAGGCGATCCTGCTCAGCCCCGACGCGGACTTCCTCGCGCGGGTGCGCGAATCGATTGCCCGGCTGCTGCCCCAGATGCCCCGCCAGGCGGTGATCGCCCGGTCGCTGGCCGACCGTGGCGCGTTGATCCTGGTGCGCAGTCTCGATGAGGCCTGCGAACTCGTCGACCGCATCGCGCCCGAGCATCTCGAGATCGCCACCCGCGACCCGCAGCACTGGGCCGAGCGCATCCGCCATGCCGGTGCGATGTTCCTCGGGCCGTATTCGTCCGAATCGCTGGGCGACTACTGCGCGGGCCCGAACCACGTGCTGCCCACGATGCGCACCGCCCGATTCTCCTCGCCGCTGGGTGTCTACGATTTCCAGAAGCGCACGAGCATCATCGAAGTGTCGGCCGCCGGCGCCCAGACACTGGGCCGGATCGCCTCGGTGCTTGCGCACAGCGAAGGCTTTCAGGCGCATGCCCGAAGCGCCGAATTCCGGCTCGACCCGCCATGATCCGCAGCGTCGCATGATGCGGGGCGAGCCGCCCCCCGCGCACCTGCCGGGGCCGTCCCCCGAACTGCTGGCCTCGGTCGTGCGCCCGGAGATCGCGGCGATGACCGCGTACGCCGTGCCGTCGGCACAGGGGCTGATCAAGCTCGACGCGATGGAGAACCCCTACAGCCTGCCCGAGCATCTTCGCGCCGAGCTGGCGCGCCGGCTGGCGGCGGTGGCGCTGAATCGGTACCCGGCACCCGCATACCAGGCGCTGAAATCCGCCATCGCCCAGCGTCTCGAAGTGCCGGCGGGCGCCGCGCTGGTGCTGGGCAACGGTTCCGATGAACTGATCACCTTGCTGTCGGTGCTGACGGCCCGGCCGGGTGCCTGTGTGCTCTGCGCGTGGCCCTCGTTCGTGATGTACGACCTGTCGGCGCGGCTGGCGGGCAGCCGCTTCGTCGGTGTCGACCTGCGCGAAGACTTCACGCTCGATGTGCCGGCGATGCTGGCCGCCATTGCCCGCGAAAAGCCCGCCCTGATCTGGATTGCCTACCCCAACAACCCGACCGGCAACTGTTTCGACGATGCGGCGATCGAAGCCATCCTGCGTGCCGCGCCCGGGCTGGTGGTGATCGACGAGGCGTATCAGCCGTTCGCCCAGGTCAGCTGGATGCCACGGCTCGCCGAGTTCGCCAACCTGCTGGTGCTGCGCACCGTGTCCAAGCTCGGGCTGGCGGGCCTGCGGCTGGGCTATCTGGCCGGCGCCCCGGACTGGATCGAGCAGATCGAGAAGGTCCGCCCGCCGTACAACATCAATGGACTGACCGAAGTGGCGGCGCTGTTCGCGCTGGACCATCTGCCGGTGCTGCTGGACCAGGCGGCGCGGTTGCGTGCCGATCGGCGTTCGTTGTCCGGCGAACTGGCCCGACTGCCCGGTGTTCGGCCGTTCCCGTCGCAGGCCAACTTCGTGCTGGCCCGACTGCCCGACGGGCCAGCCGCGGCACGGGCGCTGCACGAACACGGCGTGCTGGTCAAAGACGTGGGTAAAATGCATCCTGTCCTTCACAACTGCCTGCGCTTCACGGTCGGCACCCCCGAAGAAAACGCCGCTCTGATGGCGGCCCTCGCCATCGTCCTCCACGCCCCGTCATGAGTTCACGCAGCGCCGAAGTTGTCCGCAACACCGCCGAAACCCAGGTGCGCGTGCGCATCGACCTGGACGGCACCGGCCGCCAGACGCTGGCCAGCGGCGTGCCGTTCCTCGACCACATGCTGGACCAGATCGCGCGGCATGGCCTGGTCGACCTGGAGGTCAGCGCCAAGGGCGACCTGCACATCGACGGCCACCACACCGTCGAGGACATCGGCATCACGCTGGGCATGGCCGTCGCCCGGGCTCTGGCCGACAAGACCGGCATCCGCCGCTACGGCCACGCCTATGTCCCGCTGGACGAAGCGCTGTCGCGCGTGGTCATCGATTTCTCCGGGCGTCCGGGGCTGGTGTGGCATGTGCCGTTTACCCGCTCGATGATCGGCGGTTTCGACGTCGATCTGGCCCACGAGTTCTTTCAGGGCTTCGTCAACCACGCCCAGGTCACGCTGCATGTCGACAACCTGCGTGGCGACAACGCCCATCATCAGTGCGAAACCGTGTTCAAGGCCTTTGCACGGGCCCTTCGCATGGCCCTCGAACCCGATCCCCGGATGGCCGGCCGGCTGCCCTCGACCAAAGAGGCCTTGTAGGTGCCCGCCAGCCGTTGCCGGTTCGCCCGCTGTCGCGCCCCCACGCTCATCGTCCTGACTTTCCCGTGACCACGATCGCCGTCGTCGACTATGGAATGGGCAACCTGCGCTCGGTTGCCAAGGCACTCGAACACGTCGCCCCGAAGGCGCGCGTGATCATCTCGACCAATGCCGCCGACATCGACGGCGCCGATCGGGTGGTCTTTCCGGGTCAGGGCGCCATGCCCGATTGCATGCGTTTTCTCGATGCCTCGGGCCAGCGCGACGCGGTGCTGCGCGCGGCACGCAGCAAGCCGCTGTTTGGCGTGTGCATCGGCGAACAGATGCTGTTCGAGCGCAGCGCCGAAGGCGACACGCCGGGCCTGGGCGTGCTGCCCGGCGAAGTCGTGCGCTTCGCACCCGAGGCCATGCGGCTGCCCGATGGCGCGCGCCTGAAGGTGCCGCACATGGGCTGGAATCGGGTCCACCAGGGCGCGCCGCACGCCTTGTGGGCGGGCGTGCCGCAGGATGCGTATTTCTATTTCGTCCACAGCTACTACGTGGTGCCTCGCGATCCCAGTCTCAGCGCGGGCCTCACCGATTACGGCATTACCTTTACCTGCGCTGTCGCGCGGGATAATATTTTCGCCACCCAGTTCCATCCCGAAAAGAGCGCTGCCAACGGGCTGCGTCTTTACCAGAATTTCGTGAGCTGGAATCCCTAGGCGCCCCGTCGCCTCGCCGACCTCACCACAGACCACCATGCTGCTGATCCCCGCGATCGACCTCAAGGACGGCCGTTGTGTTCGCCTGCGTCAGGGCGACATGAACGACGAAACCATTTTTTCCGAAGACCCCGCGGCGGTTGCCCGGCACTGGCTCGAGCTGGGCGCCAGGCGGCTGCACCTGGTCGACCTGAACGGCGCGGTTGCGGGCAAGCCTCGCAACCAGGCGGCCGTGAAAGCGATCGTGCAGGCCGTGGGCGACCGTATCCCGGTGCAGCTGGGCGGAGGCATTCGCGATCTCGACACCATCGAGCGTTATCTCGATGGCGGGATCAGTTACGTGATCATCGGCACGGCCGCGGTCAAGAACCCGGGCTTCCTCCAGGATGCCTGCACCGCCTTTCCAGGCCAGATCATGGTCGGCCTGGACGCCAAGGACGGCAAGGTGGCCACCGATGGCTGGAGCAAGCTCACCGGTCACGATGTGCTCGATCTCGCCCGCAAGTTCGAGAGCTACGGCGTCGAAGCCGTGGTTTACACCGACATCGGCCGTGACGGCATGCTCTCGGGTGTGAATATCGAGGCGACGGTGCGGCTGGCCCGCGAACTGCGGGTGCCGGTGTTCGCCTCGGGCGGCGTGGCCGGAATCGAAGACGTCGATCTGTTGTGCGCGGTCGAACAGGAAGGCATCGAGGGGGCCATTCTCGGGCGTGCCCTGTACGAGGGCAAACTCGATTTCCGGGCCGCTCAGGCCCGTGCCGACGAACTCAACGGCGAGACCTGAGTGCTGACCAAGCGGATCATTCCCTGCCTTGACGTCACTGCCGGGCGGGTCGTCAAGGGCGTCAACTTCCAGGAGCTGCGCGATGCCGGCGACCCGGTCGAAATCGCGCGCCGCTACGATGAGCAGGGCGCCGACGAACTGACCTTCCTCGACATCACCGCCTCTTCGGACGAGCGCGACATCATCCTGCACGTCATCGAATCGGTCGCCGAGCAGGTGTTCATTCCGCTCACGGTGGGGGGTGGCGTGCGCGCCGTCGACGATGTGCGCCGCCTGCTCAACGCCGGTGCCGACAAGATTTCCATGAATACCGCCGCCGTCCAGTCGCCGCAACTGGTGGCCGACGCGTCGGCGCGCTACGGGGCGCAATGCATCGTGGTCGCCATCGATGCCAAGGCGGTGGCCCCCGGGCGCTGGGAAGTCTTCACCCATGGCGGGCGCCGTCCGACCGGCCGTGACGTCATCGAATGGGCCAGCGAGGTCGAGCGGCTGGGCGCCGGCGAGATCCTGCTGACCAGCATGGATCGTGACGGCACACGACAGGGCTTCGATCTGGCGCTGACCCGTGCGGTCTCGGACGCGGTGTCGATCCCGGTCATCGCCTCCGGCGGTGTCGGCAACCTGCAGCACCTCGCCGAAGGCGTGACCCAAGGCCGCGCCGACGCGGTGCTGGCCGCCAGCATCTTTCACTTCGGCGAGCACACGGTCCGCGAAGCCAAGTTGCTGATGGCGGCGCAAGGCATCCCGGTGCGGCTCGACTGACCCGATCATGAACTCGCAAATCCCGCCTGGTGCGCTCCCCGAGGCAGGCCTGCTGCGCGGCGACTGGCTCGACGCCATCCAATGGAATGCCGACGGCCTGATCCCTGCCATCGCGCAGGACGCCGTCAGCCAGCGCATCCTGATGGTGGCCTGGATGAACCGCGAGTCGCTCCAGGAAACCGCGGTAACCGGGCGTGCCGTCTATTTCTCGAGGTCGCGCCAGCGGCTGTGGCGCAAGGGGGAAGAGAGCGGCAATGTGCAGCGCGTGCGCGAACTGCGGCTGGATTGCGATGCCGATGTCGTGCTGCTCAAGGTCGAGCAAGGCGGGGGCGTCGCCTGCCACACCGGCCGCGAATCCTGCTTCTTCCAGGTGCTTCGCGACGGACGCTGGGAAACCACCGACCCGGTCGTTCGCGATCCGTCGGACATGTACAAATGAACCCGACCGATGTGCTGGCCCGGCTGGCCGATGTGATCGAGTCGCGCCGCGGGGCCGATCCGCAAAGCTCGTATGTGGCCCGGCTGCTCGCCAAGGCGCCCGATTCCATCCTGAAGAAGATTGGCGAAGAGGCCACCGAAACCGTCATGGCCGCCAAGGATGCCGATCCGGCGAAGGTGATCTACGAAACCGCCGATCTGTGGTTCCACACGCTGGTGATGCTGGCGCACTTCGGTCTGCGGCCCGAAGACGTCATCGCTGAACTGGCCCGCCGCGAAGGCCTGTCCGGCCTCCAGGAAAAGGCTTCCCGCGGCCAGACCCAAACACCGCCGAGCGTCGATCCATGAGTCAACCCGAACATAAGTCCGACTGCCTGTTCTGCCGGATCGCCCGTGGCGAGATCCCGTCGCGCAAGGTCTACGAGGACGACGAGATCCTGGCGTTTCACGATATCCATCCGAGCGCCCCGGTGCACTTCCTGGTCATCCCCAAGATCCATCTCGACAACCTATACGATGGCGATCTGCGCCACCAGCAGCTGCTCGGCCGCATGCTGGGCGTCACCGGGCAGCTGGCCGCCGGGCAGGGCGCGACCGACGGCTTTCGGGTCGTGATCAACAACGGCAGAGTCGGGCGGCAGGAGGTGTATCATCTTCACATCCACGTGCTTGGGGGCCCGCAACCGCTTGGTTCGGGCATGAACCGGCAACAATGAGGCATCACCCACGGGGCCCTCGCAATAGGCGATCCCCGTTTGCACGTCACAGGAGTCACCCATGGGAAGCTTGAGCATCTGGCACTGGCTGATTGTGCTGGTCATCATCATGCTGGTATTCGGCACGAAGAAACTGCGCAATATCGGCTCGGACCTCGGCGGCGCAGTCCGCGGATTCAAGGAAGGCGTCAAGGAAGGCACCGAAAAAGCTGCCTCCGACAGCGCCTCCGCCAAGACCATCGACGTCGACGCGAAGCAGAAGAGCTGAGCGCCCACTTCGCCCGATACCCGCGTGGCAGGCGGCCGTCATCGGCCGCCCTTTGTGCGTCGGACCCGTTTGACCGGTCCGGCTGCTGACCCAAGTCCCGCGTCGTCGCGTTTTCGGATCTCACCCCTCTCAGTCCTCCATGTTCGACATCGGCTTCTCCGAGATGGTGATCATCGCCGTCGTGGCGCTCGTGGTGCTCGGCCCCGAGCGCCTGCCCCGCGTCGCGCGCCAGGCTGGCCAATGGATGGGCAAGCTGCAGCGCTACGTCAGCGACGTCAAGTCCGACATCAATCGCCAGATGGACCTCGATGAGCTGCGCAAGCTGCAAAGCGACGTCACGACGGCCGCCAAGAGCCTCGAAGGGTCGATGCAGTCGGTGGTGTCCGATGCGCAGGCCAGTCTGGACGGGCTGTCGAACGCCGCCAGCGGCATCTCGGACGAACCGCGAACCGACTGGGACAAGATCTACGCCAACCGGCGAGCCCGCGACCGCATCAAAGACCGGCGCGTCGAACGCGCCCGCCAGCTCGGGCACAAAGTGCCCAAGCCCCGGCGCTGACGGATCGGTTCTCCTTGCGTCTGCCCCGCCTCCGGCCTGAAAAACCCGACTCCATGAGCCAGGAAGAAAGTTTCGTTTCGCACCTGGTCGAGCTGCGCGACCGGCTGATCAAGTCACTGCTGGTGGTGCTGGTGCTGTTCGGCATCTGCTTCTATTTCAGCGGCGAGATCATGAAGGTGCTCTCTCAGCCCCTGTACGAATCGCTTCCGGCAGGTACCCGCCCGATCTTCACCGATCAGGCCGGCGCATTCTTCACCCTCACCAAGGTCGCGTTCCTCACCGCGCTGCTGATCTCCCTGCCCTGGATCCTCTACCAGGCCTGGGCCTTCGTGGCTCCCGGCCTTTACGACCACGAGAAGAAGTTCGCCCTGCCGCTGATCGTCTCCAGCGTGTTCTTCCTGGTGGTGGGCATCAGCTTCGCGTATTTTTTCGTGCTGCCGGCGGCCTACAAGTTTTTCTATGCGTTTGCGTCGTCCACCGGGGCCGATGTGATGCAGGACCTCCAGAAATACTGGGACTTCACGCTGGCGATCTTTTTCGGGTTCGGTCTGACCTTCGAAGTGCCGGTGGTCGAGATGCTTCTGGTGAAGCTGGGCATGGTCAGCACGCAGCAGCTGCGCGAGGCGCGCCGCTATGTGGTGGTGGGCGCGTTCGTGATTGCCGCAGTGCTCACGCCGCCCGATGTGCTGTCGCAGTTCATGCTGGCTGTTCCGCTGTGCCTGCTCTACGAACTGGGCATTTTCATGGCCGGATTCATCAAGGCCCACAGCAAGGCGCCTGAGGATCCGGACGAGACGGCGGCGGCCGAAGCCGCGCCCGGGTCGGGGTCGGCGGGTACGCCGGGCAGCGGCAGCTGATCCGTCAGTGCCTCATTCGAGGCGCTGCCCCGGCTTGGGCCGTTTGCCGACGGTGACCGGCAGATCGAATTCCTTCCCTTCCCGCACGAAGCGGAAAGTGGCCACGTCGCCGGGCTTGATCTGGGCGATGGTGCTCAGCATATTGGCCGTGTTGGTGACCGGTTTGCCCTCGACCGCGACCAGGATGTCGCCGACCTTCACACCGGCCTTGTCGGCCGGTCCGCCGCGCATCACGCCAGCAATGATGGTGCCTTCCTTGCGCGGCAGCTTGAACGCCTCGGCCAGTTCCGGCGTGACGTCCTGGGGTTCGACTCCGATATAACCCCGGGTCACGCTGCCGCTGGCCACGATCTGATCCATCACCTGGCGCACCGTCGAGGCCGGGATGGCGAAGCCGATGCCCAGCGAGCCGCCGCTGCGGGAATAGATGGCGGTGTTGATGCCCAGCAGCCGGCCCTCGGTGTCGACCAGTGCGCCGCCCGAATTTCCGGGATTGATGGCGGCATCGGTCTGGATGAAATTCTCGAAGGTGTTGATGCCCAGCTGATTGCGCCCCAGTGCGCTGACGATGCCCATCGTGACCGTCTGGCCCACGCCGAAGGGGTTGCCCACGGCCAGCACGATATCGCCGACCCGCGCGGTTTCGGCATTGCCGAACACGATCGCGGGCAGCCCCTGCAGTTCCAGGCGAAGGACCGCCAGGTCGGTCTCGGGGTCGCTGCCCACGACCTTCGCCTTGGCGCGGCGGCCGTCGGTGAGCAGCACTTCGATGTCGTCGGCCGATTCGACGACGTGGTGGTTGGTCAGCACCAGGCCGTCGGCCGATACGATGACGCCGGAGCCCAGGCTCGAGGCCTGCTGGCGCTGCGAGAACTGTTCGCCGAAGAACCGGCGGAACAGCGGGTCGTTGAGCAGCGGGTGATCACGCGGAACCCGCACTTCCTTGGTGGTGAAGATGTTGACCACCGACGCGGTCGCGCGGCGGGCCGCTTCGCTGTATGAAAGAATCGGGGCATCTCGGCCCGTGGCCGCGCCCGCTGCCGGGGCGGGCAGCGGGACGGGCGGCTTGTCGCCGCCCGCTGCCTCGGCCGAGGGGCGGCTCGACAGGCGCGCCGGCAGCCATTGCGGCTGGAACGTCGCCACGATGAACAAGGCGGCCAGCATCACGGTTATGGCCTGGGCAAACGTCAGCCAGAGGTTACGGAGCATGAGGAAGTCGGCGAGCGCGAAGAGGGAAGGAGCGGTATCGGGAGTGCCGAGAAACCGGGTGGAGCAGCATCTCGCCCGCTATCTGGAGGCCGCACGGTTCAAGGATTATTGCCCAAACGGCCTGCAGGTGGAAGGCGCGTCCCGGGTGGTGCGAGTGGCCTGTGGCGTGACCGCCAGCCTGGCGTTCGTGCGCGCCGCCGTGCGCGCCGGCGCGGACACCCTGCTCGTCCACCACGGATGGTTCTGGCGTGGAGAAGACCCGCGCATGCTGGGTCCCCGCCGCGAGCGCATGGCACTGGTCCTGGCCCATCGCCTGAACCTGTTTGCCTATCATCTGCCGCTCGATGTGCATCCCCTGGTCGGCAACAACGCGCAACTCGGTGCGCGGCTGGGCTGGCCGACCGCCGGCCGATTCGGTGACGAGGGCCTGGGCTGCTGGCATGATTTCAGCCAGCCCCAGCCGGTGGCGCTCGTGACCGAGAACCTCGCCACGGTGCTTGGCCGGCCGCCGCTGGTGCTCGGGCCTGCGCGCCGGCGCATCCGGCGCATCGCCTGGTGCACCGGCGCCGCCCAGGACATGCTTGCGCAGGCCGCCGAAAACGGCGCGGACGCGTTCGTCAGCGGTGAAGTGTCGGAGCGCACGACGCATCTGGCGCGCGAGCTGGGAGTGACCTACTTTGCCGCCGGGCATCACGCCACCGAACGCTTCGGGGTGCAGGCGCTGGGCGAACATCTGGCCCGGGAGTTCGGCATCACCCATCGTTTCATCGACGACCCGAATCCGGTCTAGGCCGGCTCGAAACACGGGTGCAGGCCCGTGTTTTCCCGTCGCAGCCGATGGCCCGGCGACCGGCCCTCGGCCATCCGGTGTCAGGCGCGCGACTTGAGCACGTCGCGGATCTCGCGAAGCAGCACTTCGCTGGCCGGCGGAGCGGCCGGCGCGGGCGCGGGCTCTTCCTTTTTCCAGCGGTTCATCGACTTGACCAGCATGAAAATGATGAACGCAAGGATGATGAAGTTGAGCAGGATCGTGATGAAGTTGCCGTACGCGAACACGGGCACGCCCGCCTTCTTGAGTGCGTCCAGGGTCATGGCGGTGCCTGCGGGCACCTGGCCGAGAGGAACCAGCAGGCTGCTGAAGTCGAGCTTGCCGCCCATCAGCGCGGCAATGACCGGCATGATCAGGTCGCCGACCAGCGAATCGACGATCTTGCCGAAGGCCGCTCCGATGATGACCCCGACAGCGAGGTCCATCACATTGCCCTTCATCGCAAACGCTTTGAACTCGTTCATCATCGACATGAGTAGACCTCCAGTTTTTTGTAGTTGCCGCAGCGGGGCGCGCAATGAGTTCAGTGGCCGCGGCCGGTGCCACGGTATCGCCGGCGCACGAGTCCGATCGACTCGGGCCGGACATTCAAGTTAGCACAGAGGGCAGCGCAATCCGGGTGCCGCGGACCAAACCTGTCCGGCCGGAAACAATCGTTCAACTCGAATCCGATGTTTCGCACACCCGGGCCAGCGGGTCGCGCGTCGCCTCCTCGCCCACATTCGCCGAATCGGTTCCCGGACGGGTTTCTCTTGCGCATCGCAATAAGCTAAAATCTCGAGTTGTCCGTGCGGCGCAATCCGGCATCGTGTCGCGCACGCACCCGGTTGCGCGACTCGATCTTCGTTCGGATTGCGTTGCGCATCGGCGGCCAGCTTGTCGTTTCGCGCAGGCGCTTGCCTGCGAGTTCGTGCAGTCGGCAGCCTTCGTCCCTAATCTTCCAGAGCGATCAGATTTCAGGAAACCCGTCATGAGCGATTCCTCCCTGCTTCCAGACGACCCGACGCGCCGCAGTGCGCTGCTCACCACCTGCGCGGTGGGGGCGGCCGGCGGTGCCGCGGTTGCCTGGCCCTTCCTGAAAAGTCTGAAGCCCTCGGAGCGTGCGCTGGCCGCCGGGGCGCCGGTTGAAGTCGACATCGGATCGCTCGCCCCCGGTGAGCTCAAGCGCGTCGAATGGCGCGGCAAGCCGGTGTGGGTCGTTCGCCGCACCCCCGAGATGCTCGAAACGCTCAAGAAAACCGAGCCGCAGCTGGCCGATCCCGCCTCAGACCGCAAGGCCTACCCGACGCCGGATTACGCCAAGAACACGCATCGCTCGATCAAGCCGGAGTACCTGGTCGTCGTGGGCATCTGCTCGCACCTCGGATGCTCGCCTTCAGAAAAGTTCACGCCGGGCGCCCAGCCTTCGCTGCCGGACGACTGGACCGGAGGCTTCCTGTGCCCGTGCCACGGCTCCACTTTCGATCTCGCCGGACGGGTGTTCAAGAACAAACCTGCACCGGACAACCTCGAAGTGCCCCCGCACACCTACCTCAGCGATTCTCGGATCCTGATCGGCGAAGACAAGAAGGCCTGAGCGAAGGAAGCAAAGACCATGGCTGTGGAGAAGCAACTACCCGCAAACGCTCCGGCGTTCGACAAGGCGCTCGCCTGGGTCGACGCCCGGTTCCCGCTCACGTCCACCTGGAAAGCGCACCTTTCCGAGTACTACGCGCCCAAGAACTTCAACTTCTGGTACTTCTTCGGCTCGCTGGCCATGTTGGTCTTGGTCATTCAGATCCTGACCGGCATTTTCCTGACGATGCATTACAAGCCGGACGCGTCGCTGAACTCGGCCGGCGTGCCGGTCGCGTTCGCCGCCGTCGAGTACATCATGCGCGATGTGCCCTACGGCTGGCTGATCCGGTACATGCATTCCACCGGCGCCTCGGCCTTCTTCGTCGTGGTGTACCTGCACATGTTCCGCGGGCTGATGTACGGCTCGTACCGCAAGCCGCGGGAACTGATCTGGGTGTTCGGCTGCGCGATCTTCCTTTGCCTGATGGCGGAAGCCTTCATGGGCTATCTGCTGCCCTGGGGCCAGATGTCGTACTGGGGTGCCCAGGTCATCGTCAACCTGTTTGCCGCGATCCCCTTCATCGGCCCCGATCTGTCGATCTGGATCCGGGGCGACTACGTGGTGGGCGACGCCACCCTGAACCGTTTCTTCGCCTTCCATGTCATCGCGGTGCCGCTGGTGCTGCTGGGTCTGGTCGTGGCGCACATCGTGGCCCTGCACGAGGTCGGTTCGAACAATCCGGACGGCGTCGAGATCAAGGCCAAGAAGGACGCCTCGGGCAAGCCGCTGGACGGGATTCCCTTCCACCCGTACTACACCGTGCACGACATCGTCGGGGTATGCGGTTTCCTGATCGTGTTTTCGGCGGTGGTGTTCTTTTCGCCGGAGCTGGGCGGGTACTTCCTCGAGTACAACAACTTCATCCCGGCCAACCCGCTGCAGACGCCGCCGCACATCGCGCCGGTCTGGTACTTCACGCCGTTCTACTCGATCCTGCGCGCGATCACCGACACCTTCCTGATGTACTGGATGACGCCCTTCCTGATCCTGTACGCGCTGCTGGTGCTGGTCAGCGCGCGCAATGCGGCGGTCAAGCTGATCGTGCCGGCGCTGTGCGTCGTGCTGATCGGCGGCTTCTTCGTCATCGACGCCAAGTTCTGGGGCGTGGTGGCGATGGGTGCCTCGGTCATGATCTTCTTTGCGCTGCCCTGGATCGACAACAGTCCGGTCAAGTCCATCCGCTATCGGCCCGGATGGCACAAGTGGGTGTACGGCATCTTCGTCGTGGTGTTCCTCGTGCTCGGCTATTTCGGGGTGTTGGCTCCGTCGGAAATCGGCCAGATCGTCTCGATGATCGGCACGTTGCTGTACTTCGGCTTTTTCATGCTGATGCCCTGGTGGAGCGCCATGGGCGAATTCAAGCCGGTGCCCGATCGGGTCACCTTCGCGGCGCACTGAGGCAAAGACCAGACACCATGAAGACCTTCCGCAAGTTCATCGCCGCACTGCCGTTGGCCTTGGGCCTGTCACTGGCCCAGGCCAGTGGGGGCGGCTATCCGCTGGATCATTTCCCAGTCGAGAAGCTCACTGATGTCGCGGCCCTGCAAAGTGGCGCCAAGCTGTTCGTCAACTACTGCCTGAACTGTCATGGCGCCTCATCGATGCGCTACAACCGGCTGCAGGACATCGGTCTGACGGAAGATCAGATCCGCAAGAACCTGCTGTTCAGCGCGGAAAAGGTCGGCGAGCAGATGAAGGTGGCGATCACGCCCGACGACGCCAAGGAATGGTTTGGCGCGCTGCCGCCCGACCTGTCCGTGATCGCCCGGGCACGTGCCTCGGGCAGCGGCAGCGGTGCCGACTGGCTCTACACCTATCTGCGCTCCTATTACCGCGACAGCACCCGGGCGACCGGCTGGAACAACGCGCTGTTCGAAAACGTCGGCATGCCTCATGTGTTCTGGGAGCTCCAGGGCACCCGCGGCGTGAGTATCGAAGAGATCAAGCCGGTCAAGGACGAAAAGACGGCCGCGGTCACCGGTTTCCAGAAGGTGACGATCGCATTCGATTCGGCCGGGCAGCGAAGCGAGAAGGCCGAGAAGCTCGAGGGCAAGAATCACCACGAGAAGCGCGAGTTCGTTCTGGGCAAAGCCGAAGGCGGCAAGCTGTCGCAGAGCCAGTACGACGAAACGGTGGCCGATCTGGTTGCCTACATCACTTTCATGTCCGATCCGTCGGCGCGCGCTCGTACCCAGCTGGGCGTCTGGGTCCTGCTTTTCCTGTCGATTCTGATGGTGCTGGCCTGGTGGCTGAACCGGGAATTCTGGAAGGACGTCAAGTAAGCCGCGTCGAAACAAGTCGCTCGGGGTGAGCCGATACCCGGCTCACCCTGATTTTTTTTTAAGAACGTCAATCTTCACCCTGGGAGCCGCTCGCCATGATGGTTCTGTATTCGGGCACTACCTGTCCGTTCAGCCAGCGCTGCCGCTTCGTGCTGTTCGAAAAAGGCATGGACTTCGAGATCCGCGATGTCGATCTCTACAACAAGCCTGAGGACATCTCGATCATGAACCCCTACGGCCAGGTGCCTATCCTGGTCGAGCGTGATCTGATCCTGTACGAGTCGAACATCATCAACGAGTACATCGACGAGCGCTTTCCGCATCCGCAGCTGATGCCTGCCGATCCGGTGATGCGCGCGCGCGCGCGCCTGTTCCTGTTCAATTTCGAGCGCGAGCTGTTCATCCATGTGCAGCAGCTGGAGCGGCGCGATCACCACAAGGATGCGTCCAAGCAGATGGACAAGGCGCGCCAGCAGATCCGCGACCGCCTCACCCAGCTCACGCCCATCTTCATCAAGAACAAGTTCATCCTGGGCGACGACTTCTCGATGCTCGACGTGGCGCTGGCTCCGCTGCTCTGGCGCCTTGACCACTACGGCATCGAGATGCCCAAGACGACCGCGCCGCTGCTGCGCTATGCTGAACGGATCTTCTCGCGCCCGGCCTATATCGAGGCGCTGACCCCGTCCGAGAAAGTGATGCGACGCTGAGCGGCGCACCCGGCCACCGCCAGGGATGACCCACGTGAGCGAACTCTCGACCAAACCCTACCTGATCCGCGCGATCTACGAATGGTGCTCCGACAACGGGTACCGGCCGTACATCGCGGTGGTCGTCGACGAGCGCACGCAGGTGCCGTTCGAGTTCGTCCGCAATGGCGAGATCGTGCTGAACGTCTCTCCCGAGGCCACCAACCATCTGGTGATCGGCAACGATCTCATCGAATTCGAGGCCCGCTTCAACCGGGTCGCGCGCAACGTGTCGGTGCCGATCGGCAATGTCACCGCCATCTATGCGGCCGAGAACGGCCACGGGATGGCCTTCGAGGTGCCCAAAGCCCTGGCCGTGGTCGAGCCCAAGGCGCCGCGCACTGCACGCGGGCTGCGCGAGGCGACCCCGGCCGCCGAGACAGCCGAAGCGCCGCAGGAAGGGGCCCCGGCCGAGTCGGCACCGGTGGAGCTGAGTTCGGTGCCCAGTGGCCGGCGCCGCAGCACCGGCAAGTCCAGTCCCGCGGCAACGCCGGCCGAGGCAGTCCCGCCGGCCATGTCGCTGGTGCCGGGCGGCACCCCGTCCCGGGAGACGCCGCCGCCGCCTGTGCTGGTCGAGTCCGCGCCCAGTGATCAGCCTCAGCCGGAGGCCGGTTCGCCGGATCCGGCGACCGAATCGCCCGAAGGGGGAGACGATCCTTCCCCGTCCGCGCCGCCGTCCCGCAAGGGTGGACGGCCGCGGCTCACGCGCGTGAAGTGAATTTGCCGGCTTAGCTCAGTTGGTAGAGCAACCGCCTTGTAAGCGGTAGGTCGCCTGTTCGAGTCAGGCAGTCGGCACCACCATTGGCGGTGGCAGCGTTACAGGTGAGCGTGCCATTCTTGGTGTACGGACAGTGCCGTTGCCATCGCCCTGACCGATCTGTACTCTGTATACAGAGTACAGATCATGTCCGCCCAGCTCGTCAAACTCGCGACCACTCCCGATCTCGTCGATCGCGTCTACCGCTCATTGCTGGATGCGATCAGCGACGGTTCGCTCGCGCCCGGCCAGCGCATCACCCAGGAAGACGTCGCCGAGCAGCTCGCGGTGTCGCGCCAGCCGGTGCTGCAGGCGCTGCGCCTGCTCAAGAAGGACGGCTTCATCCAGGACGCGCCCGGGCGTGGCGTGCAGGTCGCGCCGCTGGATGTGCGCTGGATGAGCAAGGTCTATGAAGTGCGCGGCGCGCTCGATGCGCTGGCCGCCCGCCTGGCCGCCGAGCGCCATCAGCGCATCGACCCCGCGTTGATTGCGCGAGGGCGCAAGCTCGCACAAGGCAAGAATGTGCAGGCCATGCTGGACGCCGACCTGGCCTTTCACCAGGCGATTTACGACGCGGCCGACAACCCGCTGATCGGCAGCATGGCCGACCAGCACTGGCGGCACCTGCGCCGCGTGATGGGCGCGGTGCTGCAGACCAGCCAGCGCGACACGGTCTGGGACGAGCACGAGGCGATTGCAAAGGCGATCGCGGCAGGGCAGGGACGCCGTGCCGCCGAACTGATCGAACAGCACAGTACTAAGGCCAGCCATGCACTGGCGATCCGGCTCAATCAGGTTCTCACACTGACATCAGGAGACAAATCATGAGGTTATCGAAGGAGCAGCTCGAACAGTTCGACCGCGAGGGCTACCTGTTCTTCCCGAGCCTGTTCACGCCGCAGGAGACCGCGACGCTGAACGCCGCGGTGCCCGAGCTGTACAGCCGGCGCGAGGCCTACAACGTGCGCGAGCGCGGCAGCGACGCGGTGCGCACGAACTTCGGCGCACACATGTACAGCGAACCCTTCGCCAGGCTGGGTCGCCACCCGCGCATGGTCGAGCCGGTCGAAGACCTGTTCGGCGAACAGCTGTACATGCACCAGTTCAAGATCAACGGCAAGATGGCCTTCGAGGGCGACGTCTGGCAATGGCACCAGGACTACGGCACCTGGATGAACGACGACCTGATGCCGACCGAGCGCGCGATGAACGTCGCGATCTTCCTGGACGACGTCAACGAGTTCAACGGGCCGCTGATGTTCATCCCGGGCAGCCACAAGAAGGGCGTGATCGACGCGAAGCACGACCTCACCACCACCAGCTATCCGCTGTGGACGGTGGACAATGACCTGATCGCGCAGCTCGTGGCGCGCGCCGGCGGGAAGAATGGGGGCATCGTCAGTCCCAAGGGCCCGGCCGGCTCGATGATCCTGTTCCACAGCTGCCTGGTGCACGCCTCGACCAGCAACCTGTCGCCCTGGAACCGCGTCAGCGTTTACTTGAGCCTGTGCGCGGTGTCCAACCACATCCGTCGCCACAAGCGGCCCGAATACATCGCGCACCGCGACTTCAGCCCCATCGTGTGCCTGCCCGACGACTGCCTGCTGAAGGACTATCCGGTGTCGGTGCCCTGGAAGCACGGGCTGCCTGCCAGCGCGCTGCAGACCACCGACGTTCCTTTCGCCGATGCGAAGCAGGCCGCATGAATCTGTACGCCAAGCTTCAGCAGCGTGCCGCTCAGGGCAAACCGGTCCGAGTCGGCCTGATCGGCGCCGGCAAGTTCGGTTCGATGTACCTCGCGCAGGTGCCGCGCACGCCCGGCGTGCATCTGGCCGGTATCGCCGATCTTTCACCCGACGGCGCGCGCGCCAACCTGGCCCGGGTCGGATGGCAGGCCGAACGCACTCAGGCAGCGTCGCTGGACGCCGCCGTGAAGGCGGGCACGACCCACGTCGGCGACGACTGGCAGGCGCTGGTGCGCCACCCCTCGATCGATGTCATCGTCGAGTGCACCGGCCATCCCATCGCCGCGGTCGACCATTGCCTGGCTGCATTCCAGCACGGCAAGCACGTGGTCAACGTGACGGTCGAGGCCGATGCCTTCTGCGGGCCGCTGCTGGCGCGCAAGGCGCAAGAGGCCGGCGTGGTGTATTCGCTGGCCTTCGGCGACCAGCCGGCGCTGATCTGCGACCTGGTCGACTGGGCTCGGACCTGCGGTTTTCCGGTGGTCGCGGCAGGGCGTGGCCACAAGTGGCTGCCCCACTTCAGCCAGTCGACCCCGGACACGGTCTGGGGATACTACGGACTCACGCCCGAGCAGGCCGTGCGCGGCGGGCTGAATCCCAAGATGTTCAACAGCTTCCTGGACGGCTCCAAGCCGTCCATCGAGAGCACCGCGGTGAGCAACGCCACCGGCCTGGGCGTGCCCTCCAACGGCCTGCTGTATCCGCCGGCCAGCGTCGAGGACATCCCCTACGTGACCCGGCCGATCAGCGAGGGCGGCGTGCTCGAGCGCAAGGGCATGGTGGAGGTGATCTCGTCGCTGGAGCCCGATGGCCGCAAGATTCCGTACGACATCCGGATGGGCGTCTGGGTGACGGTCGAGGCCGAGACCGACTACATCAAGAACTGCTTCGAGGAATACAACGCCCATACCGATCCCAGCGGCCGCTACTTCACGCTGTACAAGCGCTGGCACCTGATCGGCCTGGAGGTGGGGGTCAGCGTGGCCAGTGTGGCCTTGCGCAGTGAACCGACCGGCGTGGCGACGGCCTGGAACGCCGACGTGGTGGCGACCGCCAAGCGCGACCTCGCGGTGGGCGAGATGCTCGACGGCGAGGGCGGCTACACGGTGTGGGGCAAGCTGCTGCCGGCCGCCACCTCGCAGCGCATGGGCGGGCTGCCGCTGGGCCTGGCGCATGGCGTCAAGGTGGTGCGCCCGGTCCGCTGCGGCCAGAGCTTGAGCTGGGCCGACGTGGAGATGGACACCGGCACCCATGCGTACCGGATCCGGCGCGAGATGGAGTCGCTCTTTGCCGCGCCGCTCGAGATGCGTGCATGAAGGTGGCCGTTCTGGGCATTGGGCTGATGGGCTTCCCGATGGCCCGCCGCCTGTGCGAGGCCGGGCACACGGTGCACGCCTGGAATCGCAGTCCGGAGAAGGCGCAGCGCCTGGCCGTCTTCGGGGCGCAGGTCCATCACCAGCTGGCGCAGGCGGTTGCGTCGGCCGAGGTGGTGGTGAGCCTGCTGGAACATGGCGACGCGGTGGCCGATGTGCTGTTCGAACAGGGGGCCGCGGCCGCGATGCGCCCGGGCGCGCTGATGATCGACATGGCCTCGATCCGGCCCGAGCAGGCGCGAGATCATGCGGCGCGCCTGGCCCGCTTCGGGGTGGCTCACCTGGACGCCCCCGTATCGGGCGGCACGATCGGTGCCGATCAGGGCACGCTGGCGATCATGGCGGGCGGCCAGGCGGCCGACTTCGAGCGCGCGCAGCCGGTGTTCGCAGCCCTGGGGCGCGCCACGCTTGTCGGCGGGCATGGCGCCGGGCAGCTCGCCAAGCTGGCCAACCAGATGATCGTCGGCGTGACGATCGGCGCTGTCGCCGAAGCCTTGCTGCTGTGCGAAAAGAGCGGGGTCGATCCGGCCAAGGTGATGCAGGCGCTGGCGGGTGGAGCGGCCGACAGCCGGATTCTGCGGATGCATGGCCAGCGCATGATCGACCGCGATTTCGAGGCGCGCGCGCGGATGACAGTGCAGCTCAAGGATCTTCGCAACGCGCTGGCCAGCGCCCGGGATGCCGGGATGGCGGCGCCGATCGCGGGCTTGCTCGAGCAGCTGTTCAGCGAGGGAGTGGCCAATGGGCTGGCCGGACACGACCACAGCGCGGTATTCCTGACCCTGGAGCAGCGCAAGCCGGTGGCCTGAGCCGGCGGTCGCGGGCGATCGGCAGCCCGCCGCGATCGCCGCCCGCTCGGAGTCGTCAGTTCAAGGATGGGGAGGCGGGCGCCGCGCGGTCGCCTGACAGGGCGGCTTCGGCACGATCGGCAGGAGGCGATCGATCCTGCCACTGGACGAGCGTGCCGATCTGAGCGCCCGCATCATCGTGCAGGTCGCTGATGGTCAGTTCGAACTCGTGCGCTCCCAGGCACAGGGTGGTTCGCTGGACCGGCTCGTAGGCCAGCCCCTTGCCCTGCCGGCGAAACGGATCGGCATGGAACAGGTCGATGTTGCAGCCGATCACCGAATCCGCCTCGATGCCGTGCAGGGCAGGCGCCAGGTCGTCGCCGACTTCGCGCAGCGTGGCGGCCAGCGCCTGGTTGACGGACACGATGGTGCCGGTTTCGTCGGCGATCATGATGCGGGCCGAGACTGTGGCGAACGCGGACTGCAGGCGGGCGAGGTCGCGCCCGTGCGCCGCCAGTGTCACGCTCTGGCTCCCGCATTCGTCCAGGGCCCGGGTCAGCTGGTCCATGGTCGCGCGGCCCCGATTCCAGGTGTCCCACAGGTTGTGGGCCGCCTTGGTCTGTTCGCGCAACCGTTCGAGCATCAGGTTGGCCTGCACCGCGACGTCGTGGTGGGCGCCTTTGAAGCAGGTCGTATCGACGTCGGTTTCGAGGAGCGGGTCGTCCAGCGCGGCAGCCAGCGCCTGCGCAAGGCGCATCGCCTGGGTCTTGAAGAGCGGGTCGGTCAGTGGCATGGTGGGCGCTCCGGCAGGGCTCAGGCGGCGAGCGCGAGGTTCGGCGTCTGTTCGCCGCGGGTGTCGGTGACAAATCGAAGCAGGTCGATCGCGAGATCCCGCAGCGCGCCGGCCAGCGCATCGAGGTCGGCGGCCGCCAGGGTCTGGTGGCGCATCTTGTGCTCCATCTCGCGCGCCAGGTCGCAGGCAGGTTCGGCGCGCAGCACGGCGCAGCCGCTGCGGATCTTGTGCAGCACGGCATTCACGCCCCGCCATTCGCCGCTGATCAGCGCCAGTTCCAGCCCATCGCAGGCCTGGTGGCAATGATCCAGCAGGTGCAAGGCCAGGGCGATCAGTTCGGTTTGGTCGCAGCGCAGCATGCGCATCGCATCGGCGGGATCGAATTGGCGATAAATCATCGGTGTGTGTCCTGGAGTGACCCGCGAGCTCAGGGGCTTCGCCGGGTGTGTCTGCGTATTGAATCGCAGCCACGGACATCGAACCATTCGGTCGGCACCCGGGGTGCCCCCGGGGATTCGCCCGGGGGGTTCAGGCCAGCGGGTCGTTGGCGAGCAATCCCAGACGGATCGCGTGGCGGGTGAGTCCGGCCACATCATGGACATCGAGGCGGCGCATGATGTCCTGGCGATGGAAGTCCACCGTCTTGGGGCTGATGCCCAGCGCGCGTGCGGCTTCCTTGTTGGTCGAGCCCAGCGCGATCAGCCGCAGGATCTCGATCTGGCGCGGCGTCAGCATCGGGGTCGCGGGCTGACCGCTGCCCAGACCGGCCAGCATCACGCCCGTCAGCCGCGGGCTCAGGTACTTGTCGCCGCGCTGCGTGGCGGCGATCGCCTGCTCGAGCTCCGGCAGCGCGAAGTCCTTGACCAGATAGGCATCGGCGCCGCTGGTGAAGGCCAGGTTGATGGCGTCCGCGGTGTCGAGATTGGAGACGATCAGTGCGCGCACGTCGGTGTCGACGCGGCGGATTTCTGCGATCGCCTGCAGTCCGGATTTCACCGGCATCGTGACATCGACGATCAGGAAGCCGGGACGGTGGCGGGCGTGCAGGTCGATCAGCTGCTGGCCGTCCCCCGCCTCGCCCTGCACCTCGAAGCCCAGCGATTGCAGCAGCAGCCGCACGCCGGAACGCACCAGCAGGTGATCATCGGCAATCAGTGCGGTTTTCGGGCGGGAAACTGGGGCAGTCACCGCTGGGATTATAGGAGCCCTGAAGGAGCCGAACCATTGCGCTGGCCGCGCATGGGCCCGACGACCGACCGGCGGCTGGCGCATCAAGCGCCAGCCCGGCGCGCCGATACCGAAGCATCCAGCCTTGTTGCCGAGGAAGCCTTGCTCAGCGCCCGCCCCGATTTTCTGTCCCGCTTCGGCCACGACCTGCGTGCGCCGCTGTCCTCACTGAATGGCGTGCTGCGCCTGCTGGCTGCCGACGCCGCGCCGCCCGAGCCGCTGCGTGGCGCGCTGGCGCGCCAGGCCCTGGCCGCATCGCTGCAGCTGCAGTGCCAGATCGACGATGCGATCTCCCTGGCCCGTCTGGAATCGGCCGCCGAAGCGCCGGCATTGCGAGCCGTCGATCTGCGGGCGCTGCTCCATCAGGTGTTCTCCGATCTGGCGCCGGTCGCGCAGGCCCTGGAGGTCACGCTCAGTGTCGAAGCGGCCGATCCGCCCGGAAGCGAGGTGGTCGGCGCGCTGGCCGCGCCGTCCCTGCTTGGCCGGCTGCTCGAGAGCCTGGGCCACCAGGCCCTGCGATATGGGGTGCGGGGTCACGTCAGCCGCGTCGGATTGAGGGTCGATGGAGCGAGTCTGCGCCTGCGCTGGCACCGATTCGCACCCGGGCGGGCACCCGAGGCGCTTGGGCCGGTGTTCGAGCCGTTCGAGCCCTGCGCCTCGGGCGCGGCGCCCTCTGGCCTCGGTCTGCGTCTGGCGCGAGACGGCCTGCGCGTGATGGGCGGGCAGCTGACGCTGGTGCCGTCCACGGATGGGGCCGACACCGATCTGCTGCTCGAACTGGCCGTGATGTCGCCTGCCAACGCCCAGCGCGCACCGATGGCGTCGGCCAGTCCGGGCGGCGCGGCGCCGTCGATGCGGATGCTGCTGGTCGAAGACGATCCGGTGAATCGAAGCCTGGTGCAGCTCTATCTCAGGGCGCGTCCGGGCATCGAACTGCAGACCGCGGCGACGGGTGCCGAGGGCCTGGCCAAGGTGCGCGACTGGCAGCCCCGGCTGCTGGTGACCGATCTGAACCTGCCCGATATGAGCGGTCAGACCCTGGTGCGCCGGCTGGCCGAGGAGTGCGGCGAGTGGCGCCAGGGCGCGCGCTGCGTGGCATTCAGCGCCGACCTGCCGCCCCTGGATCCGGCATCAGAGGGCACGCCGGCTCAGCCTGATCTGTTCGACGATGCCTGGCACAAATCGCTGACATCAGCGCAGTTTCTGGCGGCTGTCGATCGGATCCTGGTGTCCGGGCCCGATCGAACGCATCCGCTGGCGCTGCAGTCAGTGTGAACCGGGGCCGGGCTGTGCAGCCAGGGTGCCAGTCCCGGCCGCGGCCGTCAGCGGGAGACCGTGCGTTCCAGTTGCGCGGTGGCTTCGCTCAGGTCCTGCATCCGGCCGGCCAGCTGGCGCATCGACGCGGCCATCCAGACCATCGAGGTCTGGATGCGCTCGGCGTCGTTCTTGCCTTCGACCTGTTCCTCGAGCTTGCGCAGCACCACCTTGGCCTGGGCCGAAAGGGCCGGCCCCGCTTTGGCCATCTCAAGCGCCAGCACCGCCTTGCGCCGCGCCTCGAAGGCCGCGGGATCGCGCTGGTAGAGGTTTGCCCACTCGTCGAAATCGAATTTTTGCATTTGGGTCCGCCTGCCGTTGGTCGGCGCCAGTCGCCGTCTGTCGGGAATCATCGACCGTTTATCGGTTCCCCGCGGTGACTTCGCGCACAGTATCGCAGTCCGGCCCCCTGCGTAAGGGGATGAGCGCTTACTCGCGCTTGCCCAGCAGCAAGGCGCTGATCGCCCAGCTGATCAGGCTGTAGACGAGTGCGGCCAGCACCGCCCAGCCGAAGCTCGCGACCTCGAAGCCGTCCAGGAAGCGAGCAGTCAGCCAGAACAGCAGCCCGTTGATCACGAAGGTGAACAGGCCCAGCGTGAGCAGGTTGATCGGCAGCGTCAGCAGCAGCAGCACCGGGCGAATCAGGGTGTTCAGCAGGCCCAGCACCAGCGCCGCGACCAGCGCGGTGCCGATGCCGGAGATTTTCACCGCAGGCAGCAGCCAGGGCAGTGCCAAAAGGCACAGTGCATTGATGGCCCAGCCGAGCAGCAGGCGCATGGCGCTTATTTCACCATCAGGACGGGCGTCTTGGCGAACTCCATGACCCGTTGGGCCACCGAACCCATCAGCAGGTCCTTGAGCGCCGAGCGGCCTTTGGACCCCATCAGGATCAGGTCGAATTTGCCCTCGGCCGCGGCGGCGGCGATCTCGGCGCCGACATTGCCGGTGCGGATCACCATGTCGTGGCGTGCGCCGGCCTTGTCCAGCGCCTTGCGCGATTCCGCCAGGTCCTGTTCCGAGAGGTCGCGCAGGTAGTCGGCGACCGCCTTCTTGCCGACGAAGCGTTCGGCATGGCGCAACGCGACGTCGTCATGGACGCTGATCAGCGTGATAGTCGATTCGGATTTCAGGTCGTCAGCCAGCTTGGCCGCGTACTTGACCGCGCGCAGCGCGTTTTTGGAACCATCGGTGGCAACCAGGATCTTCATGATGAGTCACTCCTTGTTTGTCTCTTGGGGCTCGCCGCGATGGCGCAAGCCTTGCCAGGGTGGGGAAAAAGTCTGAGCGATTCCGAATAGATCGAGCACGCGGGCGCAGGTGTGATTGATCAGTTCGGCGATGGTGGAAGGCCGCTGATAGAAAGCGGGAACGGGCGGGAAGACGATGGCGCCCATCTCGGTGACTGCGGCCATGTTGCGAAGGTGGGCGAGGTTCAGCGGGGTTTCGCGCACCATCAGGACCAGCCGGCGCCGTTCCTTGAGAACCACATCGGCGGCGCGACTGACGAGGTTGTCGGAATAGCCGTGAGCCACGGCGGCGAGCGTCTTCATGGAACAGGGCGCCACGATCATCCCATCGGTGGCAAAGGATCCGGAGGCGATGCTGGCTCCCACGTCGCGAACCGAGTGCACCTCGGTGGCCAGGGCTTCGATCACCGGGCGGCCCAGACCCATTTCCTGGTCGATGTTCAGCCAGCCGGCCGGAGTCACCAGCAGATGGCTGTCGACACCGGCTTCGCGCAACAGTTCGAGCAGCCGCACTCCATAGACCGCACCGGAGGCACCGGTGATCGCGACGATCAGCCGACGCTGGGGCACGATGGATCAGGGGGCTGCGGCCGTGTCACGCCAGCGGGATCAGGCCGGCGCACGCGCTTTGGACTCAGGCGGCAGCCTGCTGCGGCAACACCTTCTGGAGCTCGCCGGACTGGTACATCTCGGACAGGATGTCCGAGCCGCCGATGAACTCGCCGTTGACATACAGCTGCGGAATGGTGGGCCAGTTGGCGAAGTCCTTGATGGCCTGGCGAACGTCGTCGTCCTCGAGCACGTTGACGGTCACGAGGTTGCGCACGCCGCACGCTTTCAGAATCTGCACCGAACGGCCGGAAAAGCCGCACTGCGGAAACTGGGCGGTGCCTTTCATGAAAAGCACGACGGGGTTATCGGTGATGGTCTTCTGGATGAACTCTTTGGCGTCCATGGCTGACTCCGTGTGACAGACCCCCTCATTCTAGGCCAGGAACAGCGGATCGTCCGCCATTGGCCGGAATACGGCCCAGGGTGATGCGATCGTGCTGTTGCGCATCGCGCAGTGTGGTGACGGCCACAAAGCCCGCCGCGAACATCAGTGCGCGCACGGCGGCACCCTGGTTCCAGCCGTGTTCGACCGCCAGCAGGCCGTTCGGGCGCAGATGTGCCGGCGCGCCGGCGACCAGCGTGCGCAGGTCGGCCAGGCCATCGGCGCCAGCAGCCAGCGCGGCGCGTGGCTCGAAGCGCAGGTCGCCGTCGGCCAGATGGGGGTCGTCTTGCGCGATGTACGGCGGATTGGAGACGATCACATCGAAGATCGCAGCGCCCGGTACGGCGCTCCACCAGTCGCCCTCGTGCCATGCGATGCGGGTTGCCTGCGACTCGCCCAGCAGCGAGCGCGCATTGCGCCGCGCGATGGCCAGCGATTCGGGCGAGCGGTCGGTCGCGGTCAGACGAAGGTCGGGGCGGGCGCACGCCACGCTGACCGCGATCGCGCCGCTGCCGGTGCCCAGATCGAGAACGTCCGCGCCCGGGCTGGCCTGGTCGATCACGAGATCGACCAGCTGCTCGGTTTCGGGTCTCGGAATGAGCACGGCCGGGCCGACCTCGAAGCGATGGCCATGGAATTCGCGGGCGCCAGCCAGATAGGCGATCGGTTCTCCCGCCTGCCGTCGCCGCACGAGCGCTTCGAAGCGCTCGCGAAGGGCGGCTTCGACAGGGTCCGGGCCATGGGCGATCAGCCATTCGCGCGCGCGGCCGCTGGCCAGGGTCATCAGCGCGCGCGCTTCCAGGCGCGGCAGGCCGCAGCGCGCGAGCAGCTGGTCGAACGAGCAGGAGACCGGTATCGGCACAGTCGGGTCGGGGCGCTGCCGTGGCCGGGGTTCAGACCACGTCGGCCAGTGCGGCAAGCTGCTCGGCCTGATGGGCGGTGCCCAGGGCGGTCAGCACATCGTCGAGCTCGCCGTCCATCACGCGCTCGAGCTTGTACAGCGTGAGGTTGATCCGGTGGTCGGTCAGCCGGCCCTGCGGGAAGTTGTAGGTCCGGATGCGCTCCGAGCGGTCGCCTGAACCGACCAGGGACTTGCGGTGCGCGGCTTCGCGAGCGTGGGCTTCGCGCTCCTGGCGGTCGCGAAGACGGGTCGCCAGCACTTTCATCGCCTTGTCCCGATTGCGATGCTGCGAGCGGTCGTCCTGGCATTCGACCACGATGCCCGTGGGCAGGTGGGTGATCCGGACGGCGGATTCGGTCTTGTTGACGTGCTGCCCGCCGGCGCCCGAGGCGCGGAACACATCGATGCGCAGCTCTTCGGGATCGATCTTGACGTCGCCCAGTTCGTCGGCTTCGGCCATCACCGCCACCGTACAGGCCGAGGTATGGATCCGGCCCTGCGCCTCGGTCTCGGGCACGCGCTGCACGCGGTGGCCGCCAGACTCGAACTTCAGGCGCGAGTACGCGCCGTCGCCGGCGATCCGGATGATCACTTCCTTGTAGCCGCCCAGCTCGGAGGCGCTCTCGGACATCAGTTCGGTCTGCCAGCCCTGGCGTTCGGCGAAGCGCAGGTACATGCGCAGCAGGTCGCCGGCGAACAGCGCCGACTCGTCCCCGCCGGTGCCGGCTCGGATCTCCAGGATGACATTGCGCTCGTCGTTGGGGTCGCGCGGCAGCAGCAGCCGCTGCAGGTGCGCCTCTTCTTCGGCCTGACGCTGGATGGCCACGCCCATTTCTTCGTCGGCGAAAGCCCGCATGTCGGGATCGTCGCGCATGGCTTCGGCGGCCTGACGGTCGGCCACGGCCCGCTTCCAGGTCTGCAGGTGCTCGACCACCTGCGAGAGTTCGGCATGCTCGCGGTTGAGCCGGCGCAGCGTATCGAGGTTGCGGGCAGAGTCTTCGCTGGACAGCAGCAGGTTGACTTCGGCAAGGCGCTGCTCGAGGCTTTCGAGCCGAGCCAGCATGGACGGTTTCATGGGGCGGACAAGCGTTCAGGCAAGGGCGGACGACCGGGAGCGCGAGCGCGCCCTCAGTCGCGCCCGGGGAAGATCTGGTCGATCAGGCGGACCAGCGAGTCGCGGTCTTCACCGGGCCGCTGCAGCAGCGACGTGGGCGCGTGCAGGAATTTGCTGGTCAGGCCCTGGGCGAGCGCCTCGAGCACCGCCGCCGGATCGTCGCCGCGGGCCAGCAGGCGGCGGGCGCGTTCGAGCTCGGCCTGCTTGAGCGCCTCGCCGCGGGCATGCAGCTGACGGATCGCCGGCACCGCCTGGCGCGCCGACATCCACTGCATGAAGGAGTCGACGCGGGTCTCGATGATGGCCTCGGCCTGCGCGACCGCCGCACGGCGGTTTTCCACTCCGGTCTGCACGACCTTGCCGAGGTCGTCCACCGTGTAGAGGAAAACATCGTCCAGCCGTGCCACTTCCGGTTCGATGTCGCGCGGTACCGCGAGGTCGACCATGAAGATCGGGCGGCGGCGGCGGGCGCGGGTGGCCCGCTCGACCATGCCCAGACCGATGATGGGCAGCGCGCTGGCGGTGCACGACACCACGATGTCGAATTTTTCGAGGGAATCGGGCAGCTCGTTCAGGCGCAGCGTGCTGCCGTTGAACTGGCGCGCGAGCTTTTCGCCGCGCTCGATGGTGCGGTTGGCCACCACGATGGCTTTGGGATGCTGGGCCGCAAAGTGCGTGGCGCACAGTTCGATCATTTCGCCGGCGCCCACGAACAGCACCCGGGTTTCGCGCAGGTCTTCGAAGATGCGCCGGGCCAGCCGGACCGCGGCAGCCGCCATCGACACCGAATGCGCACCGATCTCGGTGGTGGAGCGCACTTCCTTGGCGACCGCGAACGATCGCTGGAACAGCTGGTGCAGGTGGGTGCCCAGCGAACCGGCGTCTTGCGCCACCCGGACCGCTTCCTTCATCTGGCCCAGGATCTGGGGTTCGCCCAGCACCATCGAGTCCAGGCCGGCGGCCACGCGGAAGGCATGGCGGACAGCCTGACCGTTGGGCAGCACGTACAAGTGCGAATCGAGCTGCCCCGCGGCAAGCCCCTGGCGATGCGCCAGCCATCCGGACAGCGCCGGGGGCACCTCACCCGGCTGTTCGGTGGCGCAATAGATCTCGGTGCGGTTGCAGGTCGACAGGATCGCCCCTTCGGGCATCAGCGAGCGCAAGCTGCCGCGCATGTCGGCCAGCGCTTCGCGCAGGCCCTCACCCGGAAAGGAAACACGCTCGCGCACCGCGACCGGCGCGGTGGTGTGATTCAGTCCCAGGGTGAGCAGATACATGACGACCCGCATTGTAACGGCGGGCGCGCATCCCCGGTACTCCCGGCGTGCGGACGGAAACGGTCGCTATTGGCCGCTTGCCCCCAGGAACAGGCGGTAAGCCGGGTGCTGGGTGGCGTCTTCATGGGCATAGCCCAATCCGGCCAGGAAGGCCTTGAAGGCGTGCTTCTCGTTGCCCGGCACCTGGATGCCCACCAGGATGCGTCCGTAGTCGGCCCCGTGATTTCGATAGTGAAACAGCGAAATATTCCAGTTCGGGCTCATGCTGGACAGGAACTTCATCAGCGCGCCCGGCCGTTCGGGAAACTCGAACCGGTACATCAGCTCGTCGCGGGCCAGCGGCGAGTGCCCGCCCACCAGGTGGCGGATGTGCAGCTTGGCCAGTTCGTCGTCGGTCAGGTCCAGGGTGGCGAATCCGGCCGCCCGCAGGCCCTCGGCGATGGTGGCGGCGTCGCTGCGGCGCTGGATCTGGATGCCCACGAAGATGTGCGCCTGGCGGGCGTCGGCGATCCGGTAATTGAACTCGGTCACATTGCGCGGCCCGACCGTCTCGCAAAAGCGCCGGAAGCTGCCGCGCTCCTCGGGGATGGTGACGGCGAACACGGCCTCGCGCTGCTCGCCGATCTCGGCGCGCTCGGACACGAATCGCAACCGGTCGAAGTTCATATTGGCGCCACAGGCGACCGCGACCAGTGTCTGGCCCGTGAGTCCTTCGCGCTCGACATAGGCTTTCGCGCCGGCAATCGCCAGCGCGCCCGAGGGCTCGAGGATCGAGCGGGTGTCCTGGAAGACGTCCTTGATCGCCGCGCACAGCTGATCGGTGTCGACCAGGATGATCTCGTCGACGAACGCCTTGCACAGACGGAAGGTCTCTTCGCCCACCTTGCGGACCGCGGTGCCATCGGCGAACAGCCCGACATCGGTCAGTTCGATCCGCCGGCCGGCCTTCAGCGAACGGGCCATCGCATCGGAGTCGGTGGTCTGCACGCCGATGATCCGGATGTCGGGGCGCACCTGCTTCACATAGGCGGCGATGCCCGAGATCAGGCCGCCGCCGCCGACTGCCGCGAAGATGGCGTGGATCGGCGCCTGGTGCTGGCGCAGGATCTCCATGCCGATCGTGCCGTTGCCGGCGATCACGTCGGGATCGTCGAAGGGGTGGACGAAGGTGAGTTCCTGCTCGCGCTGCAGTTCCAGCGCGTAGTTGTAGGAGTCGGTGTAGCTGTCGCCGAACAGCACGACTTCGGCGCCACGTCCGCGCACCGCGTCGACCTTCAACTGCGGCGTGGTGATCGGCATCACGATCACGGCGCGGCAGCCCATGCGCCTGGCCGCCAGCGCGACGCCCTGGGCATGGTTGCCGGCCGACGCCGCGATCACGCCGCGCGCCAGCTGCTCGGCCGACAGGTGCGCCATCTTGTTGTAGGCGCCGCGCAGCTTGAACGAGAACACGTCCTGCATGTCCTCGCGCTTGAGCAGCAGGCGGTTGCCCAGCCGGGCGGTCAGCAGCGGCGCCTCTTCGAGCGGGGATTCGCGCGCAACGTCGTAGACCTTCGCGGTCAGGATGCGTTTCAGGTACTGGGTGGGCATACGCGTCGGGCGCCGGTTCGGATTCGAAGGCGTCATTCTAGGGCTAGGGAGTGTCCGCACGATGGCCGCACGGGCTCATCGCCCGGGCGATCAGGCGCTTGGCGCCGCTGCTAGACTCGACCCGATGGAGATATTCGTCGAGCGTCTGATCGAGTGGTTCGCGCTGCCGCGCAACGGGCTGAGCTCCGTCTTTCTGATCGCTTTCGTTTCGGCCACCCTGCTGCCGCTGGGCTCCGAACCCGCGGTTTTCGGCTATGCGAAGCTCAATCCCGACCAGTTCTGGATCGTGGTTCTGGTGGCCACGGTCGGCAATACGCTCGGTGGCGTGGTCGACTACTGGATGGGGCGGGGCGCGAAGGCGGCGGTCGCCCGCGAGGGCAGCAGCCGCTATCTGAAGTGGTTCGAGCGGCTCGGGCCCAAGGCGCTGCTGGCGTCGTTCCTGCCTGTGGTGGGCGATCCGATGTGCGCGGTGGCCGGCTGGCTGCGTCTGGCGTTCTGGCCCTGTGTCATGTGGATCGCGCTGGGCCGGGTCTTGCGCTACACGCTGATGACCGGCCTGCTGCTCTGGGTGCCGGACACCTGGTGGAAGGCCCTGCTGGTGCCGTTTTCCGGCTGATGGCGCACGGCGCGGCCGCGCCGGTCACGCAGCCCGGGTGCCCCTGACGGGCGGACAGGATTGCTGCAGCGCAAGATGCACCACGATAGAATTCCGTTTTAAGTGAACGCCCGATGAACGCGCCGCTACCGCTTTCCGCCCTGCATGCCGACGCCGAGAGTCCGGCCCGCCTGCGCGAAATACCCTACAACTACACCTCGTTCAGCGACCGGGAGATCGTCATCCGGCTGCTGGGGGAGGACGCCTGGCGGCTGCTCGACGAGCTGCGCGGGGAGCGACGCACCGGCCGCTCGGCGCGCATGCTGTTCGAGGTGCTGGGCGATGTCTGGGTGGTGCGGCGCAATCCCTACCTGCAAGACGACCTGATCGACAACCCGAAGCGGCGCCGCCTGCTGATCGAGGCCCTGCATCACCGTCTGCACGAGATCGACCGGCGGCGCACCCGCGACCTCGAAGGCAATACCGACCCGATCGCCCATGCGCGCGCCGCCCGGGTCGAGCAACTCGTGCGGCTGGCCGGCGAGGCGGTCGGCGCCTTCGCCGACGAGTTCGCCCAGGCCGACCGGCTGCGCCGGCGCGCGTCCCGGCTGCTCGCCCGGCACACCCATCGCGACAACATCCGCTTCGATGGCATGTCGCGGGTCTCGCATGTCACCGATGCCACCGACTGGCGGGTCGAATACCCGTTCGTGGTGCTGATGCCCGACAGCGAGATCGAGATGGCGGCGCTGGTTTCCGCATGCATCGAGCTCGGCCTGACGATCATCGCGCGTGGCGGGGGCACCGGCTACACCGGCGGCGCGGTGCCGCTGACCGCCCTGTCGGCGGTGATCAACACCGAAAAGCTCGAGCGGCTCGACGCGGTCGAACAGACCCGGCTGCCCGGCCTCGATCACGACGTGGCCACGGTGTTTGCCGAAGCGGGTGTGGTCACCAAGCGGGTGACCGAAGCCGCGGAACGGGCCGGGCTGGTGTTCGCGGTCGATCCGACCTCGCTGGAGGCCTCGTGCATCGGCGGCAATATCGCGATGAACGCGGGCGGCAAGAAGGCCGTGCTCTGGGGTACCGCGCTGGACAATCTCGCCTGGTGGCGGATGGTCGACCCGCAGGGCAACTGGCTCGAGGTGACCCGGATCGGGCACAACATGGGCAAGATCCACGATGTGGATGTCGCCCGCTTCGAGCTGCGCTGGTACGCGCCGCGCCAGCTCGGGCCCGACGGCAAGATGCGCGGCGAGCCGATCCGCAGTGAAACGCTCGACATTCCGGGTCCGCGGTTCCGCAAGGTGGGCCTGGGCAAGGACGTCACCGACAAGTTCCTGGCCGGCCTGCCAGGGGTCCAGAAAGAGGGCTGCGACGGCCTGATCACATCGGCGCGCTGGGTGCTGCACAAGATGCCCAGGCACATCCGCACGGTGTGTCTCGAGTTCTTCGGCCAGCCCAAGGATGCGGTGCCCTCGATCGTCGAGATCAAGAATTACCTCGACGGCCTGACCCGTGCCGCCGCCTCCGGCGGGCCCGATGCGCCGCCGCGCGTGCTGCTGGCCGGCCTCGAGCACCTGGACGAGCGCTATCTGCGCGCAGTCGGCTACACCACCAAATCGCGCCGTGGCGGACTGCCCAAGATGGTGCTGTTCGGCGACATCGTCGGTGACGAAGACGACGCGGTTGCCCGCGCCACCTCCGAGGTGGTCCGGCTGGCCAACGGCCGCTCGGGCGAGGGGTTCATCGCGGTGTCGCCCGAGGCCCGCAAGACCTTCTGGCTGGACCGCTCGCGCACGGCGGCCATCGCCCGCCACACCAATGCCTTCAAGATCAACGAGGACGTGGTGATTCCGCTGCCGCGGATGGGCGAATACACCGATGGCATCGAGCACATCAACATCGAGCTGTCGACCCGCAACAAGCTGCGCCTGCTGGACGAGCTCGATCCGCTGTTCGAGGGTGAGATCGTCCTGGGCAAGACCGACGACGCCGACCTGCAGCGCCGTTCGGCCGACGAGCTGGTGGCCGAGCGCACCCGCCAGGCTGCCGAGCTGATCGCCTCGACCCGCGCGCGCTGGCAGTTCCTGCTCGAGAACATCGACCGGCCGCTGGCGCAGGTGCGCGAACTGCTGGCCACGGTCGGCCTGGCCTCGATGCAGCCGCTGGCCCAGGCGCGGCTGGACCTCGATCCCCACGCCACGCTGTTCGTGCTGCTGCAGGACCGCAGCATCCGGGTGTCCTGGAAGACCGAGGTGCGCGAGCCGCTGGCGCGCATCCTGCAAGGCCAGGCCTTCCTGCCGCTGCTCAAGCGCTGCGACGAGACCCACAAGCGGGTGCTGCGCAGCCGGGTGTTCGTGGCGCTGCACATGCATGCCGGCGATGGCAACGTGCACACCAACCTGCCGGTCAACTCCGACGACTACGGCATGCTGAAGGAAGCCGAGGCCGCGGTGGCGCGCATCATGGCGCTGGCCCGCTCGCTGGACGGCGTCATTTCGGGCGAGCACGGCATCGGCATCACCAAGCTCGAATTCCTGACCGAAAGCGAACTGGCCGAGTTCCGCGACTACAAGCAGCGCATCGACCCCGAGGGCCGCTTCAACAAGGGCAAGCTGCTGGCCGGCGGCGACCTGCGCAATGCCTACACGCCCAGCTTCGGGCTGATGGGCGCCGAGTCGCTGATCCTGCAGGCCTCCGACATCGGCGCCATCGCCGATTCGGTCAAGAACTGCCTGCGCTGCGGCAAGTGCAAGCCGGTGTGCTCCACCCATGTGCCGCGTGCCAATCTGCTCTATTCGCCGCGCAACAAGATCCTGGCCACCTCGCTGCTGGTCGAGGCCTTCCTGTACGAGGAGCAGACCCGGCGCGGCGTGTCGATCAAGCACTGGGACGAATTCTCCGACGTCGCCGACCACTGCACCGTGTGCCACAAGTGCGAGACCCCGTGTCCGGTGGATATCGACTTCGGCGATGTGTCGATGAACATGCGCAATCTGCTGCGCAAGATGGGCAAGAAGAAGTTCAACGCCGGCAATGCGGCGGCGATGTTCTTCCTGAACGCCAAGGACCCCGACACCATCAATGCCACGCGCGCGGCGATGGTCGGGCTGGGCTACAAGGCGCAGCGCATCGCCCACGATCTGTTCAGCAAGCTGGCGCGGCGCCAGACCGACAAGCCGCCGGCCACGGTGGGCAAGGCGCCGGTCAAGTCGCAGGTCATCCACTTCATCAACAAGAAGATGCCGGGCAACCTGCCCAAGAAGACCGCGCGGGCGCTGCTCGACATCGAGGACGCGCGCTATGTGCCGATCATCCGGGACCCGCAGGCCACGACGGTCGACGCCGAAGCGGTGTTCTATTTTCCGGGCTGCGGGTCGGAACGGCTGTTCTCGCAGGTGGGGCTCGCCACCCAGGCGATGCTCTGGCAGGTCGGGGTGCAGACGGTGCTGCCCCCGGGTTATCTGTGCTGCGGTTATCCGCAGCGCGGCTCGGGCCAGTTCGACCGCGCCGAGCAGATCATCACCGACAACCGGGTGCTGTTCCATCGGGTGGCCAACACCCTGAACTACCTCGACATCAAGACTGTCGTGGTCAGCTGCGGCACCTGCTACGACCAGCTGCAGAGCTACGAGTTCGAGAAGGTGTTCCCGGGCTGCCGGATCATCGACATCCACGAATTCCTGATGGAAAAGGGCGTGCGGCTCGAGGGCGTGACCGGCACCCGCTACATGTATCACGAGCCCTGCCACACGCCGATGAAGACCTATGCGTCCAGCAAGGTGGTCAACACCCTGATGAACGAGGCGCTCAACGGCCGCGTCGACAAGAACGACCGCTGCTGTGGCGAAAGCGGCACCTTGGCGGTCAGCCGGCCCGACATCTCCACCCAGGTGCGCTTTCGAAAGGAAGAAGAGATGCGCCGCGGTGCCGACGCCTTGCGTGCCTTGCCGGTCAGGGCGGCGCACGCGCCGGGTGCGTCGGCCGCGGGCGCCTCGGTGCCTGCCGCGGCGTCGGACGCGGCGGTATTCGACGGTCCCGTCAAGATCCTGACGTCCTGCCCGTCATGCCTGCAGGGCCTGTCGCGCTACGAAGGCGATACCGGCGTCCAGGCCGACTACATCGTGGTCGAAATGGCGCGTCACCTTCTGGGCGAAGGCTGGATGGAGGATTACGTCCGGCGCGCCAACGACGGCGGAATCGAGCGCGTGCTGGTGTAAGGTTTCGACGGTTGGCGCGGGGAGAACCGTCGGTTCGGCACCGCCTGACTCCAAGGAGCCTCGATGCCGCCACCCCCCGAAACCGCCGAGTCGCTCGGCTACGGCAACCTTACCTGGGATCGGCCCGCGTTCCTGGCGCGGGGCCAGATCAGCACCGAACAGCGCATGCCGACCGCCCGGCTGCGTCCCGCCGGGCCGCCCCAGCCCCTGCCGGCCGGTGCGCCTCTCGATCTGGACAGTCGTGTCGTTCACGACCCGCTGCTCGATCGTCAGATCGCCGTGGCGACATTGCTGGAGCGGCGGCTTTTCAATGATGCGCTGCTGGTCTGGCATCGCGGCGCTGTGCGCCATGAAAGTTACCGCAACGGCATCGGGCCGCACGACGCCCACATCGTCCACTCGGTCACCAAGACGCTGAGCAGCATGATGATCGGCATCGCCCAGGCCGAAGGGCGCCTGAGCGTGGCCGATCCCGTCGTCGCGCACGTGCCCGAGCTGGCCGGGATGCCCGCCTGGCAGGGCGTCACGCTGCAGCACGTGCTCGACATGGCGGTCGGCATTGCGACCGAGGAGCACTACGAGGACCCGGCCTCGATGTACTGGAGATACGCCCGCGCGGTCGGTTACTACGGTCCCGGCGATCCGCCCGGCATCGGCTGTCTCGCCTTCGTGCGCGAGAACCTCTGCCAGAGGGTGGCCGAGCCCGGCAGCCTGTTCAATTACGCCTCCTACCTCACCAACCTGCTGCCGATCGCGCTGTCCGCGGTTTACCGCCGCCCGGCGATCGAGTTGTACCAGCAGTACCTGTATGCGCGGATCGGCGCGCAAGCCGACTGCCTCTTCAACCTCGATCCCACGGGCCTGCCGATCGTCGAGGGGCATGCCAACCTGACGCTGCGCGACCTCGCCCGCTGGGCATTGCTCTATCTGCACGACGGCCGCAACCTGGCCGGCGCGCAGATCGTGCCGCAGGCCTTCGTGCAGGAAACCCTGCGTCCCGACGAGCGCCGCGCCGCCGCATTCCAGCGCAGCGAGGCGGCGGGCGTTTTTCCGGGGGCGCAGTACCACAACAAGACCTGGCTGCTCGATCCGGCGCGCGGACGCTACGCGATGCTGGGCATCCACGGGCAGTTCGCTTACTTCGACCGCCCGGCCGATCTGATGATCGTGGGCTTCGGATCGTTTCCGGAGCAGACATCGCCGCTGATGAAGGCCTGTCTCACGCTGCTCTGGCAGACGGTCACGGATGCGCTGGACGGGAACTGACCCCACGGACCGCGTTCCCGAGCGGATTTTTTTTTGAGCGAGTGCATCCAATTCGTCATCCGTCTCGTCAAAGGGCCTGTACGTGGCCTGCCGATGCCCCCACTCGGCGCCACCCCACAGTCCTGACCACCTGACGGAGGCTTCCATGAATCGCAGACTCGCCATCCTGGCCATTGGTGCCATTGCTCTGGGCGCACTGACCCCGCCTGCTTCGGCGACCAGCGCCCAGCCCGCGGGCGGCGCCCTGGACCCGCGGCTGATCGGCGCCTGGGTCAACGAGAAGATGATCAACAGCGGCGGCGCCAGCTTCGCTTCCTTCACCACCGTGCGCACCTTGCGTTTCGAAGGCTCGGGAAGGGTCACGCAGTGGGTCCAGTCGGTCGGCGGCGGCCAGAGCTGGAGCTACAACGGCGGCGGCCGCCGGCTCGAGTTCTCCGGGCGCTGGTTCGTCCGCGACGGTGTGATCCTCGTCCAGCCCGAGGGCCGCGCCGACTACCTGGAGGCCGGACGGTATCGTTTTTCCTCGCCCTACCTGGTCACCGAGAATCGGGATGGCCGCCTGATCTGGCAGCGGGGCTGACGGCGCGCGCCTGCACTAGAATCCTCGCATTCCAAGCGAGGAGACTTCAGCATGTACAAACCGTTCGACCTCACCGGCCGCACCGCGGTCATCACCGGCGGCAATGGCGGCATCGGCCTGGGCATGGCGCGCGCCCTGCTCGACAGCGGGGCGCACGTCACCATCTGGGGGTCCAACCCCGCCAAGACCGAAGCGGCGCGCGCGCAGCTCGCGGCGGGCGGCGGCAAGGTCGAAGCGATCGTCTGCGATGTCTCCGACGAAGCCGCGGTCGACCGCGCATTCGCCGAATCGATCGCCCGCATGGGCCGGGTCGACGCCTGCTTCGCCAATGCCGGCGTGTCGTCCAAGGGCACGATGCTGGTCGACATGGACTACGCCGAGTTCCAGCGCGTGCTCAAGGTGAACCTGGACGGCGTGTTCCTGACCTTTCGTGCGGCTGCCCGGCATATGGTTGCGCGCGGCGGGGGTGGTTCGCTGGTGGCCACGGCCAGCACCGCGGCGGTCGAAGGAGCGGCCCGCAACAGCCACTATGGAGCATCCAAGGGCGGGGTCACCTCGTTCTGCCGCGCGCTGGCGGTCGAGCTCGCCCGTCATCAGATCCGGGTGAACTCCATCCTGCCCGGCTGGATCGAGACCGACATGACCAGCCGATCGTTCAACAACGATCGATTCCGCGACAACGTCATGCCCCGCATCCCGGCCCGCCGCTGGGGCACCATCGAAGACTTCGGCGGTGCGGCGGTCTGGCTGATGAGCGACGCGTCGTCGTACATGACCGGTGAGCAGATGCTGATCGACGGCGGATACACCAAGTTCTGAGCCGGTCGGTTTTGGCAGGCGACCCGACATCCGCCGTTCGGGTTTGCCGGCCCGCCGTTCGTCGGTCCGGTGCCGCCGGGCCCTCGCGGCGTGCACTAGTTCAAGGGACGATAGTCAGGCCTCGGCGACAGTGCGTCTCTCGCACACGAGGGTGGATACCGTCTCACCATGCACGCACAAACCGTTGACGAAACCAAGCGCATCAAGGTGCGCGATGCCGCGACCTGCCGGGCGTGGCTCAATACGCTGGGCGAAAACGAACTCGGACGCCTGTCCGCGATCGAACGCCTGCTGCGCAATCTGGCCCATTCGCCGCAGGCGCCGGACCTGCTGCTCGAGATCGCCGAACAGGCCCGCACCGCGCACCTGCATGAACTCGACACCATTGCCGGTTCACTGCGCGGAGCCGTGTTTCCGATGCCCGAGGCGGAGCGCCGGCGACTGGCGGTGGTCTGCGATGGCCTGGCGCTGGGTCGCGACCTGTTCGCCCGCCTGCATACCCAGCTGCTGGAAGACAGTGACGCGGCCACCCGGACGGTGATCCCCGGCACCACCACCACCTTGCGGGCGATCCTGCCGCTCGCGCGGGCGCTGGATTACCAGGCCCGGCTGATCCTTTGCCTGCAGTTCAACGGCTTCGAGATCGAAGCGGCCCACTGGGACAGGCTGTGCACCTACGCCGCCCGCGTGCGGGCCAGCACGTTCCAGGACGTGGCCCTGCCCGACGAGTGCCCGCTGCTGCCCTCGCCGACGGCGCGCGCGCTGTTCACCTATCCGCTGCTGATGGCGCTGGCGCAGCTGGAGGCGCGCGGCGATGCCGAGAGGGCCCTGGTCTCGCGCCTGGCGCGCCGGTGGGCGGCCAAGGTGGGCTTTCGGATCGAGCCCGGCGCGGCGACGCACGTCAGCCCGAATGGCCCGGTGATGGGCTTGTCGGCCGAACATGCGGTGCGCCTGGACAGCCACAAGCTGATGCGCCGGCTGCAGGCTCGGCAGGAGGAGATCGATGCGCTCGATTCCGGGGCGGCCTCGGCCGCACGGCTGCCGCGCGGGATGACCATGACGGCCACCCGCAGCCTGCTGGCGCTGCTGGCCGAACGCTGGTCGCCGGGGTGCGTGATGGTCACGCCGCCCGACGCGCGGCTGGGCGAGATGCGCCTGCGATTCGGCCTTCCCAGGCTGAACACGCCCGAGCGGGCGGCGCAACTGTCCCAGCCCCGCCTGGAGTCTCGTGAGGGGCAGGCGAACTGGCAGTCTGCGGCCAACCGGGCCTACATCTACGGGCGCTTCGAGCAGAACACCATCATCCGGATGGCGCTGGGCGACGAGCCGCGCGAGGACATGCTCGCCGCCTGGGCGACGCAGGCCGATCGAGCGACCTGGGTGGCGATCGAGCGCCAGCATTCGTACTTCGAGCGCGAGTTCGCTTCGCCGGTTGCGCTCGGTGACCTCGTCACCATCGTGCCGCCGTCGCTGGCCGATCAGCAGGCTGCGTCCACCGGCGCGCGGTCGAACAAACAGGCGCGATTCATGTTCGGACGGGTGGTGTCGCTCAGCCAACGCCAGAACCCGGATCTGAAGATGCCTCCCCGCCAGCGCATCGGCGTGGCGGTCTGGTCCGGAACGCCGACACTGGTCGGCATTCGCGGCGGGGACGATCCGTTCTTTCATGACGCGGTGCTGCTTGGGGCGGACGCGGCCGGCGAGCCCGAATCGCTGCTGCTGCCGGCCGGGCAGTTCAGCCACCAGCCGACGATCACGCTGCGCGAGCCGACCCGCGACGTCAGGGTGCGGCTCGAGACCGTGCTCGAGACCGGAGCGAGCTTCGAGCGCCGGCGCATTCAACGTCTTGACAACTGAGGCGGCCGGCGCGCCGTTGCAGGGCCTCTTGGGCCGCCTGACGGGCGGCGGATTGGGCTACCATCGAGAGGGCGGCGGTCATCGTGCGCCCCTGCGGGCGGCAGGTGCCGCCTTTCTCGTGCATGGTTCTGCTCATGGCTGGTCTGGACAAGTCCTCCGCGCTGCCGACCCGGATCGTCGTTCACCAACAATCTCGTGTCCTCGAGATCGAGTTCAACGACGGCAAGGTCTTTCGGCTGCCTTTCGAGTTCCTGCGGGTGAACTCGCCCTCGGCCGAGGTCCGTGGTCATGGCCCCGGACAGGAAGTCCTGCAGACCGGCAAGCGTGATGTCGACATCAAGAGCCTCGAACAGGTCGGGCACTACGCCGTGCAGCCCTACTTTTCCGATGGTCATTCGACCGGTCTGTTTTCGTGGGACTACCTGCACTGGCTGGGCATGAATGAAGCCACGCTGTGGCAGGAGTACCTGGGCCGCCTGTCGAAGGCCGGCGCGAGCCGCGAACCGCAGGGCGCGGGGTTGCCTGCCGCCGGCCCGGCCGCTGGCACCACCGAAATGCAGGCCAACGAGGTTCGCCGGAGAGTGCCGTGAGCGGTCCTGCTGATCGCCCCGACCCGATGCCCGCGCCAGACGCATCCGGCCAAGCCGTCGGCGCCCGGCAGCGCTGCGCACGAGACGCATTTCGGCTTCGAAACCGTGCCGGAGAGCGGCAAGGCCTCCCGGGTGGGGCAGGTATTCGACTCGGTCGCGTCGCGCTACGACATGATGAACGACCTGATGTCGGCGGGGCTGCATCGGGTGTGGAAGGCTTTCACGGTGGCCCAGGCGGGGGTCAAGCCCGGCATGCGGATTCTCGACGTGGCCGGTGGCACCGGCGATCTGTCTCGGCAGTTCGCCCGTCGGGTCGGCCCGACCGGTGAGGTCTGGCTGACCGACATCAATGGCTCGATGCTGAGCATCGGTCGGGATCGGCTGCTCGACGAAGGGCAGGCTCAGCCGGTGGTGCGCTGCGATGCCGAGCGTCTGCCGTTTCCCGATGGGTATTTCGATCGCTGTGTGGTTGCGTTCGGGTTGCGAAACATGACGCACAAGGACCGGGCTCTGGCAGAGATGACTCGGGTGCTCAAGCCTGGCGGGCGCCTGCTGGTGCTCGAGTTCTCCAAGGTCTGGAAACCGCTGGAGCCTCTTTATGACGCGTATTCGTTCAAGGTGCTGCCCTGGATGGGTCAGCGGGTTGCCGGCGACGCACAGAGTTATCGGTATCTGGCCGAATCGATTCGGATGCATCCCGACCAATCCACACTGGCCGCAATGATGTCAGCCGCTGGCCTGGCCGGTGTGCGATATTTCAATATGGCCGCCGGGGTGGTGGCTTTGCATGAAGGTGTCCGGATCTAAGGGGGCGGGCATCGCTGAATACATGAAAGCGGGCGGGCATTCGCGCGACCCAGTCGATACAAGCGGAGAACACAGAATGAGACAACACATCGCGGGCCTCGCGGCCACTGTCCTGATCGGCTTCACCCTGGTCGCGGCGGACGCCGAAGCCGCACGCCTGGGTGGCGGGCGCAGCGTCGGGCGGCAGTCCTCCAGCGCCCCGCAGCAGGCCTCGCCTCAGCAGGCGCCTCAGCAGGGCATATCCCAGTCGCAGCAGGCGCCTTCGCAGGCCGCCGCCGCTCGTCCGGGCACCCCGGCCGCAGCCGCGGCTGCGCAGCCGGCGCGCAACCGCTGGCTCGGACCCATCGCGGGCCTGGCGGCCGGTCTCGGTCTGGCGGCCCTGTTCAGTCATCTCGGCTTGGGCGCCGAACTGGCCAACTTCATGATGATCGCCCTGCTCGTGCTGGCCGCGTTCGTCGTGTTCCGGCTGATCATGTCGCGTCGTGCCGCGGGCGCGGCACGACCTGTGGTGGCAGCCCCCGGGTATGGCAGCCGCGCCATGGGACCGGAGGCCTCGGTCAACTACGCGCCCTTGCCCGAGGTCGCCCGGACGGGTGACGGCGATTTCGGCAAACCCGCCGCGGCCGGTCTGGCGGGATCGGGCGCCGCATTGGCCTCGGTGGCGCCGCGGGTGCCGGCGGGGTTCGATGTCGATGGGTTCCTGAAAGGCGCACGCCAGCAGTTCGTGCGCTTGCAGGCCGCCTTCGACAGCGCCAATCTGGCCGAACTGAAAGAGTTCACGGCCGACGAGCTCTATCCGGAGCTGTCGCGCCAGATCACCGAGCGCGGCACTGCCACCCAGCGAACCGACGTCGTGCAGCTCGAGGCCGAACTCCTGGGTGTCGAGACGCAAGGCCTGGAATACGTGGCCAGCGTGCGGTTCCACGGCATGATCCGTGAAGTCGAATCGGCTGCCGCGTCGCCCTTCGACGAGGTCTGGAACCTGACCAAGCCGATGGCGGGCGGGTCGGGCTGGCTGCTGGCAGGTATCCAGCAGCTGTCCTGAGCCTGTTCTGATGGCGGGTTCCGATGCGCCCGGCGGTGACCGGGCCGCCGCGCAGGAATGGGACGACCGGCCGCGCAATCCGCTGCACGCGCTGGTGGCCGATGCCGCCGCGCGGCTTCAGGTGCAAAGCGTTCGCGGCCTGGTGTTTGCGTTCGACCACCTGCTGCGCCAGCAGCCCTGGGCTCGCGATCGTCTGAAACAGCACGCCGGCAGCGTGGTTCGGGTCGGATTGCGGGCCGAGCCCCTGCCCGGACTGCCGGTGCCGGATGTTCGTCTGGCCATCACGCCCGACGGCTTGCTCGAACCCGCTGCAGCCGATTTGCCGCCGCGGGCGACACTGCTGCTCGAACCATCGCCCGATGTCCTGCTGTCGCTGTCGCGCGACGGAGTCGATGGGCTGTCGCGCCACCTGAGGGTCGAAGGCGATGTCATGCTGGCCGCCAGTCTGGGCGAATTGGCACGGCATCTGAGGTGGGACGCCGAAGAGGATTTGAGCCGCCTCATCGGCGATGTCGCCGCCCGGCGCGCGGTCGGAATGCTGCGCGGTGCGTTCGATACCCTGCGCTCGATGGCCCAGCGGCCGGCCGAATCTCTCGGACGATTCGCAGCCAGCGGCCAGGCGCCGGTCGTGACCCGTGAACCGCTGCGTGCGCTGAGCGACGAGTTCGCCGCCCTCGACGACCATCTGAAGCGCCTCGAACAGCGCACCGACCGGTTGGCCGTCGTTCGCTGAGCGGCCATCGGGGCCGCCGAGCCATTGCCGCGCGGCAGCCTGCGGCAGCGCTGGCGCGCCAGACCCTGGCGCTGGTACCTTTCGGTGCATGTCTGTCTATCTGCCTGCCCATTTCAGAGCGCCCGACCCGGTCATCCGGGATCGGCTGGCCGCCCAGGTCATCGCTGCGCATCCCTTCGCGACGCTGGTCAGCGTACGTGACGGTGAGCCCTTCATCACCCACTGCCCGGTCACACTGCAGACCGACGCCTCCGGTGCACCGGTGCTCGAAGGGCACATGGCCCGAGCCAATCCGCACTGGCAGGCCTGGCAGGCCGGCCAGGACCGGGTGCTGGCCATCTTCCAGGGCCCCCAGGCCTATGTGTCGCCCACCTTGTACGAGCATCCCGAGAATGTCCCGACCTGGAACTACGTGGTCGTGCATGTGCGCGGCCGCGCGACGCTGACGAGCGACTCGCTGCCCGACAAGGACGCCCTGCTCAAGCGTCTGATCGCCCATGTCGAACCGGCATACGCCGACCACTGGCGCGGTTTGTCGCCCGACTACCAGCAGCGCATGCTCGGCGCGATCGTCGGTTTTGTGATTCCGGTGGAGCAGACCGAGGCCAAGTTCAAGGTCAGCCAGAACCGCATGCCGGTCGATCGGCGCCGGGTGCACGAGGCTTTCGCGCAGGGCAGTCCCGCCGAGCAGTCGCTGGCCGGCTGGATGCGCACGCTGGGCGCGATCTGACACGTTTTACCGGACACGCTCGGCCTTGCGCGCCCCAATGACCCGGGTCTGGAAGGGTGTGGTGCGGCTCAGGAGGCCTCGTTCGGCGCATTGCGCGGCGGCAGGAAGAACTGCCGGGGGGTGCTGCGGAACTGGGCCCACAAAGTCCGGGCGAATTCGCGCCCGCCATTCAGGCGCAGCCGCCTGGCTTTGACGGCGGTGTTGAAGGCCAGCGCGAAGCTCACGCCCAGGTTCGTGAGAGCCACCAGCAGCACACCCGCGACACAGACGGCCAGATAGCCCGGATCCACCGCGAAGCCCGTGCCGACCAGCGCATACGCGATATTGGCCGCCGAAAAGGTCACATGCCGGATATCCAGCGGCAGGCCCAGGATCTGGCCGAAGAACCCGACGAATCCCAGCATGAAACCGAAGGCGATATTGCCGGCGATGGCGCCCAGATTGTGTTCGACGTAGGCGGCCATCGCGAGGCAGCGGCGTTCGCCCAGCAAACGCTGCAGCCAGCCCAGGCGCGCCAGGCGCTCCGGGATGCCCGAATAGACGCAGCGGTTGTCATAGAACCCCGAAATGATCCCCGACAGGTACAGGCAGACCCCGGCGATCGCCGCGTGCGGCAGCGCCGCGGAATGCCAGGGATGCACGTCGGCGAGCAGCTTGGCGGACTTGGCCGGATCGGTCACGGCGCCGCCCGTGACCTGGACCCAGGCCACCGCGATCAGCAGCGCCACCGGGAATGCCAACGCCACGTTGCCGACGATGGCGATCAGCTGGGTCCGTGTGATCTGGGCGGTCAGTGCAGCAAGACCTTCGAACGAGCGCTTGCGGTCGCGATCTTCGCTGATCACCGCGGCAATGCGCGCTGCCGTCATCGCCGGCTGTTTGGTGGCGACCGTGAAGTGCAGCAGGTGGATCAGCACGAAGCCGGCGGCGTAGTTGAGACTGAAACCCAGGGCCTCCCAGAACGGCGGCAGGTGCAGGCCTGCAATCAGGATCTTGGCCAGCGCCATGACGCCGACGATCGCGCCGGCGCCCATCGCCGATCGCGCCATCGACCAGTATTCCCGGCGGTCGGTGGTCACATAGTGCTCGCCGGTCCGGCTGGCATTTTCGGTCACCTGCAGGGCGAGCAGGTCGGTGCTGCGGGTGAACAGATCGGCGATGCTGTCGCGGGCGCATTCGCCCTCGACCAGACGGGTCAGCAGGCGGGCACTGGCCTCATGGGGCGGCGCCTCGGCCGGCGCACACAGGATCGCCAGCAGCAGGCGGATCCGTCCGACGCTTTCGCCTGCCTGCAGGATCAGGTGAGTCAAGGCAACGCTGGTGCCCTGCTCATGGGCCATGCGCCGGACCCGCAGCAGCACCTGGTCGCACTGGTCCAGCAGCACACCGACGTGCAGGAAGGAGGGCGGATCAACGTCGCACAGAGGCTGCTGCGCTGACTGAGCCGCCTGGCACCAGGCCAGCAACTCGGCCGCCTGTGCCATGAAGGGCGAATCGAGTTCGCGCGGCGGCGCGTAATAGCGCATCAGCATCGGTTCGATGCCCAGCGCGGCCAGGCGGTGGGTCAGCAGCCGCAGGGCCTCGAGCGCTTCGGCGCGCAACTGGGCCATGCCCGATTGAGCCTCGGGCTGGTCCTCGCCGGCCCGCATGATGATGCCGATCAGCCGGCTCAATCGGGCGTCGCCCGCGGCGGTGACCCAGCGCACGTCGGTCCGCCGATGGAACAGCTCGCCCAGGATGTCCAGCCATAGCTGGCCATCCGGCACCCGGGGCAGAAGGCGGCGCCCCAGGCGATTCACCAGGCCCGCGAAGAAGCCCGTTTCGAGGATGACCCCGGTTTCCGACAGCAGATGCCGCGCGCGCCGATCCCGGAACAGGCCCAGCAGATGCCGCGCCAGTGCCCGCGCCAGATCGGGCGAGGCCAGCAGGCGCTCGATGAGCGCATCGAGCCGCTGCACGGCAGCCTGCTCGTCCTCCCCGGCGCCCGGGCGCAGTCCGTCGATCAGTTCGATCAGCCAGGTGTAGTCGGCGGACGTCTCGCGCTGCACCAGCCAGGCCAGCAGTCTTTCGTTTTTCAGCATGTCCGGACTCTAAAGCATCGCCCGGGAGGCTCAGTTTTTGAGCCCGCGGCGGCGCACGCTTGGCCTTCGTTCAGGAGACCCTCATGTCAGACCTCTGCAACACGTCCAAGTACTGGCGGGGCCCGGGTTCGCGGCCCGCGCCCCTGGCCCCTCGGCTTTCGCCGCTGGCCCCGCGCGCATGGCGTCTGGATGGCGACAGTCTCGTGGGCATCGCCTGCGTGGCGATCATCGTCGCCGCGCTGCTGCTCCTCTGAGCTGTCGCACCTGTCAGGCGCCCGTGTATCGGGGAGGGCGGCGCTCCAGGAAGGATCGGGTGCCTTCTTCGAAGTCGCCCGACCCTGCCGCCAGCGCGAACTGATCGAAATCGGCGTGGCTGACGGCCCGATCGAGCGCAAACGCGCTCGCGTTGATCGCCTGCTTGATCATCCGAAGCTGCACGGGCGGCAGGCTGGCGGCGCGTTCGGCCCACTGCCGGGCGTCGGCCAGCGCGCTGCCTGGCTCGCTCAGGCTGTCGACCAGACCCCAATCGGCGGCCACCGGCGCGCTCACCTTCTCGGACAGGATCACGATGCGCTTGGCTTTCGCGTGGCCGACCAGATGCGTGATGCGCGGAATGGCGCCCCACGACAAATTCATGCCCCGCTCGATTTCAGGCACGTACAGGTGCGCGTCGCGCGAGGCCACCCGCAGGTCGCAGGCGACCGCCAGAGCGGCACCCCCGCCGACGCACCAGCCCTCGATCGCCACGATGGTCAGCGCCTCGATTTCCTCCCAGGCGCGGCACATGCGCCCGCCAGTCTGCAGCGACAGTCGGCGTTCGGCCAGCGGCAGCTTGCGAGCCGCGGCCCCTTCCGCGTCCTTGAGATCGGCCCCGAGGCTGAAATTGCTGCCGGCGGCGGTCAGGATGACCGCCGACACACTGGCGTCGTTCTCGAAGCTGCGGGCCGCCTGCGTGAGCTGGCGGCACAGTTCCAGCGACATCGCATTGGCCTTGTCGCCCCGGTCGAATCGCACGATGGCAATCCGCCCCTCGCGTTCGATCGTGACGAGTTTCGCCGAGTTGCCGGTCATGCCGCACCTGTGTCGGAATCGCCGGGCAGTAAAGCCCCGACCGCCTCGTGGGCTGCTCTTGTGTTGATGCTGAATGTCATCGGGACTTCCTTGCTCAAGGGGTGTTGATGAGGCATGACCGGCGGCGCGCTCGCCTGCCGGGTGATAACCATGATCGCGGCTGCGGCCGGCAGCGGCAAGCGCCGATCCCGCAGAGCGCGGCTGCGGCCAAGGTGAGCGTTCCGGTCGACCGCGTGTCGGTCCGCGGCGTACGCCTGCCAGAACCGAATTGCCCGCTCGGGCCTGTCGCCCCGAATCTGTCTGCAAAGTCTAAGGAGCGGGGTCACATGCAAAAAGCCAGTCACAGCCTGATCGGGGTTCCCGCGCCAGCGGACTTCCCGGCGCGTTCCATCTTTTCGACCGTGTCGCGCTGTCGCACGCGCGGTGGGGTATCCGGCCTGACCGTGGCGAGCGGCCTGCTGGCGCTCGCTCTGGCGGGTTGCGGCGGCGGTGGCGCAGGCGCCCCGGCGCCGAGCGCGTCGGCGCCAGCCCCGGTCGAGGCTCCCGCGACTCCGACTCCGGCCCCTGCCCCTGCTCCGGTGGTCGGGACGCCGGCGCCCGGGACCGGCCAGACGGCCGATGCTGCTCTGGTGCGCGAGGCGCAGTCGCAGACCAGCGCGTTCCTGAGCGAAACTGAAAAGCTGCGCGCAGAAGCACCGGTCAACAGTGGCCGCGCCGGGTTCCTGGACTATCAGCTGAAGTCCGGCAGGGCCTTGCAGGTCGAACTGCAGGCCCCGGTCGATCAGGCACAGGCCGTGGCCGCTGCGGCACGCATCGCCGCCATGAAGCTGGACACGCAGCTGTGGCTCGAGGCGGAGCGGCGCATCGCCGGCCAGGCCGTCTGGACGCCGCGCGATCTCTCCGCGGTGGCCGATGTCGTCCGGCGTTTCGACATCTGGGGCATCGCGCAACTGCCGGCAGCCTCCGAATCCCGCGAATTCAGCGTCGGCGAAGTGTCGTCGATGAGCGCAGCGCTGCGCATGGCGGCCGACAGCGCCAAGCAGGGCACGGTCGATGCGGCCGCGCTGCGTGCAGCTCTCGCGGCATTGCAGCCGACGCTGCTGGCGCAACCAGCCGCCTTCGTGGCGCCTGCGGTGGTCGACAAGCCGCCGCTGCGCATCGTGTCGGATATCGCTTCGATGAATGCGGCCTCGGATGCGCCGCATCCGTCGGCCAATGTGGTGGTGTCGCCGCCCTCGCCGTCACCCTCGCCTTCGCCGTCACCCTCACCCGGCACACCGCCCGCCGGCAATGTCTTCGATTCGGTCCGGATTTCGATCACCTCCAAGCCGGCGGCCATCAGTTTCCCGCCCGGCACTCCGGCATTCTCCGACACCTCGAAGGTGCCCGATGCGGGCCTGCTGACCCAGTCTGACATCGACACGATCAGCAACACCATCAATACCTGGCGCCTGACGCCGTCGGTCAGCTGTCCGCAGGCCTTCGTGTCGGGGGAACTGCCGGCGCTGCCCTACGACTGGCGCCTGGCCAACGGCGCGGCAGCCCACACGATGGACATGATCGCCAACCAGTATGTGGCGGGCTTCAATCCGACCAGTACCTCGCGCACCTCGACCAATATGGTGCAGGCGGGCTTCCCGGTGCAGATGTTTGTGAACATGGCACTTGCCGGTCCCGCCGATGTGCCGGCCTTCCTGGCGTTCCTGAAATCCAACGCCACCGCCTGTTCGCAGCTGATGGACACGACGCTGGAGGCCTTCGGCGTCGATTCGCGGTCCAATTCGGACGGCCGGCGCCACTGGACGTTTTCGATGGGCCGGTCCTGGGACGCGCCGGCGCCCTGATCGGCAGGCGGGCGGCTCGGGGCCGCCCGCCTGCGTTCAAGCGGTAATCACCACCTTGCCCATGACCTTGCGGTTCATCATGTCGGTGATGGCCTGCGCGCCCTGGGCCAGCGGGTAGCGCGCCGAGATGTGGGGCCGCAGCTTGCCCTGCTGAACCCACTCGAACATTTCCTGGACGTCGCGCTTGAAGTGCTGCGGCTCCTTGGACACGAACTGTCCCCAGAAAACACCGACCACCGACGCGCCCTTGAGCAGCATCAGATTCAGCGGCAGCTTGGGGATCTCGCCGTTGGCGAAGCCCACCACCAGATAGCGGCCGCGCCAGCCGATCGAACGGAAGGCGGGTTCGGCGTATTGCCCCCCGACCGGGTCATAGATGACATCGGGACCCTTTTCGTCGGTCAGCACCTTCAGGCGCTCGCGCAGGTCCTCGGTGCTGTAGTTGATGGTGAGGTCGGCGCCATGCTCGCGGCAGACCGCGAGCTTCTCGGGCGTCGATGCGGCAGCGATCACGCGCGCGCCCATCGCCTTGCCGATCTCGACGGCCGCCAGGCCCACGCCGCCCGCGGCGCCAAGCACCAGCAGGGTCTCGCCCGCCTTCAGCTCGGCCCGGTCCTTCAACGCATGGTACGAGGTGCCATAGGTGAGGATGAAAGCGGCTGCGGTGTCGAACGGGAGGGTCTTGGGAATAGGGATGGCGCGGCTGGCGGCCATCTTCACCTTCTCGCAGAAGGCGCCGTAGGTGGTCGAGCCGATCACGTGATCGCCGACCTTCAGATGGGTGACGCCGCTGCCGATCGCCGAAATGACGCCGGCGAACTCGGCGCCAGGCGAAAACGGCAGCTCAGGCTTGAACTGGTACTTGTTCTGGATGATGAGGACGTCCGGGAAGTTCACCCCCGCGGCCTTCATGTCGACCACGATCTCGCCCGCACCGGGCACCGGATCCGGCACCTCCTCGACCACCAGCGTGTCGGGCAGGCCGTATTGTTTGCACAGCAGGGCTTTCATCGGTCTCTCCTGGTATTTTCTTCAATGAAATCGCGGCCTTGCGGGCCGTCAGGCATCGAATTATGCCTGCCCGGGGGACGCTGTGCGGCGATTGCGCCAGCGCTTACGAACCGTCCCCACCCCGCTGCGGGCGAAGCGTTCAGAACAGGTCTGCCAGCGCCTTGAGAAAGCGATCGACGTCGATCGGCTTGGTCCAATAGTCTTCGAAACCGGCGGCGCGCGCGCGCGCGATGTCTTCGGGCATCGCATTGGCCGACAGCGCCACGCAGCGGATCGCCGCCGTGCGGGGATCGCCGCGCAGTTGCCTGAGGACCTCGAACCCGTCGATGTCCGGGAGTTGCATGTCGATGAGAATCAGGTCGGGCAACAGGCTCTGAGCGCGCGCGACTCCCTCCAGCCCGTTCACCTCCGACACGATGCTCAGGCCGGTGAACGAGCGCACCAGTTCTTCGACCAGCATCACATTGACGGCGTTGTCCTCGATGTACAGCAGGCAGCCGTCGCGGGCGGATGCCGTGCTTTCCGGGTCGGCTTGCGGCGCCTGGGCCGGCTCGGCGGCGCTGACCGGGTCGGCGGCAGGCAGCCGGACCTCGAACACGCTGCCTCGTCCCGGTTCGCTCGTGACCTGCATCGAACCCTGCATGCGTTCGACCAGCGCCTTGACGATCGCCAGACCGATGCCCGTGCCTTCGATTCCCTCGCGCTCGACACCCAGGCGATTGAAGGGTTCGAACAGGTGCTCGCGCTGCGCGGCCGACAGCCCGCGCCCGGTGTCGGTCACCCGGATCGACTGCTGATCTCCGATCATCCGGGTCTCGATCGCGACCCTCCCTCCAGCCCGGTTGTACTTGATCGCGTTGGAGAGCAGATTGGCCAGCACCTGGCGCAGCCGGGTGCGGTCGGCCAGCACTGCCCCGCCAACCGGGCCCGGCTGCACGGTCACCTTCATGTCGCGAGCCTGCGACTGCAGCAGGACCAGGGCTTCGTCGACCACCCGAGCCACATCGACCGGCTCCAGCGCGAGCCGGATATCGCCGGACTCCAGGCTCGACAGGTCGAGCACATCGTCGATCAGGGCCAGCAGGTGTTCGCCCGCCGAGCGGATATGGCCGATTCGGCCCTGCTGAGTCTCGTTCAGGGATGCCGACTCGATCGTCAGCAGTTGCGCGAAGCCCAGCACGGCGTTCAATGGCGTGCGCAGCTCATGGCTCATCCGGGCGAGAAAGCGCGACTTGGCCTGGCTTTCGCGGTGGGCGATCTCGCGTTCCTGGCGCGCGGTCGCGGCATTCTTCGCGTCGGTGATGTCCCAGTTGACGCCGACCCGGCGGACCACCCGGCCCTGGTCGTCGGAGATCGATGCCGACCGTGACGCGAGCCAGCGGTACGTGCCGTCGGGCTGGCGGACCCGGAACTCGGCCACCGTCGGCGGAGCGCTCAGGAAATCGGGCGCCGTGATCGGCGGAGCCGAGGGCAGGTCGTCCGGATGGACGAGGGCGTAGATCTCGTCGGAGGTCGGGGCGCGTGCGGCAGGCTCGAGTCCGCGCAATCGAAACATCTGGGCGTCCCAGACCATGGAGGCTGGATCCGGCCCGCGCTCCCAGGTGCCGATGCCCGCGCCGCGCGCGGCCAGGGCCACCTGCTCGTTGGCATTGCGCAGCGCCGCCTCGGCCTGGATGCGTTCGGTTACGTCGAAGCACACGCCGAATACCAGGATCCGGCCGTCGACGATTTCTCGGCGCGCGCGCAGTGCCAGCCACTGAATCTCGCCATCCGCGCGCAGCACCCGGTATTCCGCGTCGACCCGGGACTGCGTGCCGCGGTCAAGCGCGGCGTGGGCCAAGCGCGCGCGGGCACGGTCTTCCGGATGGATGAGGGTCTCGATCCATTCGGTCGGGCCCGGCGGGCCCAATGCCTGGTCGCGGCTGCAAAGCTCGTACATCTGGGCGTTCCACTGCAGCCGATCGGACTGCGGTTCGTGGAACCAGATGCCCATGCCCGCGGCGCTCGCGGCCAGTTCGAGCCGCCGGGCTGTTTCGGCGGCCCGCCTCGATTCGGCCAGCTGGTCGGTCACGTCGAGCGCGACCCCGACGAAGGCCACCGGCTCGCCCTTGGCATCGCGCTGCACCACCCGGCGCGCCATCACCTGGCGCCATTCGCTGCCGCGCCGATAGCGCGCCTGCCAGTCCGTGGGGCGGTTGGTGGCGAGCGCCTGTTCGGTCGCCGCGGCCACGCGAGGCCGGTCATCGGGGTGGATCATCTCGCGCAGTTCGTCCGCGCTCAGCCCCTCGGGCCGGGGTGCGATGCCGCCGATCGCGTAGGCATGGTCGTTCAGGTAATAACGGTCGGTCTTGAGGTCGTGCCGCCAGACCGAAATCTGCCCCAGGTCAGCGGCCAGCTTGAGCAGCGCGGTGGTGGCCGAGACCGACTGGGCGAGTTCATAGGCGGCGGTGTCATCCAGGATCACGCCCAATACGCGCTGCTGTTCGCCCGGTTTCGTCTCATGGACATTCCACATCGACTGGCCGACCCGCAGACTTGCGTCGGGGTGCAGGATGCGGACCCGGAACTGGTAACGCCCGGGCTTGTTCAGAGACGCCTCGAAGGCCAGGCGGGTCGGCTCCTGATCGTCGGGATGGACCCGCAGCGAGGCGGTCTTGAAGTCGGGCGTCGGTCCGGCCGGGTCGTAGCCGAAGAGCTGGAACATGTGCTCGTCCCATTCGCCTTCGCCGGATTGCGGGTCGCGCTGCCAGATGCCCATTCGGCCGAAGGCCTGAACCAGTTCAAGGAGTTCGGCCGAGCGCGATGCGCTCTCCTGGGCTTCGCGCAGTTCGGTGATCACCGGCATCTGCCAGAGCCATGCGGGTGCCGGCCCGGATGCCAGCCGGGTGCCACGCGCCCGGACCCAGGCCGTTTTCCTGTCGGCCCCGGTCAGTCCGATCGGTTCGCCCGTGGCGACCGAGCCATCGAGCGTGGCCTCGATGTGCGCCCGCCACCGGGCGCGCTGGTTGTTGTCGGGGAGCAGGTCCTGGATCGTGGCGCCGTCGCGCCGGGCAGGCCCGACGACCTCATCGAAGCGAGGATTGGTCTGCAGCAATCGGCCTGAGGCATCGGTGATGGCCAGCAGCTCGTCGCTCTGATTCCAGATGAGCTCGAGCGCTTGCGGCGGCGGATGATCGCTCGCGGGAGAATTCATGATCTCCCGATATGGTCTCACGGAAGCCTGGCTGCGACCTCGCGGATGGACCGGGCGAAGCTGCCGTCCGGCCCTTGCCATTGCAATGCCCAGAACACCAGCACGGCGGCGAGCATCAGCATCGCGAGCGGGCGCCAGGGCCGCCGGATGCCTTCACCCGGCTCGGTGCGCTTGCGTCCGTCGATCATGGCGCGCACCAGGTTCTCGCGATGGATCAGGCTGCCGATCGCCACGCCCAGCACGTGCAGCGCGGCGATCCCGAGCATCAGTGACGCGGCGCCTTCATGGAGCTCGGCGAACCAGTCTCCCCCGAAGTCCGCTTCGACGGCCCAGCCCAGTGCACTCGTGGCCAGCACCAGCCCGAGCAGCGCCACGATCGCCAACGCACCGGCGGGGTTGTGCCCGACATAGTGCCGGGGTCGGGTGCCGGGCAGCGAACGCAGGTAGGCCCAGGCCGCTCGCGGTCCGCGCACGAAGCTTGCGAAGCGCGCGTATCGGGTGCCGACCAGCCCCCAGAGCAGTCGAAATCCGACCAGCGCGGCGCTGGTGTAGCCCAGGGTGATGTGGGCCAGGCGCCAGCGTTCGCTGTCGGCCGTCAGCCAGGCCCCTGCGAAGCACAGCACCAGCAGCCAATGGAACACGCGCACCGGCGCATCCCAGACCAGCATCGTCGGACCGTCGTGTGCGCGATCGCGTGGCATTACGGCCCTATTTCGGAATTGTGACGGCATGTTCGTCGAAATCCCCCTGCGCGGCGCCCCGATGGCAGGCGGCGCAGTTCCCGCTGCTGCGGATCGCCGGCCGGCTCCAGGTCGCGGTGGCGACCTCACGGTGCTTGCGTGTGAACCACGCCGCGCGGGTGATCCGATCGTTCGGCGGCCGCTCGGCCGCCCGCTTGCCGTTTCCGGCGTGGGCGCTCAGCCAGTCGGAAATCTCTCGGGCGACCGGGCCGTCGAGCGAGGCATCGCTGCCGAAGTGGCGCGTCAGACCGGTCATCAAGGCCTGCCATGAGGCTGCCGGCAGCAGGCCGGGCGGATAGGCAAGATGACACGAGCCGCACTCCTGGGCGTATGCCGGCAGGGGCGTCGCGGGCCCCAATCGCGAATCGGCAATGGCCGGGGCGATCCCGACGCACGCCAGTGACAGCGCCAGTACGATTCCCGCCAGTGCGCGGTGCGGGGCCCTGGTCGCCGGCGTGGCGACAGCGACAGAGCCGGTGTTGCGACCACGGACTTTCAGCGCGTTGCTCATGATCATTTGGCCAGGCTCATCAGCCAGGCCAGCACATCGGCTTTTTCGCCCGGCGTGCATTCGCGGCCCAGCACATCGTTGCAGTTCCGGCGAAACCATTTTTCGGTCTTGGCGGTATCCGAAAAGCGCTGCGGATTGAACGTCGGCGCCAGCGGGCCGATCGGCTTGCCGGTGCCGGCATGTTTGCCCTCGGCCGTCGGAATCGCGCCGTGGCAGCTCGCGCAACTCCATTCGCGACCGTGCGTGGCGGCAAAGAATTGCCGCCCGCGCATCGGCTGGGCGGGCGCGGCGGCGGCGGCACTGAAGGTCGCGAGCTGTTCGGCTGGTGTGGCGGCGCGCGCAGGCACGCTGGTTGCCGCGATCATCGCGGACACCAGGACGAGCCGGGGGGCGCTGAGTCGAATCAGTGGGGTCATGGCTGCTCCTTTCGCCCTCATCATCGGCGGGGAGTCTGAAGCCAGCCTGAAGACCGCCTGCCCTGCTCAGCGAGTGGTGTTCGGGAGCGCCGGCCTGTTCGAGGCGACGTCGGCCTGAAGCGTCAGGATCGCGGCAAAACCACCCGACTGGCCCGGGGCTGGCGACACGAAGCGCAGATCGGCGCCCATCTGCGCGGCCAATTCGCTCGACAGGGTGAGGCCCAGACCCAGGCCATCACCCGAGCGGCTGCGGTCGGTGCGCTCGATCCGCCGCCCCAGGGTTGCGAGCACCTCGGCCGAGGCGCCAGGGCCGTCGTCGGTGACGGTGACCGTCGTCTGGGCGTCGCTCTGGCCGACCGACAGCTCGACCCTGGCCTCCTCGCCACCGTGCCGCCAGGCGTTCGAGAGCAGGTTCGCCAGCACGATGCCCAGCGAATCGACATGGGCAAGGACCGGTACTGCCGGTTGCGGCAGCCGCAAAGTCAACGCGCGCTGCCGAACCGGTTCGATGTCGGATACGACAGCCTGCACGACCCGCGCCAGGTCGACCGGTTCGATCGCCAGTGCGACACCGGCCTCGGCCCGCGACCATTGCAGCAGCAGTTCGACGGTCCGCACCAGCTGCTGCAGCCGCTGGGCAACCCGGGCCAGTCGCTGGCGGCTGCTGCCCTCGGCCTGCGAGCCCAGCAGCTGGACTTGCGCGATGGCGGCGGCCAGCGGCGTGCGCAGTTCGTGGGCGGCCTGCGACGCGAACTCGCGTTCCTGCCGCAGGGCCCGATCCAGGCGTGCCATCAGCGAGTTCATGCTGTTGGCCAGCTGCGCCAGCTCCTGGGGCTGGTCATCGGCGGGCAGGGGCGACAGGTCGCCGCTGCCGCGCTGCGCCAGTGCCTGAGCCATCGCGACCAGCGGTTGCATGGCGCGGCCCAGCCACCGGCCAATCAGCCATGCCGCCAGTGGCATCACCAGCACCAGCGGCAGCATCAGCGTGATCATCGCGTGGCGCAGACCCTCCAGCCGATGGCTGTGCCGATCGGCCACCTGCACCCACAGTCCGCGCGCCGGCTCGACCTCGGTGTAGATGCGCCAGCGCGACGTCGACATGAACCCGGGCCGAAGCGGCGCCAGCGGCTGCTCCGGCGCTTCGTGCGATGCCAGCACGAGACGTCCTTCGCGGTCGAGGATCTGGTAGACCACATACTCCTCGTGGTCCCGCATTCCGGTCCGGGCGCGCAGGTCCCCGCCGTCGGTCGCCGACAGGCCGCCCGGGGCCCGGGCGGCAATCGAGAGCAGCAGCTGGGCCGTCTCCTGGAGCTTGCTGTCGAAGCTCTCGCCCAGTTCGTACCAGAGCACGCCCATCGCGAACCCGCAGGCCAGCACCCAGGCCAGCGCCCACGACACGATCGCGCCATTGCGCATGCGCGATACCAGGGCATAGCGGCCGGACATTCAGCCCGCTTCCTGACCGAAGCCGAGCCGGTAGCCCAGTCCCCGAACGGTCTCGATCATCTGCCGTCCGAGCTTTCTGCGCAGCTGGCTGATGTAGACCTCGAGCACATTCGATTCGAGTTCGGCGCCGAATTCGAACAGCGCGTCTTCCAGTCGCGCCCGGGTGACCAGATGGCCGGGCCGCAGCGCCAGCGCTTCGAGCACCGCCCATTCACGACTCGTCAGCCGCACCTCGCGCTGCTCGAGCAGCACACGATGGGCGGACAGGTCGATCCGCACTGCACCGAGCTGCAGCGCCGACGAGGCCGTGTGCCGGCGCCCGATCGCCCGCACCCGTGCGCCGAGTTCATGCAGATCGTACGGTTTGGTCAGGTAGTCGTCCGCGCCCGCATCGAGCCCCCGGATCCGCTGAGAGATCTGATCGCGTGCGGTCAGGATCAGCACTGGCGCCTGTTGCCCGGCGCGACGCTGCCGGCCCAGCCAGTCGACACCATCGCCATCGGGCAAACCCAGATCCAGCAGGATGAGGTCGTACGTCACCCCGGCCACCGCGGCGCTGGCCATCTTCAAGGTGCCGACCACGTCGACCGCATGCGATTGATCGCGCAGATGGGTGGCCGCCACGTCGCTCAAGTCGGGATCGTCTTCGACCAGCAGTATCCGCATTCGACAGCCGTTCTGAGGTGTTCGTGTCCTGCGGCAAGTTTGCCCGGGCGACCTGAATCCACCCTGAAGCTCAGCCTTCGGCCAGTCTGACCAGCGCCCGCAGGGCCTGGTTGACCGGTGCCGCGACACCCAGTTCGACGGCGCGCCGCGCAACATAGCCATTGAGCGATTCGATCTCGGTCGGCCGTCCGGCCGCCAGATCCTGCGCGGTCGAGGACGTTGCCTGGGCCATCGCATGGCCCAGCGCCAAGGCCGACTGCAGCAAGTGATCCACCTCCGGCAAGATGATGCCATCGGCACGCGCGACCAGCACGCATTCGGCAATCACATCGCGCATCATGGCCACGGTCGGTGCGTCGCCGACCATCCGGGCATAGTGCGCGCGCCCGAGCGCCGAGATCGGATTGAAGACGCAGTTCAGCACGAGCTTCATCCACAGGTCGACCCGCACATCGCCCGATACCGGGCAGGGGACTGCGGCGCGCTCGAAGACGGCGGCCACGCGGGCGGCGGCCTGCGCGTCGACCCGATGCGACAGGCCGGCCCCGGCAGCATCCGGCAGGTGGCCCAGCACCAGGTCGCCGCGGCCGGCATGCCGCACATGTCCGGGTCCCGCCATCGAACAGGCCACATAAACCACCGCAGCCAGGGCATCGAGTCCGGCGGCGGCCCGCATCCGCGCGACGTTGTCGACCCCGTTCTGAAGGCTGACCACCACGGCGCCCGGCTTGAGCCGCGCGGCGATCGTGCGGGCGCCCTCGTCGGTGTCGCGGCTCTTCACGCAGAACAGCATTAGATCGGCACTGTCCAGGGCGTCGGGGCGGGTGCTTGCCGCCAGTCTGACCGGCGTCCTGGTGCCCGCGGCCTCGAAGATCAGTCCATGCTGTTCGATCGCCTGGACATGGGGCCCGCGGGCGACCAGCGAGACCGCAGCGCCCGCCATGGCGAGGCGGGCACCAAAATAGCAGCCGACGGCGCCGGCCCCGAATACACAGACCTTGGGCCAGCCCGAGGCCGGGGAAGAGGAGGAGTGCATGCGATTCTCGATGGTGCGCAGGGGGCGGGTTAGGGGGCTCGTATCGTCCCGCAGACTAACGCAAGCGCCGCATCCGATCGTTCCGCTCCGTCACGCCGTCCGGCGCTGTCCGGCGCTGTCCGGCGCAACCCGGCTCTCAGCCCCGGGACAACGCGGCGCTCACGCGCTGAGCCAGCCCGATCAGCGCCAGATCGCTGCCGGCCGGACCGAGCAGCGACACCCCCAGGGGCACGCCGTCGGAATCCGCGAAGGGCAGACTGACCTGCGGCAGCCCGGCCAGGCCGGCGATGCAGGTGATCGCCATCGTGCGCAGGCGGACCTCATCGACCGCGCCCGGATCCGAATCGCGCCGGGGCGCCAGGCTGGCAGCCGACGGCAGGACCGCCACGGTGTCGTCGCCCATCTGCTCGCGCACGTGCCAGCGGATCTGGGCCGCGGTGCGCCGCGCCTCGATGACCGCTTGCGCGCCGATCCGGCTGGCCGCCTGCCAGCGCGCCTGGACTGCCGCTCCGAAGCGCGGCTGCAGGCGGGTGATCCAGTCGCCGTGCACCTGCCAGCCTTCGAAGGCGCCCGTCGTCATGTACGCCTGGCGCCATTCGGCCAGACTCGATCCGGTGCTGGCGTGCCAGGTGCGGGGAGACGATGCGAGCAGGGCCTCGAGGGCCGCCAGCACGAGCCCCACGGGCGATTCGAAGGGCGGGTCGGCCAGCGCGCAGGCGTCGTCGATCCGCAGTATCCGTCGTGGCACGAAGGGCGACGCCGGCAGCAGCACCTGGCCGACCCGCCCGAACACCTGCCGATCCCGCGCGAGCCAGGTGACCGTGTCATAGGACGGATGCAAGGGCACGAGTCCCTCGGTCGGCAGCAGGCCATGGGTCGTGCGCAGGCCCCACAGCCCGCAGTAGCTGGCCGGCACCCGGGTCGAGCCGCCGGTGTCGGTGCCCAGCGCGAAGTCGACCAGCCCCGCCGCCGCCGCCGCGGCCGAGCCGCTGGATGATCCGCCCGTCACCCGGTCGGGCGCGCGGGCGTTCAGCGGTGCGCCATAGTGGGCATTGTCGCCATGCAGGCTGTAGGCCAGTTCGTCGGTGAGCACCTTGCCCATCAGAGTGGCGCCGGCGCCCAGCAGCGAGTCGACGATCGGGCTGCTGCGCAGCGCGATCTCATGGGTGACCAGCCAGTCCGGATTGCCCGCTCCGGTCGGGTGGCCGGCCACGTCGAACAGATCTTTCGCCGCGAACCGCAGGTCGCTGCAGCGCCCCTCCGGGATTCCCCGGCACGACGAAGCGGCCGTGCGGCACCCAGGCGCAAACCGTGTCCTCGATGGGGAATTCGTCGGCAGTCGTCATGTCGGTCACTCCAGTCGGTCCGTTTCCATCTGCGCCGCGTCTTCGCAGATCGCGCCGGGCGTCGTGAACCACACCTGCGCGCGATCGCGGGCGGCGGCCAGATGGGTCAGCGCACGGCGCAGGTGCCGCAGCCGATAGGGCTGGCCGACGATGTAGGGATGCAGTGCGATGCCCATCACGAGCGGCTGTCGCCGGGCCTGTTCGAGCATCTCGTCCGCGTTGTCGATGATCATCTGCGCGAAGTCCTTCGCGTCCATCTGGCGCGCCACGATCATCGGGATGTCGTTCAGTTCCTGCGGGTAGGGAACCGACCACAGCGGGCCGGCTCGCGTGCGCATCGGGTGCGGCTGGTCGTCATGGCACCAGTTCAGGGTGTATCGGTAGCCGGTTTCGGCCAGCAGGTCCGGCGTGGCGAGGCTCTCCGAAATCCATGGCGACAGCCAGCCGCCGGGCGCCTGGCCGCTTTCTGCGAGCATGCGCTCGCGGCAGGCGCGCAGCAATTGGCGCTCGGCCGCTTCGTCCAGCACACCCTGGCGCTCGGCGTTGCTGTGCCCGTGGCCGACCAGTTCGTCGCCGCGCGCCACGCAGGCGGCCACCAGTTCGGGGCAGTGGTCGTACAGCGCGGTGTTGATCAGCGCCGCGGCCGGCAGCCCGAGCGCGTCGAACAGCTCCAGGCAGCGCCAGGCGCCGACCCGGTTGCCGTACTCGCGCCAGCTGTAGTTCAGCACGTCGGGCTGCGGGCTGGCCGGACCGATGCCGGCGCCCAGCCCTTCGCCAAAGGCGAAGTGCTCGATGTTGAATCCCAGGTAAACCGCCAGACCCGCGCCGCCCGGCCATCGGTAGGCCGGCCTGCGGGTGATCGGCTGATAGTCGAATCGGCCGTGCGAGGGCAGGGCGCCGGAGTATGACGGAGGCATCGGCAGGTCCTGGTGACGACCCGTGCTGGGGTCTGGATCGAATGGGTCGGGGGAATCGCAGTCTGGGCGTGCGCGGGGGTGTGCGGCGCCGGGTCTCAGGGCGCGATCAGCCCTGCTCGGACCATCAACCATTCTGCGCTGTCGTTCCAGACGTCCATTTGCGTGATCAGGCCCTGGCTGAGCACATAACGGTCGACGTAGCGATTGCCCTCGAACGGACTGCCATCCGGCCATTCACCGTAGAGCGTTCCAAGGCTGTAGACCACGGTTTCCTGCGGGCCGCCGCCGCTCACCGTTTCGGTGCGCTCGATGCGCTTCTTCACCCATTTGTAGCGGCCGGCATTGAACGCGGCGCACTGCGCCGGGTCAGTCATCGTCCGGCCGCCGGTAAAGCGGATCCGCAACTCGGGCGACACGAAGGCGCGCGCCGCCGCGGGGTCCGGGATCATCAGCAGGCGCAGGTAGTCGTTGACGATGTCCGCGGGGCCGCTGCCTGCTCGGCTGCGGGACCGCCCGGGGGCGCGCTGGACTGCGACAGGGCGCTGCTGCTTTGTCGGTTCATGTCGCTGATCTCTTCCGTTGTCTTGCTCGCGTGGGGAGCCACACGCTGCGCGGTGCTGGAAAGAAGCAATATGTGTGCCGCCATGCCCGCCGTCTGGGGTACGCTCACCGGCACCCAACACCGACGCGAGAGGACGACGATGCCGATTGTCGATGCCCAGATCCACACCTGGGGAACAGGCTTGCCGAGCAACCTCTCGCACTGGCAGATCACCCAGTTCACGCCCGAGCAGGCCATCGCGCTGATGGACGCGGGCGGCGTCGATGCCGCCGTCATTCATCCGCCGGGCTGGGATCCGAACTCGACCGAGATGGCGTTCAAGGCGGTCCGGGACTATCCGGGCCGGTTCGCCATCATGGGTTCGCTGCCACTCGATGATCCGGAATCGCGAGCGCGCATCGCGACCTGGCGCGAGCAGCCGGGCATGCTCGGGCTGCGCTATGCGTTCCTGCACGAACCGATGCGGCAATGGCTGGCCGATGGCACGATCGACTGGCTGTGGGCGGACGCCGAAAAAGCCGGCGTTCCCATCGCCATGCTGGCGACCGATTCTCTGGCCGATGTCGCCCGCATCGCCCAGCGTCACCCCGCCCTGCGCCTGACCATCGATCACCTGGGCGGGCGGGGCGGCTTCACCACGCTGAAAGACGCTGCCGCGATGGTCCACATTCCGGAGCTCCTGGCGCTGGCGAAGTTTCCCAACGTGGCGGTCAAGGCGACCGGCGCGCCGGGTTATTCCAGCCAGGGTTACCCGTTCGCTTCGATGCATCCGTACCTGCGGAGCATCTACGATGCCTTCGGCCCGACCCGAATGTTCTGGGGCACCGACATTTCGAAGATGCCCTGTTCCTGGCGGCAATGCGTGACGATGTTCACCGACGAGCTGCCGTGGCTCAGCAGCCAAGACAAGCAACTCATCCTGGGCGACGCGCTGTGCGCCTGGTGGGGTTGGAACCGCACTGCCTGAAGACGATCATCCATCAAGGAATCCAAGTCTCATGACAACCAACCCGCAGGGAAAACCGGTCGCCGTGGTCGTCGGCGCCACTTCCAAATGGCAATCGGATGGCCGCAACACGAAGCTGTTCCACGGCAAGGAGCTCGACGACAGCCATCTGCCGGTCGGCATCCGCTGGGGCGTCGGTGGTGCGGTCGCGCAGAAGTTCGCGCAAGAGGGTTTCTTCACCGTGCTGACCACCCGCGCCGAGGCCAACGCGGCGCCTCTGGCCGCGGCCATCCGGGCGCAAGGCGGCGAGTGCCTGATCGTCGAGATGGATCTGGTCTCGCACGAGTCGATCGCGTCGGCCTTCTCGATCATTCGATCGAGCGTGGGCGACCCCGAGGTGCTCGTCTACAACGCGGGATATCTGGAAGGCCGCGACCTGCCGCCCGAGAAAGAACTGCTCGAGCACATTCCGGTGGAGATGCTCGACACCGCCATGCACATCGCCAGCCGCGGCCCCTTCCTGGTCGCCAAGGAGGTTCTCCCGGCCATGCGCAAGAAGGGCTCGGGGTCGTTCTTCTTCTCCAACAATTCCAGTTCGCTGCGCGGGCGCAAGCGGCTGACCGGGCAGTCGCTTTACTACCCTCGCGTGATGATGCGTACGCTGGCCCAGGTGCTCACGGAGGAATATTCTGAACACGGCGTTCATGTCGCGAACGTGGTGATCGACGGCACGATCGATTCCCCCGGCACGCGGGCCATGCCCAGGCTCCAGAGCCGCCCCGAGCTGGTGATCAATCCGGTCAAGATCGCCGAGGCGTTCTGGTATCTGCATACGCAGGACCGCTCCTGCTGGACCCACGAGCTGCAGCTCACGCCGTTTCCGGTCAAGCCGAGCTACTAGGAAAGCTTCTGCTGGCGCTGTCGCGGCCATCCGATGGCGAACCCGGCATGGTCGGCCACGCCGCTCGAAGGCTGTCCTTCTCCGCGCAGCCGCTCGCCGTATCGGCGATCTTGGTATCGGCGGGCAGTTCGGGTCAGCCGGGAGCAGAGAGAAAGCGAGTCTGGGGTCGAGATGCTTCGATTCGGAATCCGGTGGTAGACGGCGGCGTTGTCCGGGAATGGTCCGCTGTCGTCGGCTCCGAGCAGTTCCACGTTGCCATCGATGCGCGAGCCCAGTACGGGCGTGCCGCCGACCAGCGCCTGGCTGACAACATGCTGTAAGACCGACCCCGACTGGGCCGACACAGCGCCCATGCGTGCGGGATCGCGATAAGGGTTTGGCCGGGAACAGGCCAAACCAGCCGCGCTCGTCGCATCGGCGTTGCACCTTGCCAAGTCCGGCGTCGAGCCGCCGCAGACATCGGCCGGCAAGGCCGGTTGCGCTGGAAGTGGCCGGCTTTGGGACCCTGGAACTGCAGCGGGGCCAGTTCCTGGCGTTGGAGGCGCAGAGCAGCATGGGTCGTATAGCCGGCGAGTGCTTCCCGCCCGACGCCTCGCCGGAGTTCCTGCGAAAGGTGCCGCTCGGCACCTGGAAGGCTCTGGCGATGTCGGCGCTGGCGGGCTGGGATAATTGCTGAGCTTTCACACGGGGCCGTTCCACATGAGCAAGATGACCACTATCCTGGCGGCGATGCTGCTCTCGGCGGCGCTTGTCGATGCGCTCGGCTATGCCGCGCGCCGGCCGCTGAACCGATGACACTGGCCCCGACGCCCGGGCCGCTGCGTCGCCGCCTCGTGCTGCTGGCCGCGCTGTTGGCGACCGCAGTGGGTGGCCTGTGGTGGGCCGGCGGCCTCGACGCGGTCGGGGTCTTCGACGCGCATGCGTGGGCGCGCCAGACCGATCGCCTGCTGGGCTGGCAGCAGCAGTCGCCTGTGCTGTTCATGGCGGGTTTCATGCTTCTGTTCGTGCTGCTGTCGGTACTGGCGCTGCCCGGCTGCTGGGCCTTGTCCCTCTTGGCCGGCACTGCCTTCGGCACGCTCGCGGGCACGCTGCTGGTGGGGCTGGCCTCCACGCTGGGCGCGCTGCTGGCCTTCTTCGCGGCGCGGCACTGGGGGCGCGATCGAATGCAGCGCCGGCTCGGCCACCGTCTGCACGGGCTGAACAACTTGCTTGAGCGCCATGGAGCGCTGGGCCTGGTGGGCCTGCGTCTGCTGCCCGTGTTGCCCTATCCGCTGCTGAATCCGCTGCTCGGCCTGAGCCGGATGTCCGTGCCGGCCTTCTTCTGGCCCAGCCTGGTCGGCCTGACGCTGGGCAGCCTGCCGTATGTCTGGGCCGGACAGTCGCTGCAAGCCTACCTGCGCGGCCTGCCCGGACCGCATCTGCTGTGGCTGACGGTGGCCTGCATTTTGCTGTTGGTGGCATTCCTGGCGGCACGTTACCGCCGCCTGAGGGAGGGCGAGTGATGCGCGCAGCCCCTGCTCGCGCCGGCTAGCTGTTTGCCGGCTAGCGGAACCGCTTGGAACTGCAGTGCCTCGCCGCGTACCCGCTGCTCCAGTGCAGAGCACAAGGCGCCGTTCGATACGGCACCGAAGCAGTACCTTCCGCCCTTCGGCGGCGACGGCGCCAACGGCATCGTGTACGCCATCCCCTGGGGCGGCGATGCCGACACTTGGCGATCGTCGACGGCAAGCGGCTCATCGTGGGTGGCCAGGCAAACAAGGACGGCTTCGAATCGGACCGGCCGGGCAACATCGAGCTGGCAGACCCGTATTGGAAGCGCGAAGTGAACGGCGGTACCAGATTCTGACAGCGCAGCAAGCGACTGATCTCAAGCGTGCCGTACGACAAGAGTGGCGCAGAACCGGCCAAGGAAGTGGCGACAGCTCAATCCCAGAAAGCTCAAGGAGGGTAGCCCAGCGCCGGCTGCCCGAAGCCTTCGGCTGCACGCCAGCCAGGCGGCTTGATGAACAGGTTGGTCCACATGTTGCCGGGGTTGTAGTCCGGATAGCGCTCGCCCTGGTGCCGCGCCTGCCACTCTGCCCGGATCTGTCCGCCTGTCTTGTAGTGAGGCACCTTGTTCGCGTAAGCCGCCAGCGACGCGAGACGCCAGCCGGTATCGCGGATGGTGGACCACTGCGCATCGGCATGCCGGACGTTCCAGGACGGGTCCAGCTGCCACGCCGTCTGGCCCAGCACATCGCCGAAGATGAACAGTCGCCCCTGGTACACGGCCCACGCCGTGGGGTCGCTCCCCAGTTTGATGGCGTAGGCCGCGCCGCTGGCGCAGAATCCACCGTACTGAGGCTCGTATCGTTCTGGATCGGCGACAAACTTCGCGCGGTTTTCGGCATTGGTGAAGTAGTAGCTGCGCTCAGGCAGATCCACACTGAATGCCGGGTCGCCGCGAGCCGGCTGGCCCCGCGTCACATAGGCTACCGGGTCGTAGCCGAGCAGCATCACCGGCCGGCCCCGACCGTCCTCACGGTAGCCCAGGGAGTACCGCAGCCTTGAAGGCCCAACAGGAACCACAGGCCCATGACACTCAGCAGTCGCCGCCAGGCTAGTTGTCGCATGCTCTCTCCTTCTCGCCCACCAGAACGTGTTGTGCCACAAATCGCCGGCGACCGCATGCCGGTGGCGCCGGCCCGGCGCCGGCTACTGGGGCTGGGCGCACTGTGGCTGGCCGGTTGCGGCCTGGGCCGCGGGCGCAATCACGACGGCCCCGATGCTCCGGCCGCGCGACCGCTGCTGACCCGTCCGGGGGTCGCCTGGGTGTTCGGCACGGGCGGTCCGCGCGGCTTCGTGCACATCGGCGTCATTCAAGCACTGCAGCAGCTGAAGCTGCAGCCCGGTTTGATCGTCGGAGCGTCGGCCGGCGCGATGGCCGGCGCGCTTTGCGCGGCCGGCTTGACGGCCGACGAGCTTCGCCGCCTGGCACTGGACACGCCCCCCGTTGCTCTGCTGGGCTGGAGTCCGATCACGCCCACGCGACTGGATGGCGACCCGTTGGCGCAGTTCGTCAATCAGCAGCTCGGCGGCCGGCCGCTGCAGGCCTTGCCAACGCCGATGGTCTGCGCAGTGCAGCGGCTGCGCGATGCGGCCGTCATTGGCTTCAGCCATGGTGACACCGGCGTGGCGGTGCAGGCCTCGTCGGCGATCGAAGGACGCTTTGCGCCGGTTCGCATCCGCGGCGAGCTCTATGCGGACGCCGACCTGGTGATGCCACTGCCGGTCCGCCTGGCACGCCAATTGGGCGCACTGCGCGTACTGGCGGTGGACGCCTCGGCGCACGAGGAGCGCGCTCCGCCTGGCGCGCAGAGCTACCGCGAGGCTGACCTGCGCAAACGTGCGCTGACCCGGCCAGATGCCGAAGCCGCCGACCTGGTGCTGCACCCGGACCTGGGCTATTGGGCCGGTGTCGATCGCGCCTACCGCGAGCGCCTGATCGAGACCGGGTACCGCGAGACGATGGCGCAGGCCGGACTTCCTGGGAACAGCAATTTGGTGGCCAAGGGCGGAATCGAACCACCGACACGCGGATTTTCAATCCGCTGCTCTACCAACTGAGCTACTTGGCCTGTGCTGCTGTTCCATGGCGCGGGTGCCATGGAACATTCTACGGGTGTCTTCTGCACGCCAGATCGCGCTATCGCGCATTGCCGCGTCGAAGAACTGACGATTATATCTCAATCCTGCCGATTCACATAGACCTCTCCGGCAGCCCTGAGCCGGGCACCGATCCGCTCGCGCAATTCCGGCGGGGCGACCACCTCCACCTGTTCGCCGTGACGAAGGATGTCCATCTCGAGTTCCTGGGTGCTCGAGTACGGAATCTGCAGTTCCAGCCGCTCGTCCTCGAGTTCGGTGGCACGCTGCTGCGGATGCCAGGTCTCGGCCCTGACCCAGCGCGCCGCATCGGCGCTGAAGCGCAGCACGGCCCAGTGCGAAGGCTTGCCGCGATAGATCCCGTAGCCTTCGCCCAGTTCGCGGTCCAGCGTGGCCGGTGCGACCTGGCGGGCGCGGCGCTCGATCAGGCGGGCGCTTTCGATCGCGTCCATCGAGAACACCCTCAGCGCACCGCTGCGGTGGCACCAGGCCTCCAGGTACCAGGCGTTGCGGTAGTGCACCAGGCGCTGCGGCGAAATCTCGCGCCGGCCGCGCTCGTTGCGTGATCGGGTGAAATAGTCGATCTCGGCGCGCTGCCGCTGCACCAGCGCGCTGCCCAGCACCTCGAACCAGCGCGGCGCCACCGGCCGGTTGTGCGCGGTGATCACCTTCACCCGGCGCATCACCTCTTCGGCGCTCGCCTGGGCGGAGCCCAGCATGGCCCGCAGCCGCTCCATCAGCGGTTCGACATGCGGACCGAGCAGGCCACCGCTGTCCAGATCCTCCAGCAGGCGATGCATCGTGAGCAGCGCGACGATCTCCTGGGCGTTGAACCAGAGCCCGGGCAGGCCGTATTGCGGTCCGTTCGCGGCAGTGCCGAGGCGGTAGCCGCCCGCGTCACGATCGAATTCCACCGGCATGTTCATCCGGTCGCGCAGGAACACCAGGTCGCGCTTCAGGGTTGCCCATGAAATCTCGAGTTCCGAGAGCAGGGTATTGCGCGGCACGACCGTGCGGCTGTCGAGCAGCGCGCGGATGCGGGCAAGGCGGTCGAGTTGGCTCATGGTGGCCTCGGGTATCGGCGCACCCAGTGTGCCCCACGCCTATAATTCGTGCATGCATTTCGCCGCATCCCCCAGTGCGCCTGCGGCCTTGGCGCACGATGTGATCGTCGTCGGTCGCGGCGCCATCGGCTGCGCGACCGCCTTGGGGCTGGCTCAGGCGGGCCTGAAGGTGGCGCTGGTCGGCCCCGCTGCCGCGCCGGATGGCGGCGAGTGGGATTCCCGCATCTACGCGCTGTCGCCGGCCAGCCGCCTGCTGCTCGAGCGGCTGCGGGTCTGGCAGGCGCTCGATGCCGGCCGCCTGGCGCCGGTGCACGACATGCGCATCTATCCCAGCGCACGGGCCGGCGCCCCCGAACTGCATTTCGGGGCCTACGAAGCCTGTGTCGACACGCTGGCCTGCATCCTCGAGAACCGCAATCTGATGCAGGCCCTCGAGCGCGGTCTGGGCTTCACCGGCGTTCGGGTCTACCCGCAAAAAATCGTCGCGGCCCAGGCCGGCGACCCCCTGGCCAGCGTCGGCCTCGAAGACGGCAGCCGTCTGCAGGCCCGCCTGCTGGTCGCCGCGGATGGCGCCGATTCTCCGCTGCGCGGGTTCCTCGGCCTGGCCAGCGTCCAGCGCGACTATCCGCAGCAGGCGGTGGTGGCCAACTTCGCCACCGCACGGGCCCATCAGGATTGCGCCTACCAGTGGTTCGGCGGCCACGGCATCCTGGCGCTGCTGCCCTTGCCCGGCGATCGGTGCAGCATCGTCTGGTCCGCGCCGTCGGCGCTGGCCCAAACCCTGATGTCCCTGCCGGCTGCCGAGCTTGCCCGGCGGGTCGCCGAGGTGTCGGGCCACGCGCTGGGCGGTCTCCAGGCACTGGGGGACGCCCGCTGCTTCCCTTTGCGGCTGCTCCAGGCCGAAGCCATGGTCGGACCGCGCGCCGTGTTGCTGGGCGACGCAGCCCATGTGCTGCACCCGCTGGCGGGCCAGGGAATGAATCTGGGCTTCGGGGATGTCACCGAACTGCTGTCGGTCATCCAGGCCCGCGAACCCTATCGAGACCTGGGCGATCGCCTGCTGCTGCGCCGCTTCGAGCGTGCCCGCCGCGAGCCCGTCCTGGCGATGAAACTTGCGACAGACGGCCTGCAGCGTCTGTTCGACCCCGATGCCGAGCCGGCTCTTCCCGCATTGCTGCGCCCGCTGCTGGCGGCACGTGAGGCGGGCTGGCAGGCGGTCGCCGGGGCCGGCTGGCTGCGCCGCCGACTCATCCGCCACGCGGTATCCTGAGCCGTTTTCTCCACCAAAGGTTCCTTCATGTCGTCAATCCGCCGCCTGTCCGGTGTTGTTCAAGCGATCGCGCTCGCCGCGGGACTGGCCTTTGCCGGCCCGGCGTCGCATGCGCAGGCGCCCGCCGCCGACGGCTCTGCCACGGTCAAGGCGGCCATCGAAAGCTGGCTGAAGGGCCGCTACAAGGTCGACGAGGTGCGTCGTACCCCAATGCCCGGCATCTGGGAGGTCCGCCTCGGCAACGACCTGCTCTATGTCGATGACAAGGGCCAATATGCGTTCGTCGAAGGCGCCATGGTCGAGTTGAAGTCCGGGCGCAACCTCACCCGCGAACGCACCGACGAGATGCTGGCCATCAACTTCAAGGATCTGCCGCTGAACCTCGCCATCAAGCAGGTGATCGGCAACGGCAAGCGGGTGGTCGCGGTGTTCGAGGACGCCAACTGCGGCTACTGCCGCACCATGCGCAAAGATCTCCTCACCCTGAAAGACGTCACCATCTACACGTTTCCAGTGGCGATCCTCGCGGCGGATTCCGAGACCAAGGCGCGCAAGGCCTTGTGTGCGGCCGACAAGGTCGCCGCCTGGAACGACCTGATGACCGTCGGCAAGGTGCCCGGAAACGCCGGCACGTGCGACACCCCGTTGGCCAAGGTGAAGGAGTTGTCGCAGAAGCTGTCGATCTCGGCCACGCCCACGGTGTTCTTCGGCAATGGCAAGCGCCTGCAGGGCTACGTGCCGGGCGAACGCTTCGAGCGCATGCTCGAAGAAAACTCGCGTTCCTGAGCGCAGCGCCGGGCCTGGGACGTCTCGACGCCCCGGGGGCCGCGCGCCAGCGCCGCTCGCCCGCGGTTTTTCAGGCCCGAAGTCAGGGCAGGGCCCAACGCCGAGTTCAGGGCGGCGCTCAAGGCCGCGGCCGCAGCCACCACAGCCGGCCGGTCGTTTTCATCAGCCCGGCCGAATCGCCGGCCTGTGCCCCTGTGCCCCAGAACAGATCGGCGCGTGGCGAGCCGACGATCGCCGCCCCGGTATCCTGGGCCAGCACCAGCCTGCGCAGCATGCCTCCGCGCGGATCGGCGACTTCCAGCCAGAGCAATGAGCCCAGCGGCACGGCCCGCGGGTCGACCGCCACCGAGCGCAGCGCCGTCAGCGGTACCCCCAGCGACCCGATCGGTCCGGGCGACCCTGTCGGCGAGCCCGCTCCGGCCGGCAGGGTTTGAGTCTCGCGAAAGAATACGTAGCGCGGGTTCGCGCGCATCAGTTCGCGGCCCTCGACCGGATGGGCACGCAGCCAGTCGGCAATGGCGCGCGCGCTCAGGCTTTCACGGGTGAGCACTCCCCGCTCGATCAGATCGCGACCGATCGCACGATAGGAATGACCGTTGTCGCCGGCGAAGCCGACCCGCATCACCGAGCCGTCGCGCAGGCGCACGCGACCGGAGCCCTGCACTTGAAGGAAATAAGCGTCCACCGGATCGTCGATCCAGGCCAGCGCCTGCGCTTCACCCGCGGCCTGCGCTTCGATCCGGGCACGCGGCAGGCGGGCAAGTGCCGAGTCGGGCGCCGGGCGTGCCAGCAGAGGGACCTGGCCGGCCGATTCGCGCTGGCGGCTGCCGGTCAGTTCGGGCTCGTAGTAGCCGGTGATCAGCCCCTGTTCGCTCCCATCCGCGCCGCGCAGCAGCTGCGGCTCGAATCGATGGGTCAGCCAGCGCAGCGGCGTGCTCCGCTGGGTGCGCCATTCCGCGCAGAGCTCCGGCCAAGGGGCGGGCGGCCTGGCCAGCGCGCATTGCGCCGCCAGCGCCGTCGCCAGCCCGTCCAGGGAGTCGGTCTCGATCGCCGGCAGTGTCGGCTCGACAGGTGCGGGTATGCTCGCACGGGGGCTGCGTGCCCCCGGTACGACAGCTTCGCCAGTACCGGCGGGCGTGCGGGGTGGGCCGGGCGGCGCGCAGGCCGCAAGCGCCAGGCTCAGCAAGGCGATCATGGCCGGCGCGCGCCAGCGCGTCGCCAACGAGACGGAGGGCAGGCAGATGTGGGTCATTTATCTCGAGGCCGGCGGCGTGCTCGTCGTCGTGCTGCTGCTGGTCTGGTGGACGCTGCGCGGCAAGCGCTGAGCCCCCGGGGCCGCCCGGCCGAGCGTCAATGCAGCGTGCGCGGCATGGCCAGTGAGAATGCGGGGATCGGAGCCTCGAAGCGCTCGCCGTCCTCGGCCACGCAGAAGTAGCTGCCCTGCATCGTGCCCGCCGGTGTGGCCAGCTGGCTGCCGCTGGTGTACTCGAAGCTCTGGCCCGGGGCGAGCAGCGGCTGATGGCCGACCACGCCCAGGCCCTTGACCTCGACGATCTTGCCGTTGCCATCGGTGATCACCCAGTGCCGGCTGATCAGCTGGGTCGGCACGCTGCCCGCGTTGGTGATGCGCACGGTGTAGGCGAACGCATACTGCCCTTTGGCGGGGTCGGACTGGTCCGGCAGATAGCGGGGCTGGACCGCGATGCTCAGCTGATACTTGGGCTCGCTCATGGAATCGCGTCGTTGTCCGGTCAGTGGGCCGTCCGGCATGAATCGTCCGCACGGCTAAAATGGCAGTTTAGTCCCAAGCCGGTCCTGCCACATGAATACCGTCCCGCGTGCCTGTCGAATTGCTCCCAGTCTGCTGTCGGCCGATTTCGCTCGCCTGGGCGAAGAAGTCCGTGCCGTGCAGGCGGCGGGCGCCGACATGCTGCACTTCGACGTGATGGACAACCACTACGTGCCCAACCTGACGGTCGGCCCGCTGGTGTGCCAGGCGATCCGGCCGCACATCTCGATCCCCATCGACGTCCATCTCATGGTGCGACCGGTCGATCGCATCATTCCCGACTTCGCCAAGGCCGGCGCCAACCTGATCACCTTCCATCCCCGAGGCCTCCGATCACGTCGATCGCACGCTCTCGCTGATCCGCGAGCACGGCTGCAAGGCGGGCCTGGTCTTCAATCCGGCCACGCCACTGTCCTGGCTCGATCACGTGATGGACAAGCTCGACATCGTGCTGCTGATGTCGGTCAATCCCGGCTACGGCGGGCAGCAGTTCATCGCGTCGACATTGCCCAAGATCCGTGCGGTGCGTGCCCGCCTCGATGCCTGGAAGGCGCAGGGCGGCCAGGACATCTGGCTCGAGGTCGACGGCGGCGTCAAGACCGACAACATCGAGCAGGTGTCCGCCGCGGGAGCGGATACCTTCGTGGCGGGCTCGGCGGTGTTTGGCGCACCCGACCCCGGTGGCGGTTATGCCGGCGTGATTGCGAGGCTGCGCGACGCGGCCGCCGGCCGTGCGCGATAGCCCATCGTGACGGTTCCATCCCAGGATAAAGTCGTGCGAATCCACGAGGCCCAGGCCGTCCTGATCGATCTCGACGGAACGCTGCTCGACACGGCGGCCGACCTCGCGGCTGCAGTCAACCTGATGCTCTCCGATCTCGATCGGCCCACGCTGGCCCAGGCACAGGTGGCCGCCAGTGTCGGCAAGGGGGCCGAAGTCCTGGTTCACCGGGTGCTGACCGGGCGGGCCGATGGCCGGGCGTCCGAGCGCGAGCATGCGCATGCGATGCAGCGCTTCCTGCACCACTACCAGTCGACCAACGGCCTGCATGCGGCACCGTATCCCGGCGTTCGCGAGGGCATTGAAGCCATGCTGTCGGCCGGGCTGCGCCTGGCCTGTGTCACCAACAAGCCGCAGGCCTTCGCCGATCCGCTGCTGGCGCGACAGGATCTGGCCCGGTGTTTCGAGTTCGTCCAGGGCGGCGATGCCCTGCCATTCAAGAAGCCCGATCCGCGCCCGCTGCTGCATGCCGCGGCCCGACTGGGCGCGCCGGCATCGCGTACCGTGGCCATCGGCGATTCCCTCAACGATGCGCAGGCCGCTCGTGCGGCCGCGATGACGGTGTTCATCGTGCCCTATGGCTACAACGAGGGGGCCGGGGTGCAATCGCTGGATGTTGATGCTATAGTCGATTCGATCGCCGATGCGGCACGAAGGGTGCGGTTGTACCGGCCACGCTCGAGCGATCAGACCTGAATTTCAACGATCTCGAATCCTCTCGACCTCAAGAGCCTGTGTCCCGTGTCTTCGATCATGCATCTGCTGCGTGACATCCCTCTGAGCCAGGACTGGCGGTCCTGGCGCTGGTGGTGCTGGCGTAGTTAGCCAGACCCCGCGGGTCCGTGCCGTGAAGTAGCCCGGCGCCAGCCCGCCCGTTTGCAGGGACCCAACCCTGCCCCTCAGTTGAATCAGCATGCCCGGCCTCATTGGCCTGGTGTCGGCGAGTCCCGAGTCGGGCCGCCTTCGGAGAAGACGCATGACCGAAATCGAATTCAAGGCCATTGCTGCCCAGGGCTTCAATCGCATTCCGCTGCTCGTCGAGAGCTTCGCCGACCTCGACACGCCGCTGTCGCTCTACCTCAAGCTCGCGCACAAGCCCTACAGCTTCCTGCTCGAATCGGTGGTCGGCGGCGAGCGCTTCGGGCGCTATTCGTTCATCGGCCTGCCGGCCACGACGCTGCTGCGCTCCACCGAAGACGGCGCGGAAGTCGTCAAGCATGGCCAGGTCATCGAACGCCATGTCGGCAATCCGCTGGATTTCGTCGATGCCTACCAGAAGCGCTTCAAGGTGGCGGTGCGCCCCGGCCTGCCGCGGTTCTGCGGCGGCCTGGCCGGCTACTTCGCCTACGACACCGTGCGTTACATCGAGCCGCGTCTGGCCGGGGTGAAAAAACCCGATCCGGTGGGCGTGCCCGACATCCTGCTGCTGCTCACCGAAGAACTCGCCATCGTCGACAACCTGTCGGGCAAGATCTACCTGATGGTCTATGCCGACCCGGCCGAACCCGAGGCCTATCAGAAGGCCAATCGGCGCCTGCGCGACCTGAAGATGATGCTGCGCAAGCCGGTCGACGTGCCCGAATCCGGCGGCAGCTACGACACCCCCACCGAACGCGACTTCCCGCGCGACCAGTACCTGGCCGCGGTGCTCAAGGCCAAGGACTACATCGCCGCCGGCGACATGATGCAGGTGCAGATCGGGCAGGTGCTGCGCAAGCCGTTCCGCGACTCGCCGCTGACGCTGTACCGGGCGCTGCGCACCATCAATCCCTCGCCCTACATGTACCTGTACAACTTCGGCGACTTCCATGTGGTCGGGGCCTCGCCCGAGATCCTGGTGCGCCAGGAGCGCCTGCCCGATGGCGATCGCATCACGATCCGCCCGCTGGCCGGAACCCGGCCGCGGGCCGGTACTGCGGAGCGCGACGAGGCGGTCGCCGCCGAACTGCTCGCCGATCCCAAGGAGCGCGCCGAGCACGTGATGCTGATCGACCTGGCGCGCAACGACATCGGACGCATCGCGCGCACCGGCAGCGTCAAGGTCACCGACCAGATGGCGATCGAGAAGTACTCGCACGTGATGCACATCGTCTCCAACGTCGAGGGCATCCTGAAGCCCGACATGGGCCCGATCGACGTGCTGCGCGCCACCTTCCCGGCCGGCACGCTGTCGGGCGCGCCCAAGATCCGCGCCATGGAAATCATCGACGAGCTCGAGCCCACCAAACGTGGCATCTATGGCGGCGCCTGCGGCTACATCTCGTTCCTGGGCGACCTCGACCTGGCCATCGCCATCCGCACCGGCGTGATCAAGGACGGCATGCTCTACGTGCAGGCGGCGGCCGGCGTCGTGGCCGACTCTATCCCCGAGAGCGAATGGCGGGAGACCGAAAGCAAGGCGCGCGCGGTGCTGCGCGCGGCCGAGCTGGTCCAGGCCGGTCTGCAGTGAGGAGCGACGCCATGCTGCTGATGATCGACAACTACGACAGCTTCACCTACAACCTGGTGCAGTACCTGGGCGAACTCGGCCAGGACGTGCGCACGGTGCGCAACGATGCGATCACGCTGGCCGAGATCGAACGGCTCGCCCCCGAGCGCATCGTCATCTCGCCGGGTCCCTGCACGCCCAACGAGGCGGGTATCTCGGTGCCGCTGCTGCGTCACTTCGCGGGCCGTCTGCCCATCCTGGGCGTGTGCCTGGGCCATCAGGCGATCGGTGCGGCCTTTGGCGGGCGCATCGTGCGCGCTCGCGAACTGATGCATGGCAAGACCTCGCTGATCGAGCACACCGGCAAGGGCGTGTTCGAAGGCCTGCCCAGCCCGTATACCGTCATCCGTTACCACTCGCTGGCCATCGAGCGCTCGAGCCTGCCGGACTGCCTCGAGATCACCGCGACCACCGCCGATGGCGAGATCATGGGTGTGCGGCACCGCGAACTGCCCATCGAAGGCGTTCAGTTCCATCCCGAATCCATCCTGACCGAGCACGGTCACGCGCTGCTGCGCAATTTCCTGCGCACCTGAAGGAGATCACCTCATGCCCATCACCGCGCAGGAAGCGCTGACCCGCTGCATCGAACACCGCGAGATCTTCCACGACGAGATGCTGAAGATCATGCGCCTGATCATGAGCGGCGAGATGTCGCCGGCCATGACCTCGGCCATCCTGATCGGCCTGCGGGTCAAGAAGGAAACCATCGGCGAGATCACCGCCGCCGCGCAGGTCATGCGCGAGTTCGCCAACAAGGTCGAGGTCGACGGCGGACCGCACTTCATCGACATCGTCGGCACCGGCGGCGATGGCTCGCACACCTTCAACATCTCCACCGCGACCACGTTCGTGGCCGCCGCGGCCGGCGCCACGGTCGCCAAGCACGGCAACCGCGGCGTGTCGTCCAAGTCGGGCAGCGCCGACGTGCTCGAAGCGCTGGGCGCTAAGATCAATCTCGATTCCGAGCGGGTGGCGCAATGCATCCGCGAGACCGGCATCGGCTTCATGTTCGCGCCCAATCACCATCCGGCCATGAAGAACGTCGCGCCGATCCGCCGCGAGCTGGGCGTGCGCACCATCTTCAACATCCTGGGCCCGCTGACCAACCCGGCCGGTGCGCCGAACATCCTGATGGGCGTGTTCCATCCCGACCTGGTCGGCATCCAGGTGCGGGTCATGCAGAGCCTCGGCGCGCGCAATGCCCTGGTCGTCTGGGGCAAGGACGGCATGGACGAAATCTCGCTCGGCGCGGCCACGCTGGTCGGCGAATTGCGCGACGGCAAGGTGCGCGAATACGAGATTCACCCCGAAGACTTCGGCCTGCCGATGGTGTCGAACCGAGGTCTGAAGGTCGCCGATGCCAACGAGTCGCGCGCCATGCTGCTCGAGGCGCTCGACAACACGCCGGGCACCCCGCGCGAGATCGTCATGATCAACAGCGCCGCCGCGCTGTACGCGGCCAACCTTGCTCCGTCGATCGAGGCGGGCATCGAACTGGCCCGCAACACGCTGGCATCGGGGGCCGCGCGGGCCAAGCTCGACCAGTTCGTCGCCGCGACCCGGCGGCTGGCCCCAGAGCAGGCCAACTGAGGCTCGAGCAATCCATGTCCGACATCCTTCAGCGCATTCTTTCGGTCAAGCGCGACGAAGTCGCCGCCGCCCGCTCGCGGATTCCCGATGCACGCCTGCGCCGGGAGGCGGAGGCCTCCTGCGCCATGACCGACTGGCGACTGCGCCCGCGCGGTTTCGAGGCCGCGTTGCGATCCAAGATGGCGCAAGGCAGTGCGGCCGTCATCGCCGAAATCAAGAAGGCCAGCCCCAGCAAGGGCGTGCTTCGCGAGCAGTTCGATCCGCCGGCCATCGCGGCCAGCTATGAGCGCGCAGGCGCCGCGTGCCTGTCGGTGTTGACCGATGTGTCCTTTTTCCAGGGTTCGCCCGATTTCCTGCAGTCGGCGCGCGCGGCCTGCACATTGCCGGCCTTGCGCAAAGACTTCCTGATCGATGCTTATCAGGTCTGGGAGGCTCGTGCCTGGGGAGCCGATTGCATTCTGCTGATTGCTGCGGCCCTGGATGACGCGCAGATGGCCGACCTCGAGGACTGCGCCCGTTCGGTCGGCATGGATGTGCTGGTCGAGGTCCATGATGGTGACGAACTCGATCGCGCGCTGCGGCTGAAGACACCCCTGCTGGGCATCAACAACCGGAATCTGCGCACTTTCGAGGTTTCGCTGCAGAACACGCTGCACTTGCTGGGCCGGATTCCGGCCGATCGTCTGGTGATCACCGAAAGCGGCATCCTGTCACGAGCCGACGTGGATCTGATGCGAGCCAACCAGGTGCACGCGTTTCTGGTCGGAGAGGCGTTCATGCGCGCGCCCGACCCCGGAGAGGCCTTGCGCGGCCTGTTCGGACGCTAGCGCCGGGGTCGCCTCAGGCCTGGGCTTCCCAGGCCGCCAGCAGCGCGACCAGCGAGGGTCGTGCGTGCGTCGGCGCTTTGAGCAGTTGCGCCGCACTCCGGTCCTGAAAGAAGATCGACCGCCAGAAAGCCAGGGTCAGAGCCCGGGTCTCGGTCTTGATCGACTCACTGGTGGCATCGCGGGTCCAGTCGTTGAACATCGAGTGCCGGCCGCCTTCGAAAATGCCCAGGTAGCGCGGGCCTGCCGCAAGCGAGTCGAACGGGATCCGCCGTTCTTCGGGCATCGTCGACAGCCCTGGAATGGGCGTGCTGTCGTGCGTGCCCGTCAGGTGCAGAGTCGGTACGCCGATGCTCGAATAGGTGAACGCCGGGTCCTGATCGGAAGGCAGCGACGGCGCCGACATCACGACCGCGGCGCCGATCCGGGTGTCGCCGAAGGTGGCGATCCGGCCGTCACCTTCGCGGTAGCGCGCCCCGCAGGCCAGCAGTGCCGTGTTGGCGCCGAATGAGTGGCCGGCCACGCCGACACGGTTTGCGTCCAGCCGTTCAGCCCACTCGCCGCGACGGAACAGGTGGTCGATCACGAACCGCACGTCATTGACGCGGGCGATCGCGTTTTCCGGGGTTGCTGCCGCCCGCAGGGAGCCCAGCATCGCCAGCCCGCCCCCACTCCAGACGGCCCGGTCGCTGCCGGCGTGCTGCGGATGCAGTGTCGCCACCCCATGGGAGGCCCAGTATCGGCCCAGATGGCTGTAGCCGGTGCGCGAACCGCCCAGCCCATGAGAAAACACCACCAGCGGGGCGGCCGTCGCCTGCTGGGGCATGAACAGCCTGACCGGCACCAGCCGGTCGCGGGCGGTGTCGAGCCACTCGAAGTCCAGCACTTCGACGACCGCGCCGCCGATGCTGGGGTCGTTCAATGCCACTGGCGGGCGCGTCGCACCGCTGGCTGGGCGTCTGGCGCGATCGCCCGTGCCCGGGGTGCTGCAACCCGTGAAGAGCGCCGCACCCAGCACGGCGGCGGCGCCCAGGAGCCGGCGGCGCTGGGCGATAGGTCCGGCGCTCGAGGCCATCGGTTCGTTCTCAGGCATGCTGTCCCAGCCAGTGATTGCGTTGACGCCTGATCCCGTCGGCGGCGTGTTCATCGAGACTCAACGTGCATTCCGTCGCGTCACCCGCCGCCAGCCTGACATCGACCTGCAGCAGTTCGTCGCGTCGGAATGCGTGCACTGTGACACGATCGCCGGCCTTGCGCCGCGCCAGCAGCGCTTTCAGGGAGCGTTCATCGACGCGCAGACCGTCGACGGCGACGATGACGTCGCCCGAAGACAGGCCGGCCCGCATCGCTGCCCGTCCAGCGAGCGCGGTCGTGATCGTCAGATCTCCCTGGCGGGTTGCCAGCCGCACACCCAGGGACGGCGCCTCGTCGTCGGCCTGCTTCAACAGAAAATCGACGCCCACCGTGCGAAGCTGGTCGGCCAGCGGCAACTCATCGGTGCCCTGCACCCAGCGCGCCAATGCGTCATCGACCGCCACGCCGGTGGCTTCGAGCGCCAGCGGCGCGAATCCGTCTTCCGGCAGCCCGCAGCGCTGCTGGTCGAACTGGCGGCCATAGCGCCGCCACATCAGACGCAAGACATCGTCCAGCGAACGCCGGCCGGCGCTGCGCGTGCGGATCTCCAGATCCAGGCACAGGGCGACCAGGGCGCCTTTGGCGTAGTAGCTGACAACCGCGTTGGGCGAATTCTCGTCCTGCCGGTAATACTTGATCCAGGCATCGAAACTCGACTCGGCCACGCTCTGGGACAGCCGCCCAGGTCCGCGCAAGACGCTCGTGACGGTTGCGGACAGCGCCTTCAGGTAGTCCGCGACGCCGATCACGCCGGAACGAACGAGCATCAGGTCGTCGTAATACGACGTGAATCCCTCGAAGATCCAGAGCAGCCTCGTGTAGTTTTCCCGATCGAGGTCGTATCGGGCGAATGCGGCCGGTTTGATTCGCTTGACGTGCCAGCTGTGGAAGTACTCGTGGCTGGCCAGACCCAGGAATGTCCGGTATCCCTCGGGCACACCGGCCATTCCGACGTGCGGCAGGTCGTTGCGGGCGCAAAGCAGCGCTGTGCTGGACCGATGCTCCAGTCCTCCATACCCGTCGCCGACCGCCATCGTCATGAACAGGTAACGCTCGAACGGTGCTTGCGCCGTCCTTGGTTCGAACAGCCGGATCTGCGCCTCGCAGATTGCCGCGAGGTCTTTTTTCAGACGTTCGAGGTCGGTGTCGTGCCGGCCGCTGATGACAATGTCATGCGGGATACCCGCCGCCTCGAAGCGGGCCTGGCTGAAGGTGCCCATTTCCACCGGATGGTCGGCCAGTTCATCGTAGTCCCGGGCCTGATACGAGCCGAATCCCCACGCCCGCGCGCCGGCGCGCGGCAGCGTCGTGGCAACCCGCCAGCCGTCGCCGCCAGAGCGCGGCGCAGACAAGGTCACGGCGCAGGGTTCATGCTCACGGCCGGCCACCCGCATGAACACGCTGGTGGCGTTGAAGAACGCGTGGGTCGAGTCCAGATGGGCGGCGCGCACCGACAGATCCCAGGCATAGACCCGGTAAGTCAGGCGCAAGGTGCCCGAGCCGGGGCCCGCCCGCCAGGTGTGCTTGTCGATCTTCTCGAGCGCAATCCTGCGCGAGCCCAGGCGGGCGTCGATGGCAATCACATGGCGGGCGAACTCCCGGATCATGTAGCTGCCCGGAATCCAGGCGGGCAGGGACACCTGCTGCCCGCCCGGGTCGGGATCGTCGATCTCCAGGCCGATCTCGAAGAGGTGCGCCGCCGGATCGATCGGGACGATCCGGTACCGAATCCGGTTGGGTTGGCTCATGGAGACTCGGAACGATCGCGTCGCACCGGTGGCTCAGCGGTTCACGTCGACGACCAGACGGCCGCGGATCTTGCCCGCGAGCACGTCGCCGGCCCGCGTCAGCGATTCGGCCAGCCCGATCTCGGTGGTGATCGCGGCCAGCTTCGCGCGGTCCAGTTCGGCCGCGAGCAGGCTCCATGCCGTGCGCCGGTCCGGCATCGGGCACATCACCGAGTCGATCCCGAGCAGCCGGACCCCGCGCAGAATGAACGGGGCAACCGACGAAGGGAAGTCCATCCCCTGCGCCAGGCCGCAGGCCGTCACCGTGCCGCGGTAGCGGGTCTGCGCGCAGGCATTGGCCAGTGTGTGGGAGCCGACACAGTCGACCACGCCGCTCCAGCGTTCCTTTTGCATTGGCTTGCCCGGTTCGCTCAACGCGGCGCGATCGATCACTTCCGCGGCGCCCAGTCCTTTCAGATAATCAGCCTCTGCGGCGCGGCCGGTCGATGCCACCACCTTATAGCCGCGCCCTGCCAGCAGGGCGATCGCCACGCTGCCCACGCCGCCAGCGGCACCGGTCACCAGCACCTCGCCGTCGCCGGGTTTGACTGCGTCGCGGTCCAGCGCCATGACGCACAGCATGGCGGTGTAGCCGGCTGTGCCGATGGCCATCGCATCGCGCTCGGTGAGTGCGGCTGGCAGCGGCACCAGCCATTGGCCCTTCAGCCGCGCCTTGCCTGCCAGGCAGCCCCAGTGGGTTTCGCCGACCCCCCAGCCGTTGAGCACCACCCGATCGCCCGCCTTGAAGTCGGCGTTCGTGCTCGACTCGACCACGCCCGCGCCGTCGATGCCGGGGACCATGGGCCACTTGCGCACCACCGGCGACCGGTTGGTGATGGCCAGCCCGTCCTTGAAGTTGATCGTCGACCAGCCGATTCGAACAACCACATCGCCGTCGGCCGCATTGGCTGCAAGGGCCGCATCGTCGAGTTCGCGAACGCCCGCGACAAAGCCGGCCTCGCCCTTTTCCAGCACAATTCCTTGAAACATTCCGATCTCCGTTGGCTTGGGGGGCCGGCCCGTTGCCGGCCTCCCCGGGGTTTTTGGTCTGGTGCGTCACGCCGAATTTTTCGCGCGCGCGCATGCCCTCATCGGATCGGGCGTGGCCAGCGGCGCGCGAAGCGGTGCCAGCATCCCGCGTGCCGCGCCGGCGGTCGTGCCCGAACTCCGGCGCGTGCCACGGCAGGGGCCTTCGGCGTCGCGCCTAGTTCGATCGCAGGTCGATCACCCGCCGTGCTTTGCCTACCGAGCGCTCGATGACCCCGGCTGCCTCGATCTTCACGGTCGCGTTGATGCCGATGTACGACTTGATCGCGTGCGCCAGAGCGGCCTGGGCGCCCAGCGCTCCGGACGCGTCGGTGTGTGAGCCGGCCTTCAGTTCGACCCGCACGGTCAAGGTGTCCATGGGCCCCTCTTTGTGCAGTTCGCACACATAGTGCGGTGCCAGATTGGGACGCTGGAGGATCAGTTCCTCGATCTGCGAGGGGAACACATTGACGCCGCGCACGATCATCATGTCGTCGGAGCGGCCGGTGATCTTCTGCATGCGGCGCATCGTGCGCGCGGTTCCGGGAAGCAGGCAGGTCAGGTCCCGGGTGCGATAGCGCACGATGGGCAGGGCCTCCTTGGTCAGCGACGTGAACACCAGTTCGCCGAACTCGCCGTCGGCCACCGGTTCTCCGGTTTCGGGGTTGACCACCTCGGGATAGAAGTGATCCTCCCAGATGGTCGGTCCGTCTTTCGTCTCGGCGCATTCGTTCGCGACGCCCGGTCCCATCACTTCGGACAGCCCATAGATGTCGACCGCTTCGATCGACAGCCGCTGCTCGATTTCGCGGCGCATTTCGTTTGTCCACGGCTCGGCGCCGAAGATGCCGATGCGCAGGCTGCATTCCCGCGGGTCCAGCCCCTGGCGCTCGAACTCGTCGGCAATGGCCAGCATGTAGCTGGGCGTGACCATGATGATGTCGGGCTTGAAGTCACGCATCAGCAGAACCTGCTTCTCGGTCTGGCCGCCGCCAAAGGGCACGACGGTGAGGCCCAGCCGCTCGGCGCCGTAGTGGGCGCCCAGCCCGCCGGTGAACAGCCCGTACCCGTAGCTCACGTGCACCATGTCGCCCGAACGCGCGCCGGCGGCGCGGATCGAGCGGGCCGCCACATGGGCCCAGGTGTCGATGTCGCGCTGGGTATAGCCGACAACGGTCGGTTTGCCCGTTGTTCCGCTGGACGCATGAATGCGAACCACCCGCTCGCGCGGCACCGCAAACATGCCGAACGGGTAGGTGTCGCGCAGGTCCGCCTTCGACGTGAACGGAAAGTGCCGAAGGTCGGCCAGGCTGAGCAGGTCTTCGGGGTGCACGCCCGCTTTGTCGAATTTCGCACGGTAGTGCTCGACGTTTTCATAGGCGTGCCGCAGCGACCATTTCAGGCGCGACAGCTGCAGCGCGCGCAGCTCATCGACGCTGGCAGTCTCGATCGGCTCCAGCGCAAGGCCGCCATGGGACAGGGACTCCACCGAGCCAGTACCGCGGGTCATGATTGTGCTCCCGGAATATGTTCGCCCCGGACTGCGGCCGAGCGGCCGCGAAAAAGGGCAACGCGGCGTCCATTCTGGTCGGTGACAGAGACATCGTAGAGCCCGGTTCGTCCCGCCAGGTGTTGTTCGATGCCCTCGGCGACGAGCACATCCCCCCGCTGGGGCGGCGCCAGGAATTCGATCTGGGCGCCTGCGGCAACGGCACGCTGGTTGTGGCTGTTGCATGCGAATGCGAACGTCGAGTCGGCCAGCAGGAACATGTAGCCGCCATGACAGGTTCCCAGCCCGTTGAGGAAGTCGGGACGTACGCCCATGCGCAACTTCGCATAGCCCGGCCTGACCTCCAGCAGCTCCATTCCGAGGGCTTGCGATGCGACATCGCTGACCCACATCGCGATGGCGATCGGCGAAACCTTGTCGGGTTCCGGCACCCCGGGCAGCGGCGGCGAGCTCATCGGGGCCCGCTGCCCGAACCAAGGCGCCGCGCCGCGATCTGATCGGGCACGACAGGGCCGCAACCGGAAGCGGACGGCCGCCGAAAGCGGCACTCCAGTCGTCCGAAGACGTCCGGCCAGCTACGGGCGTTTCGCGCCGTGCCCTCTGCGAGCGATGACTCGATCTTGTGACCCATGGCCATTCAGTGTGGTGGTCGACGGGTTGGCCAGCGTATCACGGTCGCGTGGCACAATCTTCAGCACCCGTTCTGGCTCGGAACAGCCGCCTAGCAAAGGATTCCTGCGTGCCCTATCAATGCATTCTCACCGATACCCGCGGCCGCGTCGGCCTGGTCACCCTGAATCGCCCCAAGCAGCTCAATGCGCTCAATGATCAGCTGATGGATGAGCTGGGCGCCGCCCTCCTGGCGTTCGATGCCGATGACTCGATTGGCGCGATCGTGATCACCGGCAGCGAGAAGGCCTTCGCGGCCGGCGCCGACATCGGTGCGATGGCCCAGTGGTCCTACATGGACGTCTATCGGACCGAATACATCACGCGAAACTGGGAAACCATCCGCAAGATCCGCAAGCCGGTCATCGCGGCCGTCGCCGGCTTCGCATTGGGTGGCGGCTGTGAACTGGCCATGATGTGCGACATCGTCATCGCCGCCGAAACAGCGCGTTTTGGCCAGCCCGAGATCAAGCTGGGAGTCATCCCCGGCGCCGGCGGCACCCAGCGCCTGCCGCGCGCCATCAGCAAGGCGAAGGCGATGGACCTGTGCCTGACCGCGCGGATGATGGACGCTGCCGAGGCCGAGCGTGCCGGGCTGGTGTCGCGCGTCGTGCCGGCCGACAAGGTGCTGGACGAGGCGCTTGCCGCGGCCGCAACCATCGCCGAATACTCGTTGCCCTCGGTGATGATGGCCAAGGAGGCGATCAACCGGTCTTACGAAGTTCCGCTGGCAGAAGGCATCCTGTTCGAGCGCCGAGTGTTCCACTCGCTGTTCGCCACGGACGACCAGAAGGAGGGCATGGAAGCCTTCGTCGCCAAGCGCAAACCCGTGTTCCGCCACCGCTGACCGGCCGATCGCCATCTCTGGAAAAGCACGATTCCGGGCGTGCCGACGCCCGCCTTTCCCAGCGCGAGGCCGCTCCCTGGTGCGCGATCCATCAGGAACTGGAACCCGCATTGCACTTGCTCTCCGATCTCTGCTATAGTCGAGGGCTTGGCTGCAGTGTTTCTTGCCGGTGAGTTTGGTGGAAGCGCAGGTGGTCGGGGGGTCTGGGGAAGCGAAAGAAAATAAAGTCGCTTGACAGGTTCTGAGAAGGCGGACATAATCTCCCCTCTCTGCTGCAAACGAAGACGGCGCGGTGCAAACCGAGCGGTTCAAAACCAAGGGTGCTAAGGCGTCTGAGGTGTCGTGAGTGGCGCGATCTTTAACAACTAAACAGTCGATAAGTGTGGGCGTTTAGGCAGCAATGCCAACCCGAAGGGGCAACCCTGAGGGCTCAAAAGAAAACGCTCACACGATTGATGTTCAAGTAATTGAACGTCAATTCCGTTTTGAGCACGCTTTGGTGGCGAAAGCGACCAAGGCAAAACCAAGAGATTGAACTGAAGAGTTTGATCCTGGCTCAGATTGAACGCTGGCGGCATGCCTTACACATGCAAGTCGAACGGCAGCACGGGGGCAACCCTGGTGGCGAGTGGCGAACGGGTGAGTAATACATCGGAATGTACCCAGTAGTGGGGGATAACTAGTCGAAAGATTAGCTAATACCGCATACGCACTATGGTGGAAAGCGGGGGATCGCAAGACCTCGCGCTATTGGAGCAGCCGATGTCCGATTAGGTAGTTGGTGGGGTAAAAGCCTACCAAGCCTGCGATCGGTAACTGGTCTGAGAGGACGACCAGTCACACTGGGACTGAGACACGGCCCAGACTCCTACGGGAGGCAGCAGTGGGGAATTTTGGACAATGGGGGAAACCCTGATCCAGCAATGCCGCGTGTGTGACGAAGGCCTTCGGGTTGTAAAGCACTTTTGGCGGGAACGAAACGGCGCTTTCTAATACAGAGCGCTAATGACGGTACCCGCAGAATAAGCACCGGCTAACTACGTGCCAGCAGCCGCGGTAATACGTAGGGTGCAAGCGTTAATCGGAATTACTGGGCGTAAAGCGTGCGCAGGCGGTTTCGTAAGACAGATGTGAAAGCCCCGGGCTCAACCTGGGAAGTGCATTTGTGACTGCGAGACTAGAGTGTGTCAGAGGGAGGTAGAATTCCACGTGTAGCAGTGAAATGCGTAGAGATGTGGAGGAATACCGATGGCGAAGGCAGCCTCCTGGGATAACACTGACGCTCATGCACGAAAGCGTGGGGAGCAAACAGGATTAGATACCCTGGTAGTCCACGCCCTAAACGATGTCTACTAGTTGTCGGGGATTCGTTTCCTTGGTAACGCAGCTAACGCGTGAAGTAGACCGCCTGGGGAGTACGGCCGCAAGGTTAAAACTCAAAGGAATTGACGGGGACCCGCACAAGCGGTGGATGATGTGGATTAATTCGATGCAACGCGAAAAACCTTACCTACGCTTGACATGCCAGAAACCCCGCAGAGATGTGGGGGTGCCCGAAAGGGAATCTGGACACAGGTGCTGCATGGCTGTCGTCAGCTCGTGTCGTGAGATGTTGGGTTAAGTCCCGCAACGAGCGCAACCCCTTATCCTTAGTTGCTACGCAAGGGCACTCTAAGGAGACTGCCGGTGACAAACCGGAGGAAGGTGGGGATGACGTCAAGTCCTCATGGCCCTTATGTGTAGGGCTTCACACGTCATACAATGGTCGGTACAGAGGGTCGCCAACCCGCGAGGGGGAGCCAATCCCAGAAAGCCGATCGTAGTCCGGATTGCACTCTGCAACTCGAGTGCATGAAGTCGGAATCGCTAGTAATCGCGGATCAGCATGTCGCGGTGAATACGTTCCCGGGTCTTGTACACACCGCCCGTCACACCATGGGAGTGGGTTTTACCAGAAGTAGTTAGCTTAACCGCAAGGAGGGCGATTACCACGGTAGGGCTCATGACTGGGGTGAAGTCGTAACAAGGTAGCCGTATCGGAAGGTGCGGCTGGATCACCTCCTTTCTAGAGATGGCGCCAACGCCTAGGCGCCCACACTTATCGGCTGTTAGCAAGTCATACCGACTGGGACGCGTCCTGGGGTCGGAGTCAACTGGGTCTGTAGCTCAGTCGGTTAGAGCACCGTCTTGATAAGGCGGGGGTCGTTGGTTCGAATCCAACCAGACCCACCACCGGTTGCAGCGTCTCGATGAATGTCGTGGCGAGGTAATTTGGGGGTGTAGCTCAGCTGGGAGAGCACCTGCTTTGCAAGCAGGGGGTCATCGGTTCGATCCCGTTCACCTCCACCAAATCCCCGGTGTTCCAACAAGGTATGAGTCGACAGGGTTAACTCTGTCGAGTCATTCTTTGAATGACTTGCACGTTCTTTAACAATCTGGAAGAGAAGATATCGTATTCAGTGCTTAATTATGAATACGGGTTGTGATTGCATACACAACATATTAGTTCGTTCTCTCGAACTGAGAATTTAAAGCAGTAGCAGTTGATTTGATCCTTCCGATTGATTCGCTCAGTCGGCAAAGTTATAGGGTCAAGTGACTAAGTGCATGTGGTGGATGCCTTGGCGATTACAGGCGATGAAGGACGTAGTAGCCTGCGATAAGCTGCGGGGAGCTGGCAAACAAGCTTTGATCCGCAGATTTCCGAATGGGGAAACCCACTCCGCAAGGAGTATCCCACGCTGAATACATAGGCGTGTGGAGGCGAACGCAGTGAACTGAAACATCTAAGTAGCTGCAGGAAAAGAAATCAACCGAGATTCCGAAAGTAGTGGCGAGCGAAATCGGAGCAGCCGGTGCGTGATAGTCGATAGGTTAACAGAACGGCATGGAAAGGCCGGCCATAGCGGGTGATAGCCCCGTATGTGAAAACCCTTCGGTGGTACTAAGCGCACGACAAGTAGGGCGGGACACGTGAAATCCTGTCTGAAGATGGGGGGACCATCCTCCAAGGCTAAATACTCGTAATCGACCGATAGTGAACAAGTACCGTGAGGGAAAGGCGAAAAGAACCCCGGGAGGGGAGTGAAATAGATCCTGAAACCGCATGCATACAAACAGTCGGAGCCTGTAACAGGGTGACGGCGTACCTTTTGTATAATGGGTCAGCGACTTACGTTTAGTGGCAAGCTTAACCGTGTAGGGAAGGCGTAGGGAAACCGAGTCCGAACAGGGCGATTGAGTCGCTAGGCGTAGACCCGAAACCGGATGATCTACTCATGGCCAGGATGAAGGTGCGGTAACACGTACTGGAGGTCCGAACCGACTACTGTTGCAAAAGTAGCGGATGAGCTGTGGGTAGGGGTGAAAGGCTAAACAAATCCGGAAATAGCTGGTTCTCCCCGAAAACTATTTAGGTAGTGCGTCATGTATTGCTCCGGGGGGTAGAGCACTGTAATGGTTGGGCGGGTCATGACGACTTAGCTCGCCATAGCAAACTCCGAATACCCGGAAGTATGAGCATGGCAGACAGTCCTCGGGTGCTAACGTCCGAGGTCGAGAGGGAAACAACCCAGACCGCCAGCTAAGGTCCCAAATTACCGCTAAGTGGGAAACGAAGTGGGAAGGCTAAAACAGTCAGGAGGTTGGCTTAGAAGCAGCCATCCTTTAAAGAAAGCGTAATAGCTCACTGATCGAGTCGTCCTGCGCGGAAGATGTAACGGGGCTAAGCGGTAAACCGAAGCTGCGGATGCACAGTAATGTGCGTGGTAGGGGAGCGTTCTGTAAGTCTGCGAAGGTGAGTCGTAAGGCTTGCTGGAGATATCAGAAGTGCGAATGCTGACATGAGTAGCGTTAAAGCAGGTGAAAGGCCTGCTCGCCGAAAGCGCAAGGTTTCCTACGCAACGTTCATCGGCGTAGGGTGAGTCGGCCCCTAAGGTGAGGGCGAAAGCCGTAGCTGATGGGAAGCTGGTTAATATTCCAGCACCGTCTCTGAATGCGATGGGGGGACGGATCGTGGAAAGTTGTCCGGGTGTTGGATGTCCCGGTTCTTGGTCTGTAGGTGTCCGGTAGGCAAATCCGCCGGGCGTATGCCGAGGGATTGAGACGAGCGAGCTTGCTCGCGAAGCAACTGGAAGGGGTCCCAGGAAAAGCCTCTAAGCTTCAGTTCAGAGCGACCGTACCGCAAACCGACACTGGTGCGCGAGATGAGTATTCTCAGGCGCTTGAGAGAACTCGGGAGAAGGAACTCGGCAAATTGACACCGTAACTTCGGAAGAAGGTGTGCCTTTGTAGTTTGAGTGTGAACAACACGAGGACGAAGAGGTTGCAAAAAATCGGTGGCTGCGACTGTTTACCAAAAACACAGCACTCTGCAAACACGAAAGTGGACGTATAGGGTGTGACGCCTGCCCGGTGCCGGAAGGTTAAATGATGGGGTGCAAGCTCTTGATTGAAGCCCCGGTAAACGGCGGCCGTAACTATAACGGTCCTAAGGTAGCGAAATTCCTTGTCGGGTAAGTTCCGACCTGCACGAATGGCGTAACGATGGCCACACTGTCTCCTCCCGAGACTCAGCGAAGTTGAAATGTTTGTGATGATGCAATCTACCCGCGGCTAGACGGAAAGACCCCATGAACCTTTACTGTAGCTTTGCATTGGACTGTGAACCGATCTGTGTAGGATAGGTGGGAGGCTTTGAAGCCGGGACGCTAGTTCTGGTGGAGCCAACCTTGAAATACCACCCTGGTTTGTTTGCGGTTCTAACCTTGACCCGTTATCCGGGTTGGGGACAGTGCATGGTAGGCAGTTTGACTGGGGCGGTCTCCTCCCAAAGCGTAACGGAGGAGTTCGAAGGTACGCTTGGTACGGTCGGACATCGTGCCTAAAGTGCAAGGGCAAAAGCGTGCTTAACTGCGAGACTGACAAGTCGAGCAGGTACGAAAGTAGGACCTAGTGATCCGGTGGTTCTGAATGGAAGGGCCATCGCTCAACGGATAAAAGGTACTCTGGGGATAACAGGCTGATACCGCCCAAGAGTTCATATCGACGGCGGTGTTTGGCACCTCGATGTCGGCTCATCTCATCCTGGGGCTGTAGCCGGTCCCAAGGGTATGGCTGTTCGCCATTTAAAGAGGTACGTGAGCTGGGTTCAAAACGTCGTGAGACAGTTTGGTCCCTATCTGCCGTGGGCGCTGGAGATTTGATGGGACCTGCTCCTAGTACGAGAGGACCGGAGTGGACTCACCTCTGGTGTACCTGTTGTCACGCCAGTGGCATCGCAGGGTAGCTATGTGGGGAAGAGATAACCGCTGAAAGCATCTAAGCGGGAAACTCGCCTAAAGATGAGATCTCCCTGGGGACTAGATCCCCCTGTAGGGTCGTTCGAGACCAGGACGTTGATAGGCTGGGTGTGGAAGCGTGGTGACACGTTAAGCTAACCAGTACTAATTGCCCGTGAGGCTTGACCCTATAACTTTGCAAAAAATCAGCGCTACTGCTTTGTGTAGTGCGATCGCAACCCCGCGCAAAATGCGCGATTCGATCAAGCAACTGAAACCGATAACTTCTCTTCCCGGATTGGCTGGCAGGACCTTCCTGCTGGCGACAAGTCATGCCTGACGACCATAGCGAAGTGGAACCACTCCTTCCCATCCCGAACAGGACCGTGAAACGCTTCAGCGCCGATGATAGTGAGCACCTCGCTCGTGAAAGTAGGACATCGTCAGGCAAATTAACGCCAAACCCCCCATGGAGACCTCCTGGGTTGGTTTTTTCTTTCGGTGGTGGGGGGGGATCACGCGCCCACCTGGTGTGGACCAGCCCGCCAGCCACGGCCCTCGGCCCGCGGCGGGCCGGGGGCTTTGTTCGGGATCCTTACCGGGAGCAGGAGATCCAACCTTCCATGAGTACACGCGCGCTGCGGCTCATGATGGCTTTCGTCACTACCCACTCGCTTCCTTCGAGTTTCGCCTCGGCGCCAACCCGCAAGGTGCCCGACGGATGCCCGAAGCGCACAGACTTCCTGCTGCCTCCGCCGGCCGCGAGGTTGACCAGGGTGCCCGGAATCGCCGCAGCAGTGCCGATGGCCACGGCCGCGGTGCCCATCATTGCGTGGTGAAGTTTGCCCATGGACAGGGCGCGCACGAGCAGGTCCGCATCCTGGGTACCAACGGATTTACCGCTCGAGGAAACATAGTCGAGCGGCTTCGCAACGAAGGCCACCTTGGGGGTGTGCTGTCGGGTCCCGGCTTCTGCAAGCTCCTTGATCAAGCCCATGCGCCTGGCGCCATGCGCGCGGATCGTCTCGAACATCGCCAGTGCCTTGGGGTCGCTGTTGATGTCGTCTTGCAGTTCGGTTCCTTTGTAACCGATGGCCTCCGCGTTCACGAAGATCGTCGGAATGCCCGCATTGATCATCGTTGCCTTCAGGACACCCACCCCCGGCACCTCCAACTCGTCGACGAGGTTGCCGGTCGGGAACATGGAGCCCGCGGCGCCTTCCTCTTCAGCGGCCGGATCCATGAATTCCAACTGCACTTCCGCGGCCGGGAATGTGACCCCGTCGAGCTCGAAATCACCCGTTTCTTGAACGCTGCCACCGGTGATCGGGACATGCGAGATGATCGTCTTGCCGATGTTGGCCTGCCAGATGCGAATGATCGCGGTACCGTCGCGCGGCACGCGCGCCGGATCCACCAGTCCGTTCGTGATGGCGAACGGCCCGACGGCGGCCGACAGGTTGCCGCAGTTGCCGCTCCAATCGACGAAAGGTTTGTCGATCGAGACCTGTCCGAACAGATAGTCGACGTCATGATCCGGCCGCGTACTTTTGGACAGGATCACTGTTTTACTGGTGCTCGATGTCGCGGCGCCCATGCCGTCGATCTGCTTGCCGTAGGGATCAGGGCTGCCAATGACCCGAAGCAGCAGTCGATCGCGTGCGGCGCCGGGAACCTGGCAGTCGGCGGGGAGATCCTGCAGGCGAAAAAACACGCCCTTGCTAGTGCCCCCTCGCATGTAGGTGGCCGGTACCTTGAACTGGGGGGCGTGAGCCATGGTGTCTTCCTTGAGTCAGTCGAATTCAGGTCGCGCGTGCCGTCGCGCGCATGAGATGCTCGGCGTTTGTCCGTTCCCGGAGAGCTTGTTGATCACGCGGCCTTGGTTGACTCGAGAAAGTCTTGAGCGAACCGCTGAAGTACACCGCCCGCATCGTAGATGGACACTTCTTCGGCGGTGTCGAGACGGCAGGTAACCGCCACTTCAAGCCGCTCGCCATTCTTGCGATGAATGACGAGGGTGAGATCTTCGCGCGGCTTTCGATTGCCGATCACGTCGAAGGTTTCGGTCCCGTCGAGCCCGAGGGTCTTGCGGTTGACGCCCGTTTGAAATTCGAGCGGGAGCACGCCCATTCCGATCAGATTTGTGCGATGGATGCGCTCGAAACCTTCAGCGACGATCGCTTCGACGCCCGCCAGACGGACGCCCTTGGCCGCCCAGTCTCTCGAAGAACCTTGTCCATAGTCGGCGCCGGCGATGATGATGAGTGGCTGCTTGCGCTGCATATAGGTTTCGATGGCCTCCCACATCCGGGCGATCCGGCCCTCGGGCTCGACTCGGGCAAGCGAGCCCGCCTTGACCTTTCCGTCGACCACCACCATCTCGTTCTTCAGCGTTGGATTCGCGAAAGTGGCGCGTTGCGCAGTCAGGTGGTCACCCCGGTGGGTCGCGTAGGAGTTGAAGTCTTCCTCGGGCAAGCCCATTTTCGCAAGGTACTCGCCGGCGGCGCTATCCAGCATGATCGCGTTGGACGGCGACAAATGATCAGTGGTGATATTGTCGCCAAGCACTGCCAGCGGCCTCATGCCGGTGAGCGTTCGCGCACCGGCAAGCGCGCCCTCCCAGTAGGGCGGGCGACGGATGTAAGTGCTCTGGGCGCGCCAGTCGTACAGGGGCGTCACCTTTTCGGTGCTCGCGATGCGCTGTTCGAACATCGGAATGTAGACATCGCGGAACTGCTGCGGTTTGACCGATGCGCGCACGATCGCGTCGATCTCTGCGTCGCTGGGCCACAGATCCTTCAGCAGGATCGGCCGGCCATCGGGACCCGTCCCGAACGAATCGCGCTCGATGTCGAAGCGGACGGTGCCTGCGATCGCGTAGGCCACAACCAGCGGCGGGGAGGCGAGGAACGCCTGCTTGGCATACGGATGGATACGTCCGTCGAAATTCCGGTTGCCCGAAAGCACGGCGGTCGCATAGAGATCACGATCGATGATCTCCTGCTGGATCTTCGGGTCGAGCGCGCCCGACATGCCATTGCAGGTCGTGCACGCGAAGGCCACGATCCCGAAGCCAAGCTTCTCGAGCTCGCCCATCAGCCCCGCGGCCTCCAGATACAGTGCGACCGTCTTCGATCCGGGTGCCAGCGAAGACTTGACCCACGGTTTGCGGGACAGGCCTAGGCGATTGGCGTTGCGCGCGATCAGGCCTGCGGCGATCACATTGCGCGGGTTGCTGGTGTTGGTGCAGCTGGTGATGGCGGCAATGATGACCGCGCCGTCGGGCATCAGCCCGCCTGCCTGCGGCTCCCACTTCGCGGCGATGCCCTTGGCAGCCAGGTCGGTGGTCGCCACTCGGGCGTGCGGGTTTGACGGTCCCGCCATGTTGCGAACGACACTCGACAGATCGAAGTTCAGCGTGCGCTCGTATTGCGCGGTCGTCAGGCTGTCCGCCCATAGACCCACGTGCTTCGCATAGGTCTCGACGAGCTTGATCTGCTCGTCGGTACGACCCGTGAGTCGAAGGTAGTCGATCGTCTGCTGATCGATGTAGAACATCGCCGCGGTGGCGCCGTACTCGGGAGCCATATTCGAGATCGTCGCGCGGTCGCCCAGAGTCAGCGCGGACGCGCCCTCGCCGCGGAACTCCAGGTAGGCACCCACGACCTTGGACTGGCGAAGGAATTCGGTCATGGCCAGCACGATGTCGGTTGCGGTGATGCCCTCGCGCGGCTTTCCGGTCAGTTCGACACCGATGATGTCAGGCAGCCGCATCCATGAAGCCCGCCCGAGCATGACGTTCTCCGCCTCGAGCCCGCCGACTCCCACCGCGATGACGCCCAGCGCATCGACGTGAGGGGTGTGGCTGTCGGTGCCGACGAGCGTGTCGGGGAAGGCTACGCCATCCAGCGTGTAGATCACCGGCGACATCCGTTCGAGATTGATCTGATGCATGATCCCGTTACCGGCGGGGATCACATCGACGTTCTTGAACGCCAGCTTCGTCCAGTTGATGAAGTGGAAGCGATCCTCATTGCGGCGGTCTTCGATGGCGCGGTTCTTCTCGAACGCCTGGGGATCGAAGCCGCCGCACTCCACGGCCAGTGAGTGATCGACGATCAGCTGCACGGGAACGACCGGATTGACCTGGGCGGGATCGCCACCCTGATCGGCGATGGCGTCGCGCAAGCCCGCCAGATCGACGAGCGCGGTCTGCCCCAGGATGTCATGACATACCACGCGCGCCGGAAACCACGGGAAGTCGCGCTCGCGACGGCGCTCGATGATCTGGGTCAGACACTCCCGCAGCGTGGCCGGGTCGCAGCGGCGCACCAGGTTCTCAGCATGAACCCGTGCGGTGTAGGACAGACCCGCCCACGCGCCCGCCTTGATGTCATCGACCGCCTGGGGGGCATCGAAGTAGTCGAGGGCAGTGCCGGGAAGTGGCTTGCGGTAGAGCGT
>JADJVQ010000012.1 GCA_016710525.1 Burkholderiaceae bacterium
GGTTGAACAGCGACGTGCCACGATGGCGACCGGGATACTCACGGTCCTGGTGGATGCGGATCGAGGCATAGCTGGCGTTGTTCGACAGGATGAACAGGATCGGCAACTGGCGTTCGACCGCGGCGATCATCTCGTTGCCGGTCATCATGAAGCCGCCGTCGCCGACCAGGCACACGACGCGCCGATCCGGATGGCGCAGCTGGGTGGCGATCGCCGCCGGCACGCCGTAACCCATGGCGCCCGACAGGGGCGCCATCAGCCGCTGCGGCGGCGTCCAGGGGAAGTGGCGATAGGCAGGAACCGCGAAGGTGCCGGCATCGACGGTGACGATCAGATCGTGCGGGCCATGGCGATGCAGCGCACGCACCACCTCGTTGAAGTCGATGCCGTCGGCAGGGGCGCGGCTGGGCCACGCGGCGATGTCCTCGTACAGCGCGCGCAGCTTGCCGCACCAGTCCGGGCGAGGCGGCGCCGCGGCGCCGTCGATCAGCGCGCGCGCCAGTTCCACCGGATCGCAGACCAGGCCGAACTCCGCGCTGAAGTGCTGACCCACCACCCGGTCGTCCGGGTAGCAGTGCACCAGGGTCTGTGCCGGTACCGGCAGCTCGGGGAAGCTGTAGCCCTGGCTGCTGATGTCGCCGTGCCGGGTGCCCAGCGCGAGGATCAGGTCGCTGCGCCGGAACGCGTCCAGCTGCGCGGCCGGATTGGCCAGGCCAAGATCGCCGGCATACAGCGCGTGCCCGTTCGGGAACAGGTCCTGGCGTCGGAACGACACCACCACCGGGCATTGCCAGAACTCGGCCAGCGCCAGCAGGGCCTCGCGGCCGCCGGGCACATCGAAGCTGCCGCCAGCCAGGATCAGCGGACGCCGGGCTGTTCGCAGCCGGGTCCGCAGCTCGCCGACGGTGGCGGCACCGGGCAGCGTGGGCGCGTGCGGCCGGGCCGCCCAGGCCGGGCAGGCCACCGGCTGCTGCTGGATGTCCTCGGGCAGCACCAGGACCACCGGACCGGGCGTGCCGGCGGTGGCGACGCGCACCGCCCGGAAGGCGGCTTCGGCCACCTGCGCCGGGTCGGTGACTTCGAACACCCACTTGGCGATCGAGCCGAACATCTTCTGGTAGTCGATCTCCTGGAAGGCCTCGCGGCGCAGGTCCCGCTTGGGGATCTGACCGACGATCAGGATCAGCGGCACCGCATCCTGCTGCGCGGTGTGCACGGCGATCGATGCATTCGCGGCTCCCGGGCCGCGGCTCACCAGCAGCACCCCCGGGCGGCGTGCCAGCCGGCCGTCGGCCACTGCCATGAATCCCGCGCCGGCCTCGTGCCGGCAGGTGACGACATCGATCGAATCGAAATCGCTCAGCGCGTCGAGCACACCGAGGTAACTTTCGCCGGGCACCAGGAAGACCCGGTCCACGCCATTGGCGGCCAGCACGCCCAGCAGCGCGTGCGATGAGCTGCGGTTCATCGCTAGACCGTCATGCGAGCGAACGACGGGTCGCGCCGCTCCAGGTAGCAGCATCGCCGGGCCATTCCATCACGCCGAAGGGGCGCCGCGCGTCGTGGGCTGGCAAAGGCGCGCGGTACGCCCGACCACCGCCGCCGAGGGATCACCAGTCGCGGTTGCAGGCCAGCGGCTGACCTGCGCGCGGCAGGCCATCCGAGCCAGTGCAACCTGCCAGGGTCGGCCGATGTCGGCGCCGGCGCTCAGCAGGCCGTGATTGCGCAGGATCATGGAATTGTGGCTGCCCAGGTCGCGCACCAGCCGCGCCCGTTCTTCCAGGTCGATCGCCACGCTCTCGTAGTCGTGGTACCCCAGGTGGCCGGCAAAGCGCATCGCCGTCTGGGTGAGCGGCAGCAGGCCGCAGGCCAGTGCCGACACCGCCATGCCGGCCTCCGAATGGGTGTGGATCACGCACTGCACGTCGGGGCGAGCGCCATGCACCGCGCCGTGGATGACATAACCGGCCTGGTTGATGTCGAAGTCCGGGTGCGGATTGAACAGCACCTTGCCGTCGAGCTCGATGGTGACGAGAGACGAGGCGGCGACCTCTGCGTACATCAGGCCGTAGGGGTCGATCAATGGCCGGTGCCCTCGCCCGGCACGCGCGCGGTGATGTGGTTGTAGACCGGTCGCCATGCCGCCGAACAGCGGCATCAGCCGATAGCAGGCGGCGAGGTCGACCCGGGTGGCCCACTCGGCCTCGGAAACCACGTCGCGGACTTTGGCGCTTGCGTTCATGTCGTCGGTTCCCTGTTCAATCGATCCGGGCGCCGGTCTCGCGGACCAGCTTGCCCCACTTGACGTTTTCGCTGCTGATGTGGGCAACGAACTCGTCGGGCGTGCTCTTGAGGATTTCGGCGCCGGCGTCGAGTCTCGGCAGGCGCCGGGTGGGGCCGGGAGGAGATGAAGGTCGGATCATGGGTGTCCTTGCGGTGGGCGGCTATTCGGTGCGGCCCCGACGCTATCATGCTCGACCCCATGCACGACCCCGGAGTCCCGCAACCATGAATCCATCCGACCGATCGCCCGAGCCGGCCGACGCCGCGGCGCTGCCACTGGCCGGCGTGCGCGTGATCGAATTCACCCACATGGTGATGGGCCCGACCTGCGGCATGATCCTGGCCGACCTGGGCGCCGAGGTGATCAAGGTCGAACCGCTGGCCGGTGACAACACCCGCCGCCTGCTGGGCTCGGGAGCCGGTTTCTACCCGATGTTCAACCGCAACAAGCGCAGCCTGGCGGTCGATGTCAAGGACGGGCGCGGCCGCGAGATCGTGCTGCGCCTGGCGGGCGGAGCCGACGTGTTCAGCGAGAACTTCAAGGGCGGGGTGATGGACAAGCTGGGGCTGGGCTATCCGGCGCTGCGCGCGCTCAACCCGCGGCTGATCTATGTGTCGCACAAGGGGTTCCTGCCCGGGCCCTATGAACACCGCACCGCACTGGACGAAGTGGTGCAGATGATGGGCGGACTGGCCTACATGACCGGGCGCAGGGCCGCCCGCTGCGCGCCGGCACCAGCGTGAACGACATCATGGGCGGCATGTTCGGCGCGATCGGAGTGCTGGCGGCGCTGCGCCAGCGCGAGACCACCGGGGTGGGCCAGGCGGTGCAAAGCGCCCTGTTCGAGAACAATGTTTTTCTGGTTGCGCAGCACATGATGCAGTTCGCGGTGACCGGCCAGGCGGCGGCGCCGATGCCCAGCCGGCTGTCGGCCTGGGCCGTCTACGACGTGTTCACCGTCAGGGACGATGAGCAGGTTTTCCTGGCCGCGGTCAGCGACACCCAATGGGCGCTGTTGTGCGAGGAGTTCGCGTTCGCCGATCTGCTGGGCGACGCCCGGCTGGGCTCCAACAACGACCGGGTGCGCGCCCGCGAGTGGCTGATTCCGGAGCTGCGCGCTCGCTTCGCGGAATTCGCCGCGTCCGACCTGATGAATCGGTTCGAACGGGTGGGCTTGCCTTACGCGCCCATCACGCGGCCCGAGGAACTCTTCGACGATCCGCACCTGCTCGCCACTGGCGGCCTGGCGCCGATCACGGTGCCCGCCGACGGCAGCGGTGCTGGCCGCGTGATCGAGACGCGCACCGCGCTGCTGCCGCTCACGCTGGGCGGCGAGCGTCTGGGGGTGCGGCGCGGACCGCCCGCGCTGGGCGCCGATACGCGCAGCCTGCTGCGCGAGGCCGGGTATCGGGACGACGAGATCGGCGCGCTGCTGCAGGCGGGGGTGGTCGCCAGCGACGACGGACCGGCCGCCCCCGGCTGAACGCTCATGTGCCCAGGGGCCGGGCTGGGAACAGGCCTGTTGCGCGCGCCTGGGCCACCAGCGCGTCCAGGATCCCCCGCGGCCCGGCGGGATGGCGCACGGCGGCGCGTTCTCCGATCTGGCGAAGCAGCCGGGTGGCCAGACGGCGCGCCGGACGCACCGACAGGTAATGGCGCATCGGGGTGTGGCTGCGCAGCACTGCCGCCACGCGCTGCCCGTACCCGTCGGTATGGGCGCGGATGACCCCGGCTGGCAGGTCGAGGCGGTCGTCGCGCACAAAAATCACGTCGATGTTGCCGCCGTCGCCGGACACTTGCGAAGCGACCGGCGCCAGTCCGGTCTCGAGCCCCAGCCGTTCCAGCGTTGGCAGGCCCCAGGTGAACAGGTGCGCGCGGTGAAAGGTGTGAGCCGGCGCCTGGCAGGTGGCCTCCACGTTGGGCACCTCGACCACCAGATGCCCTCCCGGGCGCAGCCAGCCATGCAGGATGCGCATCGCCGCGCGCGGATCGGCGAGGTGCTCGAGCACATGGTGGAGGGTGATCAGGTCGTAGTCGCCGCGGATCTGCGCGCCGCGCTCGACGAATCCCTCGTGCACCGGCAGTGCCAGGCGTTCGCGGGCGTGCTGCGCGTAGCCCCGGTTCGGTTCCAGCCCTTCGGCCCGCGCACGGCCCAGGTGGGTCAGCAGGTACAGCATCTCGCCGCCTCCGCAACCCACATCGAGCGCGCGCGGCTGTCCGGCCAGCAGCGGCCGGATTCGCGCGAGGCGCGACAGTGCGGCGCGGCCGGCGCGCAGCACGTGGTGCGCACGAGGCTCGAACACGCCCTTGTAGTCCTGTCGATAGTGATGCTCGTACCACGCGTCGAGCTGGTCGCGGGCGGGTGGCGGGTCGAAAACGAGGGCCTGTTCACACTACGGCGCGTGCCTTCCCGTAGTGTGAACAGGCCCTGACCCGCAGTCATGGCACAGGTAGTTGCTCAGCGGGCGGCCATCGCGGTCGCGATGCGAGGCGGGAAAACAGCGCTGGCCCGCGCACAGCGGGCAGGTCGGGGTTGAAGTCAAAGTGGCTCTCCAGGTCGAATCGCCCCGGGGCACGCCGACGAGGGCGCGCGCGGGTAGTTCGCCGAAGCCCGGGGGCTCGGCGGATCTCAGGCGGAATTCAGGAGAGCGATGGGGGGCCGCGGGGCGGCTTGACGATCTGGAAAGGGTCGTCGGGCAGGGCGCGGGTGTGCCAGGCCGGCGGCGGGTCGTGGGTATCTCCGGTGCCGGGCAGGCGGCGCTCGGGAACCGGGGCCGGATGGGCGTGAAGATCGAGCGCGACGCGGCGAGATTCGTCCTGTGCGGTGATGGTGGCCGGCACCGAACCATCGCATTGCCCCGCGGCCTTGAAGGCCATCGTATCGGGCAGGTGAATGCGGGCCGTGCCGGGGGCTGAGCCGCTCGCGGCGCCAGCCTGCCGGGGATGCGCGTGCAGCAGCGGCTGCAGGCATTGCAGCAGCGTCAGCGACACGATCATCAGCAGGTGGGCAAGCGCTCGCCGGGCGCGCATCTGAGTTCTTCCGGGGGATGGGCTCGATGGAACGGGCGCAAGCGTATCGGCAGACACGCTCGGCCCGCCCAAAATGCCGACACCGGCCAGGGGCAATGGCACCGGTACCTCGTTCCGATTCCCGGCAGGCGGACGCGGGTGTCGCCTGGTATTGCCTGGCAACGAGCGCGGTGCTTGTTTGTCTGATTGACAGAATGTCAGACAATGTTCAAGCTTGCATCGCCATGACCCTTGCGCGCCTCGACAGCATCGACAGACCCACCATTCGCGAGCATGCCGAGGTCCGGTTGCGCGACGCCATCGTCGAGGGCCGTCTTGCCCCGGGCGAACGTCTGGTCGAGCGCGAACTCTGCGAGGCCCTGGGCATCAGCAGACCGTCCCTGCGCGAGGCGCTGCGTGGCCTGGCCGGCGAAGGGCTGGTGCAGATCGTGGCTCACCGCGGACCTGCCGTGGCGGTGATCACCCGCGAGCAGGCGGCTGAGATCTTCACGGTGCGTGAGGCGCTCGAAGGCATGGCGGCGCGGCTGCTGGCCGCGCGGCCCGATCCGGGCGCCATCGCCCAGATGCGCCAGTCGGTTCGGACTCTGCAGCGCATTGCCGCCGGGCGTATGGATCGCGCCGAACTGGTCGCGACCAAGGCCCTGTTCTATGACGCACTGTTCGGCGGCTGTGGCAACCAGACGCTGTCCCAGGTGATGCGCCAGCTGCTGGCGCGCATCAGCCTGCTGCGGCGAGCCTCGTTGTCGCGGCCCGGCCGGCTGGCGCATAGCATCGCCGAGATCACCGCCATCGTCGATGCCATCGAGGCCGGCGACGAAGCCGGCGCCGAACAGGCGGCCCGGCTGCATGTGCGCCGGGCTTGCGCCGCCGCGCTCGAACTGCTCGATGGTGCAGCCGATGCGCTGCCCTCGACCGCTTCCCGGGGCGCCGGATGATCCGACAGCAGAAGCCGGTCATCCGGCGCGCCGGTGTCTGCGCCGACTGAACTTTCCACCGGCCGGCGCAGCGCCGCCGGCCCCGTCCCGCCAGCCACACGAAGGAGTGCAAACCATGAATCAAGAACTGTTCGACAAAGGCCTGAAGGTTCGTCGCGAAGTGCTCGGCGCCGAGTACGTCGACAAGTCGATCGCCAGCGCCGACGATTTCAACCGCCCGATGCAGGAGCTGGTCACCGAATACTGCTGGGGCGAGATCTGGAATCGCCCGGGCCTGGACCGCAAGACCCGCAGCATCATCAATCTGTCGATGCTCACCGCCCTGAACCGGCCGCACGAGATCAAGCTCCATGTGCTGGGCGCGATCAACAACGGCCTGACCAAGGCCGAGATCTCGGAAGTATTTCTGCAGGCAGCCATCTACTGCGGCGTGCCGGCGGCGATCGACAGCTTCCGCGTCGCGCGCGAAGTCTTCAAGGAACAGGGGATCTGATGAGCAAGCCGATCGGATTCATCGGGATCGGCCAGATGGGCCGGCCCATGGTCGAGCGGCTGGCGGGGGCGGGGCACGCGGTGCTGGTCCACGACCGGCGGGCCGAAGCGCTGGCGCCGCTGTCCGCGGTGCCTGGCGTGACGGCTGCCGCCTCCGCGGCGCTGCTCGCGCAATCCTGCGAAGCCATCATCCTGATGCTGCCCGACAGCCCCATTGTCGACGCGCTGCTGTGGAGCGACGGATTTGCCGCGAGCCTGCCCAGGGGCAGCCTGCTGATCGACATGGGCTCGTCCAACCCGAATGCCACGCGCGCCAATCAGGCGAAGCTGGCGGCGATGGGCATCGCCCTGGTCGATGCGCCGGTGTCGGGTGGCGTGCGGCGCGCCGTCGACGGATCGCTGGCGATCATGGTCGGGGGCGCGAGCGGCGACGTCGAGCGGGCGCTGCCGCTGCTGCAGCCGATGGGCAAGAGCATCGTGCCTGTCGGCCCGCCCGGCGCCGGCCATGCGGTCAAGGCCTTGAACAACTACGTGTCGGCCGCCGGGCTGGTGGCCGCCTGCGAGGCACTGGTCGCCGCCGAGAAGTTCGGCATCGACCCGTCGGTGGCCAATCGGGTGTTCAACGTCTCGACCGGACGCAACAACACCACCGACGTGAAGGTCGAGCAGTTCATGCTGTCCGGCACCTTCAATTCGGGCTTCGCGGCGGCGCTGATGCGCAAGGATCTCGATACCGCGCATGCGCTGATGCAGTCGCTGGACAGCGAGCGCGCCCTGATGGAAGCCTGCGCGCGAATGTGGCAGCAGGCCGAGGCGGCGCTGCCCAAGGGGGCGGACCACACCGCGATGTTCACCTATGTGAAGCAGGGCTGACGAAACCCGCCGCCCGTAGTCAGAACAGATCGGCGCTGTAGTCGAGCTGGATTTGGGTGCCGGTGGTCTCGAAGGCCGCGCGCTGCTCGGCCTCGCCGTAGATCACGTAGTGGGCAATCGCGCCATTGGTGCGGCTGCCCAGGAAGTCGGCGATGTGGCCGTTGACGTAGGCGGCCACGTCGGGGTTGTCGCTCAGGTAGCGGTTGCCGTCGAACCGGTCGAAGGCCGGGCCGGCGCTGCGTCCTTCCCAGACGCCGAACTTGTTGTAGTGCATGAACAGCGTCGCGTCGTCCAGGGCCAGCGGGCGCAGGTCGGCCCAGCGGTTCTCGTAGTAGGTCGCATCGAACCAGCTGGTGGGCGCGCGGCCCTCGGCGGCGCCGAACTTCAGGTAGTGCTGGGCGGCGCTGGCCGCGTTCAGCGTGGGCACGAGCTCGGCGTTGTTCAGCAGGTAGAAGACCGGGTCGAACAGGAAGTCGCCTTGCCCGCCGTAGACCGGGGCGGTGGTGCGGGCCGGGGCTGTCAGCTCGAAGGTCTTGTCGGCAAAGCGCAGCTGTTCGACGGCCGCGAGGGTGTCGGTGCCTTCGGCGCCGGTGGTGTTGGTCACGCGCCAGCCGGCGCCGATGTGGTCGACATGAAAACGTGTGCTGGTGCCGGTGTAGGCGGCCACGTCGCGCCCGGTGCCACCGTCCAGCGAGTCGTTGCCGGCGCCGCCGGTGAGGGTGTCGTCGCCGGCCAGGCCGATCAGCGCGTCATTGCCGCTGGCGCCCAGCAGCACATCCGCGGCGGCCCCGCCGGTGTGGGTCTGGCCGCTCGTTGCGAGCACCTGCGCCTTGATCGCGTAGCCGCTGGTGTCGCCGCTGGCCCCGCCGTTGCCATAGCTGCGGTCGTCCCAGACGACGGCCAGGTTGCCGGCGCCGATCGCCAGGATCTGCGCGCTGTCCTGGTAGCCGGCGGTGGCCGTATTGACCGAGATCTCGGCGCCGCTCTTCTGACCGTCGGCGCTGAAGATCTGCGCGCGCACCTCCTCGTAGCCGGTCACCCAGCTGACCGCGAAACGGCCATCGTCCAGCGCGGTCAGGCGCGGGCTCGCCTGCCAGCCGCTGGTGGCGTCGCTGAGCAGCAGTTCGGTGCCCACGCGCGCGCCGGCCGCGGTGAAGATCTGCGCATTGACGTCCTGCGCCTGGTAGTAGTCGGGCGTCCAGTTCTCCCAGGCCACGACGAAGCCGCCATTGGCCAGCGCGACGGTGCGCGCGTTCTGCTGGTAGAGCTCGGTCTGGGTGTTGACGAGCATCTCGGTGCCGATCTTGGCGCCGGCGGCGTCGAAGACCTGCGCCTTGATGCTGTTGTTGCTGTTGTCGCCGGTCGCGCCGCCCGGTCCCTTGTTGTCGTCGGTCCAGGTGATGACGTAACCGCCACCGGTCAGCGCGGTGATGCGCTGATCCTTCTGTGCCGAGAAGCTGGTGCCGGTGCCTCCGGCGTTGACCAGGATCTGCCCGCCGCGTGCGGCGCCGGCAGCCGTGTAGACCTGGGTATAGATGTCTTCGACGCTGTAGTGGCCGTCCTGCCAGGTCACCGCCATGTCGCCGTTGGCCAGCGCGGCGATCTGCGGCGCCCACTGGTACTTGCCCGGCACCGTGATCTCGCCGCCGACCTTCGCGCCGGTCGCGTCGAAGCGCTGGATCTTGGTGCCCGGGAAATTGCCGTTGGTGACGTAGGCGCTCTCGTCCCATCCGACGTTGAAGTCCGAGAACGCGATCGCGAATCCGCCATTGGCCATCGGCACGATCTGCTGGGCCGTCTGCGAGATCCAGGTGGTCGTGTTGACGCGGATCTCGCTGCCGATGCGGGTGCCGTCGGCGCTGAACAGCTGCGCCTTGACGGCCTTGCCGCTGTCGTCGCCGCCCGCGCCGCCCACGCCCAGGCTGCCGTTGTGGTCACCGTAGCTGAAGAAGTCCCAGCCGTCGGTCCAGGTGACCACGAAGTTGCCGTTGCTCAGGCCGGCGACCTTCGGATCCTGCTGCCAGCCGATGATGGCCGAGTTGGCGAGCAGCTCGGGCCCGAGCTTCGCACCGTTGGCGGCGAACACCTGCGCCTTGACCGCCGAGGCCGAGTCGTCGCCGGTGGCGCCGCCCAGCCCGTGGCTGTCCCAGTCGACCCAGGTGACGACGAAACCGCCATTGGCCAGGCGTGCCATCTGGACGCTGTTCTGGTCGCCGTCGGTGGCGCTGTTGACCAGGATTTCGGTGCCGATCCTGACGGCGGAGCTGACGGTCATGGAGGGTCTCCGTTCGTTGAGGTTCCTGATGACACGGCCCGTCTGCGGCACTGGCATCATCGTTTTCATCAGTCTGAAATCGCCTGCTGTCAGTTGCATTGCGAATCGTCAGGACCCTGGCCGGGCGGAATAGAGCGATCACTCGAATTCGCTTCGCGCCGGCCAGCGGACGGCTGGCGACCGCCAGACGCTGCTGGTCGCAAGGCGGGGGCCGCGGGCCGCGCCGGCGTCACGATCGGCTCTCTTTCAAGGAGAAACCCGATGACCGCCAAGCCCGTGACCGCCCTGCGCCGATGGACCGCACGGATCGCCCCGGCCCTGCTGATGGCCGGCGCGCTTTGCGCCGCACTGCCTGCGGCGCGCGCCGCCGAGCCGGCGCCCTTCAACGCCGGCATGCGGATGGGCGCGATCCCGTACCGCCAGGTCAGCATGCCGATCGCCCTGACCTACCCGACGCGCTCCGAAGCCGCGTTGCGTGACTTCGGCCCCTACCGGATGACGATTGCCATGGGCGCGTCCGCCGCGCCGGCACCCGCGGCCGGCTGGCCGGTGGTGTTCGTCTCGCACGGCACCGGCGGCAGCCTGCTCGGGCATGCCGACATGGTCGCGGCACTGGCCCGGGCCGGGTATGTGGTCGTGATGCTCGAACACCCGGGCGACAACTATCGCGATCGTTCCCTGGTTGCCGACGCCCGATACTTTAGCGAGCGCCCGGCGCAGCTGCGGGCGCTGCTGCAGGCCTTTCTCGACCGTGACGGCGCGGCAGGGGCTGCTGCCGGTGGCCTGCTGGGCGATCTGCGCATCGATGCCTCGCGGGTGGCGCTGATCGGACATTCGGCCGGCGGCTACACGGCGGCGGTGGTGGCCGGTGCGAGCGGCAATGTGCAGCGCGTGATCGATCACTGCGCCGCGAACGCTGGCGCCGATCCGATGTGCGCACTGGCCGATCCGAATGTGTCGGTCGCCCCTGGCATGGCGGGACCGCGCTACCAGCTGGCGGCCGACGCGCCGATGCCGGCGAGCGCCGCCGATCCGCGGGTGCGGGCAGCGATCCTGCTGGCGCCGCTGACCGTGCCCTTGCAGCCCGAGTCATTGGGCTCGCTGCGCCCGGCCCTGATGGTGATCACCGCGGCCGCTGACGAGCTGCTGGTGCCGCGCTTTCATGGCGCGCCCTGGGCGGCGATGGCGCCGCGCGCGACGCTGCAGGTCGAGCCCCGCGCCGGGCACTACTCGTTCATGACCTCGCTGCCCGCCGAACGCCGCGCGATGCTGGCCCAGGCCGGCACCGATCCGGCGGGGTTCGAGCGCGAACCGTTCCAGCGTGAACTGGCGGCACGGATCATCAGGTTCCTGGATCGCAGCACCGGGCGGTGACGCGGGTGCGCAGGTCCGGCGTCGGCGCGCCGGCGTTCCTCAGTGCAGCGAGGGCCGCTTGAGCAGGTCGTTGCGATCGACCGAGAGCAGTTCGCGCCGCTGCACATCGCCCTCGCGCGCGAGCGTCAGCGGGATTCGGGTGCCGGCCGGGCCGAGCTGCCAGACCGCGCGCAGGAACGAGGCCAGTGTGCTCACCCGCTTGCCGGCGACATCGATGATCAGATCGGCCTGACGCACGCCGGCCTTCTCGGCCGGCCCGCCGGCGGCCACGCCGCCCACCATCAGCTGGCCCTCGGCCTCGCCGGCATACATGCCCAGCCAGGGCCGCGGCAGGAAGCCGGATCGCCCGGTGGTGAGCAGGTCTTCGAGGATGGGTTCGAGCAGGTCGATGGGGACCGCCATGTTGCCCTGGACGGTGCGTCCTTCGAGGGCTTCCTGCACGAGCAGGGAGCCCACGCCGATCAGCTGGCCTTCTTCGTTGACCAGTGCGGCGCCGCTCCATTCCGGATGGGCGGGCGACGTGAACAGCGCCTCTTCGAGCAGGTATTCCCAGTAGCCGGCGAATTCGCGCTTGTCGGACAGTTTGGCCTGCAGCGCGTGGCGCCGTCCGCCGTGGCCGACGACGAGGATCTTGTCGCCGCGCCGCGCGGCGACGGCGCTGCCGCGCGCCAGTGCCGGCGCGCCCAGAGAGCCCAGGGCGCGGATCAGGCCGAAGCCGGTCGCCTGGTCGTAGGCCAGCGGATAACCGGGCACGACGACGCCCCGGTTGCTGGTGAGCCAGATGGTCCGCGCTTCGGTGATCAGGTAGCCGATAGTGAGGACGATGCCGTCCTCGCGGATCACGATCCCGTTGCCGCCGCGCTCGGTACCGAGGGTCTGGGCCGTGAAGGCGTCTTCGGGAACTTCGGCGCGAATAGCGACCATCGCGTCGAAGACTCTTTCGAGATCGAAGCGCTGCTCAGCCTGCTTGGGCTGCAAGTCCTCTGGGAAGGACCAATCTTCGGTGCCGGACATGGACCCAGTGTAAGGGATTTGTCGTCCCTGCTCGATCCGGTGCTGTGGCCGACCGCCGGGACGGCACGTCGCGGCGGCCCTGCCGGCGCCTCAGAACCGGCCGAATCTCCCTTCGTCGACGCCGCCCGAGTCGCGCGCACGCGGGCGCGCCGCAGGCTCGTGACGGGGGCCGCGTGCCGGCGGCGCGGGATGCGGGCTGTCGGCCGAGGCCTGGCGGGACGTGCCGCCGATCGGCGTGCCACGCTGGGATCGGCTGCGCTGATACTGCCGTCCGAGGCTGAAGAAGGCCATCATCTCCTGCAGCTGCGCCGCCTGCCCGGTCATTTCCTCGGCCGTGGCCGAAAGCTCCTCGGAAGCCGAGGCGTTCTGCTGGGTCGCGGTGTTCAAGTGGCTCATCGCGCGGGTGATCTGGTTGACGCCCGCCGCCTGCTCGCCGGAGGCCGCCGAGATCTCCTGCACCAGTTCGCTGGTCTTGTTGATCGTAGGCACCATCTGCGAGAGCACCTGTCCCGCCTGCTCGGCCATCTGCACGCTCGAGGTGGCCAGCTGCCCGATCTCGTGCGCGGCGACCTGGCTGCGTTCGGCGAGCTTGCGCACCTCGGCGGCGACCACCGCGAACCCTTTGCCGTGGTCCCCCGCGCGCGCCGCTTCGATCGCCGCGTTCAGCGCCAGCAGGTTCGTCTGGTAGGCGATGTCGTCGATGATCGAAATTTTGGTGGCGATCGACTTCATCGCTTCGACCGTCCGGGTCACGGCTTCGCCGCCGGCGACGGCTTCCTTGGCGGCCTTCGCGGCCATTGCGTCCGTGACATTGGCGTTCTCGGAGTTCTGCTTGACCGAGGCGGCCATCTGCTGCAGCGAAGCCGTTGTCTCTTCCACGCTGGCGGCTTGTTCGGAAGCCGACTGCGACAGCGACAACGAGGTGCTCGACACCTGACCGGCGGCCGAGGTCAGGGCATCGGCCGCCGAATTCACATCGGCGATCGTGGTGCCGAGCTGGCTGACCATGCGATTGACATCGGTCTGGAGCTGCTCGAAGACGCCTTCGAAGCGGCCGGTCAGCTCGGCGCTCAGGTCGCCCTGGGCGATCCGGTTCAAGGCCTGCGAGACCTCGGCCAGGGTCTCTTCGGTGGTGCCGAAGAGTTTGTTCATGTGTTCGCCGAGCACACGATAGAAGCCTTCGCTGCGCTCGGCGTCGAGCCGGCGCGTGAAGTCGCCGCTTGCGGCCGCCTGGACCAGCTCGGTGATCTCCTTTTCGGCGCGAACCTCGGCCGTGCGGTCGACCCACTCGAGCACCGCGCCGGCGCGCGCGCCCTTGGCGTCGACGATGGGCGAGGCGATCAGCCGGATGCTGTGCGGTCCGAACAGGACGTTGGCGCGATGCGCTTGCTTCATCCCTTCGACAATGCTGCGCTGGTGGTGCGGATTGCGGTGGAAGACATCGAAGTGCGAGCCGACGATCCGGTTGACGTCGAAGCTGGGCACCACGCCGCGCAGGTCGCTCTCGATGCGCCTGAGCAGCGTGACGACCGATTTGTTCGCATACCGGATGAAGCCCTCGTTATCGGCGATCATCACCGCGCTGGGCACGTCGTCCAGGGCCAGGCGGATGCGGGCATTCTCGAGCGCAATCGCGGCGTTGGCGCGCAAGTGCACGCGCAGCTCGTCCAGCGTGGAGCTGACGAAGGCATGCCGGCCCGGCAGCGGGCTCATTGGCGCGTCGTGATTGCCTGCGCCCATGGCCGCGACCACCGCCATGGCCTCGCGCTGGGCACACAGGTGTCCACCCACCATGGCGTTAATGCCGCCGGCCAGGGTCTTGAAGGCGCCGGGCAGTCGTGCCGGATCGGCGGTCGCGTCGATGTCGCCGGCCGCGTGGGCTTGCGCCATCCGGTCGAACTCGGCAATCACCGCGTTCAGGCTGGCGCGCACGGTCTCGAGGCCATCGGCGAGCGGCCGATGACCTTCGGGCAGTGCCGGTGCGGACTCGTCGAGCTGCCCGTCGGCCAGGCGGATCAGCGACTGCGTGAGGGTCCGCACGATACCGGCCTGCGCGCCCGCGAGCGCATTGACGGCACTGGCAATCCGCGCGAAGTCGCCGCCGGGCGTGCGGGTCTCCAGGATCGTGTCGAGTTCGCCGCGCGCATGGGCGTGCGAAAGCTCGACGACGTCTTTGCCCAGGCCCTGCAGGCTGTCGAGCAGCCGATTCAGCAGGTGGGCGGTGCCGCCCAGGTCGGCGGGAAGCGCGGCCGGGTCGGCACGCCGGGTGAAGTCGCCCGAGACGGCGGCGAGCAGGACCTGCTGGAACTGCTGGTCGATCCGGCGAACGAGTGCTGCTTCATCCCGTTCAGCCTGCCGGCGCGTCTTGATCACGAACATGTCCACAGTTCCTCGGGGAAGTTTGAAGGGGCTGGAGGAGCCACTCCCGAGGATGACATTCGTGGTGAATTCTTGATCGCCGGAACAGTCGGGGAAATGGGGCGTAATTCTCCCGCCGGTCAGCCGGCAGTCTTACAGTCGGCTCATCGACAGCATCCGGCGCTCGGTGCTGTCGCGCAGTTCGGTCCATATGGCGGCCAGCAGCACCTGGGCCGCCGGTGTCGGCTCGGCTTCGGCCCACGCCTGCAGCCGGATCAGCAGCGCGCGCAGGTGATGATTGTCGGCGTCCAGCCGGCTCACGCGCAGGTCATCCAGGTCCGACCCGTCCGCGGCTCCGGCCAGCGCCGTCGCCAGGTCGGGCTCGCGAGGCCGCACGAGCGCGGCCGCCTGGCCGAAGATCCGGCGCAGCGCCTGGTTCTCCTGCACGCGGCGCGCGGCGGCACGGTCGAATTCTTCTCCGACAGCCCCGAGCAGCGCGGCGGATCGCAGCAGCTGCTCGCTCAGGTAGGTGTCGCCGAGCGCGGGCGCGACCTCGCGCGAGATGAGTCCGGACACGGCGGCCAGCACCGTGGACACTTCAGGTTTCATGGCAGATGCCCCATCAGTTCCAGCACCGCGCGATCCTGGCTGTTGGACAGCATCCACGCGGCGAACGCCATCAACAGGTCGGAGTTGTCGCCGCTCTCGAAAGCGCGCGCCGCGCTCAGCCAGATGGCCTGGCCTTTGATGCACGAGAAGAGTTCCCACCAGTGCAGCGCGGTCGGGTCGGCCCGCAGGCCGCTGGCCTGTTCCCACCAGCCGATGGCCTGCTGGCGGCTCGCCAGTCCGCCGACCAGCGCATTGTTCTGGAATCGCCAGGACCGGTTCATGCCCCAGGCCAGGTCTTCCAGGGGGTCACCCAGATGGACCATTTCCCAGTCGAGAATGGCGCGGATGTCGCCTTGCGGATCGAACAGGAAATTGCCGGTCCGATAGTCGCCGTGCACGATGGCGATCCTCTGGGCCGGCGCCGGTGGATGGGCGACCAGCCAGCGGATCGCCGCCTGCGCGATCGGTTGTGGCTCTAGGGCATCGCGCCCGATCACCCCGCTCCAGTGGTCGAGTTCGCGGCGCCACGCGTCGGCGGGCGCCACCGGTTCGAGCACCGAGGCCATCGCGGCCGGATCCTTCGTCGCGATGCGCCCGAGGATCGTCCATTTCTGCCGTGCGATCCGTTCGTGGTGGGCTCGAAACGGCTCGGCCATCAGGCGTGCGGGCCCCGACTGGCAGCCGGTGATCTCCTGCATCACGAAGAAGGGATGGCCCAGCGCATCGGGCGCCTCCTCGAGCCACAAAGCCTCGGGCACCGGCACGTCGCTGCGGGCGAAGGCCTGGAACGCGGCGAATTCGACCCGTCGTTCGGTGTCGATCAGGCTGGCGCTGGGATCGCGGCGCAGGATCAGCGGTCTCGACCGCGACCTGCCGCCGTGGTCCTCGTGCAGCATGAAGCGCCAGGTTTCGCGCGAGGCGCCGCCGAAGATCCGGCGCAAGCCACTTACCCGAACGGTGCCCGGGTGCGCCAGGCGGGTGCGGCAGTAGTCGGCCAGGCGGTCCGCGAGCGCCGGATCGGAATTGTCAGCGGGCGCCATCGTTGAGCTTCGCGAAGCCGGAGGGCGCGTGCGGGCCGATGCAGAGCTGCTCCATCACGCCGATGCCGGTCTGGCCGTTGCTGTGGCAGCGCACGAGCTGCTGGATGTGCAGGTTCTCGAGGGCCAGCGGATCGAGGGTGTCGAGCTGCCAGCGATCGGCGCCGAGGGCCAGCTCGCCCTTCCAGGTGCCGTGCCGCCAGGCCGGGTGACCGTAGCCGGTTCCCTTCATCTGATAGCGCAGCAGCGGTTCGAGCGTGATCTCGCGAGAGCCGCCGTCGACATCCAGCATCGTCAGCGTGGCCTGCACCGCGCGCCGCGTGCCCGGTGCGTAGCGCAGGCGGCGGGACACGCCGCTCATGTGCTGCGCCCGCGGATCTTCGACGCCCGGCACCTGGTCGGCGCGCGCGTAGACCGGCAGGGTCTTGCCCTCGGCGTGCAGCGGCCTGCCTTGGGCGTCCTCGAAGAAGACCGCCAGCGAGGCGTGATCGGGCCAGATGAGCGGCATCCAGAGGAAGCTCGCCTGAGGCGAGGGCAGCGGCACGCCCTGGTCCGGTTCGCCGACATTGCGGCGTCCCCAGGACCGATCGCGGATGCCATGCATCCGTGCCGGGTCGATCGCGATGCAAGCGCCGTCGATCCGGATCTCGCCCTCCCAGCGGCCGAACTGCGTGAACCGGGTCACGTCCATCCAGGTGAACCGGCCCCGGCGCAGGACCTGGCGGTCTTCTTCCATGCAGGCGCTGCGGGCCGAGAACACCAGGTCGCAGGTGATGCCGCTGTCGTTGGGCTCGAGTCGCAGGCGCAGCGTGCGCATGGGTTCGATCACGTCGAGTCGAAAAGGCCCGATCTCGGTCTGCTCACGGTCGTCCGGCGCGCGGCGCGAGCCGAAGAACGCGTATTGCACCCCGCGATGCACGACGCTGAATGCGCCGTCCAGAACCTGGCGATTGGGGTACAGGCCGAGGCTGGCTCCGAAGTAGCAGCCGTCGGCGTCATCGCACAAGCCGCCCAGCCAGTAGCGGTCATAGACATTGCGGTCCATCGACACCGGATGCGCCAGCGGCTCCGGTGTCTGGTGGATCAGGTATTCGTCGAAGCGCGACAGCATGCGGACTCCCGAGCAGACAAGCCGTTGGCGGCGCGAATTCGCCGCCGCCGAATTGTGCACGGCCTCGATCCGGCGGTCATCTCTTGGCGGCCTTCCGGGCGGCGCGAGCTGGCCGGTGCGTGCGGTCGGCTCAGGCTGGCCGTCGGCTAAGGCGGATGCGTGGCTCAGGCTGGCGGGTGGCTGGCAGGCGGTTGGTGGGCGAGCGGTTGGCGGGCGGGCGGCCAAACCTGCTTCACGGCGCCGGCGGCCATCGCGGCCAGTAACGCGATCAGCGAGGCCGCGATCATGTTGTGGGCGGTCGCGGCGAACAGGGGCCACAGCCCCTGAGCTACGGCCAGGCCCAGCACCACCTGGGTGAGCAGCAGCCCGACGAGCGCCAGGCGGGCGCCGCGCAGTGCCGTGCCCCGTGCCTGCGCGGCGACGACGGCGCAGACCGCCAGGAGCGCGAGCGCCACAGCGCGGTGCACCAGGTGCAGCGCTCGTGCCCCGGCGGGCGATTCGGGCGACCGTGCCACCAGGGCGTCGAATATCCGCCAGTCGATGATCCCGTCGGGAAGGCACACGATCGCGGCACAAGCGTCCAACGCATGGCGCACACTGATCATCACGCCCAGGCCGGCCTGCAGGAAGGCCAGCAGCAGCGCCATCGCGAGCGGGCCGAACCGGCGCAGCGCCGCCAGCGCGTCGCGCTCGTGCGCAGCCGGCGCCGCGATCCAGGCGAACGCGGCCGCCAGCGTGAAGCCACCCAGCACATTGCCCAAGGTAACCAGCGGCAGATCGTGCGGGGTGTAGCGCCCGAGCCAGGCCAGTGCGCCGGTGACCAGCAGCGCGATGACCGCGGCAGTCCGCTCGCTACCGCGCAGGCTGCTCCAGCCGACCAGGGCGATGACGCCCGCCAGCAGACCGACGGCCATCGCCGACACCCGGTGCATCAGCCGCGCGGTCCGGACCTCGGCTGGCGGGTCGATGCCCTGGCCCGACGCGCCGCCCGCCAGCGGCCGGCATGCGGCGCCAGTCGGGCAGCCCAGGCCGGTCTGGCTGTGGCGGATGAATGCACTGGATCCGGTGATGCAGATCGTCAGCAGCAGCGCGCACAGCACCGCAAGGCGGGTCATCGTAAGACCCGCGGCAGGTTCGAGGCGCGGGAAATCCGGCGGGTGGGGATGCGGGTCATGCCGGCATTCTCGGGCGCCGGTCGGGCCTTCGGCCTTGATCCGCATCAAGGTCCGCGCTGGCGGGTACGCGCGCGGTTTGCTTGATGCGAATCAACGTTGCCGGTTCGTGCCGCCATTAACCTCGGGCCTTCAGGCGGTGTCCTGCGCCGGTTCGCAAGGAGCGGCGGACGATCGCGGCAATCGGAGCGGAGTGAACATGGGCATCGTCTGGCAGCAGACCGGTCACGCACCCACGGTGTCGAGGCCGGCGCAGCGTGCGATCGCAGTCTGGCTGCTGGCCTGCTGCGCGCTGGTTTTCGCGATGGTGGTGGTCGGCGGCGTGACGCGCCTGACCCATTCGGGGCTGTCGATCGTCGAGTGGAAGCCCCTGGTCGGCACGATCCCGCCGCTCAATGAAGCCCAATGGGCGCAGACCTTCGCCAAGTACCAGCAGACGCCGGAGTTCAAGCTGGTCAATCATGCGATGACGGTGGCCGAGTTCAAGGGCATTTTCTGGTGGGAGTATTTCCACCGCCTGCTCGGGCGCATGATCGGCGTGGCGTTCCTCGTGCCGCTGCTGTGGTTCGCGGCGCGGCGCCGCATCGACACGCCGCTCGCGCTGAAGCTGTCGGGCATCTTCGTGCTGGGCGGACTGCAGGGGGCGATGGGCTGGTACATGGTCAAGTCCGGCCTGGTCGACGATCCGCGCGTTTCGCACTTCCGGCTGACCGCCCACCTGTCGATCGCTTTCCTGATCCTGGCGGCGATGTTCTGGCTGGCACTGGATCTGCTGCATCCCGCGCGTCGCGGTGGTTCACCCGCCAGCGCTGCACTGGTGCGCCTGCGCCGACTGGCCTGGTGGGCGACCGGCATCGCCGCCTACATGGTGGTCACCGGCGGCCTGGTGGCCGGCATCCGGGCAGGTTATGCGTACAACACGTTTCCGCTGATGAACGGACATTGGATCCCGCCCGAGATCCTGATGATCGATCCGTGGTGGAAGAACTTCTTGTACAACATGGCCACCGTGCAGTTCGACCACCGGCTGGGCGCGTGGGCGCTGACCTTCCTGACCGCGCTGCTGTGGTGGGGCGCCCGCGCGCCCGAGCTTCCCGCGCGGGCGCACCGCGGTCTGGTCCTGCTGACGGTGGCCCTGCTGGTGCAGGTGAGTCTGGGCATCGCCACACTGCTGACCGGCGTGTCGGTGCCGCTGGCGGCGGCCCACCAGGGCTGTGCGGTGCTGGTGTTCAGCGCCGCGCTGGCGCTGAATCACGCCTTTGCCAGGCCGAATTCCGATTGATCGGAACCGGTCGCGCGCTGGGCACGACGGCCGGCGCCGCGGGCGCGCCGGCGGCACTCACTCGGGCACGATGCCCGACTGCTTGAAGATCTCGCCCCAGCGCGGGAAATCGCGGCGCAGTTCGGCGCTGAATTCGGCAGTCGTGATACCGGTGGCCAGCAGGCCCAGCTGCAGGATCTTGGCGCTGCCCTCGGGCGAATGGACCAGCTTGTTGATCTCGCGGTTCAGGCGCTCGACGATGGGCCTGGGCGTGCCCTTGGGGGCCATGATGCCGACCCAGCCGGCGATGTCCATCGGGTAGCCCAGCTCATTGAAGGTCTTGACGTCCGGATGCAGCGGCCAGCGCTTGGGGCCAGTTACCGCCAGCGGCACCAGCTTGCCCGACTGGATGAACGGCGCGGTGGCTGCGAAGTCCTGGATGCCCATCGTGGCCTGGCCGCCGGCGATGTCCTGCACCGCGGGGCCCGCGCCCTTGTACGGGACGTGGACCATGTCCAGCTTGGCCAGGCCCTTGAGCATCTCGCCATACAGGTGAGAGCTGCTGCCGGTGCCGAACGAGGCGAAGGTGGTCTTGCCCGGATTGCGCTTCACGTACTGGACGAATTCGTCGACGCTCTTGATGCCCATGCTGGTGGGCACGACCATGCCCAGCGGCGCCAGGCCGAGCTGGGCCACGGTTTCGAAGTCGGTGAGTCCGTCGTACGGAAGCTTCGAATAGGCGAACTTGTTGATGATGATGTTCGAGGTGTTGACGAACACGATGGTGTAGCCATCGGCCGGCGCCTGCTTGGCGGCACTGATGCCGACGATGGCCTGCGCGCCCGGACGGTTTTCCATCACGAAGGGCTGGCCGAAGATCGGCGAAAGCTTCTCGCCCAGCCAGCGCGCGACGATGTCCGTCTGACCGCCCGGCGGATAAGGGATGATCACTTTGATCGGCCGCGCGGGCCACTCCTGGGCGAAGACCGGGCTGGCGGCTGCGAGAGCCAGGCCGAAGGTCAGCAGCAGGGCAGAGACAATGCGTTTCATTCGTTTCTTCCGTGGGCGATGGTCGTCGTCGCGTGCCGGGTCGGGCCGCGACGTATTGGGAAAGGAGCGCGCTCGTTGGGAGCGCATCGGGCGTCAGTCGGGACGCCCGCGGGGCTCAGGCGGCGAGCGCCGGGATCGGCGATCCCTGGACAGTGATGCGGTGCATCAGTCGCCGGTGGCCATGGTAATCGTTCAGCGCATAGTGCCAGGTGGCCCGATTGTCCCAGAAGGCCAGTGAACCTTCCTGCCACTGCCAGCGGCAGCTGAATTCCGGGCGCGCGGCGAACTGGTACAGGTAGCGCAGCAGCGGCTCGCTTTCCTGCGCAGTCCAGCCCTCGAAGCGCAGCGTGAAGGCCGAATTCACATACAGGGTCTTGCGGCCGGTTTCGGGGTGGCGAATGACGACGGGATGGACCGCGTCCTGGACCGCGGCCGCGGCGTTGCCGATGCGCGCCCCCAGATCGCTGGTCTTCGCGTAGCCGCCCTTGTCGCCAAAGACATGGCGGCTCGAATGGACGGCGCACAGACGGTCCAGTGTCGACTTCAGGCCGGGCGACAGCGCTTCGTAGACTTTGCTCATGCTGGCGAACAGCGTATCGCCGCCGCTGGGCGGAACCTCGCGCGCCAGCAGCACCGAGCCCATCGCCGGGACCTGGTCGTAGCTGTGGTCGGTATGCCAGCCGCCGCCGATGTTGGTCGTCTGTTCGGCTTCCTTGCGGACCTCGGCGATCTCGGGATAGCCGTCGACCGCCTTGAAGAAACGATTGATGTCGATGGGCGCGAAGCGCCTCGCGAACGCGAGGTGCTGCTCCGGGGTCAGGTGCTGGTCGCGGAAGAAGATGACGCCGTGGTCGAGGAAGGCCTGGCGGATGACCGCGAAATCGGCATCGCTGATCGGGCGGGCGAGGTCGGCGCCCGAGATGACCGCGCCCAGGGCGGACGAATAGGGCGTGACGCGGACGCTGCTTTGGCTCATGGAGTCTCCTGTCATGCTCGAAGGGGCATGTGCGAGCCCGTACTGTAGCGTCTGCCGCCCCGGGCAGGTTGTCCCGTTCCGCCTGCCGGATTCCTGACAAGTTTCCGGGCACCCCGCCCCGGACCGGGGGTTGGGTACCTGCGTCGCACGCCAGCCGGTATTCATCGGCCGCACCGCATGGAACCTTGACCCGTATCAAATCAATCGCGGCAATGGCGACCTAGACTTTCCCGAACCCCTTTACATGATTCGAGGAGACGCCATGAGCGACGCACACAGTGCAGATGAAAAGGTGCCGATGATGCAGCAGCTGCTCGACAACCCCTTCTTGCTGCTGTTCCTGGGCGTGATGGTCCCGATGCTGGTCTACACCCTGTGGGGCGTGATCGACATCCTCACCGTGCCGCTGGCCAAGTAGCCATCACTTCCAAAGAGGGAGAACCCCATGAGCGCCATCCTGCCACCCGAAGAACGACTGTGGTGGAAGCACCCGCTGGACCGTGTCGAAGGCACGTGGATCTTCATCGCGCTGATCTGGTGCCTGATCATGTTCGCGATGATGGTCGGCTGGCACATCTACGGCAAACAGAACCTGTCGACCGAGACCTACAAGACTACGCCCGAGAAGTTCACCGCCAAGGCGCAGGCCGTCGTCGACAAGTACACGATCCGCACCGAGACCGCCGACAAGACGCCGGTGGTGGCGCCACCCCCGGGCAGCGACGTGTACATGGTGGCGCGGCTGTGGAGCTACTGGCCGATCCTGGAACTGCAAAAGGACAAGACTTACCGCCTGCACCTGACCTCGGTCGACTACAACCACGGGTTCTCGCTGCAGCCGGCCAACATCAACATCCAGATCGTGCCCGGCTACGAGCATGTGGTGACGGTCACTCCCAACCAGGCGGGCACCTATTCGGTGGTCTGCAACGAATACTGCGGCATCAACCATCACACGATGGTCGGCCGCATCTACGTCAAATAATCTAGGCGGAGGCCAACATGTCCAGTGCAACGACATTTCGCACCTGCCCCCGCTCGGGTCTGCAGTTCGAGGCGAATGCCGAGAAACTGATGATCGCCAATGCGGTCACGGCGGTGGTGTTCCTATTGTTGGGCGGGATCCTCGCTATCGGGGTCGTGCTGACCCGATGGCCGGCCGTCCATTGGCTGCCGGCCGACACCTTCTACCAGGTGCTCACCGCCCACGGCATCGACATGCTGATCTTCTGGATCATCTTCTTCGAGATCGCGGTGCTGTACTTCTGCTCGTCGACGCTCTTGCGATGCCGATTGGCGACACCGAACATCGCCTGGCTTGCTTTCGCGCTGATGCTGATCGGTGCGGTCACCAACAACGTCGCCGTCTACCAGGGCGGCTCCAGCGTGATGATGACCTCGTACGTGCCGATGATGGCCGCGCCGGCGTTCTACCTGGGGCTGATCCTGTTCGCCGTGGGGGCGCTGATCGGCTGCTTCGTGTTCCTGGGCACGCTGGTGATCGCCAAGCGCGACAAGACCTACACGGGGTCGGTGCCGCTGGTCACCTTCGGCGCGATCACCGCCTGCATCATCGCGGTGTTCACGATCGCCTCGGGCGCGATCATCCTGATCCCGACCTTCCTGATGTCGGTGGGCATCGTCAAGGAAGTCGACCCGCTGGTCTACCGCACGATCTGGTGGGCCTTCGGCCACTCGTCGCAGCAGATCAACGTGGCCGCGCACATCTCGATCTGGTACGCGGTGGCGGCGATCGCCTTCGGCGCCAAGCCGATGTCCGAGCGCGTCAGCCGTGGCGCCTTCCTGCTGTACATCCTGTTCCTGCAACTGGCCAGCGCGCACCACCTGCTGGCCGACCCGGGCCTGTCCACCGGCTGGAAGGTCGTCAACACCAGCTACTTCATGTACTTCGCGGTGCTGGCCTCGATGATCCACGGCCTGACCATTCCGGGCGCGATGGAAGTGGCGCAGCGCAAGAAGGGCTTCAACAAGGGTCTGTTCGAATGGCTGCGCAAGGCGCCCTGGGGCAACCCGGTGTTCTCGGGCGTGTTCATCTCGATCATCGGGTTCGGCTTCCTGGGCGGCATCTCGGGCGTGATGATGGGCACCGAGCAGCTGAACATGATCATCCACAACACCATCTACGTGCCGGGCCACTTCCACGCCACGGTCGTCGTCGGCACCACGCTGTCGTTCATGGCGCTGACCTACTTCCTGATCCCGGTGCTGTTCCGGCGCGAGATGATCTCGCCCAACCTGGCCAAGTGGCAGCCCTACCTGTTCGGCTTCTCGATGTATGCCTTCGCGCTGGTGATGATGGGTGCGGGTACGCTCGGCGTGTCGCGGCGGCACTGGGACATGGCCTTCAGCGGCTCGGCGTTGGCCTACGAATGGCCGGGCGCCGCCTACCTGATGATGGGGCTGGTCGGCATCACCGGCATCGCGGCCATCGCGGGCGGGGCGATCTACATCTACGTCACGGTGGGCTCGCTGCTGTGGGGCAAGCGGCTGGATGCGGGCAAGCAGAGCAACACGTTCACGCCGATCCCGGTGGCCGCGCCCAATTCGGCAGTGCAGGGCTACGGTTCGATAGGCTTCGCCGCACCGGGCACCTTCGCGCTGGCGATGGTGTTCCTGGTGGCGTTCGTGCTGTATTACTTCATCAACTGGAAGTACCTGTCGCAGCTCTGGGGCCTGAGCTGAGATCGCCATGAACACCGCCGCTGCCCGTTCCGCTTCCCGAGGTGCCAGCCGCCTGATGCGCGATGTCCTGAGCCTGTTCAAGCTGCGCATCGGCTTCATGATCATGATCACCGCGCTGGTCGGCATGGCGGTGACGCCGGGACCCTGGCCGGGTGTGGGTCCGATGATCGTGCTGGCGCTGTCGGTGATCGTTTCCTCGGCCGCGGCCGGGGCGTTCAACCAGTACGTCGATGTCGAAAGCGACCGGCTGATGGCCCGCACCCGCGGGCGGGCCTTCGTCACCGGCGCGGTGCGGCGCTCGCCGGCCTGGCTGGTGGTGATGGCGCTGATGCTGACCGGCGCCTGCTGGGCGGCGTGGTCAGTGCTCAACCCGATGGTCGCCCTGCACACCTTCCTGGGGGCGTTCGTCTATGGCGTGGTGTACACGCTATGGCTCAAGCGTCGCAGCTGGCTGAATATCGTGGTTGGCGGACTGGCCGGCAGCTTCGCGGTGCTGGCCGGGGCCGCGGCGGTCGACCCAGCCCTGGGTCCGCTGCCGTTGCTGCTCTCGCTGGTGCTGTTCCTGTGGACCCCGCCGCATTTCTGGAGTCTGGCGATCGCCCGGCAGGCCGACTACGCGGCCGCCGGCGTGCCGATGCTGCCGGTGGTGGTCGGCCCGCAGCGCGCAGCGCAGGCGGTGCTGGTCAGCACGGTGGCGCTGGTCGTGGCCTCATTGCTGCCGGGCTTCTTCGGGGCCGGGCCGGTTTACCTGGCAGGCGCCGCAGCCGGCGGCGTCTACTTCATCGTCAAGTCCTGGGGGCTGTGGCTGGAGCCATGCCGCAAGACGGCGATGGGCGCGTTCTCGGCTTCGCTGGTGCAGCTCAGTCTGGTGCTGGTGGCGGCGACGATCGACGGCCTGATGCGATGAAACGCAGGCTGGCCCTGGCTTTCGGCGGGGCTCTCTCATCGGCGATGTTCGCGGCCTTCTTAGGGATCCTCTTAGGGGTCTTCTCATCGGTGCTCGTGTCGGCGCTATTCCCGGCCGCGGCATTGGCCGCCGCACCCGAGGCCGGCGCGCCCTCCGCCGCGCCCGCGGCGCTCGATGCGCCCGGCGCGGTGCGCGACAGCCAGGCCGCAATCGGCCGCCAGATCGGCGATCACCGCCTGCTCGACCGCCAGGGGCGCGAGGTGCGGCTGGCGGACTACCTGGGCAAGCCGCTGCTGGTGAGCTTCATCTACACCGGCTGCTTCCAGGTCTGCCCGACGACGACCCAGTCGCTGGCCCAGGCGGTCGAGCAGCTGGCGCAGGACTTCGGTGCCGACAAGTTCAATGTGCTGAGCATCGGCTTCAATCAGCCCTTCGATTCGCCGGCCGCGATGCGCGCCTTCGCCGCGCAGATGCGCATCGGTGCGCGCAACTGGGAGTTCCTCAGCCCACCGGCGGCGACGCTCGATGCGCTGACCCGCGATTTCGGCTTTCGCTACGTGGCCACGCCGGCCGGCTTCGACCACGTGCTGATGGTGTCGGTGCTCGACCCGCGCGGGCGCGTCTATGCCCAGGTCTATGGCGACCAGCTCTCGCGCGACAAATTGGGCGAGCCGGTGCGCCTGCTGTTGCGCGACGCGCCGATGCCCGCCGGCCTGCCGATGGCGGCCCTGATCGAGCGCGTGCGCATCCTGTGCACCGTGTACGACCCCGAGACCGGCACGTACCGCTACAACTACGGCCTGATCCTCGAAATCGCCGGCGGGGTGACCTTCGCGCTGGCGATGATCTGGTTCTATGGCAACGAATGGCGCAACCAGCGCCGGCTGCGCCGCGGCCATGCGCGGCGCGGCGATCCGCGTCTCGCTGAACGGTCCGTCGAACCGCCCCTGGTCGAGCGTTCGGCCGACGCGTGATGGACGTGTTGCAGTCCCTGCACAGTCTGCGCCTGAAGGCAATGGCGATCTATCGCCGCCTCGAGCAGGTGTTCGACCGGGTCTTCGGTGCGTCGCTGAATCCGCTGCGCCATCTGGGCTCGCTGGGCTTCCTGCTGTTCTGGGTGCTGGCGGTCAGCGGCATCTACGTCTACGCCCTTTTCGACACCTCGGTTCAGGGCGCCTACCGGTCGATCGATCAGCTCTCGCGGGGGCCGTGGTACGAGGGTGGCCTGCTGCGCAGCGTACATCGCTACGCCGCCGACGGTTTCGTCCTGGTGATGCTGGCGCACCTGCTGCGCGAAGGCCTGGCCGGGCGTTACCAGGGCTTTCGTCGGGTGCCCTGGCTCACCGGCGTTCCGTTGGTGCTGCTGGCATTCACCAGCGCCATCGGCGGCTTCTGGCTGTGCTGGGACCAGCTTGGCCAGTTCTCGGCGCTGGCCACCGCCGAGTGGCTGGACCGGCTGCCGCTGTTCGCCTCGCCTCTGACCCGCAACTTTCTGACCGCCGCCTCGGTCAGCGACCGGCTGTTCTCGCTGCTGGTGTTCGTGCACATCGGCGTGCCACTGCTGCTGATCTTCGGCTTGTGGTTTCATATCCAGCGGATCGCGCGGGCGGCAGTGTTCCCGCCTCGGCCGCTGGCCGCCGCTACGGTGCTGACGCTGTGCGTGTTGGCGTTGCTGGCGCCAGTGCGCAGCCATGCGCCTGCTGACCTGTCGATTGTGCCGGCACAGTTGCAGATCGACTGGCTGCTGCTGTTCGTGCACCCGCTGACCTATGCCACCTCGGGTGAGGCCGTCTGGGTGCTGCTGGGCGCGTCGCTGCTGGTCCTGCTTGGGCTGCCCTTCCTGCCGCAACCGGCGCCACTGCCGGTGGCGGTGGTCGACCCCCAAAACTGCAACGGCTGCCGACGCTGCTTCGACGACTGTCCGTATCAGGCGGTGACGATGGTCGAGCATCCGATGCGCGCCGGCCGCCAGCTCGCGCAGGTGAACGCCGATCTGTGCGCGAGCTGCGGCATCTGCGCCGGCGCGTGCCCGTCGGCGACTCCGTTTCGCGGCGCCGCCGCCCTTGTGAGCGGCATCGACATGCCGACGCTGACCGTGGACGCGCTGCGCCGCCAGTTGCGCGATGGACTGGCGGGATTGACAGGAAGCGCGCCGAAGATCGTCGCCTTCGGCTGTCGCCAGGGTGCCGACGTGCATCGCCTGGCCGCGACCGATGTGCTCAGCCTGAACCTGCTGTGCACCGGCCAGCTGCCGCCCTCTTTCATCGAGTACGCGCTGCGCGATGGCGCCGACGGTGTGCTGATCGGTGCCTGCGCGCCCGGGGGCTGCGAGTTCCGGCTCGGTTCGCGCTGGACCGCCGAGCGCATAGCCGGGACCCGTGAACCGCACCTGCGCGACAGCGTGCCGCGCGAGCGCGTGGCACTGGCCTGGGCTGACTCGGGTGAAGACGCCGCGCTGGCCGACGCACTCGCCGCGCTGCGCCGGAGCCTGCCGGTCCGCCCGGCGCCCACTGCCGACGACCGGACCCCAGTCCATGGCTGAACGCCTCGCTTCCACTCCCGCCGCCTGGTTCGGCCAGGTGCTGCTTTACGCCTTGTTCGCACTGATCATCGGTGTGTTCTCGCAGTGGCCGCCGTACCGTCATCTGGACCCCGGGAAGGCGCTGATCAAGGTCAGCTTCAATCACCAGGGAAAGCCGGTGTCGGCCTGCCGGCCGGCGACCGAGCAGGAACTGGCCAAGCTGCCGCCGAACATGCGCGCGCCGCTGATCTGCCCGCGCGAACGCTCGCCGATTACCGTCGAGATGGACCTCGACGGCACCGCCGCGCTGCGTCATGTGGCGATGCCCTCGGGCTTGTCGCGCGACGGGGCGTCGGCCTTCTACCAGCGCCTGCCGGTGGCGGCGGGCACGCATCGCCTGGCGATACGGATCAAGCACGATGCACAAAGCCCCGGCTTCGACTTCGAGCGCCAGGCCACCGTCACCTTGCGCGCAGCGCAGGTGCTGGTGATCGATTTCGACCCGGGCAAAGGCGGGATCACACTGCAATGAACACACTCGCACACACCTGGCCTGCGCATTCCGCTGCGCCATCCCAAGCCGCGCCGCAGGACGGCGTGCAATACACCCTGACGCTGCCCATCGGGGCACAGCGCACCCTGGCTCGCGGCTGGCTGTGGCTGGCGATGGCGGCGCTGATCGGCTCCGGGCTCTTTTCGCTGCTGCTGGTGCTCTCGCGCACGCCCGGGGTCAATCGATGGCTGCCGGGTGTCGACTTCTTTCGGGTGGCGCTGGTGGTGCACGTCGACCTGTCGGTGCTGGTCTGGTTCGTCGCGCTGGCGGGCATGCTATGGAGCCTGAACGGATCGGCGCGGGCGCTGGCCTGGGGCTGGGCGGCGCTGGGCCTGTGTGCCGCCGGGGCCGTGCTGATGGCGCTGGCCGCTTTCGTGGGCACGGGCGAACCGATTATGGCTAACTACATCCCGATGCTCGTGCGGCCGCTGTTCCATGCCGGGCTGGTGGTGTTCGCGGTGGGATCCGGTGTGCTGGTGCTGCGCAGCCTTTCGAGCGCGCCGCGGCTGGGCACACATTTCGGCGGCGAGGGCGCGTTGCGCTTCGGCCTGAATGCCGCGGCAGTCTCGGCGGCAGTCGCGCTGATGGCCTTCGCGTGGTCGTTCGCAACGGTGCCCAGCACGCTGTCCGGCAAGATCTACTACGAGATCCTTTACTGGGGCGGCGGGCACGCGCTGCAGTTCACCTGGACCCTGCTGATGTTGGCCGCCTGGCTGTGGCTGGCCAGCGCCTGCGGCGCGACGGTGCGGCTCAGTCCTCGCGTCACGCTGCTGATGTTCGCGCTGGCGCTGGTGAGCGTGTTCGTGACGCCCTACGCCTATCTGGCCTATCCGGTGGCCTCGGTCGAGCACCGCAACCTGCTGACCTGGGCGATGCGCCTGGGCGGCGGCGTGGCCATCGTGCCGATTGCGCTGGCCGTGGTGCTGGCGCTGCTCGCACCGGCGCGCCGCGCCACCGACGACACCCGGGTGCTGCGTGCGGCGCTGGTCTGGTCGATCGTGCTGTTCGCCTCGGGCGGTGTGATCGGGGTGTTCATCAACGGCTCCAACGTGCGCATTCCCGCCCACTATCACGGCTGCATCGTCGGCGTCACGCTGGCGCTGATGGGCCTGGCCTATCACCTGATGCCCCGACTGGGTTATGCCGCACCGCGCGGGCGCCTGGCGCGCTGGCAGCCGGGCCTGTATGGCGCCGGGCAGATGATGCACATCGTCGGCCTGGTCTGGTCGGGCGGTTACGGCGTGCAGCGCAAAGTCGCCGGCGCCGATCAGGTGCTGCGCAGTGCTGGAGAGGTTGCCGGCATGGGTCTGATGGGCGCAGGCGGCCTGGTGGCGATCATCGGCGGACTGCTGTTCGTGGTGGTGATGATCCGCGCGGCGCGGCGAACGAGGCGCGCGCGTGATCGCTCGGCTGCAGGCGCTGCTGCGCTGGTGCTTCATGCGGGTCGAGAGCGTGTTCAATGCGGCGTTCGGCGACCGGCTCAATCCGCTCTATCACTTGGGCGCGATCACCTTCACCTGCTTCTGGCTGGTCGCCGGCAGCGGCCTCTACCTGTATGCGTTCTTCGAGACCGGCGTGGCCGGCGCCTACGATTCGGTCGAGGCGCTGACGCACAACCAGTGGTTCGCCGGCGGCATCCTGCGCAGCATCCATCGTTATGCATCGGACGCGATGGTGCTGACCCTGCTGCTGCACATGGTGCGGCACTTCGCATTCGACCGCATGCGTGGCTTCCGGTGGTTCTCGTGGGTCAGCGGCGTGGCCCTGATCTGGGGCGTGTACGTGTCCGGCATCATCGGCTACATGCTGCCCTGGGACCGGCTGGCGCAGTACGTGATCGTCGCGGCCTTCGAATGGCTGGACTGGCTGCCCGGCTTCGGGGGCACCCTGATCCGCAACTTCATCTACCCCAGCAGCGTCAATGACCGCTTCTTCTCGCTGCTCGCGTTCATGCATATCGGCATTCCACTGGTCGTGCTGCTGCTGATGTGGATTCATGTGCAGCGGGTGCCCAAGGCGAAGACCAGTCCGCCGCGCCCGGTCATGGCGAGTGTGATCGGATCGCTGCTGGTGCTGTCGCTGGTCTCGCCGGTGGTGAGCCAGGGCGGGGCGGCCGATCTGGGCACTTCGCCTACGGACCTGCAGCTCGACTGGTTCTACCTGATCGTCTTCCCGCTGCTGTACTTGTGGCCGCTGGCCAGGGTCTGGGCGCTGCTGATGGTGGCCTCCGCGCTGCTCACGCTGGTGCCTTGGCTGCCGCCGCGCCTTCGGCGCGTGCGCGCGGCAGCGTTCCGGGTGTCGCTGCACGATGCGCCCGGCCAGGTGCTGGTGCGCCCGGGCGAGACGATCCTCGAGGCCGGACTGCGCGAGGGGCTGGCCATGCCCTACGAGTGCCGCAACGGCGGCTGCGGCGTGTGCGTGTGCACCGTTATGCATGGCTCGGTCGACCCGGGCGAATTCCAGGTGGCCGCGCTGCCCCAGGCCGCACGCGAACAGGGCAAGGTGCTGATGTGCTGCGCCCGACCGTTGTCCGACCTGGAGATCGATTTTGATTGGCCCGAGGGCGCGGCCCGTCCGGTCATCGGCCAGTACACAGGCCGGGTCGATTCGATCGAGCGCCTGGGGCCGGAGGTGATCCGGCTGATGGTGTCGCTGCCGGCGGGCCAGCGGATCGCGTTCGCCGCCGGCCAGTACATCAACATCATCCTGTCCGACGGGCAGCGGCGCGCCTATTCGTTCGCCAACGCGCCGCACGATAACGCCCGCATCGAACTGCACGTGCGGCGCATTCCGGGCGGCCGCTTCACCGGTCATGTGTTCGAGGCAATGCAGGTCGGCGACGAACTGAACTTCGAAGGGCCGCTGGGCAGCTTCACCCACCAGGAAGGCGAGCGGCCGATTTTGTTCGTGGCCGGGGCGACCGGTTTTGCGCCGGTCAAGAGCATCGTCGAGGACTGTCTGTGGCGCGGCATCCGCCGCCCGATGAGCATCTACTGGGGCGTGCGTCAGCGCGAAGACCTGTACCTGGCGCAGCTGGCCGAAGACTGGCAGCGCCGCCATGACAACGTGCGTTTCGTGCCTGTGATCTCGGAGGGCCGCGACGATGATGGCTGGACCGGCCGGCGCGGGATGGTCCACGAGGCGATGCTCGCCGATCACCCGGACATGACCGGCTTCGAGGTGTACCTCTGCGGGTCGGTGAAGATGGTCGAGGCCGCGGTGCCCGCCTTCATCGGCCACGGTCTGGGTCCCGACAGTTGCTTCACCGACGCCTTCGTGCCGGCGCTGGGGCGCGCTAGCTGCCTGCGCCAGGCCGCGCGAGGCGGGGTCCAGCGCGGACCAGGGCGCAGCCGCCGTCGCTCAGGACTCCGCGGTGAACCCGATCCGCTTGACCAGTGGGCCCCAGCGCTCGAACTCGGCGCGCTGCGAACGCGACATCTCTTCCGGCGTCGAGCCGCTGGCCTGCAGGCCGGCAATTGCCAGGCTGTCGATCACGGCCTTGTCCTTCAAGGCGGCATTGATGGCGACATTGGCTGCTGCGACCGTGGCCGCCGGCGTGCGGGCGGGCGCATAGAAACCGAACCACTCTTCGGTGGTGAGTTCCGGGAATCCCTGTTCGGCAAACGTGGCCACCTCTGGCGTGAACGGCGAACGGGCCGAGCCCGAGGTGGCGATCAGGCGCAGCTTGCCGGCGCGGTGGTTCGGGATGAAGTCGCCGCTGGGGGTGACCATCGCGGCGAGTTGTCCGCCCACCACGTCGGTCACGCCCGGCACCGAGCCGCGGTACGGCACGTGCTTCATGTCGACGCCGTTGTTCATGCCCAGCAGCGCGCCGATGAAGTGCGGCGTGGAGCCTGCCGCCGGCGAGCCATAGCTGGCCTGATTGGGGTTGGCCTTGGCCCAGGCCAGGAACTCCTTGACCGTCTTGACACTGGCCGGCACCAGCGGACCGATCGCCAGTCCATGGTGCATGATCGCGGCGATCGACACCGGCGTGAAGTCGCGCACCGGATCGTAGCTGAGCTTGCTGTAGATGTGCGGATAGATAGACGTGCACGAGAACGGCGTCAGCACGAGCGTGGAGCCGTCGGCCGGTGCGATCTTGGCGAGGTCCAGTGCGATTCTTCCGCCGGCGCCCGGCTTGTTCTCGACAACGCCGGCGGTGCGGGTGTAGGCCGAGCCGGCCAGCTTTTCGCCAACGCGGCGCGCGACGGTGTCGCCGGCGCTGCCCGGCGGGAAGCCGTACAGGATCTTGACCTGTTCGATGCCCTGCGCGCGGGCACCGCCGGCACCCAGTCCGGCCAGCAGGGTGGCGCCGAGCGAGGCGCCCAAGAGCCGGCGGCGCGGCGCGGCGGTGAGGCGCGGATCGGCCGACGCGGCGGGCCGGGCGAAGGCATCTTGCGTCATCGAGGTCTGGGTCATGTTGTCTCCGTCCTGGAAGGTGATTTGCGGCACTGCGATGGCGCCGTCCGGGATACGACAGCCCCTCGCGCGCTGCCTGGGTCGGGGCGCTGGCGAAGGGAGCAGAATGCTTATCGTATATAAGCATCGAGTGCTGCGCCAGTGGTGCAGTGAAGTGGTGAAGCGAAGTGGTGAAGTGAAGAGGGACCAAGGGGCGCGGCCAGGGACGTCCGACGGCGCACGGGCCGGTGCCACGGGAAGGGACCGCGGGCCGCGGTTGGCGCCCGTCCTAGTTGGTGGGACCATCGGGGCAAATCGATCGGCAATCTCAGGAGGCTACGATGGTTCAGGAAGCGGTGTTCGAGGGCAGCTTGCAGTGGGCGGGACCGAGTCCCGGGCAGGCATTCAGCTACGACAGTTTCGATCGCACGACGCACTTGCAGTTCGCTGGCGGTGCGGTGGCGCAGGCCTCCGCCCCGGCCGCCTTCAACGGAGACGATTCCCGGCTCAATCCCGAGACACTGATGCTGGCCTCGCTGATGCAGTGCCACTTCCTCACGTTCATGGCGGTCGCGTCCAAATCGGGCGCGACGGTGCTGTCCTATCGCGACAGCGGCAGCGGCCGTTTGGCGATGAAGGATGGTCGCATGCGCTATGTCGAAGTCATCCTGCGCCCGGCGGTCGAACTGGCCGACCCCGTGCACATGGCCCGGCTGGCCACCTTCCACGACAAGGCGCACGCCAACTGCTTCATGGCCAATTCGGTCAACTTCCCGGTGCTGGTGCAGCCGCCCGCCGCCTGAACGACGTCACCAGCGATAGGTGGCCTGGCCGAACACCATCCTCCCCGGCTGGCGGCCGAATGCGAAGTAACGCCGGTTGGTCAGGTTCTCGCCGGCCAGGCTCAGTTCGATGCGGCGGTCGAGCTGCCAGGCGATGCGGGCCGCCAGAGTCGTGTAGGCATCGTAGGCGCCGTACACCCCGGTGGCGGTGTTGCGGTTCAGGTCGTCGCCGGAGCCGAACACACGGCTGACGTGGCGCAGCGCCACGAATCCGCTGGCCTTGCCATAGGCGCCCTCGAGCGCCAGTGACGCGGTGGTCTGGGGCACATCGGTCAGGCGCTTGCCTTCGCTGGCCGGCACGGCGCTGTTGCGGGTGATGTCGTAGCGGAAGTGGTGGGTGAGCATCGCGTTGATCCGCACACCGGGCACACCCAGCGGCCAGCTCAGTTGCGCTTCGATCCCGTCGACATCGGCCTGGGCGGCATTCTCGGTTTTCGTGAGCGTGGGCGACAGGCGACGGCGGTAGATCAGGTCGTTCAGGCGCTGGCTGTACAGCGTGACCGACGCGCCCGCGCCGTTGCGCCCCTGCCAGTCGGCCCCGACCTCCAGCGAGCGGACCCGTTCGGGTTTGAGCTCGGGCGAGGCGTCGTTGATCGAATCGGTGCCCGCCGTCGCGCCCGGCACCGCCGTGCGCGAATACAAGTCGAGCAAGGCCGGCGGCCGGAAGCCCTGGCCGTAGGAGCCACGCAGGCTCACGCTGGGGCTTGCCTGCCAGACTAGCGCGAGCTTGGGGCTGAACTGCGAATACGCCTGGTTGCCATACTTGATCGCGAAGGCCGGCGCGGTGTTCTGGGTGACTTCGCCGTGATGCTGGACCCGGTCGGCACGTCCGCCCGCGTAGGCGGTCAGGTCGTCGCTGATCCGGTAGTCGAGCTGGCCGAATACAGCCACCGATTCCGATACCCCCGATCCCGAGTTGAGCCCGTTGCCCTTCGTGTCCTGATCGCGCCAGTTCACGAGCGTCACGGTGCGCCGATCGAGCTGGCCGCGGCTCACGGCTACGCCGCCGACGGCCGCCCACTGCGGCGAGAAGCGCTTGCGCAAGCTCACGTCGATGTCGATGCGCCGGTTGGGCTGCTCGGTGAGCTCGCCGGGTCCGCCGTCATAGGTCGCCCGTCCCGCGCTTGCCTGCGAAAATGTGAAGCGATGGCTCAGCATGCCCAGATGCGCGGCCAGCTGCGAGCCGTCCGCGAACCGATGGTTCAGCCGGGCGTAGAAACGTTCGTCGGTTTCGCTGGCCGGTGTCGGTGTGAACCAGTCGGTGGCTGCCAGCGCAATGCGCCGGCCGGTGGCGCCGTCGACCGATACGCTGCCCGCATAAACCGCTTCCCCGGCGCTGTTGCGCAGGAAGCTGTCCGGTCCCGAATAACCAACCCGGTACCCAGTGTGCGCGAAGCCCACCGTGATGCGGGTCGCCGGGCCGGCGTTCCAGTGCAGCCCCAGGTCGCCATAGTGCTGTGTCCAGGGGCGGGCGCCTTTGTTGCCGAGCCACCAGGCCGGGCTCCCGTCGGGAGTGGTGGTTGCGCGAGCGCCCGTCACCGGCACGGTGGCGGTGCCGGCAGTCGTCGGTTTGACGACATCGTCGCTGTCGGCGTAGCCCGCGCTTTCGCGCCAGCCCGTGGCCAGCGTGATGCCCAGGCCGCCCTCCAGGCGATGGCGCAGCGCGAGTGCCCCGGCACGCTGGCCGAAGTTGCCGATGCCGGCGCGTATCTGCGCCAGCGGCTGGTCCGGCGAGGCGGTGATCACGTTGATCACGCCGCCCATGGCGTTGCCGCCGTACAACGCCGAATACGGGCCGCGGACCACCTCGATCCGATCGATCTGATCGGTGATCAGCGAGGCGACATTGATGCCGCCGGACAGCGCGTTGTTGATCGGATGGCCGTCGATCATCACCAGCGTGCGCACGGTGCGCGGGATGCCGCGCAGCGACAGCACGGCCTGCCCGGAGGCGGGCGGCGAGACACCAAAGGCGGCGCCCCGCAAATAGGTGCCCGGCACGTCGACCAGGGCGTCGCCCAGACGCAGCGGCGCGCGCCGCGCAAGGGCCTCGCCGCTCACCACCGAAACGCTGGCCGGGCTCGATGCGGCGCCCAGCGCCACGCGGGTGGCCGTGACGATCACAGGGGCCAGCGTGTGGGGGCTGTCGCCCTGATCCGCGCTGCGTTCCTGGGCTGCGGCAGGCCCGGCGAAAGCGGCCAGCAGGGCGGCCGCCAGCAGCGTGGGTGCGAGTGCCGCATACCGTGCGGAGTGCGGGCCGTCGCGTCCGATCGCAGGGGTCTGTGGGGCCGGGGTCTTGCTCGGTTGCTTGGGCATTGCTGGGCGCTCCTTGCCGCGCCGTCGTGCTGCTGCTTGTTGACCTTGGTCAATTTAGGCCGATCGAGGCGGACTGAACTTGATTCGCATCAATGAGTCCGTCGCGATGCAGCAAGAGAATGCTTTCCAGACACACGCGAACCGAACCGAACGACAGATCGTTCAATGGCCCCCCAGGGAGAGTTCCATGAAGCCGATGACACCCCTCACCTCGATTGCGTTTCTTAGTGGCCGCCGCGCTGGCGACCCATGGCGGGCTTGCCGCCGCGCAAGACAAGAAACCGGTGACGGAATCCGAAATGCGCTACCAGGCCGGCAGCTCACCGCTGGCCCAGGAAGAGATGTACCAGGGGATCAACCCGAAATCGCCGCCGATGACCAAGGCCGAGTTCGACAAGGCCCGCCAAATCTATTTCGAGCGCTGCGCCGGCTGCCACGGCGTGCTGCGCAAAGGCGCCACCGGCAAGCCGCTGACCCCGGACATCACAATGGCGCGCGGTACCGAGTACCTGAAGACCTTTATCAAGTACGGCTCGCCGGCCGGCATGCCCAACTGGGGCACGTCAGGTGACCTGACCGATGCCGAGGTCGATCTGATGGGCCGCTATGTGCAGCACGAGCCGCCGACCCCGCCGGAGTGGGGCATGGCCGACATGAAGAAGACCTGGAAGATCATCGTGCCGCCGGAGAAGCGCCCGACCCGCAAGATGAACAGCTACAACATCGAGAACGTCTTCTCGGTCACGCTGCGCGACTCGGGCGAGGTCGCGGTGATCGACGGCGACACCAAGAAGATCATCAGCATCGTGAAGACCGGCTATGCGGTGCACATTTCGCGGGTGTCGGCCTCGGGCCGCTACCTGTATGTGATCGGGCGCGACGGCCGGATCAACCTGATCGACCTGTGGATGGAGAAGCCCGACAACGTCGCCGAGATCCGGATCGGCCTCGAGGCGCGTTCGGTCGACACCTCCAAGGCAAAGAATTTCGAGGACAAGCTGGCGATTGCCGGCGCCTACTGGCCGCCGCAATACGTGCTGATGAAGGGCGACACGCTCGAACCCCTGAAGGTGCAGTCCACGCGCGGCACCACGGTCGACACGCAGGAATACCACCCCGAGCCGCGGGTGGCCTCGATCGTGGCCACGCATGACAAGCCGCAGTTCATCGTCAACGTGAAAGAAACCGGCAAGGTCCTGATCGTCGACTACAGCGACCTGAACAACCTGAAGACCACCGAGATCGGCGCGGCCCGCTTCCTGCATGACGGCGGCTGGGATTCGACCAAGCGCTACTTCCTGGTGGCGGCCAATCAGTCGAACAAGATCGCCGTGGTCGACAGCAAGACGGACAAGCTGGCTGCGCTGGTCGACGTCGGCAAGATCCCCCACCCCGGGCGCGGCGCCAACTTCGTGCATCCCAAGTTCGGTCCGGTGTGGGCGACGGGGCACCTGGGCGACGAGACGATCTCGCTGATCGGCACCGATCCCAAGGGCCACAAGGCGCAGGCCTGGAAGGTGGTCCAGACCCTGAAGGCGCAAGGCGGTGGCAACCTGTTCATCAAGACCCACCCGAAGTCGAGCAACCTGTGGGTCGATACGCCGCTGAACCCGGATCCGAAGATCAGCCAGTCGATTGCGGTGTTCGACCTGAAGAACATCGACAAGCCGTACGAGGTGCTGCCGATCGGCGAATGGGCGGGTGTGGGTGAAGGCGCCAAGCGGATCACGCAGCCCGAGTACAACCGGGCCGGCGACGAGATCTGGTTCTCGGTGTGGAGCGCCAAGAACCAGCAGAGCGCGATCGTGATCGTCGACGACAAGACCCGCAAGCTCAAGGCGGTGATCAAGGACTCGCGCCTGATCACCCCGACCGGCAAGTTCAATGTCTACAACACGCAGCGCGACGTTTACTGATCGGAGCCAGACATGATCAACAAGACCGTTCTCTCCGTAGTTCTGATGGCCGTGCTGGGCGGCCTCGCCGGGACCGCGGCGGCCAGTGCCGACCTGGCCAAGAAGCTCAACTGCGCGGGCTGCCACACGCCCGACAAGAAGCTGGTCGGGCCTTCTTACAAGGACATCGCCGCCAAGTACAAGGGTGATGCCGCGGCCCCAGCCAAGCTTGCCGACAAGGTGAAAAAAGGCGGGGCCGGGGTCTGGGGTCAGATTCCCATGCCGCCCAATGCCGCGGTGTCGGATGGCGATGCCAAGGTGCTGGTCGACTGGATCCTTGCCGGCGCCAAGTAGCCCTCAACGCCGCCGAGGCGGCCCGTGACTCGATTCCTTCCAGTTGGACGGTCCCTGCGGACCGTCTTTTTTTTTCTGCTGGCGGGCGCGGCGTGCGTGCCGGCACGGGCGGCCGATCCGGTGGTCGGGGCCGACGCGGCGGCAGGGCGGCTGCACAGCTGGGATTGCGGCAGCGGCGCACGGCTGGGCGAAGCGGCACTGCCCGGGCCATTGACTGCGCCGCTCGTGGTCGATGCCAGCGGTGCCCGTGTGTATGCCGCGTCTGGTGCGCACCTGCGGGCGTTGTCCCTGCCGGCGCTGGCACTGGAGGCCGGCCGGCAACTGGCGAATCCGGTAACCCGATTGGCTCTGGGCAGCGGACCAGACGGGGTGCTGCTGGCGGCCGGCGGCGCGGCAACTGGAGACGCCGCGGTCGGCGGCTCGGCGGCAGGTGGTTCGGCCGGGAGTGGTTCCGCGGTGGCGCCCTCCGCTTCGGGGGCGCGCTGGACGCTCACTGCGCATCACCCCGAAACCCTCACGCCGGCGTATGCGTGGAGCCTGCCGGTGGCGGGCGAAATTTCTGCGCTGCTCGGCATCGAGGCGCGCCGGCGGTTCGTGGTGGGCTTCGCCGCGCACGACGAACTCTGGGAGATCGCGTGGAACCGGGATGCGCCGCCGGTGTTGCGCGGGCTGGTCCACGACTACCGAAGCGGCGAAGCGGTGCCGCTGCCGGGACGCTTCACCGAGCGCACCTTCAAGGTTCCGCGGGCGACCCGCGACCTCGCCGCCGGTGGCATGCCGTTCGAAGTGCTCCAGGTCGACCGAGAAGGCGGCGTGGGCATCGTCAATCTCGACATCCGCCGCCGCACCGAACCGGTGCCGATGGTGGCAGTCCGGTTAATCGCAGCCTGGCGCGGCACGCAGGACCGGGGCTGGCTCGTTTTCCATGACGATGGGCGGATCACTCGGGTGCGCGCCCCCGACGGGCGCCAGCAGGCCTGGGGTCGATTGCCCGTCGCTGCGATCGACGCGGTGTCGGCGCCCGACGGTTGGGGGGCGATCGTTCTCGAGGGCGTTGGTGCGGATATTGGCGCAGGCGCAGGCGCAGGCGAAAGCGATGTCGGCGCCGCGCGCGCGAGCGCAGGCGGGCGACTGCGGATGGTGTCGGCGCTGGCAAGCGAATCGGCGCCCGGTGCGACCGTCGGCGGCGAAACAGCGTCTGGACCGGTCGTCGCCGGTGCCCATCGGCTGGCCATCTCGGCCGCCGGCACATGCGTGGCGGTGCTCGATAGCGAGGGTCGCTGGCTTTCGTCTCGGGCACTGCGCGAGATGCGCTGAGCGAATTGGCGCGCGGCATCGGGATTCCTTGATCCGCCTCAAGCCTTCCCGGAGGCTGTCCGACGCAAAATGCCCTGATGCAATGGTCGGACCACGGACAATGAACAAGCGGACACTGGATGTCGCCGAGATGCTGGCGCGACTGCCGATGTTCAAGGAACTCGACCCGGCACAGCTGGCGGTCATCTGCGCGGGCACGCGCGCGGTGCGCGGCGAGCGTGGTCAGGTGCTGTTCGCCAAGGGCGATCCGGCACGGGTTTTTTATGTGGTCCTGTTCGGCACCGTGAAACTCGCGCTCTCGGCCGGTACCCACAATGAAAAGGTGCTGCAGATCGTCGGTCCGGGTGAAACCTTCGGCGAAGCGATGATCTTCCTCGAGCGGCCGTTTCCGGTGACCGCCGAGTGCCTGTCGTCGTGCCTGCTGCTGGAAATCGCCGGCGAGGGTCTGCTGGCTGCGGTCGACGCGAGTCCGGTGTTCGCGCGCCGGGTGCTGGCCGGCATGAGCCAGCGCCTGCACGAGCTGATCGGCGACGTCGAGGCCTACAGCACGCGCACCGCGGCCCAGCGGCTGGTCGGGTATCTGCTAAACCTGTGCGGCGCGAGTGGCAGCGCGCATTTTCCGACCTCGAAATACGTGGTCGCGTCGCTGCTCAACCTCACACCCGAGACGCTGTCGCGAATCCTGCACACGCTGACCCAGGCCGAGCTGATCGAGGTCGACGGCCGGCACATCCGCATCCGCGACGCCGACCGGCTGCGTGCCTACGTGTAGCAGCAAGCCCTTGGCTGTGTCGCGCGGAATCCTTGGCTGGAACGCCGGCCGATCCCCTTGAAGTGACTATCCCCGGCAGTTGTGGTCTCATGCGCAGCTTCGCATCAGGAGCAGGTAGCGTGGCCAAGGGACTGACGACAACGGTGCTGCATGCCGATCGGCAATCGGACATCGAGCACGGCGCGGTGCACAAGCCCATGCACGCGGCCGTCGCGTACGGGTATCGTTCATCGCGCGAGCTGGCTGCCGTATTCCAGGGCGACAAGCCCGGGCACGTCTATGGTCGCCAGGGCAACCCCACCACCTCGGCGCTCGAAGCCAAGGTGTCGCTGATGGAGCAGGCGGCGGGCACGGTGTGCTTTTCGACCGGCATGGCGGCGATCGGTTCGATGATGATCGCGCTGCTGCGCAAGGGCGATCACGTGGTCTCCAGCCAGTTCCTGTTCGGCAATACCAACAGCCTGCTGCAGACCCTGGCCGCGATCGGCGTCGAGGTGACGCTCGCCGATGCCACCGACGTCGCGGCCGTGGCGGCGGCGCTGCGGCCGGCCACGCGACTGGTGTTCGTCGAGACCATCGCCAATCCGGCCACCCAGGTGGCCGATCTCGCGGCGATCGGCGAGCTGTGCGCGGCGCGCGGCGTGCTCTACGTGGTCGACAACACCATGACCTCGCCCTGGCTGTTCCAGCCGCGCACCGTCAAGGCCTCGCTGGTGATCAATTCGCTGACCAAGGCCATCGGCGGCCATGGCAACGCGCTGGGCGGCGCGGTGTCGGACACCGGCCTGTACGACTGGACCGCCTATCCGCACATCGCCCCGGCCTACAAGAAGGGCAAGCCGGCCACCTGGGGCATGCAGCAGATCCGCAAGAAGGGCCTGCGCGACCTGGGCGCCACGCTGTCGGCCGAGCACGCCCACCGCATCGCCATCGGCGCCGAGACGCTCGCGCTGCGCATGGACCGGGCCTGCGGCAACGCGCTGCTCCTGGCGCACTGGCTCGAGACCCAGCCCGGCGTGGCCCGGGTCGCATATCCGGGGCTGGCCAGCCACCCGCAGCACGCCCGTGCCCGCGAGTGGTTCCGCCACTTCGGCGCGCTGCTCAGCTTCGAGCTGCGCGAGGGCGTCGACTGCTTCGACTTCCTTGACGCGCTCGAGCTGGTCATCAAGTCCAGCCACCTGGGCGATACCCGCACGCTGGCGATCCCGGTCGCCCACACCATCTTCTTCGAGATGGGCGCGGCGCAGCGCGCCCAGATGGGCATCGGCGAATCGCTGATCCGGCTGTCGGTGGGGATCGAGGATTTCGACGACCTGCAGGCCGATTTCGCGCAGGCGCTGGCGCGCACCGCGGGCTGACTGACGGGGCCGATCCGCGGGGGGCCGATCGGCCCCTCGGATCGGGTACGATTCCATCGCAAGACCCGGGATGCATCGCCGGGCGGGCACCGCGAGAATCGGTCTTCACCGGTTCAACGGCCACTTGCCTGCGGAGATCCCATGAGCCCCATCACCACGCCAGACTCCCTCGCCCCCGAGTCCGTCCTGCGCCAGCCGACCCTGGCCGACCCCAGCTACGGCGGCGATGCCGCGCGCTGGCAGGCCCTGCGCAGCCGCGATCCGCGGGCCGATGGTCATTTTTTCTATTCGGTGCGCAGCACCGGCGTGTTCTGCCGGCCGTCCTGCCCGTCGCGGGTGGCCCGGCCCGAGAACGTGGCCTTCCACGCCAGCGTCGAAGCGGCGGAGCGTGCCGGTTTTCGGGCCTGCCTGCGCTGCCGGCCTGCCGACCCCGGGCTGGCGCAGCGCCATGCCGAACTGGTCGCGCGGGCCTGCCGGCTGATCGACGACGCCGATCCGGCGCCCGACCTCTCCACCCTGGCCGAGGCGGTCGGCCTGAGCCCGCACCATTTCCATCGGCTGTTCAAATCGGTGGTGGGCGTCACGCCGCGCGCCTACGCGCAGGCCAGGCGCGCCGAGCGCGTGCGCGAGCGTCTGCCCGCGGCTGGCACCGTGACGCAGGCGCTGTACGACGCCGGCTATCAGTCGAACGGCCGGTTCTATGCCGATGCCCCGCGCACGCTGGGCATGAAACCGGGCCAGTACCGCGCCGGCGGCGCGCAGGTCGCCATCCGTTTCGCGCTGGGCGAGTGTTCGCTGGGCTCGATCCTGGTCGCGGCCACCGACAAGGGCGTGTGCGCGATTTCACTGGGTGACGATCCCGACGGGCTGCTGCGCGAACTGCAGGACCGTTTCCCGAATGCCAGTCTGCAGGGTGGCGATGCCGACTTCGAGGCCCTGGTGGCGCGGGTGGTCGGTCTGGTGCAGTCGCCGGGCGCAGGGGCCGCGACGGCGGCGCAGCTGCCGATGGACATCCGCGGCACGGCCTTCCAGCAGCGCGTCTGGCAGGCGCTGTGCGACATCCCGTCCGGCACGACCGTCACCTACTCCGATGTCGCGCAGCGCCTGGGCCTGCCCAAGGCCGTGCGCGCGGTTGCCAGCGCGTGCGCGGCCAATACGCTGGCCGTGGCCATCCCCTGCCACCGCGTGGTGCGCCGCGACGGTTCGCTGTCCGGATACCGATGGGGCATCGCCCGCAAGCGCGCCCTGCTCGACGCCGAGGCGGCCGGATGAGCGCAGCGCCCGTCGGGTCCTGGCTCGCGGCCCAGCCGGCGGCCAGCGCGCTGGCTCTGCCGGCGCACGCCTATGTCGGGGCGCGGGCCGCCGCGCGCGACCGCGGGGCCGTGCTGGCGTGCGGCTGGCAGCTGCTGGCGCGGGCCTCGCAGCTGGCGCGGCCGGGCGACCACCTGCCCACCGAACTGGCCGGTGTGCCGCTGGTGCTGCTGCGCGACGAGGCGGGTGTCCTGCGGGCCTTGCACAATGTCTGCCGCCACCGCGGCGGGCCGCTCGTGCGTTGCGCGGGCAGCGGGCTGCGGGTCTTGAGCTGTCAGTACCACGGCTGGACCTATGCGCTGGACGGCGCGCTGCGCGGCGTGCCCGACATGGCCGGCGCGGCGGATTTCGTGCCGTCCGCGGTGCGCCTTCCGGCAGCCCGCGTGGCGCTCTGGCAGGGACTGGTCTTCGGCTGCCTGGACCACAGCGCGCCGCCGTTCGAGGCCGTCGTGTCCGGCATCGACGAGCGGCTGGCCGGGCGCGGGCTGGCCGATTACGCGCCGGCGCGGCGGGTCGTCTACGAGGTCGGGTGCGACTGGAAACTGTACGTCGACAACTACCTCGAGGGCTATCACGTGCCCCGGGTGCACCCGGGGCTGAACGCGCTGCTCGATTACCGCAGCTACACCACCACGCTGGCACGCTGGCACAGTCTGCAATTCAGTCCCCTCGAAAGCGCCCCCGGCCTGTATGGTTCGGGAGAAGCGCTCTACTACTTTCTCTACCCCAACACCATGCTCAACATCCTGCCGGGCCGTCTGCAGACCAACCGGGTGCTGCCCGCGGGCGAGGGCCGCTGCCGGGTCGAATTCGACTATGCGTACGCGCCGGGCGCCTGGGATGGCGCCCGCATCGAGGCCGACCTGGCCTTCAGCGATGCCGTGCAGGCCGAGGACGCGGCCATCTGCGCCGAGGTGCAGCGCGGCCTGGACAGCGGCTCGTACCAGCCGGGGCGGCTGAATCCGGCGCGCGAACAGGGCGTTCATCATTTCCACGAGCTGCTGCGCGAGGCCTACCGGGCGGCCTCGCCTCAGGGCGAGCGCTGAACATGCTCACCCGCGATCTGATCGTGTCGGTCCATCCGGGCCCGATCGACGACCAGGGCCTGGCGATGGAACTGGCCAGCGACGACGAACTGGCGGCTTCGCTGACCGCCTTCCTGCACCTGCGCCCCGATCGCGGACCGGTGTGGCTGTTCGCCTACGGTTCGCTGATGTGGCGCCCCGACCTCACCATCGCCGAAGAACGCGTGGGCACGCTGCACGGCTGGCACCGGCGATTCTGCCTGTGGCAGTGGCGCCATCGGGCGACCCGCGAGCGGCCCAATCTGATGCTGGCCCTGGAGCGAGGCGGCTGCTGCCGCGGCATGGTGCTGCGCCTGCCCGACCACGACCTGCGCGAGCAGCTCGCCAAGCTGTGGAAGCGCGAGATGATCGGCCGCGGCTACCGGGCCCGCTGGGTGAGCGTGGCGACACCGGCGGGCCGGGTGCACGCGATCGCCTTCGTGATCCGGCACGACGGGCCGCGCTATGCCGGGCGCCTGTCCGACGAGTCGGTGGCCGACTACATGGCCAGCGCCTGCGGTTACGCCGGCTCGGCGGCCGAATACCTGCTGCACACCTGGGAGACGGCCGAACGTGTCGGTGTGCGCGATCGGTATCTGCGGCGCATGCAGGGGCTGGTGGCTACGCGCCTGACGAGCCTGAGTCGGACCCGCGGCCGCTGAGTCACGTTGCCGCGATTCGCCTGCCTCAGGCCGGCAGCGAATTCAGAAAGCCCAGCACTGCGTCGTTGAAGGCCTGCGGCTGGTCGATATTGGCGACGTGTCCGGCCGCCGGGATGACCACTTTCTGCGCGCCCGGGATCTTCGCGGCCATCACCTCGGCCGACTGCAGGAACGGCGTGTCGTCGGCGCCAACCACGATCAGTGACGGCACGCCGATGCCCGGCAGCGATTCGATCACGGTGCCATCGCGCTGCGCGAGCATGCCGCGGGCAGCCAGCGCCAGACCGGTGGCCGAGCGGTGGGTGCCGCCGGTGGACGCCTCCCTGAGCGCATTGACCTTGGCCATGCCCTCTTCCTCGAAGCGCTCGGCCGTGCGCGCGGCCTGCTGGTTCCAGCCGTTGCGGGCCTCGTCCTTGCGAAAGCCCGGACCGGTGTCCAGGATCAGCAGAGCGCGCACCCGCTGCGGGTACTTGGCGTGGAACATCAGCGACATGTAGCCGCCCAGCGAAAGTCCGCCGATGACCGCGCGCTCGGCGCCCACCGCATCGAGCAGCGCGGCCATGTCGTCGACGGTGGCCTCGGCGCTGTAGCGGGCCGGGTCGTCGGGCGAATCCGAGCGGCCGTGGCCGCGCATGTCCCAGGTGACCAGCGTGTGGTCCTTCGACAGCGCCGCGATCTGGCCGCGCCACATCTGCGAGGTGGCCGAATAGCCGTGCGACAGCAGGACCACCGGTCCCTTGCCGTGGACTTCGTAGTGGATGCGGACTCCGTCTCGATCGAGCAGCGGCATGGGGCCTCCCGGCGGGTGATGAATGAAGACCGCGAGTGTGCGCCGCGCAGAGCCAGGGCGTCGCGCGGCGCGGGTGATTCATGAAACCGATCGGCTTATGATGAGGCTGACCCCGATTCCCCCGCATGGAGCTTCATTGACCGCCGATTCCGCCAGACCCGACCGCAAGGCCCAGATCGACGCGCTGCTGCTCAAGCTGCCCGGCGCCAGCGCGCGCAAGATCAACGGCCTGGACGCCTACTTCGTCGCCGACAAGATGTTCGCCTGCATCAGCGGCGCGGGTATCGGCCTGCGCCTGCCGGCGGCCGTCGCCACCGAACTGCAGTTTTCGCGTGGCAACGTCGCGTCCTTTCAGCCGGCCGGCATCACCAGCACGCGCGAGTGGATCCAGATCAACCGGGATGATGCGGCCGACTATGCGCAGGATCTCGACCTGTTCAAGGATTCGATCGCGTTCGTGAAGGCGGGGCGCGGCCGCTGACCGCGGCAGGCTCGCTCGGCCGCTGCACGCATGTCGGATCGCCGGTCTCGCCCGGAAGCCCTGGCGCCGCGTCCTGCCAGACGTGCCTGGCGCCTGGCGGGCGCCTGCCTGCTGGCGATGGTGCTGAGCGCTTCGCCCCTGCTGGTGCTCGGCTCCGGGGCAGCCGAGGCCAGCCGCGCGCCGCTGGCGATCCTGTTCGTATTCCCGATCCTGCTGGGCGCCTGGCTGGGCGGTCCGCTGGCTGCGCTGGCGGCCACGCTGGCCAGCGCAGCCTGTGCGTGGTGGGGCCTGGCGCCCCTGCAGGGCGCCGTTGCGAGCGCCGGGGCCGGCGCGTGGCCGGCATGGCTGGCGCTGGTCGGCAGTGGCCTGCTGATCAGCGCGATGGCCTGGTCGGTCGCCCGGACCCGCCGGCGCGAGCGCCAGTACTTGCGCGAAGCCCGTGCTTCCGAGGCGCTGTACCGCTCGGTGTTCGAGCATGCCGGCGTGGGCATCGTCGTCGCCGACGGCGAGGCGCGGGTGATCCAAGCCAACCGCAAGATGGGCGAAATCCTCGGGCGCGCGCCCGGCGAGCTGATCGGCCAGACGCCGGCCTCGTCCACGCATCCCGACGATCAGGCCAATGCGATGGCGCAGCTGGGCCAGGTGCTGCGCGGCGATGCGGATTCGGTCACCTTCGAGAAGCGCTACCTGCATCCGGACGGCCACGTGGTCTGGACGCAGAACACCGCCACGCGGGTCATTGCCGCACCCGGCGAGACCGGCTGCTTCATGGCCGTCATCCAGGACATCAGCGCGCGCAGGCAGGCGCAGGCCGAACGCGACCTGTTCAGCGAGGCCGTGCGCCAGGCGTCCCAGCCCATGCTGATCTCCGATGTCCAATTCATCATCACGTATGCCAACCCCGCGTTCTGCGCCCTGTTCGGCTACCGGGCCGAGGCGGTGGCGGGCAGGCCGGTGGCTTCGCTCACCGGGCCCGACCAGGGCGACCGGGAGCAGCTGCTCGAGATCAGTCGGGCGCTCGAGCGCACCGGGCACTACAGCGGAGAGGTGTCGCGGCTCGCCGGCGATGGCACCGTGATCCCCGTCGCCAACCAGATCGGACCGATCCGCGATGCCGGCGGCGCGGTGATCGCCTGGGTGGCCAGTTATACCGACCTGCGGCCGGTGCGCGCCAAGGATGCCCAGCTGCGCCGGCTGGCGGCGGGACTGCAGCAAAGTCCGGTGAGCGTCATGGTGACCGGGCTGGACGCGGACATCGAGTACGTCAACGATGCCTTCGTGCGCCACACCGGCCACAGCCGAGAATCGGTCATCGGCGACAATCCGCGCCTTCTGCGAAGCGGGCGGACCGCGCGCGCCGTGTTCGACGAGATGTGGGCGCAGCTCACCCAGGGCCGGACCTGGGAGGGGCGGCTGATCAATCGCCGAAGGGACGGTGTCGAATATGTCGCGGCGACGGTCATCAGCCCGCTGACTGACGAGTCCGGCAAGCCGTCGGGTTATCTGTCGGTGCAGGAGGACATCACCGATCGGCTGCGCCAGGAGGCCGAGCTCGATCAGCACCGAAACCGCCTGACCGAACTGGTCGCGCAGCGCACCCTGCTGCTCGACGCCGCGAACCGGTCGCTGGTCGAACGCGAGCAGTTCATCCGGAACATTGCCGATGCCGTGCCGGGGCTGGTCGGCTACGTCGACCGGGACTTGCGCTGCCGGTTCGCGAATGCGACCTAATTCGAATGGTTCGGCGTGGCGCCGGATCGCGCGATCGGGATGCCGATCCGCGATGTGATCGGCCAGGCCGCCTTCGAGAAGTCGGTGCCCCAGATGCGGGCGGCACTCGCCGGCGACCTGCAGCGGTTTCATCGCGATCTGCCGGCACCGGGGCCCGGGCAGGCGGCCAGGCAGCTGCTCGTCAACTACATCCCGGACCGGTCCGGCGACCAGACGCGGGGCTTCTTCGTCGTGGTGACCGATGTCAGCGAGCTCGAGGAGGCCGGGCGACGGCTGGCCGTGCTGAACACGGAACTGGCCCGTCGCGCGCATCTTGCCGAGTCGGCGACGATTGCCAAGAGCGCCTTCCTGGCCAACATGAGCCACGAGATCCGCACGCCGATGAACGCGATCATCGGCCTGACGCACCTGATCTCGCGCGACACACGCGACCCCGCGCAGCACGACCGCCTGCGCAAGGTCGATGCCGCCGCGCAGCACCTGCTGCAGATCATCAACGACGTGCTCGATCTGTCGAAGATCGAAGCGGGCAAGGTCGAGCTCGAACGCATCGACTTCATGCTCGATGCCGTGCTCACCCGCAGCGTCGACCTGGTCGGCGGGCGCGCGCGCGAGAAGGGCCTCGAACTGATTCTCGACATGCGCAATCTGCCGGCGCGGCTGTGCGGCGACCCGACCCGGCTGTCGCAGGTGCTGGTCAACCTGCTCTCCAATGCGGTGAAATTCACCAGCCATGGATGGATCCGCCTGATGGGCGAAGTGCTTGCCACGCAGGGCGCGCGGCTGCAGATCCGCTTCGAGGTGCGTGACACCGGTGAGGGTGTTGCGCCGCAGCGGCAGGCCCAGCTGTTCGAGGCTTTCGAGCAGGCGGATTCGTCGACCACCCGGCGCACCGGCGGTACCGGGCTGGGCCTGGCCCTGACCCGCCACCTGGCCCGGTTGATGGGTGGCGAGGTCGGCCTGAGCAGTATGCCCGGCCAGGGCAGCACGTTCTGGTTTTCGGCCTGGTTCGAGCAGTCTTGCGACATGGCCGGCCAGGCGCAGGGCCAAGCCGGGGCCTCACCCCTCACCCGATGCCTCACCCACGAGCGCGCCCGGCACTTCGCCCGCGAGCGCACCCTACGCGGGCCTGCGCGCCCTGCTGGTCGATGGGCTGGCCGAGGCCGCCGCGGCGCTTGCGGGTGCGTTGGCGCGCCTGGGGGTGGCCACCGAACAGGCCGCCAGCGGCGCCCAGGCCGTGCAGGCCGCGCGCCTGGCACAGGCGGCGGGTCAGCCATACGACCTCCTGCTGATCGACAGTCGGCTGGCGCCGCTCGACGGATTTCAAACCCTGCAGGCGCTGAGCGATCTGCTGGGCGGCGCGCGAGCGCCGGCATTGCGGTTGTGCGCATTCGACGAGCCGCACATCGGGCAGCCCGCCACCGGCGTCGCCTTCGACGCCATGCTGCACAAGCCGGTCACCGAGACGGCGCTTCGCGATGTACTGCGCCAGGTCCGGTGCGGCACGCGGGCGAGCCACGCGGCGCAGCAGGCGCCACAGCATGGCCGACACGCCGACCCGCACCCGCACCCGCACCCGGACGCGCACTCTGACGAGGCCGAAGCCCGCCTGCGCCTGCATCACGCCGGACAGCGGATACTGCTGGCCGAAGACAACCCGATCAACCAGGAAGTGGCTGTCGAACTGCTCGGAGGTGCCGGGCTGGTCGTCGAAACGGCCGAGACCGGGCGGCAGGCGGTCGAACTGGCCGTGTCGCGCGTCTACGACCTGGTGCTGATGGACATACAGATGCCCGAGATGGATGGGCTGGAGGCAACCCGCACGATCCGCGAACGCGCCGGCCGGGCGCTGCCCATCATCGCGATGACGGCCAACGCATTCCGCGAAGATCGCGAGGCGTGCATTGCCGCCGGCATGAACGACCATATCGCCAAGCCGGTCGACCCGCAGCGGCTCTACGAAACCCTGCTGCGCTGGCTTCCTGTCGGGGAACCGGTGCGTCGGTGACGTCCTGGCGCGGGCTCAGGCGTGTCCCACCACCGCATGCGGCACGTACGGCGCCTCCAGCGCCTTGATCTCGTCGCCGCTCAGCGTGACCGACAGCGCCGCCACCGCGTCGTCGAGCTGCTCCAGTTTCGTGGCGCCGACGATCGGCGCGGTCACTTCGGACTTGTGCAGCACCCAGGCCAATGCGATCTGCGCGCGCGGCAGTCCGCGTGCCGCAGCCAGTGCCGCCACCGCCTGCGCCACCTTGCGGTCGGCTTCGCCGGTATGGGCGTACAGCGAGCGGCCGAACTCGTCGGTTTCGAGGCGTGCGCTGGACTGGTCCCAGTCCCGGGTCAGCCGTCCGCGCGCCATCGGGCTCCAGGGGATCACGCCGATGCCCTGGTCGCGGCACAGCGGCAGCATCTCGCGCTCTTCCTCGCGGTACAGCAGGTTCAGGTAGTTCTGCATCGACACGAAGCGCGTCCAGCCATGCCGTTCGCTGATCGCCAGCGCCTTGGCGAACTGCCAGGCGTACATCGAGGAGGCGCCGATGTAGCGCGCCTTGCCCGCCTTGACCACGTCGTGCATCGCCTCCAGCGTTTCTTCCATCGGCGTGCCATGGTCCAGGCGATGGATCTGGTAGAGGTCGACGTAGTCGGTGCCCAGCCGGCGCAGGCTGGCGTCGATCTCGTTCATGATGACCTTGCGCGACAGCCCAGCGCCATTGGGACCCTTGTACATCCGGCCATGGACCTTGGTCGCGATCACCACTTCTTCGCGGCGGGCGAAGTCCTTCAGTGCGCGGCCCACGATTTCCTCGCTGGTGCCGTCCGAATACACGTTGGCGGTGTCGAAGAAGTTGATGCCCAGTTCCAGCGCGCGCTGGATGAACGGGCGGCTCTGCTCCTCGGGCAGCGACCACGCGTGCGAGCCGCGCTCGGGCACGCCGTAGCTCATGCAGCCCAGGCACAGGCGGGAGACATCCAGGCCGGTACGGCCGAGCTTGACGGTTTTCATGGCGGGCTTTCCTGAACGGTCGGAACGATCGGCATTGTGCGGGGCAATCGAGGGTCGTGCCCGGATCCCCATTCAGTCCGGCTCGACTCGAAACATTTTGTCATTCCATTGTCATCGAATGCTGGAATTATGGGGCTTCGGAAGGCGATGATGCGGACGTCGTGTCTGCAAATATTGCCGGCCTATGAGCGATCGCGACATGACTTCGAAAACCCACCACGTTCTCTTCATCTGTACCGGCAATTCGGCGCGCTCGATCATTGCCGAGGGGCTGTTCAACGAACTGGGCAAGGCCCGTGGATTCAAGGCCTATTCGGCCGGCAGCCATCCGGCGGGCGTCGTCAACCCGCTGGCGCTCAAGACCCTGGCTCAATTCCAGATTCCGATCGACGGTTTCCGCAGCAAGAACTGGGACGAGTTCGCCCAAGCCGGCGCGCCCGTCATGGACTTCGTGTTCACGGTCTGCGACCAGGCCGCCGGTGAAGCCTGTCCGATGTGGCCCGGTCAGCCCATGACCGCCCACTGGGGAATGCCCGATCCGGCCGCGGTCGAGGGGTCGGACGCCGTCAAGGAAAAGGCGTTCCTGGACACGTTCACCACGATGAAGCGCCGCATCGAACTGATGCTGTCGTTGCCACTGGCCAAGCTGTCGGCGATGGCCATCCAGCACGAGATTTCCGCCATCGGAAAGCGTTGAGCGCCACCGCCCGGCCCTGGACCATGCAGACGATCGCGCGCAGGCTCCTGGCGGAGTGGCTGGGAACCTTGCTGCTGCTGGCGGTGGTCATCGGCTCGGGAATCATGGCCGAGCGGCTCAGCGGCGGCAATGTCGGGCTCGCCCTGCTCGCCAACACGCTGGCCACGGTAGGCGGGCTGTATGTGCTGATCGAGGTTTTCGGGCCGGTCAGCGGCGCGCATTTTAATCCTGCGGTCTCGCTGGTGCTCGCCTTGCGCGGTCAGCTCGCCTGGACCCTGTTCGCGCCCTATGTCCTGGCACAGCTGGCCGGTGCTCTGATGGGGGCCTGGCTGGCGAACGCCATGTTCGATGTCGGCGTTCTGCAGGTCTCCACCAAGCTGCGCAGCGGCACCGGACTGTGGATTGCCGAGACGGTGGCCACGGCGGGCCTGATGCTGGTCATCCTGCGTGCCCCGGCCGCTCGGGTTGCCGCGGTGGTGGCCTGCTACATCGGCGCCGCGTACTGGTTCACCGCATCCACCTCGTTCGCCAACCCCGCGGCGGTGTTCGGCCGAATGTTCAGTGACAGCTTCGCCGGCATCGCACCCGTCAGCGCGCCCGCGTTCGTGGCGGTGCAACTGCTGGGCGCGGGGATCGGCGCGCTGATCCATCGCCAGCTCGGGCCAGCTCAGGGCTAGCCGCGCGGCGAGCTGGCGGGCCGATATTCGGATCAGGCCTGCAGATACAAGTCGATGAGCCGGCGGCGCTGCGAAGCGCCGATCCCGATTCGCGCAAGGTAGTTGTCGACGCCCCCGCAGTCCGCATCGACCACCTGCAAGGCCGCCTCGAGGAACTCGCCGCGCACTTTCCAGATCACTTCCATCACCTCGATCGGCACGTCGCTATGCACGCTCGGCCCGGCGCGCCGATACAGCGAATTGGTGAGCAGGAAGTCCTCCATCACCACCGGCCGCGGCACGCCCAGCGCCAGCAGGATCAGCGCGGCCGCGAAGCCGGTGCGGTCCTTGCCGGCCGTGCAGTGAAAGACCAGGGGCGCATCGCTGTCGAGCAGGTGCGTGAAGAATTCGCCGAACCGCGACGAGTTGTCGTGCACGAAGGCGCGATACGTCTGCTGCATCAGCGCCACCGCGTCGTGTTCGTTCAGGCGTTCGCCGGTGTCCATCAGGGCACGAAGGCTCTGGACCACGGTGGGTTCGATCGACAGGCTGTGCTGCACGACCCCCGGCAGTTCATAGGCCGCCGTGGCGCGTTCATTGACGCCGCGAAAATCGAAGGACCGCGACAGGCGCAGCTCGGCCAGCACCGCGAGGTCTTGGGCCGACAGGCCGGCGAGGTTGTCCGAGCGAAACAGCCTGCGCCAGCGCACCGGTCGGCCGTCCTTGCCGAGATAGCCGCCCAGATCGCGAAAGTTGGTGGCGCCGGAGAGATTCAGTGAACGGCTGAGGGTGGATGTCGGCACGGGGCGATCGCAGAAGTCGGAACGGAACGATCATACCGAAGGCATCTTGCCGCAGCATGACGGTTCCGCGCTGCAGCCTTACCATCGCAGCGGGCCGACGATCGATGACCGCGGGGGCGCGGCCGGCGCCGGCCACCGAGGAGTCCGCATGCACATCACCGATCTGTATTTTCGCGGCTTTCGCACCCACCCCGAGCGGCTTGCGCTCAGTGGCGACGGCGGCGACTTCACCTACCGGCAGACGTTCGCGCTGACCAACCGGATCGGCCGCCGGCTGCGCGATGGCGGCTTTGGCACCGGTGACCGATTCGCGGTGCTCAGCCCGAACACCGGGCGCGCCTTCATCGCGATGCTGGGCGGATTGCGCGCCGGCGTGGCCTGGTGCAACCTGAACATGAAGGCGGCGCTGCCCGACATCCTGCACATCCTGGCCGCCGGCCGCTGCAATCTGCTGTTTTTTCACGAGTCGGCCGCGGGCATGATCGACGAGATCCGCGCGCAGGTGCCCTCGCTGCGCGACGTCGTGTGCATCGGCGGCAGCGATCCGCGCGCGCCCTCGCTCGAGCAATGGCTGGGCGACACTTCCGATGCGCCACTGGACCTTCGTGTGCCCGAGACCAGCCAGGGGTTCCAGGGCGCAACCGGCGGGACCACCGGGCGCTCCAAGCTGACCGTCGCGTCCAACCGCTTCATGATGACCGGCGTGATGGCCTGGGCCACCTGCCTGCACTTCGACGAGCCGCCGGTGAATCTCGCGGTCGCGCCCATCACCCACGCCGGCGGCTTCGTGGCACTGGGCATGGGGCAGTTCGGCGGCACCACCATCATGATGTCGACCCCGGATGTGGGCGAGATGATCGCGCTGATCGAACAGCGCCGCGTGACCACGCTATTCCTGCCGCCCACGCTGATCTACATGCTGCTGGCGCACCCCCGCGCGGCCACGGCCGACTTCTCGTCACTGCGCTATCTGATCGCGGCGGCTTCGCCGTTCGCGCCCGAAAAGATCGTCGAGGCGGTCCAGCGTCTGGGCCCCGTGGTGTGCCAGGCCTTTGGCCAGACCGAGTCCGGGTTTCCGACCACCTTCATGTCGCCGGCGGAGATGGCGAGTGCGGCGCGCGACCCATCGCGCGGCCATCTGCTGCTGTCCTGCGGACGCCCGACCGTGATCGTCGAGGCGATGGAGATCATGGACGAAGAGGGCCGCATCCTGGGCCCGGGCGAGACCGGCGAGGTGGTGCTGCGCGGACCGACGATGATGGACCGCTATCTCGACGACGAGGCTGCCACTGCCGAGATCCAGAAGTTCGGCTGGCACCACACCGGCGACATCGGCCGGCGCGACGACGAAGGCTATTTCTACATCACCGACCGCAAGCGCGACCTGATCATCTCGGGCGGCTTCAACATCTTTCCCTTCGAGGTCGAAAGCGCGCTGATGAAGCATCCCAGCGTGCAGGACTGCGCGGTGATCGGGGTGCCGGATGCGAAGTGGGGCGAGGCGGTCAAGGCGTGCGTGCAGCTCAAGCCCGGCGCCTCGGCCGGTGCCGACGAACTGATCGCCTGGACCAAGGAGCTGGTCGGTTCGATGAAGGCGCCCAAGTCGCTGGATTTCGTCGACAACCTGCCCCGCAGTCCGGTGGGCAAGGTGCTCAAACGCGATCTGCGCGCGCCTTACTGGGAGGGCAAGACGCGCGGGGTGGGCTGACAGGGTCTGCCAGGGCCTGCCAGGGCCTGCCAGGGCCGACCGCCCGGTGTCGGGCTCAGTCGGTCTTCTTGGGCCGGCCCGGCTTGAGCGCCGTCAGGTCGTCCAGCGCCGCCCGCAGTTCGAGGTCACCGAGCGCGAGCAGCGCATGCAGGCCGGCGCGCAGCAGTTCGCTCTTCTTGGCGGGCCGCTGAAAGACCAGCGCCCGTTGCTTCAGGGTCGCGATCAGGTCGAAATCCGCCTGGGGCATGGTGAAGCTGTCGCGAACCAGTTTGGCCTTGGCCTTGCGGGGTTTGTCGGCCGCTGCGGTCGTGACGGCGGGCGCCGGCCGGGTGGTGACCGCGGGTTTGGCGGAAAGAACGCGATCGGGTGCCTTGGCCGCCTTGGTCGCCTTAGCTGCCTTTGCCGCTTGGGCAGTCTTGGCCGATTGGGCTCCCTTGGCCGCTTGCGGCCCTTTTGCCTTGGCGACCGCCTTCTTGCCTTTTGCTGCTGCGGGCGCGGGCGCGGCGCGCTTGGGTTTGCCCTTGGCGCGAACCGGCGCCGCGCTGGCCGGGCTCTCGGCGCCGTCCGGCTGCGCGGTGGCCGCCGCCTGGGGCGCGGTCACCGGCGATGCGAGCTTCGCCGCCTTCGAGGGGCGCTTGCGCGTGGCGCGACCGGCCCGCGGCTGGGTCGCCGCCGGGGCGGGCGCCGGGGCCGGCGCCGCCGGAGGGGGCGTGTCGAGGGTTTCCTGGGCGGTGGTGGCGTTCGTGTTCATATCGATCTCCCATTTATCGTATAAACGATTTATACGAATTGAACGGAGCGATGTCAAGCGCGGCGAGGCCGGCCGTCAACAGTCTGCCATCTGGCCGCGCCAGACTTGGGTGAATTCTGGAGTCCGCCCATGTTGCCTGCTGCCGAAGACGTGTGCCAACCGCCCTGGAACATGGCGGCGATCACCGCACTGATCGACGATCTCGAGTCCCTGCGCAAGGCCATGCTCGAGCGCGAGGCTGGACTGGCGCCCTGGGTCGACGCGGTCGCGCCCGCTCGTCGGGCCAGCGCCGCCAATCTGGCCCACTACCTGGCGCTGCGCCAGATCGACCTGCGTCCGATCCAGGACCGGCTGGCCGGCGCAGGTCTTTCTTCATTGGGGCGCTCCGAGACGCACGTTCTGGCCAACGTGGACAAGGTCCTGGGTGCCCTGCACCGGATCGCAGGGCTGCCCTGGCGCTCGCTCGCGCGCGACGAACCGAACGGGTTTCACTGCGGCGCCGCGTTGCTGGCGCAGCACGCGCGGGACCTGTTCGGTGCGGCGCCCGCGCAGCGCGACGTTCGGATCATGGTCACTCTGCCCAGCGAGGCGGCCTTCGACCCGTCTTTGGTCACTGCGCTGGTGCAGGGCGGAATGGATATCGCGCGGATCAACTGTGCTCACGATGACGCCGCTTGCTGGTCCGAAATGGCCGACAAGGTCCGATTGGCCGCGCACCAAGCCAATCGAACGGTGCGGATCCTGATGGATCTGGGCGGCCCGAAGCTGCGCACCGGACCGGTGGTCGACGGGCCGGCCGTGGTGAAGCTGCGGCCCGTTCGCGATGCCTTCGGTCGCGTGACCCAGTCTGCCCGCCTCGGCCTGGTGCCCGCCGGTTCGGGGCAAAGCGTCGCGGGTTCGCAGGTCAGCCTGGGGGTCGATGCGCGTTGGCTGTCTCGCTTGAAGGTCGGCGAGCGCATCGATCTGGCCGACGCCCGTTCGGCCCGCCGGCGCCTGGTGGTGCTCGAGCGGCACGAAACCGGCGTGCTCGTGGAATGCGACCGTACCGCTTACCTGTGCGCCGCGACCTGGTTGCGGCTGCATCGGGCCGGCGAGGCGACGCACCGGACCGCTGTCTTCGATGTGCCGGTGGCACCGGGTCAGTTGCACCTGCGGCAAGGCGATCTCGTGGATCTGGTGTCGCAGGGTGCCGGTCATGATGCGTTGCCGCCGACCAAGAAGCGCAGTGCGGCGCGTGCGAGCATTTCGTGCACGCTGCCCGAAGTGCTCGCGCACGTGCGCGAAGGCCATCGGATCTGGTTCGACGACGGTCGCATCGGCGGCGAAATCCGTCGCTGCGAGCCGGATCGTGTCGAAGTCGAGATCACCGAGGCGCGCAGCGGCGGTGAACGACTGGCCGCTGACAAGGGAATCAATCTGCCCGATACCCCGCTCGAGCTGACTGCGCTGACTTCGAAAGATCTCGAAGACCTGGAGGTGGTCGTCCGCCATGCCGATATCGTCGGCCTGTCGTTCGCTCAGTCGGCCGAGGATGTCCGGGCGCTGCGCCGCCGGCTCGCGGCACTGGGTGCGCCTGATCTGGGCATGATCCTGAAGATCGAGACCCGGCGGGGCTTCGAGCACCTGCCGGAGATGCTGCTGGCCGCGATGTCGGGACCTGCTACCGGGGTGATGATCGCGCGCGGCGACCTGGCGGTCGAGTGCGGCTACGAGCGGCTGGCCGAGGTCCAGGAGGAGATCCTGTGGGCCTGCGAAGCGGCGCATGTGCCAGTCGTCTGGGCGACCCAGGTCCTGGAAACGCTGGCCAGGACCGGGCTGCCATCGCGCGCCGAAATCACCGATGCGGCGATGGGCGGGCGTGCCGAGTGCGTGATGCTCAACAAAGGGCCCCATGTCCTGAGTGCCATTCGCACGCTGGATGACATCCTGCGGCGGATGCAGTCGCACCAGCACAAGAAGCGGCCGCTGCTGCGCGCGCTGGCGGCCTGGGCCGGTCCGCAGCCCGAACCATTGGCGACCCGGCATTGACGCCGCATGGCCCGGCCGCGGCGACGCCCGGCCGCGGGGCGGCACGCAGCCCGTGTCTGTCATCAGATGGCCATATCCGTGGTCTAGCGTGCAGACCGGCCGGACGCGGCACGAGGCAGCATTGCGTCGGGTCTGGCCGAACCGATCGAGCTCGCTCGACATGACTCTGTTTCCGCCTGCGAGGTAATGACGATGGACCTTCCCGCCGACCACGATGCGCTGCTGCGCCGTATCGAAGCCGATCTGCTCGATGGCTATGACGAGGAACTCGAACTCGAGATCGAGGATCGTGACCTGGCCGAGCCGCCCGATCCCGGATCGCCGGGCGCGCAGGCCCGCCGCGCCGAACGGCAGAGCTACTTCCGCGAACTCTTCCGGTTGCAGGGGGAACTGGTCAAGCTGCAGGATTGGGTTGCGCAGACCGGCCAGAAGGTGGTCATCGTGTTCGAGGGGCGCGATGCCGCCGGCAAGGGCGGCGTCATCAAGCGCATCACCCAGCGCCTGAACCCGCGCGTGTGCCGGGTGGTTGCGCTGCCCGCCCCGAACGATCGCGAGCGCACGCAGTGGTATTTCCAGCGCTATTCGACCCATCTGCCGGCGGCCGGCGAAATGGTGCTGTTCGACCGCAGCTGGTACAACCGGGCCGGTGTCGAACGCGTGATGGGCTTTTGCTCCGAAGACGATGTCGAGGAGTTCTTCCGTTCGGTGCCGGAATTCGAACGAATGCTGGTGCGCTCCGGCATCAGGGTCATCAAGTACTGGTTCTCGATCACCGACGACGAGCAGCACCTGCGCTTTCTCGGGCGCATCCACGATCCGCTCAAGCAGTGGAAGCTCAGTCCGATGGACCTCGAGAGCCGCAGCCGCTGGGAGCAGTACACCAAGGCCAAGGAAGCGATGCTCGAGCGCACCCACATCGACGAGGCGCCCTGGTGGGTCGTGCAGGCGGTCGACAAGAAGAAGGCGCGGCTGAACTGCATCGCCCACCTGCTGTCCCTGATGCCCTACGAGGAAGTGCACAAGCCGTCGGTCGAGCTGCCGTCGCGAGTGCGCAATCCGGACTATTCCCGTCAGCCGGTGCCCATGGAGATGTTCGTGCCTGAGCGGTACTGATCCGGTTTTGCCCGGGGCGCGACGCCGGACCGGCATGGCTTCTCGCCTGTCCGCGTCAAGTCGATGCGATACGATGGAAGTCCCGTCCCATCGCGGCTGTTCAGTTCCCCGATTCCATGCGCCTCCTGATCGTCGACGATCATCCCCTGGTGCGCGAAGCGCTGGGCACCGTACTGCGCTCGCTGCGGCCTGACGCGGCTATCGGCGAGGCGTCGACAGCCGCGCAGGCGCTGGCGGCGTTACGCGAAAGCCCCCCGGTCGACCTGCTGCTGCTCGATATCCGCCTGCCTGATCAATCGGGTCTGGACCTGTTGCCGCTCATTGCCGAGCGGCACGTCGGCACGGCGGTGGTCGTGCTGTCGGGCGACCTCGACAAGCACACCGTGCAGCGCGCGCTCGCCGCCGGTGCCGTCGGATGCATTCCCAAGACCGAGCCGCGGGAGGTTCTCGCCAGCGCGCTCGGCCTGGTGCTCGCAGGCGGCGTCTACATTCCGCCGCTGGCCGTGGGCCCGGAGGCTCCACGGCCGGCGGCAGGCGCATGGACAACCCCCCGCGCCACCGGGCGAGCCGCACCGACGCCTTCGGAGCTCGGGCTGACCGGTCGCCAGGTCGAGGTGCTGGCGCTGCTGATGCAGGGCAAGAACAACAAGCTGATCTGCCGCGCGCTCGGCCTCGCGGAGCCCACGGTCAAGAGCCACGTGTCGGCGATCCTGCGTGCGCTGAACGTGGAAAGCCGAACCGAGGCGGTCCTGGCGGTCACCCGGCTGGGCTGGTCGCTGCCCTCGATTCCTCAAGCCCGCTGAAGCAGTCGGGTCATCACGGTTCGCAGCCGCAGGCCCGACACCGGCTTCTCCAGCATCGGCAGTCCACTGTCCGCGATGCGCTGACGGGTGAGGGCACTGACGTCGCCCGTCATGATCAGTGCGGGAACCGGCTGATGCAGCGCCACGCGCAGCCGCTTGACGACCGCCAGGCCATCGTCGCCGTCGTCGAGCTGGAAGTCCACGAGCAGCAGCTCGGGTGGGGCCGAGTCGACATCCGCGGTGTGCGGCGCAGCCTTCAGCGCCCGGACCCGGCATCCCCAGCCTGCCAGCAGGCGCGCGGTACTGTCGAGCACCTGATCGTCATTGTCGATGACGAGCACCCGGCGGCCGCGCAGCGCGTCGAACGCAGGCTCCGGCGCTGCCGATGCCGGCGTCTGGCCCGGCTGCGCCAGAGGAACGGTCACTGAAAAGCAGGAGCCTCGTCCGGGCACCGAGCGGACCTCGATCGGATGCGCCATCAGGGCGCACAGGCGGGTGACGATCGACAGGCCCAGGCCCAGGCCTTCGCCGCGTCCCGAGCCTTCCGGCGCGACCTGGTAGAACTCCTGGAAGATGTCGGGCAATTTGTCCGCGGGAATGCCGATGCCGGTGTCGCAGACCATGATCCGCAGGCCCGCACCGGTCCGCCGGCAGCCGACCAGCACGCCGCCGTGCCGCGTATAGCGCACGGCATTGGCGACGAGATTGCCCAGGACCCGTTCGAGCAGCACCGGATCGCTGCACACCCATGCGTCGTGCGGGCGGATGCGCAGCTCCAGCCCCTTGGCGCGTGCGGCCCCCGAGTACGTGATGTCCATCTGATCCAGGATGCGCTGCACCGGCACGGCGGACGGCTCGGGTCGCACGACGCCGGCATCGAGCTTGGACACGTCCAGCAGGCCATCGAACAGCGTGTTGATCGAGGCGACGGCAGCTTCCACGCGTGCCGCCAGCCGGTCGCGCTCGCGCGGATCGGGCTCGATCCGCTGTTGCGCGACCAGCAGGTTCAGCGCATGCAGCGGCTGGCGAAGATCATGGCTGGCGGCGGCCAGCAGCCGGGACTTCGCACGGTTGGCCTCGGACAATGCTCGGGTGCGCTCCTCGACCTTGCGCTCGAGCGAGCCGTAGCTCGCCTGCAGTTCGCCCGCCATGTCGTTGAACCGCTCGCCCAGCCGTTCGAGTTCATCGCCGGACTTCAGCTGGATTCGGTGCGACAGCTGTCCCGCGCCGATGCGCTCGGCGCCCTGGGCGAGCGCCCGCAACGGGCGCACCATCCGCCAGGCCGACCAGAGCGCGGCGGCGAGCGCCAGCGCGAGACTGCCGGCGGCGACCCAGACCGCGGCGCGTACTGCGGCACGCACGGGTTCGTCCGCCTCTTCCAGGGGTTGTTCGACGACGACATGCCAGCCGGTCAGCTCGATCCTTCGGCTCGTGGCGAGCACCGGCTTGCCAAGGGTGCCTTGCATCCGCACGGCCCGGGGTGATGCGGCGCCGTCCTGCCGAAACTCGAATGCCTGCCGGACCGTGGACAGGTCGGTATTGCGCAGGACGAGCTGGATGTCGGGATGCGCGATCAGGCGAGCCGCGCGGTCGACGACGTAGACGATGCCTTCGCGCCCGAAATGGATGCGCGAGACCACATCCCAGATGTGCTTCAGGCTGACTTCGGCGACCGCCACGCCGGCCGCGGGATCGCTGCCGGCAACCGCGAGTGTGACGAAGGGTTCGCTGCCTTTGCGGAAATAGACGTCGCCGTGATAGACGCGATTCGCCCGTGCGCCCGCAAATGCGGGCGAGGCCGAGCGATCTGCCAGCGTGTCGATCCGGCTCAGTTCCAGCCTCGATTCAGCGACCCGTTCGCGTCCGGCTTCGTCGAGCAGCACCAGGTCGGTGATCGCCGGTGCCTGGCGCATGGCGCGCAACATGTCCAGCCGCCGCTGCTGGGTCGCGTCTTCGCCCCACGGCAGGGCCGTCAGCCAGGCCAGCTGCAGTTCCACCTCGCGCAGAAACTGGAGAATCCGTACCGCAGAGGCGTCCGCCTGGGCATCCTGCAAGGCGGCGATGGCCTCGCGCTGCTGGCGATGAGCAAGACTGGCGCTGACGACTGCGGATACGAGCAGCGGCACCGACACGACCAGCACGAAGATCGTCGCATAGCGGCGCTGCAGCGACCCGCGCAATGCCTCCCAGCGTGGATGCACGGGGCCGACCGGGTCAGCCGATGCGCCGGTCGACGCGAAGCTGCAAGGCAGGCGGCAGCACCATGCCGATGGTTCGGGCCGTGCGGGAATTGACGACGAATTCGACGTCCCGAGGCTGTTCGATCGCCAGCTCCGCGGGGCGCGCGCCCCGCAACAGCCGGTCGGCGATGCCCGCCATCTGGCGGAAGTAGCCGCGCGGGTCCGGGCCGTAACTCATCAGGTTGCCGGCCTCCACGAACTCGGCCCAGCCGGACATGGTGGGCAGGCGCTGCGCGGCGGCGAATTCTGCGATCCGCCCCGCCTGCTGGTTGATCAAGTTGTCCGGGATCGCGATCAGTCCGTCGGCGCCGTCGCGCGTAATGGCGGCGAAAGCGCCGTTCAGATCGTCCGCGCGCTTCAGCGGATGCCAGGCGATCGTCGCGCCCAGGCGCCGGGCCGCTGCGTGCGTCGCATCGCGCTCAACGCCCACACCCGGATGGATCTCGTTGGCGACGACCGCAAGCCGACGTCCGCCGCGAAGCGCCTCGCACAGCAGCTCGACCCGTTTGCCGGCCAGATCGGCCGACAGTGCCGAGACTCCGGTCAGCGTGCCTCCCGGACGCGACAGGCTGCTGACGAGGCCGGCTTCGACCGGATCTCCGTTGATGCAGAAAACGAGCGGCCGTGTGCCGGCGGCCGTACGCGCCCCGAAGACCATCGGCCCGATCGCCACGATCAGCTGCGCGTCGAGCGCGACCAGTTCGGCGGTCAGTGCATCGCTCTGCGGCCGGCCGCCCTCGCGGACCAGCAGTTCGAGGTCGCGCCCGAAGTGCCAGCCGCGCGCGATCAGTTCCGCGCGGAAGGCCTCCAGTGCGAGCGCTGACGCCGACGTGCCCGCCGCCCCGTTCCAGCCCAGCCATCCGATGCGCACCGGCCGGCTTCGCTGGGCTCGTGCGATGCGCGCGAACGCAAGCGAGGTCAGCGAAACGAGCGCCGCACGGCGCCCGATCGGCAATCGTTCAAGGCAGGTGCGCATGGTGCCTCCAGGCTGTGGGTCTGCTCAATCTTAGCGCCGTGCGGCTGGCAGCGATCGCCGCCCGTTCATACGGAAGTATTGGTACCTGCGTCGGGGCTCACTCCTACCTGCGCAGGATGTGCGATGCCTCGGCCGCGTCGAAGATCGGTCCATCGGCTCGACGCCGATCCCTTCCGAACCGTCCCCGGGCATGCCGCCCCTCGAGGAGTCCACCATGAAGATCGATCGCCGCTGGTTTCACTGTTCGCTGCTCGCGCTGCTGGCCGGCGCCACCACCACCACCGCTGTCGCCCAGCCGGGCGGCGCGTTTCCCGCCCGAGCCGTCACCATCATTCTGCCGACGCCCGCAGGCGGCCCCTCCGATATCGCGGCTCGGCTCATCGCCCGCTCGCTGACCGCGGCGTGGGGCCAGCCGGTGCTGGTCGAGAACAAGCCGGGCGCCGGCGGCGCGATCGCCGCGCAAGCGGTCATGGCGGCAGCGCCCGACGGCTACACGCTGCTTTGGGCACAGGCGTCGTTGGCCGGTCTGCCGTTCGTGCAGCGGACCACGCCCTACCGGTCGATGAGTGAACTCGCGCCGGTGTCGAACGTGCTGCATTTCGGCTACGCGCTCTTCGTCAATCGGGACCTACCGGTGGCGAATTTCACCGACTTCGTCGCGTTCGGCCGTGCCGCGCCCAACAAGCTGAATCTTGCCACCGGCACACTGGGCGAATACATGGTGGCCGCGCATGTCCTGAAGGCCAGCGGCGTCAAGGTGCAACGCGTGGCCTACAAAGGCGGCGTGCAGCTGATGCCCGATCTGATGAGCGGGCAGGTGCAGGTCAACTTCGGGCCGATTCTGAGCGGCTTGCAGCACGCCAAGGCCGGCAAGCTGAAGATCCTGGCCTCCGCGCTGCCCCAGCGCAGTCCGCTGATGCCCGACGTGCCGACCTTCGCCGAACTCGGCATTCCGCCCGGCAATCTGCCGACCTGGAACGCCCTGTTCGCGCCGCCGCGCACGCCGCTCGAGGTGACCTCCCGGATCGCGGCCGCCGTGACTCAGGCACTCGGCGATCCGGCGGTCCGCGGTCCCCTGGAGCTCAATGGCGCCGACCTGCTGGGGACCTCGCCCCAGCAGCTGGCCGATGCAGTCGAGGCAGCCACATCGGCCTGGAAGACCTTCGTTCGCGAACACGACATCGCGCAGGAGTGAGCACCATGGCCTCACGCAGACTTCCAGAAAAGGCGCGGGTGCCCGCCCGCGCCGCCACGCGGCTGTTGCAGGACATCGTGGGCGCCTGGCGCTGCCAGGCGCTGCACGCCGCGGTGCAGCTGCAGATTCCGGAGCACCTCGCGGATGGGCCGCGGACCGTCTCCGACCTGAGCGCCGTGCTCGCCTGCAGCCCCGACGGGCTGGCCCGGCTGCTGCGCGCGTTGTGTGTGCTGGGGGTTTGCACCGGATATCGCGGCGAACGCTTCGGGCTTTCGCGCACTGGCCGGCTGCTGTGTGCCGACCCCGGCGACGACGCCGGGGCGAGCCTGCGGCCCCTGGTGCAATGGTGGGGCGGACCTTTGTGGCCGATGTGGGGTGAGCTGTCCTACAGCGTGCGCACCGGTCTGAGCGCCCGGCGCAAGCTGACTGGCGAGGCGCGCTACGCGTATCTCGACAAGGGCGATGGCGCGGCGCAGCTGTTCCATGGCGCGCAACGCGCGATGACCGCGCTGATCCTCGACGATCTCGCGCAATGGCGCGGCTGGGACAACGTGCGTACGGTCGTCGACGTCGGCGGCGGCCACGGCCAGCTGGCGCTCGCCATGCTGGCCCGTCATCGGGATTTGCGGGGCCTTGTCTTCGACCTGCCGCACGCCCAGGGCGGCGCTCACGAGGCCATCGCATCGGCCGGTCTCGAGTCGCGTTGCCGCTTCGAGGCGGGCAGCTTCTTCGAAGCTGTGCCGGCAGGGGCGGACTGCTATCTGCTCAAGAGCATCCTGCACAACTGGGACGAAGGCGTGGTACGCACTGACCTCAATATGCTGGCGGGTCTGGGCGGTCGCGAACGCACGCTCGATGAGTACGGTGCGCTGCTTGGCGAGGCGGGTCTGCGCATCGACTCCGTGTCCGCTCTGAGCTTCGAATTCAGTGTCATCGAACTGCGCAGTGCGAATCAGTCGATCAGTGCGCCGCCCGGCTCGTGAAACGGAAACGGGCCCTGATGGTCGCCGATGGCCGCAAGGTGCGTGACCACGCCGGTCTGCGGCGTGTACGCATGCAATCGGAATCCCGGCGGCTCCATCCGGACTGGGACGCTGCCTGCGGCGACAGATCCAGGCAGACCTGGTGCGCCGGAGCCGGGCTGGTGCTGGCCAGCGTTCCCGCGAAGCGCACGTCGATCGCACGATGCAGGTGCCCGCACACGATGCGTTCGACGTTGGGATGGCGGGCGATGAGGGACCTGAGTTCATCGATCCCCGAGAGCAGTCCGATCTGGTCCATGTGGCCGATCAGCGTGGTGAACGGCGGATGATGCATCGCCACGATGACCGGCTCGCCGGTGCAGGCGGCCAGCGCCTGCTCCAGCCAGTCCAGGCGCCGCGCGCACAGCGCACCATGGCTCTGCCCGGCAACCGTGGTGTCCAGGCTGATCAGCCGCAGCGGACCGATCCGGGCGCAGTACTGCATGAACCCATCGGCCATCGGCTGCTGCAGATAGGCGTGCTCCGGGAAGCACTGCCGCATCATCGCGGGATCGTCGTGATTGCCGGGCAGCAGGTACAAGGGGACGCGGATCGGTGCCAGCAGCGAGGCCAGGTGTTCGTATTCCTGGCGGCGTCCGAAGTCGACCAGATCACCGGTGATCAGCACCGCGTCGGGTTGCTGCGGCAGCGCCATCAGGCTGGCCACCGCGCGCCGCAGATAGTCGGCAGTGTCGACCCGGCCATAGGCGATGCGGCCGGGTTCGCGGATGTGCGGGTCGGACAATTGGGCGATCAGCGTCATGACAGGTGTCTCCCGGGTCAGGGTTCAGGGGAATCGTCGAACCAGGGCATCCAGCGCTGCGCCTCGATCGACACGCCCACGCGCTCGCCGACCCGGGCGGTGCTGTCGCGATCGACCTCGGCGGTCAGCGCACAGCCCGCGCCGTCCAGATGCAGCTGCACCCGCTCGCCGAGAAACACACGGCGGGCGATGGTGAGTGTCGCCCGTCCGGGCTGAGGTGATCCCACCCGAACATCTTCCGGGCGGACCAGCAGCGCCGGGCAGTCGCGCAGATGATCGGGGCAGGGCCAGCGGGCATCGGCCAGCGTCACCAGGCCGGACGCGCGCGCGGCCGGATCGCGTGGCACCCGATGCACCCGGCCCAGGAACTCCGCCAGAAAGGGATGCCCCGGGTCACGGTACAGCGCCTCGCCCACGCCCAGGCCGACGATGACGCCCGCGCGCATGATGGCCAGGCGATCGGCGATCGCCAGCGCCTCCTGCTGATCGTGGGTGACGTGCACGGTGGTGATGCGCAGGCGGCGCAGCAGTTCGGCCAGTTCGTCGCGCAGTTGCTCCTTGAGCTTGGCGTCGAGCGCGGTCAGGGGTTCGTCCAGCAGCAGCACCCGCGGGCGGATCGCCACGGCCCGGGCCAGGGCCACACGCTGGCGCTGGCCCCCGGAGAGCTCGGCCGGGCGCTTGTGCTCCAGGCCCTGCAGCCGGACCAGGTCGATCAGCTCGCCGACTCGCTGGCGGCGTTGCGCCTCGGGCAGGCCACGGATCCGCAGGCCATAGCCGATGTTGGCGGCCACCGTCATCTGTGGAAACAGCGCGTAGTGCTGAAACACCATGCCGACGCCGCGACGCTCGATCGGCTGCGCGGTCACCACTTCGTCGTCGAACCGAATGCTGCCGCCGGGATCCGGGGCTTCGAGCCCGGCAATGATCCGCAGCAGCGTGGTCTTGCCGCAGCCCGAGGGTCCGAGCAGCGCCAGCACTTCGCCAGGCTCGATGCGCAGCGACGTGGGCTTGAGCGCCCGGGTGCCGTCGGCGAAGGTCTTGGCGCAGTCGCGGGCCTCGACGCGAACGCTGGCCGCCGGCGCCGGGTTAGTGGATTCCATATCGCTTCTCGAAGAGGTGGCCCAGCCATTGCATGCCCCACAGCACCGGCAGGACGACGATGAAGAAGACCAGCGTGTAGGCCGATCCGATCTCCAGGCGCATCGACGCGTAGCTGTCGGCCAGGCCCACCGGCAAGGTTCGGGTGAGCGGCGTGTGCAGCATCCAGGTCAGGTTGAATTCCCCCACCGACAGCGTGAATACCATCAGGCTGCCGGCGACGATCGAAGGCATCACCGCCGGCACCAGCACGCCCAGGAAACGCTGGCGAAAATTGGCTCCCAGCGAGCGGGCGGCCTCCTCGAGGGCCTGCAGTTCGGGTCGTGCGAACGCCGATGCCACGGTGCGCACCATGAAGGGCAGGGTGAACACCAGATGGCCCACCAGGATGAACCCGAAGCTTTGCCGAAAGCCGCGAATCTGCCCGTAGGCCAGAATCAGTGCGAGCGCGGTGGCCAGCCCGGGAACCGCCACCGGCAGCGTGATCAGTTCCTCGAACAGGCGCATCCAGCGCGAGCGGCTGCGGGCCATCGCGTAGGCGCAGGGCACTCCCGCCACCACGGTCGCCGCCACGCAGCTGGCCGCCAGCAGCATCGAGCGCGCGACCGTGTCGCCGTAGTTGGCCCAGACTTCGTCGAACCAGCGGATGGTCAGTCCGCTCTTCAATCCGGTGCTGTAGTTGTTGACCAGGCCGGCGCTCACCGACAGCAGCATCGGGGCGACCGTGAAGACGGTGACCAGGACCGTGATCAGCAGCAGCAGCGGGGCGCGCGGGCGGGTCATCGGTCAGACACCGGCGGCCGTCGCCGGGCCGCCCAGCCGGCGGGCGGCGAACAGCACCAGCCAGGTCATCAGTCCGAGCGCGATCGACAGGGACGCCGCCAGCGCGAAGTTGGCGTAGTTGGTGAACTCGTTGTAGATCGTGATGGGGAGCACCTCGAACTTGGTCGCCAGGGTGAAGGCGGTGCCGAAGGCGCCCATCGCGGTGGCAAACACGATGGCCCCGCAGGCCAGCGTGGTCGGCGCCAGCCCGGGCAGCCAGACGTCGAGCACGATGCGCCAGCGCGATGCGCCCAGCGAGCGGGCCGCCTCTTCGAGCTGGGTGTCCATCGATTCGGCCGCGGCGGTGAAGGTGGCAATCGCACGCGGCAGCGAGAAGTACAGATAGGCCAGGAACAGGCCGGTCAGCCCGTAGGCGAAGGTGATGCGCTCGCCGGTGAGCGCTTCGGCCAGCTGCGCGACCACACCCTGGCGCCCGCCCAGCAGGATCACGAAGAAACCGACGATCACCCCCGGGAACGACAGCGGCAGCGAGAGCACCGACAACAGCACGCGGCGCCCGGCGAATCGCGTGCGGGCCAGATACAGACCGACCGCGGCACCCAGCACCAGCGTAGCCACCGTGACCACCAGCGAGAGTCCGACCGTATTGGCCAGGCTGGCGGCATACCGCGGATGGGTGAGCACGGCCAGGTAGGTCTGCCAGCCCTTGGCGGCCGGCAGCACCACCAGCCAGGCCATGGGCAGCAGCCAGAAGGCGCCGAACACCGCTGCGGCAGGCGCCAGGCAGGCAATGCCCAGCAGGCGCGGGCTCATGTCGGGAATCCGGCTGCACGCACGAAAGTTATTGGACGTCCTTCAGGTAACGATCCGAGAACGCCTTTTGCACCGTGGCCATCTTGGCGTAGTCCACCGGCTTGGCGCGAGCGTACTCCGAGGCCGGCAGGAAGCGCGACTGCGCTTCCTTGGAGATCGCCGAAGCGCGCACCGGACGCAGGTAGGCATTGGCCCAGATCGCCTGGCCTTCGTCGGACAGGATGAACTCGAGCGCCTTCTGGCCGTTGGCCGCATTGGGACCCTTGTTCACGAGACTCATCACGTAGGGCACCACCACACTGCCCTCGGCCGGAATGACGAACTCGACATTGGCCTTGTCCTTGTACTTGGCGCGGTAGGCGTTGAAGTCGTAGTCGAGCAGGATCGCGATCTCGCCCGAGAGCACCCGGGCATAGGAGGTCTGCTTGGGCACGATGGGGTCGTTCTTCTTCAGGGCCTTGAAGTAGTCGATCGCCGGGCCGAAGTTGTCCATCGATCCGCCGCGCGCCTGGTTGATGGCCACCGCCCCCACATAGCCGACGAAGGCCGACGCGGGGTCGAGGTAGCCGATCAGGCCCTTGTACTCGGGCTTGAGCAGGTCGGCCCAGGATCGCGGCACCGGTTTGCCCTTGAGGGCATCGACGTTGACCATGAAGCCCAGGGTGCCCGAATGGATGGTGAACCAGTGGCCTTCCGGATCCTTCAGGCCCTCGGGAATGTCGTTCCAGGCGCTGGGCTTGTAGGCAGTGGTCACACCGTCTTTGCGGGCCTGCACGCCGAAGGTCACGCCGTAGTAGGCGATGTCGGCCACCGGACTGGCTTTTTCAGCCACCAGCTGCGCCAGCGTCTGACCGGAGTTCTTGTTGTCCGGGGGAACGGTGATGCCTGTCTTGGACTTGATGGCGCGCAGCTGCGAGGCCCAGTCGGCCCACTCGGGCGGGCAGTTGTAGCAGATCGCGGTCTGAGCCTGGGCCAGGTTCGCGCCCAGCAGCGCAGGCGCCAGCCACAGGGCGGCGCTGGTGACGACAGCGGTGGCGGTCGCACGGGCCATTCGGGTGATTCGGTTCATCGGGATCATCTCCAGTGGATAGGGACGCAGGGTTGATCGGTCAGGCCAAGCCGGTCCGGGCCGCGTTGAGAACGGATAGCCGGCGCCGGGCCGGGTGCGGGCGCGGGCGCGGGCGGCCGCGCACAGGATTCTCCGGCGCGGATGCCATAGGCAAGGCTGTGGCTGTCGCTCGCGCTGGGCGCGACGCGCTCCCGCAGGGCTGCCAGCAGCCAGTCGACGCAGGTTTGTCCGATGGCACGATTGGGTTGCACCACGGTACTCAACTGCGGCGAGAGGTCTTCGCCGAGCGTGATCCCGTCGAACCCGACGACCGACAGATCCTGCGGTACCCGCAGCCCGGCGAGCGCGGCGGCACGCAGGCAGCGAACGGCCAGCAGGTCATTGGAACAGACCAGCGCGCTGGGCCGGTCCGGGCGAACCAGGCGATCGGTCAATGCCGGCAGCGCGGCCTGCATGAACGGGACTTCGATCAGTTCGCGGCGGATCCTTGGCCGGCTGTCGGCGGCCCGCTGGAACCCGCGATAGCGCTGGCGGGCCCGGTCCGAGGCGTTCAGCGTGCCGCTGACCATGGCGATGCGACGGTGCCCCAGGTCGGCAAGCCAGGCGACGACCTCGGCACAGGCGGCTTCGCCATCGACCGACACGCAAGGCTGATGCGGATGTCGGTTGTAGGCCAGCACATAGGGCAGGGCATGATCCTGCAGCCGGGCGAGGCTGGCCGATCGGGCGGCGTTGGCCACGGTCAGGATCACGCCGTCGACCGTGTGCGCCAGCAGCTGTCCGATCGCATCGGCCTCATGGGTCCGCTGGTAGTGGCTGAACAGCGGCACGATCGCGTAGCCCGACTGGTGCGCCCTCGCCGCGATGCCTTCCAGGCATTCGGCGAACACGGGATTGAGCAGGGTCGGCAGCACGACGCCGAGGGTCCGGCTGCGCCTCGTGCGCAGGGTTCGGGCAGTGGCGTTGGGTGAGTAGCCCAGGGCCTCGGCGCAGGCCCGGACCCGATCGCGAGTGTCGCGCGCGACGATCTGCGGCGAATTGAATACTCGCGAGACGGTGGCGATCGACACTCCGGCCTGGGTGGCAACGTGCTGGATGGACATGGCGGGCTGAAAACGTTTTCAGCTTAGCGGGGTTCGGTGACGGAATCATGACGCGCTGCGTCATGCCCGCTGGGCGGACCGGGCGTGATCGATGTCATGTCGAAATTGCTGACGCCCGCGGTCGATCCCTTGCCGGCGGGGGGATGGCGCGGCAAGCTGCCGGAAACAAAAAATCCTGACAAGACAATCGCTTGCCGCAGGCCGAGTGCCTGGCCACGAAAACTGGCACGCTTGTTGCTATTCTGCGATCATCAACTTCGGATAGATCACCATGACTTTCTTCCGCCGTCTGTTCCCCCGCCTGATCGCTGTGGCCGCCCTGTCCGCGTCCTCGTTCGCCTCGGCAGCGTCCATCGATTTCACCGCGTCCAGCCCGTGGTCTGGCGCAAACAACCAGACCACGTTCAGCAGCGGCATCGCCACGCTCACCGCGACCGCCTCGGGCGGCGGCATCGCACCGGTCATGCGGTTCAACTCGCCGGGCGTGTGCACGGGTGCTGCGATCTCGCTCAGCTGCAATGGCGACGGAATCGGCCTGTATGCGCCGATCTCGGTTCCGTTCGTGGGTCAGGTGGACCTGTCGCCGGAGATCGACCGGCTGGGCCGCAACGAGGAGCTGGTGGTGAACTTCTCGCACGCGGTGAACATCACCTCCATCGAAGTCCTCAATCTCTTCTCGCTGAACCTGGGAATGCTCTCCTTCAACGAGCGCTTTCAGGTGTCGATCAACGGCGGCGCCTATGCCACCTATGGCGGTCCCAATCAGACCTCGGGCTCCGGCTACTTCCTGCAAGCCTTGAACGGCCAGCCCGTGACCTCGCTGAATCTGCGCCCCGACACCTCGGTGCTGGGCAATCTGGCCAGTGATTTCACGCTGGCGCGGATCGTACAGCGAAGTGCCGGAGCCCTCGGCACTGGCACTGGGGCTGGCGGGCCTGGGCGCGATCGGCCTGGCCGGACTTCGCGGCCGCCGTCGCCGCGGCTGAGCGCCCGGCTCAGGCCGCCAGCACCGAGACGCCGCGGCCTGCCAGCCCCAGCACCGCCTCGTCGCCGACCTGCCAGCCCTGATCCACCAGGGAAGACACGACAAACACCGCGCCCAGCGCGGTCTCGAAGGTCAGCTCGACATGGCTGCCCAGGTAGGCGCAGCCGAGCACCCGGGCGGGCAGACCCTCGCCGCTGCGCGCCAGCATCCAGGCCTCGGGGCGGACCGCCACCTTCACGGCGCCGGCCGGCGCCGCCCGCGCCGAACCCAAGCGCAGCGGGCCGATCCGTACCTGGCCGTCGGCCTGCGCGACACCGTCGAACAGCATGGCCTCGCCCATGAAGCCGGCCACGAAGGCGCTGGCGGGCCGTTCATAGAGTTCGCGCGGGCTGCCCGACTGGGCGATCACGCCGGTGTTCATCACGATGACCTGGTCGCTGACCGCCAGCGCCTCGCTCTGGTCATGGGTGACGTAGGCCACCGTCAGGCCCAGGCGCTGCTGCAGGTCGCGGATCTCCTGGCGCATCGAGCGGCGCAGCCGTGCATCGAGGTTGGACAGCGGTTCGTCGAACAGCATCACCGAGGGTTCGAGCACCAGCGCGCGCGCCACCGCGACGCGCTGCTGCTGGCCGCCGGAGAGTTCGCCCGGCATGCGGGCGTCGTAGCCTTCCAGGCCCACGCTCGCCAGTGCGGCGCGCGCGCGCCGCCGGGTTTCGTCGCGCGACACCCCGCTGACCGACAGGCCGTAGCCGACATTGCCGATCACGCTCAGGTGCGGAAACAGCGCGTAGCTCTGGAACACCATGCACACGTTGCGTTCGGCCGGCCCCTGGTCGGTGACGTCCTGGCCGTCGATCAGGATGCGTCCGCTGGTCGGCGAATCGAGGCCAGCGACCATGCGCAGCAGCGTGGTCTTGCCGCAGCCCGACGGCCCCAGGATGGTGGTGAGCGTGCCTTTGGGCACGCTGAAGTCCACCCCGCGGATCACCAGCGGCGCGTCGGCTCCGCCGTAGCGCTTGGTGACCCCGACGAATTCGATGCCCGACATGATCAGTCCCTTCCGAAAGTCTGCCGGCGCTCAGCGCAGCGCGACGCGCCGGCCCAGCGAGCGTTCGCCCACCAGGCCCTGGATCAGCAGCGTGGCCAGCGACATCAGGACGATCAGCGCGGTGCAGTAGGCCAGCGCCACGCCGTAGTCGCCGTTGCCGACCCGGCCGATGATGTAGGTGGTGGCCAGTTCGGTCTGCGCGGTGACCAGGAAGACCACCGCCGACACCGTGGTCATCGAGCGCACGAAGCTGTAGATCAGCGCGGCCACCAGCGCCGGCTTGAGCAGCGGCAGCACGATGCGCCGCAATGTGGTCGCGGTGCCCGCGCGCAGCATCATCGAGGCCTCGTCCAGCGACTTGTCGATCTGCTGCAGGCTGGCGGTGCCGGCGCGCACGCCCACCGGCAGGTTGCGGAACACGAAGCACAGCACGATGATCAGCGCCGTTCCGGTCAGCTCGAAAGGCGGCACATTGAAGGCCAGGATGTAGCTCACGCCCAGCACCGTGCCCGGAATGGCAAAACTCAGCAGCGCGCCGAACTCGAAGCTGCGCTGGCCGGCAAAGCGCGTGCGCGCCAGCAGCCAGGCGATCAGCAAGCCCAGCGTGGCACACAGCGGCGCAGCAATCGCCGCCAGCTTGACGGTGGTGAACAGCGAGTTCCAGGCGGTGCCCGCCCAGACCAGGCCGAACTCGCCCCATTGCACATCGAAGGCGGTGGCGAAGTGGGCCAGCGTGGGCGTGTAGTCGCGTCCCCAGGTGCGCACGAAGCCGCCGGCAATAGCGAAGGCATAAACCACCAGCGTGAAGCCGATCCAGGGCAGCGCCAGGGCCAGGCACAGGCGGCGCACGGGATCGGGCAGCGGTATCGGCAGTCCGGCATCGCCTTTGCCGGACACGGTGGCATAGCCGGCGCGCCCGATCACCCGCTGCTGGGCGAAGAACACCGTCAGCGCGAACAGCGTCAGCACCAGCGCCAGCGAAGCCGCACGGCCCTGGTCGTACTGCGCGCCGACGATCGCGAAGAAGATGTCGGTGGACAGCACCGAGAACTGGCCGCCGACGATGATGGGATTGCCGAAGTCGGCCATGCTCTCGATGAAGCCGATCAGGAACGCGTTGGCCAGGCCGGGCTTCATCAGCGGCAGGGTCACGGTCAGGAAGGTGCGGGTGCGGCTGGCGCGCAGGGTCTGCGCGGCTTCTTCCATGGCCGGGCTGATGCCCTGCACCACGCCGCGCAGGATCATGAAGGCGATCGGCGTGAATGCAAAGAGCTGCGCCAGCCACAGGCCGAACAGACCATAGAACCAGCGGCTCGGCGTGATGCCGAAGGCCCACTCCAGTGCCTGGTTGACCAGGCCCGCGCGGCCGAACAGCAGGATCAGCCCCAGGCCGACCACGAAGGGCGGCGTGATGATCGGCAGCAGCGCCAGGCCATTGAGCGGGCGCGACAGCCGGCGCGGGCCGCGTTCGGCCAGCAGCGCGATCAGTGCGCCCAGGATCGTGGTGCCGGTCGCGGTGAGCAGCGCCAGGAACAGCGTGTTCCAGGCCACGCCGCAGCGCGCGCCTGCGCCCAGGCAGGCCAGTCCCCAGAGCCGTTCGCTGCCCAGGCGCTCCAGCAGGATGGCGACCGAGGGCTGGCCGGCGTCATCCAGGAACGCCCCGGCCAGCGCCCGTGCCACCGGCAGCGCGACGAACAGCGCCAGCAGCGCGGCCGACAGCACGACCGCGCCGGCAATGAACAGGTCGCCGCGAAAAGCGCCGAGGCGGGCCACGCCCGCGGCCAGCTGGATCAGCAGCGCGAGCAGCACCAGCGCGCCCCCGACGCCGATGCCGGGCTGTCCCGCGGTCAGCTCGCCGAACAGCGAAGTCGCGCCGGCGAAGCTCCAGCCGCGAGCCCCGATCGCGAAGGCCGCACCCAGCACGCCGGACAGGCCGAGCAGCGCGCCGCCCAGCAGCAGGGCGCCCTGGCGCCGCCCGGCCGGCGCGCGCCAGCCCACCACGCCGAGCGCCAGACCGAGCGGCGCTGACCACAGCCAGGGGCGGCCATGGCGCGCCGCCTGCACCAGGCCGCTGGCGGTATCGTGTCCGTCGAAGGCGCCGGCCACGGCCTGCAGCAGCGTGAGCTCCTGCGGGAAATACCAGGGCAGCAGGCAAAAGGCGGCTGCGCCCAGCGCCAGCCAGCTGGCCAGCGCGCGCCGGAATCGATGGACGGGGCCGGGATTCACCGGGGCAGGGCGCCGACTTCTCTTTCCCAGCGGGCGATCAGGCGACGGCGCTCGGCGGCGGAGCCGTACTTGGCGTAGTCGTAGTCGATCAGCCGGATGCGCTTGAAATCGGGCACGCGTGGATCGACCGGCGTGGCCTTGTTCGAGGGGAGCTGGAACTGGCGGGCGGCGGCGCCGAACTGCTGCGCTTCGCGGTCAGCGCCCACTCGTAGAGCCCGCCTGGCGTTGTCCAGGTTGCGCGCGCCCTTGACGATCGACATCGAGCCGATCTCGGCGCCGGTGCCTTCGGCAGGCGTGATCGTGGCCACCGGGAAACCCTGCGCCGCTTCGGTCGGGCCGTCGTGCACGAAGCTGATCGAGATCGCGGTTTCGCCGCGCGCCACCGCCTTGATCGGTCCGGTGCCCGAGCGCGTGTACTGGCTGATGTTCTTGTGCAGGGCCTTGAGGTAGTCGAACGCCTTGTCTTCGCCCATCAGCTGCACCAGCGTCGCGATCATCGTGTACGCCGTGCCGCTCGACGCCGGGTTCGCGACCTGGATCTCGCCCTTGTATTCGGGCTTCAGCAGATCGGCCCAGCTGGGCACCGCAGCTTCTTCTGGCCATCAGTTCGGTGTTGTAGCCGAAGCCGAGCGGGCCGGAATAGATGCCGACGGTGCGGTAACGGCTTGGCGGCCTGCTGTTGCGCCCAGACGTGCAGCTGGCCCAGGGCTGGCGAGCGGTACTCCAGCGTGAGGTCCTGTTCGGCTGCCTGCAGGTGCGGGTCGCCGGTGCCGCCGAACCAGAGGTCGGTCTTGGGGTTGGCGCGCTCGGCGGTGAGCTGGGCCAGCGCCTCGCCCGAGCCGCGCATCGACAGGTTCACCCTGATGCCCGTGGAGCGGGTGAACACCGTCTGGATCATGCCGCACCAGTCGGCCTGCACCGAACAGATCACATTGACCTGGCCTTTGTCCTGGCCCTTGTTCTGGGCAACGGCCGCATGCGGTGCGGCCAACAGCGCGAGGACCATCAGCAGTCGGCGGCGGATCATGGTGTTCGCTCCCCCAGTCAGCGCGCCAGGGCCTCGACTTCGCGCTGCCAGCGGTCGATCAGCCGGCGGCGCTCGCTGGCCTTGCCGTACTTCTCGAAGTCGTACTTGATGAGCCGCACGGTATCGACGGCTGGAATGCGCGGATCGGGCTTGAAGGTCTTGTTGGCCGGCACCTGCAGCGAATTGGCGCGCGCGCCGATCTGCTGGCCGGCCGGACTCATCAGCCAGTCGTAGTACTTGAGGGCCTCGGCCTTGTGGCGCGCGCCTTTGACCAGGGCGATGCCGCCGATCTCGTAGCTGGTGCCTTCGCAGGGCGCGGCCGACTTCACTTGGGTGAAGCCCTGCTGGCGCTCGTTCTCGAAGCCGAAGATGAAGCTCACGCCGATGCCGACCTCGCCCTTGGCCACGCTCTTGGCCTGGGCGGTGCCGCTGCGCGTGTACTGGGTGACGTTGCGGTGCAGCTTCTTCAGGTAGTCGAAGGCGGGTTCCTCGCCCATCATCTGCACCAGGCCCGCCAGGATGGTGTAGCCGGTGCCGCTGGAGGCCGGATGCGAGGTTTCGATCTCGCCCTTGTAGGCCGGGTTGAGCAGGTCGGACCAGCAGCGCGGCGCTGCGAGCTTCTTCTTCTTCAGCACGTCCTCGTTCCAGCCGAAGCCGATCGCGCTGGTGTAGAAACCGCCGACCATGTTGCCGCTCATCGCGTACTGGCGCACCGCCCAGCCGTGCAGGTCGTTCAGGTAGGCGGGGCGGTAGGCCTCCAGCAGACCGGCTTCGGCGGCCTGCAGATACGGGTCGCCGGTGCCGCCCCACCACAGGTCGGTCTTGGGGTTGGCGGCTTCGGCGCGCAGTTGCGCCAGCGCTTCGCCGGTGGCCTTGCGCACCTGCAGCACCTTGATGCCGGTGGCGGCCTGGAACTCCTTGGCGGCCAGCTCGCACCAGGTCTGGTCGGTGGAGCACAGCGCGGTGAGCTGCGGGGCCTGGGCGAAGGCACTGCCGGTGCCGAGCAATCCCAGCGCCAGCGGGATCAGTCGGGTGATGCCGTGCTGCAAAGTGCGTGCGAGGCGGCGCGTGACGGGGCGCATGGCGGTTTCCGGTGAAAAAAGGAATGGGGACAGCTTAGCGCAGCGCTGGCGCGGCCCGCGATGACCGCTACCGGGCGATTCGCGCAGCAAAGCGCAGAGCACAGCCTGGGGCCGCGTATGCGCACGCAGACGCAGGGCGCGGGGCGATGATGGCCCTCAAGGCTGTACGCGGTGCAGCGGCTCCTCGCCGCCCACGAATCGCGCCACGTTGGCGCAGACGATGTCGGCCAGTCGTGCAAAGCCCTCGGGCCCGCTGGATCCCGACACGTGTGGCGTGATGATCAGGTTGGGCGTGTTCCAGATCGCATCGTCCGGGCCCAGCGGCTCGGGGTCGGTCACGTCGATGCCCGCGCCGCCCAGGTGGCCGCTTTCGAGCGCGGCGATCAGCGCCGAACGATCGACCACGTTGCCGCGCGCCACGTTGATCAGCAGCGCGCCCGGTTTGCAGGCCGCGAGCTGCGCCGCGCCGATCAGGCCGCGCGTGCGCGCTCCCGAGGGCACGGTCACCAGCACCACATCGGCCTGGGCCAGCACCGCCTCGAGCTCGTCGGCGCGGCGGACTTCGTCGAGCGCCGGGTCGGGCCGCGCGCTGCGCGACACGCCGACGATGCGCATGCCGAAGCCGCGCGCGCGCAGTGCCGTCTCGCGCCCGATGCTGCCGTAGCCGACGATGGCCAGCGTGCGTCCGCGCAGCGAGCGAATGCCGGGTGCGATCTGCGGCGACTCCCAGGCGCTGCGGGCCTGCGCGGCCAGCGCCATCGGCAGCCGCCGGATCAGGGCGAGCATCAGCATCATCGCGTGCTCGGCCACCGTGGGCGACCAGCTGTCGCCCGCGTTGGCGACGACCACGCCCGGCGGCACGCCGTGGGCCTCCAGCCCCTCGTAGCCGGCGGTGACGAGCTGAATGAATTTCAGCCGGCCCGCATGCTGGCGAAGGATGTCCGCCGTCGTGCGCGAATAGTCGGCTCCGGCCATCAGCAGGATGTCTGCATCGACGATCGCCCCCGGCAAGGCCTTGATGTCGCGCACGGTTTGCGCGGTGAGCCCTGCAATGCGCGTCAGGCGCTCGAGCAGTGCGGCTTCGGCGATGCGTGTCCAGACGACGATCTTCATGGGCGAGCGTGTTCCATCAGAGGTGGGGCAGTGGGCTACCAGAGCGTCTTGCTGTGAAACTCGACGAATGCCGGATCGACAGTAACCAGCATCATCGACTCGAGTTCACTCTGGGCGGCCAGGATGCGATCGAAGGGGTCGCGATGGGTCTGTGCGTAGGTGCCCGCGCGCAACGCGTGAGTCAGGCCGATGGGCAGTGTCTCGAAACCGTCGGCTGCGACCAGTTCGGCAAATCGTTCGACCACTCGAGGCAAGGTCTCGAGCTTGCCGAGCCGAACCTTGGTCGCGATCTCCCAGGCACTCGCCGAGCTGACACAGACCTCGTTGCGCTCGTCGGCGATCGCGGCGCGCGCGTTGGCTGAGAGTCGAGAGTCATCGGTGAACCACCAGAGCAGCGCGTGCGTATCGAGCAGCAGTCGCATCAGGGACCTCCCGTGGTGTGAACAGAGAGAGAGAGAGGCCCTATCGGCCTTCCCAAGCATCCAATTCACCAGGCGGCAGCGGGTCGAAGAACTCGTCGCCCACTTTACCGGCAAGCCGGCCCGGCTGGCGGCGGGCAGGTTCCCTGGCCAGCGGCATCAGCCGCGCATAGGGTTTGCCCGCCTTGGCCAGAATGATTTCCTGGCCGGCATGGGCCTGGTCGATCAGACGCGACAGGTGCGTCTTGGCCTCATGGACATTGACGATGATCGGCATGGCAACTCTGGGCGATGTAGCGGACTAAGTTTGTTGACTAAGTCTAAATTGAGTTGGCCTGTGGGTCAACGAGTGAACGCCGTCCTGCGCCAGCAAGCGGATGCTTATGGCACCTCCCGATAGGCCCTTCCGCGCGCCCGCACCGGGTCCAGCAGCGACCAGTCGCCCTGCTCCAGCTCGAACCCCTTGGGGAAGGGCGGGCGCAGCTCCATGTTCAGCGAGCGCATCACCCGGTCATCGCGGTAGTAGCAGCGAACCACCACGTTGACCAGCAGCAGCGCAAGCCCGGGCGATTCGTCACGCAGGCGTTGCGTCAGCGCCGCCTGCTGGTCGGCGTCCAGATCGGCCAGGCAGCCACCGGCCCAATCGTCCAGCCGTGCCAGCGCCTGCGTGATCTGCGGCGCGTCGCGCCCGAGACTGGCCACGATGTCGGCGAAGATCCGCTCGTCATCGGCGCCGGGCACGCTGAATTCGTCGCTGGCCGGCACCATCGCGCCGGCCAGCGCGCGCAGGCTGCGCTGCTGGCGGGCTGACAGAGGCGCGGGGACGATCGTCGCGTGGGTTCGCATGCGGGTCTTTCAGTCGAACAGATTGGCCAGGCGCTGCTTGATGCTGTCGGCGACATACAGCGCCAGCGCCTGGATGGTGGCGGTCGGGTTCACGCCGGCCGAGGTCACGAACACGCTGCCATCGACGATGAACAGGTTCTTGACGTCGTGGCAGCGCCCCCACTCGTTGACCACCGAGCGCGCCGGGTCGGTGCCCATGCGCGCGGTGCCCATCAGGTGCCAGCCGGCCAGCTGCAGCGGCGACTCGCTGACCACGTCCCAGGCGCCGGCCGCGCGCAGGATATCGGTGCCGCGGGCCACCGCGTGGGCCAGCATGCGCCGGCTGTTTTCGCTCAGGGTGTAGGTGGTCTTGGGCGCCGGGATGCCATCGGCATCCTTCAGCACGGGGTCGAGCGTGACCGTGTTGTGGGCTTCGGGCAGGTCTTCGCAGATCGCGACCATGCCGGCGTTGTGGCAGAAGATCTGGCGAAACGCCCGGTGATGATCGGCGCCCCAGGGGATCTTGCCGGTGCGCATGCCGGTGTAGGCGGTGGTGACCGGGCCCTGCCCGCGGTTGATCTGGAAGGTGTAGCCGCGCACGAAGCCGCGGGTCAGGTCGGTCTCGTAGAACTCCTGGCTCCAGGTGCCGATGGGCGGGCCGCGATAGCCATCCATCTCGTGGTCGAAGTAGCCATAGATCGACGCATACGGATGGAACATCAGGTTCTTGCCGACCATGCCGCTGGAGTTGGCCAGGCCGTCCGGATGCCGCGCGCTGGCGGAATTGAGCAGCAGGCGCGGCGTGCCCACGCCGTTGCAGGCCACGATCACCACCGAGGCCGCCTGGAATTGCTCGACGCCGTCGGCATCGAAGTACAGCACGCCGGTGGCCATGCCTTCGTCATCGGTGACGATGCGGTGCACCCGGCAGCCGGTGCGCAACTCGACGCGCGCCCGGATGGCTTGCGGCCAGTAGGTGATGTCGGTGCTGGCCTTGGCACCCTGGGCGCAGCCGCCCATGCAGTGGCCCAGATTGATGCAGCGGGCCCGGCCTTCGTAGTCCTGGGTGGCCATCGCGGTGTCGGCGGCCCACCAGTGCCAGCCCAGCTTGTTCAGGCCGCGGCCCAGCGTGGTGCCGGTGCGGCCCAGCGGCACCGGCGGCATCACCGCCTCCTTGGGCGGATAGGCCGGGTCGCCGGCCAGGCCCGAAATGCCCATCATCCGGTCGTTCAGCGCGTAGTACGGAGCCAGCGTGGCGTAATCGATCGGCCAGTCGTCGGCCACGCCATCGAGCGTGCGCACCCGGAAGTCAGACGGATGCATGCGGGGAAATGACCGGCATACAGCACGGTGCCGCCGCCGACCCCGTTTAAGTTGGCGACCTTGATCGGCGAGTCGTCCTCGTTGATCGGGTAATCCGCGGCGTTGCGCCGGATGTTGGGGCTGACGCTGAAGTCGCCGAACTGGCGCGCCTCCCAGTCGCGGCCGTTGCTGGGGAAGTCGGTGGGCTTCACCCAGTCCCCTTGCTCCAGGCACACGATGCGCATCCGGGTGTCGGCCAGGCTCCACGCGATCGCGCCGCCCGAGGCGCCGGCGCCGACGATCAGGACATCGACCGGGTCCAGGTTCGCCATCGTGCCGGCTCAGACCGTCTGGGTGCGGGCGCGTGCCGCCAGGCCATGCACCTGGATCGGCGGATGAGCGAGGATCGCGGCCTCGTTGGGCTCGGTGCCCCAGCCGGGCCGCTCGGGCATCACGAGGTGGCCATCGACGTACTCGGGCACGTGAGTGAAGAGCTCGTGGTCCCAGGCGATGCGGTCGATGTCGACCTCCATGATGCGCAGGTTCGGCACCGCCGCGCAGAAGTGCGCGTTCATCATCGTGCACAGGTGGCCGTAGAAATTGTGGCAGGCCACGTTGACCTCGTGCGCCTCGGCGGCGGCCGCGATCTTCATCGACTGCCACACGCCGTTCCAGGGCGTGTCGACGATGGCGACGTCGATGGCCTGGGCACGCAGGAAGGGCAGGAACTCCTGCACACCGATCAGGGTCTCGCAGGAGGCGATGGGGTGCGCGCTTTGCGACCGGATATACGCCAGCGCCTGCGGATCGAGGGTGTCGATCTCGACCCAGAACAGGTCCTGATCGGCGATGCCGCGCAGAAAGCGCAGATAGCCCTCGGTCTTGGCATTGAAGTTCAGGTCCAGCAGGATGTCCATCTCGGGGCCCGCGGCCTCGCGCATGACCGACAGATGGTGGTTCACGCCGCGCACGATGTGCTTCTCGACGTTCAAGCCCGGCTCGAAGGGGGTGCCGAAGCCTGGCGAGAAGCCTTTGATCTTGCCGTCCTCGTAACGGAAGATGTTGGTCTTCAGGCCGGTGAAGCCCTTGTCGCGCACTTCACGGGCGAGCGCGCGCACGCCGTCGATGTCGGTGATCTCGGGCTGGTAGTGCGGGCGGCGCGCGGCCCGCCAGGTCACGCAGTGCGACCAGTACACCCGCAGCCGGTCGCGGACCTTGCCGCCGAGCAGTTCATAGCAGGGCACGCCCAGGATCTTGGCCTTGGCATCGAGCAGCGCGTTTTCGATCGCCCCCAGTGCCTGGCCGACCACGCCGCCCTGGCCCGGCCGGGTGATGCCGCGCAGGTCCTCGCGGATGCGCTCGTGCTGCATCGCCGACTGGCCGATCACCCGCGAGGCCAGGCTTTGCACGACCGCGCCCACGCCCGGTGAACCGAAACCCTCGTCGAACTCGCTCCAGCCGACCGTGCCGTCGGCGGTGGTGACCTTGACGAAATAGTAGTTGCGCCATGCGGCGCTGCACGACAGGGTGGTGACTTCGGTGACGCGGGGATCGGCCATGGCGCTTTCCTTTGGGATGGGCCGGCCCGACGAGCCGGTGCTTGGTGCGCATTATCGAGGCACGGGGCCTCGTCGAGGAACCCTCCGATAGCCGATTTCGATCCGATCACCAGGTGGGCCGGTTGTGCGGCGCCCCGCCCCGGAGCGGTCCCGCCAGCGGCATCAGCGGATATGCGCTCCGCCGTTGACGTCCAGCGTCGTACCGGTGGTGAAGGCCGACAGATCACTCGCCAGGTACAGGCAGGCGCCGGCGATGTCCACCGGACGGCCGATCCGGCGCAGCGGAAAAGCCCTCGCCATCTCGTGCTTGGCTTCATCGGAATTCGCGCCCCGCGAGAAATCGGTGAGGATCAGGCCCGGCGCGACCGAATTCACCCGGATGCCGTCCGGCCCGAGCTCCCTGGCCATCGCCTTGGCCATGCCGATCACGCCCGCCTTCGCGGCGCAGTAGTGCGTGCCGCCAAACACGCCGCCGCCCTGCTGCGCCGACATCGACGACATGCAGACGATGGCGCCGCTGCCGCGCGAGCGCATGTGGGGAATCACCGCCTGCGACATGTGCAGCGTGCCGCGCAGCACCACGCCGGTGACCAGGTCGTAGTCTTGCGCCGTGACATCCATCACCCCGCGCCGCTGGGTGATGCCGGCGTTATTCACCAGCACGTCGATGCGCCCGTACCGTTGGACCACCTCGGCGGCCACCGCCCGGCAGGCCGCCGGGTCGGTGACGTCGCAGACGAGCCCGAGGTGCCCGCCGCCGAGTCCGGCGGCGGCGCGCAGCGGGTCTTCGCCGGCGAGGTCGGTGATGACGACGGTGGCGCCGTGTTCGGCGAACAGCCTGGCGGTGGCCAGGCCGATGCCCCGCTCGCGCGAGGCGCCGGTGATGATCGCCACTTTATTCGTCAGCAGACCCTGCATGGTGAGCTCCGTCGCTCTAACGGGCCGCGTCCAGCCGGCGGATCGGATCGGTGCCGTCCCAGGCATCGGACTTGCGCTTCACATAGCTGAAGTACTCGCCCTTGCCGCCGGTCATTTCGGAGATTTCGATGATCGCGCTGGGCAGTTCCGGGTGCACGAAGTAGCCGAAGCGTCCGCTGGTTCCCATGCGCCCGGCATGTCCTTCGACATAGCCGGCAGCAAGCAGCGCCTGGACGTGCTCGTCGAAGCGATGCTCGGTCCAGTAGGCGACGTGCTGGGCTCCTTCGCCGCTGCGCCGCAGCGAGTCGAGGTACAGGGAGGGCGCATCGTTGCGCTGCTGGATCAGTTCGATCTGCAGGTCTCCCGAGTTGGCCAGCGCGATCGACAGGACCGGGATTGCCGATGGTTTTCCGTAGTAGCGGAATTCGGTCGTGCCGACGTCGGCCTTGTAGAACCACGGGCCGACACCCAGGTGGCCGGACCAATGGGCCATCGCCTGCTCGATGTCGTTGACCACGAAGCCGATCTGCCGGATGCCGCCGAACTTCAGACTCATCGAACCCCTCCGGTTGCCGTCCTCGGCGTGCCGCTCGAGCGGGCGCCTGGAAACGATTGCGCATCTTAGCGGAGGATGGACAGGCCGGTCGCAGGAGCGCCATCGGCCGTTTCGCATGCCGGGCATCGAAGTGGACAGCTCTGCCGAATCGGGATTTCAATGGACGCAGTGAGTGCCCAGACCGATCTGCTGTCCAACCCGAGTCGTTCCGAGGAGTCCGCCGTGTCCGAATTCGACCCTATTGCTTCGCCGACCACGAGGGTGGCCGCGCATCTGGAGCCTTCCTTCATCCATGCCGGCGATGTCGACACCGCGCAGCGCAAGATCGCCGACTTCGTCGCGCGCCGCGGCAAGCGGCCCAACTTTCTGATCTACCTGATGGACGACGTCGGCTGGGGCGACTTCGGCTGTTATGGCGGCGGCGTGGCGGTGGGCGCGCCCACGCCCAATTTCGACAAGCTCGCGCGCGGCGGGCTGCAGCTCACCTCGTGTTATTCGGAGCCGAGCTGCTCGCCGTCGCGCGCCACGATGATGACCGGGCGCATCCCCAACCGGCACGGTCTGCACCGTCCGCCCATGTATGGCGAACCCGGCGGGCTGCAGGGCGAGCTGACGATCGCCGAGCTGCTCTCGCAGGCCGGTTACGCCACCCAGGCGGTGGGCAAGTGGCACATGGGCGAGAGCGAGGTGTCGCAGCCTCAGAACGTGGGCTTCGACGACTTCTACGGTTTCCTGTCGGTGTCGGACATGTACTCGGAGTGGCGCGATCCGCACTACTTCCCGGACATCGTCTATTCGGCAGCGCGCAGCGAGTGGATCAAGAACATGCCGTTCAACCGCTGCTTCGTGCACGCGACGCGCGGCGGCAAGGCGGAGAACGTCGAGGAGGTGACGATCCCGGTGCTCTCGCTGCTGGACGAGAAGTGGTGCCAGTACTCCGAGCAGTTCATCCAGCGGCGGGCCGGCAATCCACAGCCCTGGCTGCTCTATCACTGCACCCGTGGCGCGCACTTCGACAACTACCCGAGCGAGCCTTTCCTGGGCAAGTCGCCGGCTCGCCATCCGTACAAGGACACGCTGCTGGAACTCGACCAGATCATCAGGCGGCTGACCGACGCGCTGGCGCAGACCGGCCAGCTCGAGGACACGCTGATCTTCATCAGCTCCGACAACGGCCCGCACATGGAGACCTGGCCGGACGCCGCCTTCACGCCGTTTCGCTCCGCCAAGGGCTCGACCTGGGAGGGCGGGGTCCGGGTGCCGGGCATCCTGCACTGGCCGGGCATGATCGAGCCGGGCCGCCAGAGCGACGGGCTGTTCGACTTCAACGACATCCTGCCCACGCTGCTGGCGCTGGCCGGAGAATCGGCGCGGCTGCCCTCGGACCGGTACATCGACGGCGTCGACCAGAGCTCGTTCCTGCTGGCCCCCGAGGGCCTGTCCAACCGCAAGTACCACTACTACTGGCTGCAGGACAATTTCTCGGCGCTGCGCTGCGGCGAGTACAAGCTGATGCGCATGGCGATCAGCGACAACGACACCGATGCGGCTGGTCCGGGCGGCTTCACGGGAGTGCTGCAGCAGTTCGCCTATTCGCGCCTTTACAACCTGTACCTGGACCCCAAGGAAACGCACAACTACCTGACGCGCAAGCTGGCCTACGTCGAGGCCTTCCAGCTCGGCATGCGGGCGCACTTCCAGACCTTCCGCAAGTACCCGCCCAAGAAGGTGATGGGGCTGGCGGCGGCGGATTCGCGGCAGGAAAATGGATGAGCCGCGCTGTCAGGCTCATCGCTCGATCGCTTACGGGAATTCCGCTTGGAAGAACGTCGACAAGGGAATCTTCCGGGTCGTCGGGTCGCGATAGAAGTCCGACGCTTTGATACCCAACGCGTTCCCCGCTCGCTGGTCCGGCGGCGCGTAGTCACCTTGGTCAAGAGTCTCCTTCATGGCCTCTTGCCATGAGTCGCCCCCGTCGGTGTTGGCCCATCGAATGAACTGGGCGGTCGGAAAAGCGATGACGCTCTCTGGCCGGTTGAGGTCAGCACGAAGGCCTGCGATGGTGTGCGAGATGTCGATCTTTTGCCCCTGCGCGTCGATAACAAATGCGGGGTTGTTCCGCGTCGGGAACTTCACGCTCTGCCAGCCGTCGCTCTCCGGCCCGTTCCTGAACAGCCTGATGTCGGTGAGGGGGAGTTCGCGGTTCAGGTCTATGGCCTGGTGGCTACGGGCGTGGATGGCAGCGATGATCTGGCCTCTGCTCATGTCGGGGTTGAGTGTTTCGATATCCTTCAACCAATTTACGAAGTCCTTGCCGCTTATCGTTGGGGCATGGTTCTGCGGGTGGTTGAGGTCGTGCGGCAAGGGGTTGCGTGACAGGGGAGGCGGATAGGTAACAGGCGCCGGTGGTGATCCAAGCAAGACCGCACCCGCGATCAACCCGAGCTTTCCAGGTCCGCCAGTAGCTGAGGGTGGCCCGACGAAGAACTCGCCGCTGTATTCTTGGCCGTCAGCCTGCACGGTCACGTTCATCGTGCAGCCCGAGCCCGCAAGATGACGCACTTTCGCGTCGTAGAACGTGTGCCAGTGGTCGTACTCGAAGTACGACGTGGGTGTGCCGCCGCCTGCTCCTGCGAAAACCAAGTAGCCTTCTCCATCGATGCCACGAACTTCGGCGTGAAGACCTCCCCTTCGTGCGCACATCGCGTCCAGGCTTCTGAGCGGCTCTTCAACGGGCGACTCGTACTCCAAGTTCATACGCCAACCGTCAACCGTCGGTCGGTCGGACTGTACGGCGGCTATGGTTACGGGCTGGCCCGAGGTCGATTGAACACGCGCTCGGACCCGCGCAACGTATTCGTCGCTCGAAGTACCGTCGACGCTCTCGTGTGGCAAATTGGCGAGCGGCTCCAGAATAATCACAGACTTACGCAGGAGCACCGACACCGGCGCCGGCTCCGGCAACCCCCCGGCGGCGTAGCGCTTGCCACAGGCCGCATAGTGATCGGCAATCATCCTGTCGAACGGGTCGGTTCGGCTGTCCAGCCCGAACGCATTGCCCTGGAGCAGGACGGTTGCGCCTATTTGAAGGGTGTCTTCGGCGGCGGGCTCGCCCAGCCGGAACTTGCAGCGCAAGATCACACGCTGCTGTTCGCGCTCTTCGGTTCCATCCACGGTATTGCCCGGGATTCCAAATTCCGGCCCGACTCGATCGGATCGATCGAGCGCCTCGGCCAGGCGCAGCTCGAGCCCGCCTGCAAACGGCAGATCGAACAGATGCACCGCCGGATCGACGTAGACCCGATCGGTGCCATTCGCATCTGCAGTCACTGTGCCGGCGGCGGTCGCTTCGCTATCGTCCGAGTCGGTCCCGATCTTGCCTATCCATAGTTCCGTATGCGGATTCGCGCCGATAATCGGAATGCGCTCCTCCAGCGCACTCAGAGGAACCTCAGCCGTCTCGCCATCGACGCTACTCACACGCACGAGGAGCTTCAAGGCGAGCCTGATCTCACCGTCCCGGTCGTGCCATCGGTCGGGCTTGACGACCACGTTGTGCTGGTGCCCGCCCCAATTTCGTCCATTGATCTGGTTGGAACCCGGTAATCGACCAGGGTTGCGCGCCGTTGGTAGCGGTCGTCGTGGCGTCTTTCAGTTGCCTGAGGTGGGCCGACTGTTCCAACGGCATTCCGGGGGGGGGGGCGCGCGACGGGGCCCGCCAGCGCCGGGCAAAGCGCCGGATTCGCCCGCCAGGTCACCGGGTTGCGACCGGGATGCAGGAACGTCCGGGCTCGACCGCTTTGCCGATGGTGGCACCGCACGCAGCCCCGGCCCCCGGACCGCTCAGTCAGGCTTGATGTTGCGTTCCCTGACCACCCGCGCCCACTTCTCGAGGTCGGCGCGGATGAAGCGTTCGAAGTCGGCCGCACTGCCACCCACCGCCAGCGCGCCGATGCCGGCGAACTTCTCCAGCACCTCGGCGCTCTTGAGCGCGGCGTTCACCTCCAGGTTCAGGCGCTCGACGATCTCGCGCGGGGTGCCGGCCGGGGCCAACAGGCCGAACCAGGCGAAGGAATCCACCGCGGGGAATCCGGCCTGCGCGAAGGTGGGCGCCTCGGGCAGTTGCGTGACCCGCTCCTGGGCGACCACCGCCAGCCCGCGCAGGCGACCCGATCGCACATGCGGCAGGGGTGTGCCCAGCGCGTTGAAGCAGGCGCCCACCTGGCCGCCGATCAGATCGTTGACCGCCGGGGCATCGCCCTTGTACGGCACATGCACCAGCGGCGCACCGCTCGACCAGGCGAGCAGTTCCATCGCCAGATGCGGCCCGCTGCCATTGCCGGGCGAGCAGATCGTCGCCTGTTTAGGATCCTTGCGAGCCAGCTCCAGGTATTCGGCCACGGTGCGCGCCGGGGAGGCGGCCGGCACCGAGAACAGCAGCGGCTGGATGACCGTCTGCGCGATGGGGACGAAGTCCTTGAGCGTGTCGTAGGGCAGCTTGCCGTACAGGGCCGGGTTCACCGTGAAGGGCGCCGCCACCCAGAACAGGGTGTAGCCGTCGGGCGCGGCCTTGGCGACGAATTCGGTGGCGATCCGGGTGTTCGCCCCCGGCTTGTTGTCCACGATCACCGACTGTCCGAGACGATTCTGCATAAACTGGCTGACGAAGCGCGCGGTGACATCGTTGGTGCCCCCGGGCGCGTAGGGCGAGACGATGCGGATCGGCTTGCTTGGCCAGGATTGGGCGGACACGGCGGGGGCGATGGCGGTCAGGGCCAGCGAGCCGAGCAGCAGCATCAGACTGCCGGCCAGGCGTCGGCGCCTGAGGGGCGGTGCTTCACGCAATTCAGTGGGCGTCGGAGTGATTGTCATCGTGCCGTCCGGTTGCGGTTGAGGGCAGGTCGAGGATATCAGTCGTTCGAGGCCTTCTGGGGGCAGGCCGAAGGTGCTGCAGCCGCCGACCTGCCGCAGGTCGTCAAGGACGAGTTCGGCCCGTTCTGCGATGCCGAGACGGCGACCCGGGACGACTCAGTACTAGCCGACGGTCAGCACATAGTCTTGCCGCTCGATCGGGCGGGCCAGCTGCAGGCTCATGGCCTGCACTCCACCGACACGTTCCATCAGCGCATCGAACCGTGTCCGCGACTCGCCCGTGAGAGCGCCAAGCAACGCCCTCGCCTTGTCGAAGTGCCACAGGGTCTGGGGAGCGCTATGGCGGCGGATGGTCGCGCCTCGCAGCGGATACTCGATGATCCCCAGCGTGGGATGCACCCGCCGCTTGCCATCCAGCGAGATGATCCGGCCGCGCGGCCCGTTCGCATCGCAGGCGATCCAGTCGTTGTACTTCGCCGCGTTGGCCTGCAACTCCGAGGTCCAGTCGCGAAACAGCATCTGAAGAATCGGTTCGAGCGTTGGTGGCAGTCTGTCGTCGAGCGGCAGCGCCGGGGCCATGTCGGGAAATTCGCCGTCTTCGATCACGGCCAGATTCATCCGCTCCACCCATCGCGCAACATTGGGTGCACGAGTCGCCATGATCCAGGCCGGCACCGGGTCGCGGCCGAGGTGCGCATACAGCGGACCCATCATGCCGAAATCCGCGATGGTCGGCCGGCCGCCCAACAGGTAGGGCACGCGCTGAAAGTGGAGGTCGAGCAGTTCCAGCAGTTCGAGGTAGACCGCCTCGATGGCCGGGGAGGTTTCGGGTGACCCGCCCAGGCCCGTCAGCATGCCGCTGTAGTGCGCAATCAGGCGGGCACCCGACGCGTTGCGCACATCCCGATCCGCGCCGAGACTGGAAACACGCCCGAATTCCGAATCCAGAAAAAGCTTCTGCTTCGAACGATGAGGCTCGCCCCAGCGGTAGTGCATCGCAGGAAGCATCAGGTGCTCGGTGCCATACGCGTCAAGCAGCCAGGCCACCGTGCGCTGCACCGGTGAACTCGGAATCATCGGGTTAGTGGTGATCCGCCGTTCGAGCGCGTCGATGATCTCGGTGGAATCCTGCAGTACTTCGCCCTCGGGCGTCTCGAGGATCGGGGCAACCGAGAGGCGGACGATCGGTCGCACTCGCTCGAGAAAGTCGGGATGGGCGGAAGTGAACTCGCGATAGCGGATGCCCTTCTTGATCAGGTAGGAACGCACCTTGCCGCTGAACAGCGACAAGGCCCCACCCCACAACGTGTACACATCGCCCGAAGGTTTCGTGCCGGACATGCTGGCCTCTCAGATTGCCTTCGGCATTCTTGCATCCAATCGCTCGACCTTGCCGGTGACTGACCCGTAACCGAGTCGCCTGCCTGGCCACGGCGTGTCACAATCAGACGCAAACCCGCAGACTCTTCAATCCACGGCGACGCGAGCCTGGCCGAACGATACGAGACGCTCGCCAGTCCGGTCGCCAATCACGATGGTGTCGCCTTTGCCGGCGGCACGCAGGAGGCGCACACCGGCATGCTGATCATCCGGAATGAACAAATGCACGTGTTCGGGACGAGCATCCAGGAGCAGTTCGTGGACTGCATGGTCGCCCACATTGCCACCGAGTTCACGGCAAAACATGCGGTGTGGGGTGACGCAGGCACACGCGAGTTCGTGCGGCGGGTGATCCTTGCGGGCGACCAGAACGGGGTACGGAGCATCGGCGCCGTCGCTGTGCTGATCGAGTTGATGGCGCAGTTCGGTGAGCGTTTCGAACTGTCGCCCGACAAGGTCTGGGCGCGCAAGTTGCTGGCTCACCCGACGCTGCCGGACAGGCCGAAAGTCGAAGCCCTGCGCGATCGCTTGGCCAGTCGAACCGGCGGGCGCAGGATCGTGATGGCCACGCCGCCGGGCTGTGCAGCTGACGCAGCGCCCGTGTTGAAACCCGTCGAAAGTTGATCCGTCAATGCCTCTTTGCATTCAATGCGGCAAACCCATGCATTGTGTCTGCACGCCGGCCCAAAACGTGGGCTCGCCGGTGTTGCCGTGCGGCTTGAAACACGGCGCTTTGTGGGTGCGCGTGACCGACGACGAGGGCACGGACCTGAACGGCGCATCGGTCACCGCGGCCGGTGCCACCAAGCTGACCGTCGCCGGCATGGCGACCTTCGATCCGCTTGAAGCCAAGGACTACGAGGTCGTCTTCAAGAACCTGAGCGCCACCGATGGGCCTCTGCACGGTGTGCCCGCGTCGCTCACGCAGGTGGCCAACGTGACGGTCGGGCAGATCACCTTCGTGGCTTTCGAAGTTCCCAGGCTGCCCCTGCTCAAGGTCAAGGTGTCGAGGAAGATCGTGCATGCAGCCAAGCGGCAGGTCGCCGCCAAGGCCGGCGATTGTCTGTGTGGTGTGGCGGCAGAGGCCGGTTTCCTGTCCTGTCAGATGTTGCGCGACCTGCCGGAAAACGCGCCGTTGCTCAAGTCCGAACTGAAGGACGGCGACAGCGTGACGCTGCCGCCAGATCCCGAGAAGCTGTTCGAGAACGTCACCGTGACGGTTCAGGGGCCCTCGACGCCGGCGGACATCAAGACGTCGGCCGAAGGCATTGCCGATTTCGGGCGGGTAAAAGCCGGCGCCTACACCATCAAGATCGTGCTTTCCGAGGAAGACTTGAAACACTACAAGGCGCCGGCGGACCAGACGGTCACCTTGGCAGCGGGCGACGACCACACCGAACCCTTCGAGCTCGAACCGCTGGCCATCGAGCCGATGAACGTCCGCTTCGTGCACGGCAGCGCCGCCCAGCCCGTGCGGACCGACGGCACGGTAAACCTGCTCAACATCTCGAACTTCGTCACCGACAAAGGTGGCGCTACCGGCTTGTCCGCCTTCCCGACGGGCTATGGCTACGATGCCAGCGCGGATGCGGACCCCGATGCGTTCAAGGTCGAGGTCTGGGACCCCCTGGCGGGCGGCACCGTCGCCGTCAGGCTCGCGGCGCTGAAGCCCGCCTATGCCGACGCAGGCAACGGCAAGTTCACGCCGACCTCGTACACCCCACTGGCCAACGAAGGCCGCGCCATTGACGTGGTGGCGAACGTATCCGCCGATCGGGCGGATACCTTCCAGTCCAAGTACCTGCGCCTGGTGGTCGACGAGGCCGACCGTGACACCGCCGGCCTGCCCGGGCAACTGCTGTTCGTCAGCGACTTTGCCGATGGTCTGGGCACCGGGGGCGCCGGCGACAACGATACCGTCGAGATCCTCGACCAGAAGGTGCGCGCCAGCTACCAGGTCTCCCGCTGCACCGCCGCGAGCGACAAATGCCAGGTCAGCACCGAGTCCGAGATCGGCGGTGGCGAGCGCCTGCGGGTGCGCCTCAAGTTCAGCGCCTTCCGCAACGACCCGGGCGTGGACACGACGCCCAATGGAGTTGCCGGGGCGACCGTCAAGCAGCACCTGCGCCGCCGCACTTACAAGTGGTACCGCCGCGTGTTCGCCCAGGCCAACATCGCGCCGAAACTCGAGAGCGTCGAGCTGGTCGATCCGCCGGCCGAGAACATGTTGTGCCTCTCACACTCGCACGGCCGGGCCATCACCGAACTGGACACCAGCAGCGTATTCAGTTCCTTCCTGGCGTCGGTGCGCAGCACGTTCACGGGTTCGGCGAGCACCACCAAGCTCACGTTCCGCATCAAGACCGCCACCAAAGACGTCTCGGTCTCGGTCGGCTTCAACGGCGGCGAAACGCCCGAGCAGGCGGGCGCGGCCATCGTGGCCCAGCTGCCGCCCGGCTTCGCCGGCAAGGCGCTCCTCTGCCCGCTGGCGACCAACGCCACCAACCCGTCCTGCGACGTGTTGATCGATGCCGCCGATGGCGAACGGGTGACGCTGCTCGATGTCGCCTTCACCCCTGGCGCCGGGATGACCGTGGCCGTGCCCCGGGTCGACCTGATGGGAGTGCTGTCGGGTGATTCCGACTACGACGCCTCTGCCTGCTTTCTGACCGTCGACTTCAAGCGCATCCTGCGTGCCACTCCGGTCACCGATGACGCCATGTACTGCGTGGTCGTCGGCCAGTTCAGCACGCCAAGCCTGCGGGGCCAGGCGTTTCTGCCGTGCGGCGGATCCGACGCCAAGTACCGCCCGCAGGTGCCGTTCAGGTCGGTCACCATCATGGCCTACACCTCGGCCAGCGGGCCGGTGCTCGACGGTGGCGACAATCTGCCGTTCACCTCGCCGCACGAGTCCTGTCACACCCTTTGTGACCTCATTCACACCGAACCCCAGACCGATCACAACCGCACGGAGCTGATGGGCACCGGCACGTCGAGGGCAAACACCCTGGGTGCGACGAAACGCCTGTCGGATGGCCCATACGAGGTGCGCATGCAGAAGAACGGGAGCACCACGATGTCCATCGTGAGCGTCAAACTGGCCGAGACCATGCGCAACGGTGGCCCCGAGAAGATGGAGGCGTGGTAAGCGATGCCGACCTTCCCACTCCCGATCACCCGGGTCCGCCACACCGGCCGGGCGGCCGATCTGCTGCTGGAAGCCTTCATGGACGGGGGGCGGCTCGCCGGCCGGCGCCCGCCCCGTGGCATCGGGCCGCAACAGGCGTCCCAGTGGATCGTCAAAAACGTTCTGCCGGACTGCCCGCCGGTGATGGTGATGCACGCCACCGACACCGCCCGGTACTACGAGCTGGGCGACATCGTCGAGCACTTCAAGCCGTTTTTGAACCGCAGGGAAGCGGACGCGCGGGACTACGGCCGGTCCATGCAGGTGTTGCAGCTGATGGGCGATGTCGGCTCGCCCGAGCAGGCGGCGTTCGCTGCCAGCTACTTCAAGGACGTGCTGCTGCCGAACGTCGTCACCATGGACAACTTCGCGCTGGTGCTGGACACGGCCGAAGCGCTTGCGCTTGCGGTCGACATGCCGGCGGTGGAGCGACGCCTCCAGGCGGCCATCGGCAGTGCCAGCGGGATGTCGGCGCGAAAGTACGGAGACTACCGAAACAACGACTACCCCAACGCGGTGCTCGTGGTCGAGGGCAAGCGCCACCTGGCCAAGGCCGACCCCGTCCAGCGTCTGCCTGATCTGGTGAGCGTCTACCTGGGCGGCACGGCCGTGTCCGGGCCGTCGATGGAGGTGTGGACCGGTCGCCTGATCCGTGCCCATGCCAACAAGCCCGAGTCCCACGCCGCCGTCATCAAGACCTTCTCGAAGGCGATCGACGACGCCGTCGCGGGCAAGGCGTCCAAGTCCGTCAAGGACTTCGTCATACACCGAGCCGCCCAGGCGATCATCTACCTCCAAGGCCAGCTCACGCCCGCCCAGGAGGCAAGCTACCGGGCGGCCGATTCGAGCCAGCAGAACTTCTTGTGGGACGAATACTGAGACGGCGATCAGATCAGGTCGGCTGACGAGGTCGGCTTGACCTGCCTGGGGATCTTCGAACCACGCGTTACTTGAGGACGGTGGCCAGAAGCGTCCAGTCCAGGCCAACGCTCGCGCCAGATAGAACGCATGAAAGGGCGGGCGGCACACGAGCGGATCGACCGTGGCCGCGTGGTGAACGCGCGTGAAATTGTCGTTGACCGCATCGAGGGGCGGCAGGCGCTTCCCGGTGGCCTCAGGAGGCCAGCGCTTGCCGACGACGGTGGGGCCCTGATCGAGGGATATCTTTTCGGCAAGGCCTTCCATCGATCTCGATGTGACCCACTGTGCAGCGGCATAATCCCCTCACTCCAAACCCACCCGAGGCACCCCCATGGACCTGAAACTCAGAGGCAAGCGCGTACTCGTCACCGGCGGCTCCAAGGGCATCGGCAAAGCCTGCGCGCTGCTGTTCGCGCAGGAAGGAAGCGAAGTGATGATCGCCTCGCGCGATGCCGTGGCGCTGCAGGCCGCCAGCGAGGAGATCAAGGCCGGCTGCGGCGCCACCGTGCGCTTCAAGGCCGCCGACCTCACGCAGCGCGGCGCGGCCGAGTCACTGGCCGAGTGGGTAGGCCCGCTCGACGTGCTCGTCAACAACGCCGGCGCGATTCCGGGCGGCGACCTGCTGAGCATCGACGAGGACACCTGGCGCAACGCCTGGGACCTCAAGGTGTTCGGCTACATCAACCTTTCGCGCGCGGTCTACCGCGACATGAAGTCGCGGCGCAGCGGCGTCATCGTCAATGTGCTGGGCGTGGCTGGCGAAAAGCTCACGGCCTCGTACATCGCGGGCTCGACCGCCAACGCCGGCCTCATGGCCTTTACGCGTGCGCTCGGCGGCGCGTCGCACAAGGACGGCATCCGCGTGGTTGGCGTGAGCCCGGGCCCGGTGGCCACCGACCGGCTGATCAAGCTGTTCAAGCAGCGCGCGCTTGCGCAGTTCGGCGACGAGAACCGCCACGACGAATTCTTCAAGGGCATGGCGTTCGACCGGCCGGCGACACCAGAAGAAATCGCGAGCACGGTGGCCTTCATGGCGTCCGAGCGGTCATCGTATACGACGGGCGTGTTCGTGACAGTGGACGGGGGGATGGCGTCGGCGGGGTGAGGCGTACGTCGGATTTCGTCCTCGGCTGCGCCCGACCGTAGCCTTTTGAAGTTGGTCTGCCTGCGCACCGACCTTGCAGGCAACCGTCAGACTTTGATTTATTCAACAAGACTCACAACCGATGGAGGAAGTCCGATGTCGTTCTACCGAGGCATGACCTGCGAGAACGTGACCATCCATGGCGACAAGGGAGCCCCGATCACCGCGTACGTGGCCAGGCCGTCTGGTCCGGGCCCCTTTCCGGGCATCGTGCTGATCCACCATCTCCCCGGCTGGAGCGAGTTCTACATCGAGACCACGCGGCGGTTCGCGCATCGCGGCTATCTCGCGATCTGCGCCAACCTCTACGAGCGTGAGGGCCAGGGCAATCCCGACGACGTCGCCGCCAGGGTCCGCGCCGAAGGCGGCATCGCCGACGCCCAGATGGTCGGTGATACCGAGTCCGCCGTGAATTGGCTGCGTGCGCAGCCCGGTCATAACGGCAAGGTCGGCCTGTTCGGCTCCTGTTCCGGTGGCCGGCACGCCTTCGTCTATGCCTGCCAGAAGAAAGACGTCGATGCCTGCGTCGATCTCTGGGGCGGCCGCGTGGTGATGGGCAAAGAGGAGCTCAATGCCAAGACGCCGGTCGCGCCGATCGAGATGACCGGCGATCTCTCGTGCCCGTTGCTGGGCCTGTTCGGCAATGACGACCGCTCGCCGAGCCCCGAGCAGGTGAACCAGCACGAGGCCGAACTCAAGAGGCAGGGCAAGACGCACGAGTTCCACCGCTACGATGGCGCCGGCCATGGCTTCTTCTATTGGCACCGGCCCCTCTATCGGCCCGAACAGGCCATGGACGGCTGGAGCCGCGTATTCGCCTTCTTCGGCAAGCATCTGGCTGGGTAGGAGCACCGACATGTGCACGTCCATCATCGAGATCGTGCGCGCGCAGGGCATGGCCAAGCGCGGCGACGAATGGTTCACGCTTTCGCAGGCGGTCGTCGCCTATGACCATGCCCGCCACGCGCCGCTGGGCGACGTCATCACGCTCGACTTCATCAACATCGGCCTGGACCCCGGAGCGCGGGCCGGGATCGAACTGACGCTGGCGACGGCCAAAGAGCTGCGCGCCGCACTCGAGCGGGCAATTGCCGCGGCCGAATTCGAGGAGGCACAGGTCAGGGGAAAGGGTGCCGTGCCCCGGTTCGCGCCGACGGCCTGATCCGCGCCACACCGCTGCCGATGCCTGCCCCCGCGAACAGTCCGACATTTTCCGCGCACACCTTTCCCTGGTGGCCGCTCCTGGCCACCATGGCGATGCAGACGCTGGCGACGATGGCGGCCTATTCGGTGCCGGCGCTGGCGCCCGCCATCGCTCGCGACCTGGGTGTCGACGGCGCACTCACCGGCTACTTCGTCTCGGTGATCTATGGCGTGGGCATCGCCTCCTCGCTCACTGCCGCCTCGCTGATCCACATCTACGGCGCGGTGCGCATCGGCCAGTGCATCCTGGCAGCGACTCTCGCCATGCTCCTGATCAGCGCATGGGGCGGACTGGCCGCGCTGGCGATCGGCGCTGTCGCGCTCGGCAGCGCGTATGGCGCCGCAGCACCGGTCAGCACCCACCTGCTGGTGCCGCGCACGCCGCCTTCGATCGTGAACCTGGTGCTCTCGATCCGGCAGATCGGCGTTCCGCTGGGCGGCGTGCTCGGCGCGCTGGTCCTGCCGCCACTCGCGCTGCGCTTCGGCTGGCAAAGCACATTCCTGCTGCAGGCAATGCCGGTACTGCTGCTGATCCTTCTGTTCGAATTGCCGCGCCGGACCTGGGACGCCAGGGCCGCTCCCCGCGCACATGGCCACACCGCAGGGCTGCGCCCGCTGTGGCGCCTGCTGTCGGCCAATGCGGAGCTGGGCAGGCTGACGCTGGCCTGCTTCGTGTACTCCGGCCTGCAATTGTGCTTCGTCGCCTTCATTGCCGTGCAGCTGACCAGCCGCGCGGATTTCGGTCTGGTCGCCGCCGGGCAGGCGCTGGCGGCCTACCAGCTCAGCGGCGTGGTGTCGCGCCCGATCTGGGGATGGCTTGCCGACAACCTGATCCCGGCGCGCCTGCTGCTGGCAGCGCAGGGCGTGGTGATGGGCCTGGCCGCCGCGGCCGCCGGTCAATTCGGGCCCGGCTGGACGGCTCTGCCGGTGCTGCTCACCTGCGTGGTCGGCGGCGCCACGGCCAGCGGCTATACCGGCATCGCCTATGCCGAATTCGCCCGCCTGGGCGGCGCCCAACGCACCGCGGTCACCGGCCTTGGTACGGCCTCGATGTTTGCAGGCATCCTGGTGCTCCCTGCGCTGGCAGCGATGCAGGTCACCCGGTCCGGCACGTATTCGCTGGCCTATGCCAGCATAGGCGCGCTGGCCGCGTGCGCGGGGCTTTGGCTGGGCGTGCGCGCAGTCCGCGCCAGCGCATGACCGGGCCTGCACGCACGGTGTGCCGCTCCTGTGCAGGGCGAGGTGCGGCAGCGGCTGCCGGGCGATGCGTGCGGCTTCTGATTGAAGTGCCCTTCCCGTAGTGTGAACAGGCAGGCCCTAGTCGTTCAAGTGGCAGGCCGCCACCCGCCCCGGCGCGATCTCGCGCAGCAGCGGCGCCTCGACCTTGCAGCGCTCCATCGCCTTCGGGCAGCGCGGATGGAAATGGCAGCCCTTGGGTGGGTTGATGGGGTTGGGAACATCACCCTGCAGCACGATGCGCCTGCGCTTGATCGTGGGGTCGGGAATCGGCACCGCTGAAAGCAGCGCCTCGCTGTAGGGGTGCTTCGGCGTGGTGTAGAGATCCCTGGCCGACGCGATCTCGACGATGCGCCCCAGGTACATCACCGCCACCCGCTGGCTGATGTGCTCGACCACCGACAGGTCGTGGGCGATGAACAGGTACGTGAGCCCGAATTTTTCCTGCAGGTCTTCCAGCAGGTTGACCACCTGTGCCTGGATCGACACGTCGAGTGCCGAGACCGGTTCGTCGCAGATGATCAGCTTGGGCGAGACCGCCAGCGCGCGGGCGATGCCGATGCGCTGGCGCTGGCCGCCGGAGAACTCGTGCGGAAACCGGCGCAGGTGTTCCCCCCGCAGTCCCACCGTCTCGAGCAGGTCGACGATCCGGTCACGGTACTCGGAGCCCTTGCCCGCCAGCCCGTGGATGATCAGCGCCTCGCCGATGATCGCTTCCACCGTCAGGCGCGGATTCAGCGAGGCATACGGGTCCTGGAAGATGATCTGCATGTCGCGGCACAGGGCGCGCATCGAGCGCTTGTCCAGCCGGGTGACGTCGCGGCCCTCGAACCAGACCTCGCCGGCGGTGGGTTCGATCAGGCGCAGCACGCAGCGCCCGGTGGTGGACTTGCCGCAGCCCGATTCGCCCACCAGGCCCAGGGTTTCGCCGGCCGCCACCTCGAAGCTCACGCCGTCGACGGCATGCACATGGTCGACCACCCGCGACAGCAGCCCGCCGTGAATGGGGAAGTGCTTGACCAGGTTCTTCACGCGAAGCAGCGCGGTGGACACGGTGGAGCCCTTCAGAGGATGCAGGCCACTTTGTGGCCGGGGGAGACTTCGCGCAATTCGGGCGTGCTCTGCGTGCATTGCGCCTGCGCATGGGGGCAGCGCGGCGCGAAGCGGCAACCCGGCGGGGGCGCCAGCAGGAAGGGCACGCTGCCGGCGATCGTCTCCAGGCGCCTGCGCCCGGTCACCGCGGAGTCCAGGCGCGGAATCGAGCGGATCAGGCCCTGTGTGTACGGATGGCGGGGCGCCGCGAACAGGTCATTCACCGGGGCTTCTTCGACCACCTTGCCCGCGTACATCACCACCACCCGCTGGGTCGATTCGGCGACCACGCCCATCGCGTGCGTGATCAGCATCACCGCCATGCCCATCTTCTCCTTGAGCTCGGTGATCAGGTCCAGTATCTGGGCCTGGATGGTGACGTCGAGCGCGGTGGTGGGTTCGTCGGCAATCAGCAGGCGCGGATTGCACGACAGCGCCATCGCGATCATCACCCGCTGGCGCATGCCGCCCGAGAACTGGTGGGGGTAGTCATGCACCCGGCGCTGCGGATTCGGGATGCGCACCAGAGCCAGCATCTCGGTGGCGCGCTCGATCGCGGCCTTGCGGCCCATTCCCTCGTGCAGACGCACCACCTCGGCGATCTGTTCGCCGACGCTGTACACCGGGTTCAGCGAGGTCATCGGCTCCTGGAAGATCATCGCGATCTCCTTGGCGCGGATCTTCTGCATCTCGGCGATCGGCAGCGCGACCAGGTCGCGGCCCTGCCAGCGGATCTCGCCGGCGGCGATGCGCCCGGGCGGCATCGCGATCAGGCGCATGATGGTGAGCGCCGTGACGCTCTTGCCGCAGCCCGATTCGCCGACCACGCCCAGGGTTTCGCCGCCGTCCACACCCATGTCGACACCGTCGACCGCGTGGATCCAGCCGTCCTCGCTGGCGAAGTGGGTCTTGAGCCCCTTGATTTCCAGCAGGCGCCCGGCCACTACAGCACCCTTCGGGGATCGAGCGCGTCGCGCAGGCCGTCACCGATGAAGTTGATCGACAGCACGACCAGGAAGATCGCGGTGCCCGGGAACAGCGCCCAGTGCGGTGCGAAGTCGAGGTGGTCTTTGGCGTCGAACAGGATGCGGCCCCAGGTCGGCACATCCGGCGGAAACCCCAGACCGAGAAACGACAGCGTGGACTCCGCGATGATGGCGGCGGCCACGTCGATGGTGCCCGCGACGATGACCGGGCCCAGCGCGTTGGGCAGGATGTGCCGCAGCACCTGGCGCATCGGCGAGGCGCCCAGGGCGCGCGCCGCTTCGACGAACTCTTTTTCTCGCAGCGACAGGAACTGCGCGCGCACCAGCCGGGCCACGGGCATCCACCGGAATCCACCGATCAGCGCCACCACCAGGATGAAGGTGCTCGCCTCGAGGCCGATGACGGCCTTCAGGGAATCCCTGAACAGATAGATGATCAGCAGCAGCAGCGGCAGCTGCGGCAGCGACAGGAACAGGTCGGTGAGCCACATCAGCACGGTATCGAGCGGGCCGCGAGACATGCCGGCGACGGCGCCGACGATGATGCCCACGACGACAGCGATCACCATCGCGGCCAGGCCCACCGCCAGCGAAATGCGCCCCCCATAGAGCATGCGCGCGAGCAGATCCTGGCCCAGGTCGTCGGTGCCCAGCGGATGCTGCCAGGACGGTCCTTTCAGGCGGGCGGCGAAGTCGATGTCGTTGATGGCGACCGGCCACAGCAGGGGCCCGAACACGACCGCCACCACGATGACCGACAGCACCACCGCGCAGACCAGCGCCAGCCGGTGCTGGCGAAATCGGCGCCATGCCTCCGCCGCGGGTGTGCGCCGGCTGGCCGCGGTGACGAAGGGCGCGGGCGCGCTACTTGTAGGAGATTCGGGGGTCGAGCCAGGCATACAGCAGATCGGCGACGAGGTTGAATAGGACGACCAGGCACGAGAGCACGAAGGTGACCGCCATGATCACCGGCGTGTCGTTGGCCAGGATGGCGCTGATCAGCAGCGACCCGATGCCGGGCACCCGGAAGATCTGCTCGGTGACGATCGCGCCTCCGAACAGCGCCGGCATCTGCAGGGCCACCAGGGTGACCACCGGAATGAGCGCGGTGCGCACGACGTGCTTGATGATCACGATCCGTTCGGACAGCCCTTTGGATCGGGCGGTGGTGACGTAGTCCAGGCGAATGACATCCAGCACCGCGGAGCGCACGTATCGGGTGTAGGAGGCGCCCGCAAACAGCCCCAGCACCGTCACCGGCATGATGGTCTGCCTGAAGTGCTCCCAGAAGAATCGCCAGCCGGTGGCGCTGATGTCGGCGCGGTAGACGAACGGCAGCCAGTCGAGCGTGACGCTGAACACCAGGATGAGCAGGATGCCGGTAAAGAAGGTGGGCAGCGAGAAGCCGACGAAAGCCAGGGTGTTGGCGATCTGATCGAACAGGGAATAGGGCCGGGTGGCGGCATAGATGCCCACCGGCAGTGCGATCAGCAGGGCCAGCAGCTGCGAGGAACCGATCACCAGCAGGGTGGCCGGCAGCCGGCCGAGAATCAGTTCGTCGACGTTGATTCGGCTGGCGAACGAGAAGCCCCAGTCGCCCTGCGCCATCGCCGCCAGCCAGCGCAGGTAGCGGATCGCGACGGGATCATCGAGGCCGAACTTGGCGCGCAAGTTGGCGCGAACCTCGGGCGGCACATTGGGATTGGTGGCCAGTTCCTCGAACGGATCGCCCGGCGCCAGCGCGAGCACGGTGAACAGCACCACGCTGATCCCCAGCAGGCTGGGGATCGCGATCAGCAGGCGCCGAAGCAGATAGCGGCTCAAGGGCGTCGATCGATCAGGCTTCGCGGTACCAGTCGCGCAGATTCCACATGTCGTTGTCCCAGCCGCTGAGCGACGGGCGCAGCCGGCTGGAGATGGAGGCGACCCGAGGCCGGAAGGCCACCGGGATCACCACCTGGTTGGCGATCACCATTTCATTCATGCGAACGAACATCGCGGCCCGCTTGACCGGGTCGAGTTCGTTTTCGGACGACCGCCACAGCTTGTCGTATTCGTCGTTGCGCCAGCGGGTGATGTTGCGGCCCTGCCACTTGTTCTCTTTGGTCGCCGCCTCCCACGAGCAGAACTGACCCATGAAGCGTTCGGGGTCCGGCTGCGTCATCGTGGTGGTGAACATCTCCAGGTCGCAGTAGAACTTGGTGTAGGTGTCCGGATTGGCGACGTCGGACGAAAAGAACACCGCCGCGGTGATCGACTTCAGTTCGATGTCGATGCCGGCCTTCTGAGCGGCCTGCTTGATGATCTGCTGGCACTTCTGGCGCGGCGCGTTGATCGAGGTCTGGAACACCAGCTTCATCTTCTTGCCGTCTTTGGCGCGAATGCCATCGGCGCCCTTCTTCCAGCCCGCGCCCTCGAGCAGCTGAGCGGCCTTGTCGACGTTGAACTCCCACTTGGTGGTCTTGGAGCGGTAGCGTTCGGGGCTGTTCAGGAAATTGGCGGTGCTCGATCCGGTGCGCCCGTAGATGAATTCCTGGATGGCGCCACGGTCGACCAGCATGTTCATCGCCTGGCGCACAGCGGGGTCGGTGAACAGCGGGTGCTTCGTCTTGATGCTCGAGCGCTCGCCGTCGACCTCCTGCCAGGGATCGGTGAAATTGATCGCGATGTACTCGATGTTGCCGCCCGGGACGATCTGGATGCGGCCCTTGCCGCCGGTCTCCATGCGCTTGAGGATTTCGTCTTCGACCTGCATGTTCCAGGCGTAGTCGAATTCGCCGGTCTGCAGCACCGCGCGCGCCGCCGACACCGCGTCGCCCCCGCCCTTCATCTCGATGCTGTCGAAGTGCGGGCGATTGGCCACATGGTAGTTGCTGTTGATTTCGCCGCGCACCATGTCGCCGGGCTTGAAGTCGACGAACTTGTAGGGTCCGGTGCCCACCGGTTTCAGGTTGGTGGGCGCATCGCGAGACTTGGCACCCTTGTACGGGCCGAACAGGTGCATCGGCAGGATCATGCCGGCCGTGCCGACGAAGGGGTCGGCCCAGAACGGCGTCGCCTTCGGGAAGCGGACCCGCACCGTGTGCGAATCGACCTTCTCCACCTTGACGTCCTTGTACGAGCCGATGGTCACCGCGGAGGTGGCGGGGTCGGCCGCATATTCCGCGGTGAAAACCACATCGTCGGCGCTGAACGGCTTGCCGTCGTGCCACTGCACTTCCTTTTTCAGCTTCCAGGTGACGGTCGTGCCGTCGGCCGACAGGCCGCCGTTCTGGGTGCTGGGGATTTCGGCGGCCAGCATCGCCACCAGGCTGCCGTCGCCATCCCAGGCCGCCAGCGGCTCGTAGAAGATGCGCGAGCCTTCCTGGTCCTTGGTGCCGGTGGCGAAGTGCGGATTGAGCAGCGTGGCGCCCTGCCACCACAGCAGCTTGAGCGCGCCGCCGCCGCCGCGCTTGGTGGGCTTGTAGTCGGACTTGGGCTGCGCCATCGCGATACCCGCATGCGTCAGCATCTGGGTCGCCAGCGGCGCACCGATGCCCAGGGCCATCATCGTGTCTATGAAGTCGCGGCGCGAGAGCCGCTTTTGTTCGACCTCGGTGATCAGTTGACGCAGGGCCTGTTCGTCCATGGGCAGTTCTCCGGTGACGCAGGCGATACCGGCCTGCGTCCCGATGCTACCCCGGATGACCCGTCTGCGGTCAAGGCCGGATCTTGAAGCTCACCTTGCCGGGCGTGAGCACCGGCGCCGCCAGCCGGGCGAAATCGCAGAGCAGCGAACGCGTCTTGCGCGGATCGATGATTTCCTCGACCCAGAATTTTTCGGCCGAGCGGAACGGCGAACGCAGCGCGTTCAGCCGGGTCTCGATCTCCTGCAGCTTGGCCTTGGGATCGGGCGCGCCGTCGATCTCGGCCCGATAGGCCGCCTCGATGCCGCCTTCCAGCGGCAGCGAGCCCCAGTAGGCCGATACCCAGGCATAGCGCATCGACAGCCGGCCACCCGGTTGGTGCGCCACGGCGGCCACCCCAAAGGCATTGCGCACGATGATCGTGCACCACGGCACGGTGCTCTGGTTGATCGCGGCCATCGCGCGCACGCCGTGCCGGATGGTGGCGGTCTTTTCGGCGTCCAGGCCGATCAGGAAGCCGGGGCAGTCCATCAGGTAGACCACCGGCAGGTGGAAGGTGGTCGCCAGGTCGACGAAGCGCACCACCTTCTGGCAGGTCTCGGCGTTCCAGGAGCCGCCGTAGTGGTACGGGTCGCTGGCCAGCACCAGCACCGGCACGCCCTGCACGCGCGCCAGGCCCGCGATGATCGATCGGCCGAAATTGCGGCCCATCTCGAAGAACGATCCCTTGTCGACCACGGACTCGACGATCGGGCGCATCTTGTAGATCTGACGGCGGTTGCGCGGAATGACGCTGAGCAGGAATTCGTCGGCGCGCTCGGGGTCGTCATCGCAGGCGGCGACCGGCGGCAGCTCGTGCACCGAGGGCGGCAGATAGGACAGGAAGCGGCGCACGCACTCGAAGGCTTCTTCTTCGGTGTCGACCGCGGTGTCGATCGCGCCGCTGCGGGTCTGGATCTCGCTGCCGCCCAGTTCCTCCTTGGTGAGGTTGTGCCCCAGGCGATTGACCACCGGCGGACCGGCGACGAACATCGCCGAGTTGCGGGTCATCACCGAGTAGTGCGTGGAGGCCAGGCGCGCAGCACCCAGTCCGGCCACCGAGCCAAGCCCCAGGCCGACCACCGGCACCTGCGACAGGTTGTCGGTCATCAGCAGGTAGGCGCGGGTGCCGCCGATGCCCCCGGGCAGATTCGACGCGCCTTTGGTCTCGATGGTCTTCACCGAACCGCCGCCGCCCGAGCCTTCGATGATGCGGATGATCGGCAGCCGGTATTCGGCCGCCATTTCTTCGGCCATCAGCGGTTTGGCGCTGATCGAGGCGTCGGCCGAGCCGCCGCGCACGGTGAAGTCGTCGCCCACCACCACCACCGGGCGGCCTGCGACCTTGCCGCGCCCGAAGACGCAGTTGGCCGGTGTCATCGTTTCAAATTTGCCGGCGGCATCGTATTCGCCGATGCCGGAGATCGAGCCCACTTCCTGGAAGCTGGCGTCATCGACCATCTTGCCGATCCGCTCGCGCACCGTGAGCCGGCCGGCGTCATGCTGCCGCTTGACCTTGTCGGCGCCGCCCATTTCGTGGGCGAGCGCCTTGCGCCGCTGCAGCTCGTCGAGTTCCGGTTGCCAGCTCATCCGATGTCTCCCTGTGTGAAATTGACTTCCCTGGAGGGGGAGTCTGCCACAGCGTGACAGGGGGGCTGTTCCGGGTTTGGATGTTGAAAGTCGGGCCGGGGATGCGTCGTGCGGGACCCGCTCGCGAGGCTACTCCCGAACCTCGAAGGCATACACCTTCTGCACGATCAGCCATTTCCCGTTGGTCTTGAGCAGGCTCAGGTAGTCGTTGAAGTAGCGCGGCGGGATCTGGCACTTCACCTTCACGAAGGCGGTCGTGGGGCCGGACTGGTCGAGCAGCAGGATGGCGTCGTCGCGGGCCAGGTTGCGGGACTGGGACGAAGGACGCTCGCGCACCATCTTGAGCCAGGCGTCACGCGGCAGCACGCTGATCTGGCCGTCCTGATCCCAGGTGAGGGCGCTGTTCTCGTGGAAGACGCTGCCCAGCTTGTCGGCATTGCCTTCGTAGAGACCGTCGAAATAGGTCTGGATGGTCTGTTCGATGGCGCGCTGGTCGGGGGTGCTCATGGCGGGGTCTCCGGAATGGGTTGAGATGCGGGCGGTTCGCCAGCATACCGGTCGGCGCCGGCCGGCGCGGCTTTCAGCACAGGCGAGGGGCGGGGATCATGGTGCGCGCCGGCGAAGCTCGTCCTCGACGAACTCCATCCGGTCCTTGCCCCAGAAGATTTCGTCGCCGACCACCAGACTGGGCACGCCGAACACCCCGCGCGCCAGCCCACGGTCGGTGCTGTCGATGAGTGCCTGGCGGATGTCGGCGCTTTCGCTGAGGGCTTCGAACTCAACGGGGTCGACCCCCAGTGCGTTGACGATCGGGCGCAGGCCGGCGTAGTCGGCGATCGAGGCGTCGTCGTGTTCCCAGTAGGCGCTGAACACCCGGTCGATGAACGCGCGTTCGAGATCGAAGCGGCGCATGGCCAGAGCGCCGCGCAGCACCCGGCTCGACTTGATCGGAAAGACAGTCGGGAATCTGAACGGCAGATCGTACCGGCTTGCCCATCGCGCCAGGTCGCGCTTGCGGTTGGCGAGCTTGGCGGGCGGCTCCTCGAGCACCACGTAGTTGTTGCGGCGGAAGATCGGGCCGAGGTTGAACGGATGCAGCACCAGCCGCGCGCCGGTGCGCGCCAGCACCGGGTCGATCAGCTTCAGGGCGAAGTAGGTGTTGGTGCTGCCGATGTCCCAATACAGATCGACCTGGGGGCGTGGCGGGTTCATGGTGTCTCCGGTGTCGCGCCGGACGCTTTGGGGTGTCCGGGTCCGCGCCACTATAATCGCTGCCCACCGATGCGCATCGACCAGATCCGAGAACGCCTGCGCGCCCTGGGCGCGAAACCCGGCCATGAACACTGGGTGCTGCAGCTATGGTCGCAGCGGCTGCCGACCGATCACGGCCGCCACCGGCCCGAGGATTACCTGCCCCTGGCGGTGCGCGAGGATCTGCCCGCGCTGCTCGCCGACCTGGATGGCCTGGCCAGGCTGCGCACCGCGCATCCCGGAGAAGACGGCTCCGAGCGTCTCCTGGTCGGGCTGGCCGACGGCCAGTCGGTCGAAAGTGTCCTGCTGCCGCGCGATGGCCTGTGCGTGTCGACCCAGGTGGGCTGCGCGGTCGGATGCGTGTTCTGCATGACCGGCCGCGACGGGCTGATCCGCCAGCTCGGCAGCGCCGAGATCGTCGCGCAGGTGGCGCTGGCCCGGACCCGCCGTCCGGTGCGCAAGGTGGTCTTCATGGGCATGGGCGAGCCGGCCCACAACCTGGACAACGTGCTCGAGGCCATCGAACTGCTGGGCACGGCCGGTGGCATGGGACACAAGAACCTGGTGTTCTCGACGGTGGGCGACCGGCGGGTGTTCGAGCGCCTGGGCCAGGGCGTGGTCAAGCCGGCGCTGGCGCTGTCGCTGCACACCACCCGGGCCGATCTGCGGGCGAGCCTGCTGCCGCGCGCGCCGCGCATCGACCCGGCCGAACTGGTCGAGCTGGGCGACCGGTATTCGCGCCAGACCGGTTACCCCATCCAGTACCAGTGGACCCTGCTGGAGGGCATCAACGACACCGACGAAGAGCTCGATGCGATCGTGCGCCTGCTCGCCGGCAAGTACGCGGTGATGAACATGATTCCGTACAACACGGTGCCGGACCTGCCGTTTCGTCGGCCCGCGCCCGAGCGCGCCGCCGAGATCGCGCGCCTGCTGCATCGGCGCGGGGTGCTGACCAAGCTGCGCCAGTCGGCGGGCCAGGACATCGATGGCGGCTGCGGGCAGCTGCGCGCGCGCGCCATCGAATCCGGCTCTCGGCGCATCCCGATCGTGGCGGTGTGACGAAACGCGCGGCCCGCCGACCCGATCGGGCCGGGACCGGCCGTCCGATGCGCGCGATCGACGTAACATAGGGGCCCACCCCAGGAGTTCCGCGTGACGCTGCACACCGTTTGCCGTACAGACGAACTCAAGACCGGCCAGATGAAGGCCTTCACCGTCGCCGATCAGAAGATCGTGGTGTATCACCTCGATGACGGGTTCTATGCGACCCAGGCCAGCTGCACGCATCTGTTCGCGCCGCTGGCCAAGGGCAAGATCCTCGAGGACTGCAAGGTGCAGTGCCCCTTCCATCACGCGCGCTTCGACATCCGCACCGGCGCGGTGATCGACTGGGCCAACTTCCCGCCCGGCATCCAGTTGCTCAACGCGGTGCGCGGCAAGAAAGCGCTCAAGACCTACAAGGTGTCGGTCAAGGCCGGTGCCGTGAAGGTCAAGATTCTCTGATTCCACAGCCTCACGCCATGCCCCATCCTGCCGACCGCCTGCCCACCTTCTATCTGCCCCACGGCGGCGGACCGTGCTTCTTCATGGATTGGCCGCGCGGTCCGGCCGGCACCTGGGATTCCATGGCGGCATTCCTTCGCGGACTGATCGGCACGCTGGCGCAGCGCCCCCGCGCGGTGGTGGTCGTGTCCGGTCACTGGGAAGAACAGGGTTTCGCGGTGAACACCGCGCCGCGGCCCGCGCTGCTGTTCGACTACTACGGATTTCCGCCGCACACCTACCAGCTGAGCTACCCGGTGGCCGGCGACCCGGCGCTCGCGGCGCGAGTACGCGGCCTGCTCGAGGGCGCGGGACTGGCCACGCAGGCTGACGACCGGCGCGGGCTGGACCACGGCGTATTCATCCCGTTCATGCTCGTGCTGCCCGAAGCCGATGTGCCGATCGTCGAGCTGTCGCTGCGCGCCGACCTCGACCCTCTGTCGCATCTGGCGGCCGGGCGTGCGCTCGAGCCCCTGCGCGATGAAGGCGTGCTGGTGGTGGGCACCGGCATGAGCTTTCACAATCTGCGGGCGTACGGACCCAATGGCACCGAGGCGTCGCGCCTGTTCGACGACTGGCTGACCCGGGCGGTCACCGCGCCGCAGGCCGAGCAGCGCAATCGGTCGCTGGCCGACTGGCACATGGCGCCGGCGGCGCGGTTTTCGCATCCGCGCGAAGAACACCTGCTGCCGCTGATGATCGCCGCGGGCGCGGCTGGCCATGACCTGGGCAGCAAGATCTTCGAAGACCAGGTGATGGACGTGACGCTGTCCGGCTTCCGGTTCGGATAGCGCGGGCCCGATGCAGATCAGCGCCAACGGACTGGCGATCGAGGTCGACGACCAGGGGCCGGCCGCGGGACCGGCGATCGTGCTCATCATGGGCCTGGGCATGCAGCTGGTGGCCTGGTCCGAACCCTTCGTGCAGATGCTGGTGGCACGCGGCTTTCGCGTGATCCGGATGGACAATCGCGACATTGGCCTGTCGCAGGGATTCGACTCGTTCGGCGTGCCCAACCTGGCCTGGGCCGGCATGCGCCACGCGTTTCATCTGCCGGTGCACTCGCCGTATTCGCTGGACGACATGGCGGCCGATACGCTGGGTGTCATGGATGCGCTGGGCGTCGGCGCGGCCCACATCGTGGGCGCTTCGATGGGCGGCATGATCGCCCAGCTGATGGGCCTGCACGCGCCGCAGCGGGTCCTCAGCCTGACCCTGGTGATGACCACGCCTGGTGGGTATGGACTGCCCGGGCCAACCGCGCGGGCACGGGCCGCGATGCTCAAGCGCCCGCCGAGGGTGCGCGGGCTGCCCGGTCCGGGCGGGCCGACCAGCCGTCCCGATCCGCGCGACGTGCCGGCGCTTGCCGAGCATCTGATGAAGCTGCTGACAGTGATCGGCAGTCCGGGCTTCGAGCAGCCGCCCGAGATGATGCGCCCGCGGCTGGAGCAGATGCTGGCGCGCGCCTGGCATCCCCAGGGCACGGTGCGCCAGCTCACCGCGATCATGGCGGCTCCCGGGCGCAGCCGCGCCTTGCGGGAGTGCCGGTGCCCTCGCAAGTGATCCACGGTCTGGCCGATCCGCTGGTGCCGATCGCGCACGGGCGGGCGCTGGCCGAGGCCATTCCCGGCGCACGGCTGCACGAGATCGAAGGCATGGGCCATGACCTTCCGCCACAGCTCTTCGAGACCTTCGCCGGGCACATCGCCGCGCTCGCCCGGCCGCGCACATGAACGGCGGCGCGCCGGCTGAGCGAACTGCCTGTCGGACTTGATTCGGGCACAATTCAGGCCCGACCGGCTCCCTGGAACCGCCGGGAGGCCGGCACGGCGGGTCTCGCCCACACTGGAGGAAGGCCATGCAGCAGCTGTCGGGACTCGATGCGAGTTTCCTGCATCTCGAAACCGCCGAGATGCCGATGCATGTCGGGGCTGCCCACGTGCTGGAGCTGCCGCCCGGCTATCGCGGCAACTGGACGGCGCAGCTGCGCCGTCATCTGCGCGAACGACTGCCGGCGATGCCGGCGCTGTCGCGCAAGCTGGTGGCGATGCCGCTGGGCCTGGCCAACCCGGCGTGGGTCGACTGCGAGGTCGACATGGGCTACCACGTCACCGAAGTCCGTTTGCCCAAGCCCGGTGGCTACGAGGCCTTCGCACAGGTCGTGGCCGAGCTGCATGCGCAGCCGCTGGATCGCAGCCGGCCGCTGTGGCAGTTCACCGTGGTCAAAGGGATTGCGCCCGGGCAGATCGGGCTGTTCACCCGCTTGCACCACGCCGGGGTCGATGGCCAGGCGGCGGTGGCGATCGCCCAGATCATCCTCGATCCCGGCCCCGTGCCGCGAGCGCCCCCGGCAGCGGTGGCGGCGCGACGACCGCACCAGCTGGGTCTGGGCGAGATGATCGGCGGCATGCTGTCCAACCAGGTCACGCAGTTGCGCCAGTTGCTGCGCAGCGCGCCAGGCCTGGCCCGGGCCGCGACGGCAAGCCTGCGCGAAAAGTCCGGCGAGATCGCGCAGGCCGGAGGGCTGAAATCACTGGCCGGGAGTTCGATCGGCCTGGCGCCGCGCACGGTGTTCAACGGGTCGATCGGCGCTGCCCGGGTGTTCGCACCGGCGCGGCTGTCGTTGCCGCGCGCGCGCGCGCTGGGCAAGGCACACCAGGGCAGCCTGAATGACGTGGTACTGGCCGTCTGCGCGGGCGCCCTGCGCACTTACCTGACGCGCCACGGCGCGCTGCCGCGCAAGCCACTGGTGGCCGCAGTGCCGGTGTCGCTGCGCCAGGAGGGCGACGATCGGTCGAACAACCAGGCCTCGATGACCGTGGTGACGCTGGCCACTCAGGTGGCCGATCCGCGCCAGCGTTTCCTGGCGCAGCTGGCGGCGGGTGCCGCCATGAAGCAGTCGCTGTCGCGATGGAAGTCGCTGATGCCCACCGACTTCCCCTCGATGGGGCTGCCCTGGCTGATGAGCCGTGCGGCCCGCCTGTATGGCCGGGCCCGGCTGGCCGAGCGCATTCCGGTGATCGCCAACCTGGTGATCTCCAACGTGCCCGGGCCGCAGTTCCCGTTGTACCTGGCGGGCGCGCGAATGGAGCGATACAACCCGGTTTCCATCGTCGTGCATGGCCTGGCGCTGAACATCACGATCCAGAGCTATGACGGCAAGCTCGAGTTCGGACTGGTCGGCTGCGCCAGAGCCGTGGCAGCCATCGCCGAACTCGCGCATGACATCGAGGACGAATTCGACCGGCTGGTCCTGGCAATGGCCGAACCTGCGCCCCCGCAGGCGGCCCCCGATGCGGCTGCGAAGGTGCCGGACGGCGGCCTTGCCCGATCCAACGACGCCGGGCGAAAGCCCGCCCGCCGGCGCCGCAAGACGGGCGACCACAGTGAATGATCCAGGGGGCCCGATGGCCGACTTCTCCTCATTGCAGCGCTACCGCGACCTGAACGTGCCCGTCTGGGTGCACGATCCGAATCGGCATCGCCAGGTGTGGGCCAATGACGCGGCGCTGAAGTTCTGGCGCGCCGACAGCCTCGACGAATTGAGGGCCCGCAGCTACGAGGACATGTCCGAGGGCGCGCTTTCTCGCCTCGCGCTGGCGATGCGCGCGCATGCGCGCGGCGAGACCACGCGCGAGCGCTGGACGCTGTATCCGCGCGGCCTGCCTGAAGCGGTACAGCTGCACGGCTCCGGATTCGCGCTGCCCGATGGCGGGCAGGGGATCCTGTTCATCGCCGAGCCGCCCGATCTCCACGACCCGGCGCTGCTGCGCGGAGTCGAAGCTCTGCTGCACACGCCGATGCTGGTTTCGATGCATCGGATGGATACCGGATCGGCGCTGATGCGCAACCCCGCGGCGGCGCTGGCGCTGGGTCCGATCGAAGACAACCGGTGCTTTCTCGCCAGCTTCGAGGATCAGGGCCTGGCGCAGTCGGTGCTGGACTCGGTTCGCGAGGGCCAGTCGCGCAGCCTGGAATGCCGTCTGCAGACGCGCACCGGGCCCTGCTGGTACTTCATCGACGTGCGCCCGGCCTGGGATCCGGTTTCGGGACAGCGCGCGCTGCAGCTCAATGCCCACGACATCAGCGAGCTGAAGTCTACCCAGCAGGCCCTTGAGACGGCAACGCGCGATGCCCAGGCGGCCAGCCGGGCCAAGTCGGCCTTCCTGGCCAACATGAGCCACGAGATCCGCACGCCCCTGAACGGCGTGCTGGGGGTGATCCAGCTCGTGCAGCGTTCGACGCTGACCGAGGATCAGCAGCGTTGGCTGGGAATCGCGCGCGATTCCGGTCAGCTGCTGCTGACCCTGCTCAACGACCTGCTCGACCTGTCGAAGATCGAGGCCGATCGCATGGAGATCGAGCGTACCGACTTCGAGCTGCGCAAGCTGGTGAGCGGGGCGGTCGGGCCCTTGTCGATCGAGGCAACCGGCAAGGGGCTGGGCTGGCAGCTCGAGGTGGATCCGGCGGTGCCGGGCTGGGTCCTGGGCGATCCGGTCCGCCTGCGCCAGGTGCTGCTGAACCTGGCCGGCAATGCGGTCAAATTCACCGGCAGTGGCGAGATCGGCATCCGGGTGAGCGCCACTCCTCTGCCAGAGGGAGACCACGAACTGCTGTTCGAGATTCGCGACACCGGCATCGGCATGAGCGAGCAGCAGCTGGCGCGGGTGTTTGCGCCGTTCAGCCAGGGCGATCCCAGCGTGACGCGCCGCTTCGGGGGCTCGGGTCTGGGTCTGTCGATCGTCGAGCGGCTGGTCGGTCTGATGGGCGGGCGCCTGCAGATCGACAGCACCGAAGGCCAGGGCACCCGGGTGCGCTGCTCGGTGCGGGTTGCGCAGGGCAGCGCGCCGGCGCCGCTCGAGCGCGCCAATGCCGCGGTTGGCGCCGGGGGCGTATCAGCGCCGTGAGGCCAGCGGGCCGGTTGCGCCGCCCGTGGCGGCCGACGGAACGCCCTTGTCGCCGGTCTCTTTGATCTTGTAGAAGCGGGCATTCAAGTGGCGCGCAACCTGGACGATGTCGTCGTCGTTCCAGTTCAGCTGCTGCACCGACTGCCAGCGCCGGACCTGGACCATCAGGCTGGACCAGTCGGTGACCAGCTTGCGGCCGCGCCAGTGGACCTCGGTGGTGTGGCAGGCGATGCAGTGCGTGCTGTACAGCAGTGTGCCCCGGTTCTGGGATGGAGACGTCTGGGCCGCCGCGGGGCCGGCAGCCAGCAGGCAGGCCAGCGAAGTCAGCAGGAACAAATCGCGCATCGCAGGTGTCCGGCGCGTAGCAGGTGTGTGGCGCATTGCAGGGGTCCATTCCGATCGGGCGACGGCCCTGCCTGCCAACGCGGTAGTGTGCCGGCGCCTGACCGTCATCGGGTATTGTAGTCAACCTAGGAGCGACCCCATGTCCCAAGCGTTTCCCACCGACAACCCCTTCCTGCGCGGCTACTACGGGCCGGTCAATACCGAGGCGCAGGCCGGCAATCTGCCGGTCACCGGCGAGATCCCGACCGGCTTGTGCGGCACCTTGTACCGCAATGGCCCGAACCCGCAATTCGCACCGCGCGGCCCTTATCACTGGTTCGCCGGCGACGGCATGATCCACGCCTTCCATGTCGAAGGGGGCCGGGTGTCCTATCGCAACCGCTGGGTGCGCACGCCGAAGTGGACGCTCGAAAACGCCGAGGGCGAGGGCCTGTCGGGCGCTTTCGGCAATCCGGCGTTGTCGGATCCGCGGATCGTCAAGCTGAACTCCACCGTGGCCAACACCAACATCGTCTGGTTTGCCGGCCGCCTGCTGGCGCTCGAAGAGCAGCACGCGCCGTTCGCGCTCGACCCCGCCACGCTCGACCCGCTGGGCTACGACACCTTCGGCGATGGCCTGAACGGTCCGTTCACCGCTCATCCCAAGTTCGACCCGGTGACCGGCGAGATGGTGTTCTTCGGTTACAGCGCCAAGGGGCGCTTCAGCCCCTTCGCCAGCATCCAGACCGCCGACCGCGAGGGCCGCATCACCCGGGCCGAGATGCTCGAACTGCCCTTCGCCAGCATGATCCACGACTTCGCGGTGACCCGGAACTGGATCGTCCTGCCGGTGTTTCCGCTGACTGGCTCGATGGAGCGCGCCGTTTCCGGCCGCCCGCCCTACGCCTGGGAGCCGGACAAAGGGACACGCATCGCCCTGATCCCGCGCGCGGGCTCGCTCGCACAGACCCGCTGGTTCGACGCACCGCCCTGTTACGTCTTCCATCCGATGAACCACTTCGAGAATGCCGCGGGCCAGGTCGTGCTCGACGTGATGAAGTACGACATCGCGCCGCTGTTCCCCCGGCCCGACGGCTCGCCCACCAGCAAGGAGGCGCCGCCGGCGCGCCTGTTCCGATGGACCATCGATCCGGCGGGCGACCGGGTGGGGCTGAGCGAGCGTCAGCTCGACGACCGGGCGGGCGAGTTCCCGCGCTTCGACGAGCGACACTGCATGGCCGACTATCGCCATGGCTGGATCGTCAGCGGCAATGTGGCAGATTCCCTGCGCACGCGCTCCACGGCCGATGGTCTGGTGCATTACGACCTGGCCACCGGCCAGACCCGCAGCTGGATGCCGCCCGACGGCGACCACTGCGGCGAGCCGGTGTTCGTGCCGCGCACCGAATCGGGCGCCGAAGGCGACGGATGGGTCGTGTGCACGCTGCATCGGGGCGCCGAGAACCGCTCCGACCTGGCGGTGTTCGAGGCCACCGACATCGCCCGCGGGCCGATCGCGCTGGCCCATCTGAGCAGTCGGGTGCCGGCCGGATTCCACGGCAACTGGCGCCCGGGACCCCTTTCCTGAATTCCTCGAGGCCTCCCAGTCCATGGCACTGCAACTGAACGAACGCATCGACCGGTTCGAATCGCCCTTCCGGCGGCTCGACGCGCTGATTGCCGACCTCAAGCCCAGCCCCGCGCATGCACCGATCCTGATGCACGTCGGCGAGCCCCAGGATTCGCCGCCGCCGCTGCTCGCCCAGACCGTGGCGGCCCATGCCCACGAGTGGAATCGATATCCGCCTTCGCTGGGGTCGCCCGAGTTCCTGTCGGCGGTCGCCGGTTATATCGATCGCCGCTACCCGGCGGCGCGGGCTCGCGTGCGGCCGGCGCATGAGATCTCGTCGGTGGCCAGCACCCGCGAGGCCCTGTACCTGGCGGCCTCGGTGGCCGGTGAGTCCGACGCGTGCCGGTGCGCTTGCGCTGATGCCCAACCCGTTCTATCAGACCTACCGGGTGGCGGCGATCATGGCGGGGGCCGAGCCGCAATACCTGTCGCACAGCGGGTTCCCCGAGTTCGCCCTCGACCTCGACGGGGTCGACGAGGCCGTGCTGGCCCGCACCTCCATCCTGTACCTGTGCTCGCCCTCGAATCCCGAAGGCCAGGTGATGCCGCCCGAGCGCATGCGCCAGGCGGTGCTGATGGCGCGCCGCCATGGCTTCCTGGTGGTCTTCGACGAGTGTTATGGCGAGCTCTACGATCGGGATCCGCCGGTCGGCGTGCTCGAGGTGCTGGCGCAGATGGACTCAACCGAGCACTGGCTGGACAACGTGCTGGTGCTGCACTCGCTGTCCAAACGCTCCAGCGCGGCCGGCATGCGTTCGGGCTTCGTCGTCGGCAATGCCGCGCTGATCGCGGCCCTGAATCGGGTTCGGCTGAATGGCACGGCGTGCACGCCGTCGCCGTTGCTGGCCGCTGCCGCGGCGCTGTGGTCCGAAGACAGCCATGTGGCGGCGATGCGCGAGCGGCTGCGCGCGCGTTTCGATCTGGCGGACCGGCATCTGCGCGGTTACCCCGGATACGTCCGGCCGCCTTGCGGGTTTTTCCTCTGGCTGCGGGTCGACGACGGCGCGGCCCTGACCCGTCGCCTGTGGGCCGAACGGGCGCTCAAGGTGCTGCCGGGCGAATACCTGACCCAGCCACTGGCCGACGGCCGAAACGACGGCCGCTCGTTCATCCGGATCGCGCTGGTCCAGGACCTGCCGGTGACCGACGAGGGGCTCGCTCGGCTCGCGTCCTTGTTGCCGGGGTGATGCGGCCGGGGTGATGCGGCCGGGGTGATGAGGCCGGGCTGATGCGGCCGGGACCCGAGCCGCCCGGACAGGCTCGGTTCAGACCGGTGGCGTGAGCAGGGCGATCCAGATCGACAGGCTGATCACCAGCAGCGGCACGCACACCAGCAGCGGCGAAATGGCGATCAGTTGCAGCGACAGCGGCGCGGTATCCCCGATCAGGGTCGCCAGGCTCAGGGACAGCGAGCCGGTGGCGGCGTAGCGCCGGATGTAGACCGGCAGCAGCGCGGCCTTGCGTCGATTGCGGGCCAGGGCCGCGGCGTTCTCGAACAGGTTGCCGCGGTTGCAGTCTTCGAAAATCCAGCCGAACAGCCAGTACCGGTACCACAGCGTGGCCGAGGCCAGATCGCGCGCCGCGCCGGGTTCTTCGCGAGAAGGGTCGGCGGATGGGGTTTGAGCGTTCATGACGGGTGTCTCCCCTGGCTGGCACGAGGGTGGCAATCGATCCGTCAAGATTACGCCAAGCTTACAAACGCTGAAACCACCATCAGGCGGGTTTCCCGGCTGCTGATCGGGAAATGCCCCCGCCGGGCCGGGCACGCCGTCCCGCTTCAGCCGCGCCGCTGGCAGGGCGTCGTTCGTGCCGCCGTGGCCGACGCGATACCATCGGCCAGGCGTTCACCTGAAAGGCCCGCGTCATGGCGATTTACACCCAGTTCACCGATGAGTCGACCATCGAAGCGGCCTACGAAGTGCTCGGCCGCGCCGACCTGGTTCCGGTCGGCACCCCGACCACCAGCCGGCTGACCCTGGCCGCGGCGGGGCTCGAGACCATCCTGTTCGCTCAGGGCCTGCAGTATCGGGCCGATTCCGGCGAATTCCTGGCCGGCACCGTCACCGGTCTGGAGACCCGCTTCCAGTCGAAGCTGCTCTATCGCTTCGAGGGGCTCTCGCTGGCCGCGACCGAGCTGAATTTCCTGAGCGTCTTTACCGCGGGCATGGCCGGCGACGACACGCTGATCGGGTCCCCCTTCGCCGACCTGCTGTATGGCGCCGACGGCGCCGACCGGTACCAGGCCGGTGGCGGCAACGACGAGATGTACGGGGTGTTCGGCGGCGACCGCTACGATGGCGGCACGGGCCTGGATCGGGTGCTGTACGGGCTGGATTCCGGCCTGGCCACGATCAGTGCGCAAACGCCCAGCACCTTCACCGTGCGGTTCGCCAGCGGGAGCACCGACACGCTGACCGATGTCGAGTACGCCGATTTCAACGACCGCAGCGTATCGCTGCTCGAGCTGGCGCTGGGTGCGCCGGCGGCGCCCGATGCCATCGGCACTCAGGTGTTCCGGTTCGCCAAGGTCGCCAGCGGTCAGTACTTCTACACCGGCAGCCGTGCCGAACGCGACCAGATCATCGCCGGGCAGCCGGGGTTTCGCTATGAGGGACCGGTCTTCAATGCCCAGGACAACTGGGTGACCGATTTTTCGCCGGTTTACCGGTTCGCCAATCTGACGACCGGCGGGTACTTTTATACCGCGTCGGCTGCCGAGCGCGACACGGTGCTGTCCGACTACCCCGACTATCGCTACGAGGGCGCGAGTTTCTATGTGCCCTCGGGGCCTGCCAGCGGCACGGTGCCGGTCTTCCGGCTGGCCAACGTCCAGACCGGCGGCTACCTGTTCACGAGCAGCGCGGCCGAGCGTCAGTTCGCTCAGTCGCTGGGCTTCTTCCGCGATGAAGGAGTGGCGTTCAACGCGCCTTCGACCATCGGACTGGCGCAGGACGCGGATGCCGGACTGGCCGTCGATCCGCCCGCCGGCGACGGCTGGTTGTTCTAGACCGCTGCAACGCCGGTCGCGTCGGCGGCCCCCCGCCGCGCGTCAGCGGGAGGATTCGCGCCGGGCGATCCAGATCGTCGAGGCGACGATCACCGCGCCGCCCAGCAGTGCGGTTGCCGAGGGCGAGGTGCCGAAGATCGCCAGGCCGAGCAGCGATGCCCAGATCAGGTCGACGAAGCGCACCGGCTGCATCGCCGAGATGTCGCCCATGCTGAAGGCACGCGTCATGCACAGGTGAGCGCCCGTGCCGAGCAGCCCGCACAGCAGGAAGGTCGCCCATTGAATCGCCGTGGGGTTTTGCCAGTAGACGAGGGCCAGGGGCAGCGCGAACAGCATCACCGACACGTTCTGCCAGAACACGATCACGCTGGGCGAATCGAAGCGCGTGAGGTGCTTGTTGATCAGGAACGAACCGGCGAAGAAGGGCGATGCCGCCAGCATCACCAGGCCCCACCAGCCGGCTCCCGACCCGGACAAGTGCGGCGCCAGCACGATCAGCACGCCGCTGAAGCCGATCAGGGCCGCCAGCCAACGTGCCCCCGACACTTTTTCGCGCAGCAGCACGGCTGCGCCGATCAGCACGAAGATGGGCGTGGTGAACCCGATGGCGGTGACGTCGGCCAGCGGAATGTGCGGCAGTGCAAGGAAGAACAGGCTCAGCGCCGAAGCATGCACCGCACCGCGCCAGAACTGGCCGCGGGCATTGTTGGGCCGGTAGGCTGCCAGGCCGTCGCGCATCAGCATCGGCATCATCACCACCAGGCCCATCACGTAGCGCAGGAAGAACGCGACCATCGGGTTCAGTTCCAGCGTCATCAGGCGCATGACCGCGTTCATGGTGCACAGCGCCAGGCCGCCGGCGGCCATCCACAGCATGCCGCGCACGACAGCCTGGCGCCGGCTGGTGCGATCGGATTCCTGCAATGGGGCGGCACTCACCGGCGGCAGTATAGGCGCAGTGCGGGGCGGACCTGTTCCAAGGAATCGGCAGCGTCCGTTCAGCCCGACAGCGGTCTGCCCGTCGGCCGGTTCGAACCGTGCATGCCGATCCGGGCCCGCGCGGCGGTCTCTTGTTATGCTGGAATTCCTCTATTCCTGCCGGCCCCTTTCGGGGCCCCGCGTCCGTGAAACCCAGCCAATCGTCCTTCGTCCCGGTCCGCGGGATCGACTATCACTGCCGCACCTGGGGTCAGGCCGGCGCGCCCAAACTCTTTCTGCTGCACGGTTCGCAGGACGTCTCGGCGTCCTGGCAGTTCACCGTCGATTCGTTCGAGCACGACTGGCATGTGATCGCGCCCGACTGGCGCGGCAATGGCCTGTCCGGATGGAGCGGTGCCGACAGCTACTGGTTCCCCGACTACCTGGGCGACCTGGACATGCTGCTCGATCACTTCGCGCCCGACGCGCCCGTGCGCATCGTCGGCCACAGCATGGGCGCGCACATCGGTGCGCTGTATGCGGGCGCGCGCGGCCAGCGCGTGAGCCGCTTCGTCAATGTCGATGGCTTCGGGCCGCCCACCATGCGTCAGGACCCCGCGCCGCGGCGTCTGGCCAAGTGGATGAACCAGCTGCGCGACGACACGGCCCAGCGGCCCTACGAGAGCTTCGACGAGTTCGCGCTGCGGATGCAGTCCGAGAACCCGCGGCTCACCGACGAGCGGGCACGCTTTCTGGTGCAGCACTGGGGCCGCGAGGAGGCCGACGGCACCGTCGTGCGGCGGGCCGATCCGGCGCACAAGCGGATCAATCCGGTGCCGTTCTCGGGGGCCGAGGTGCTCGACTGCTGGCGCCAGACGAGCGCGTCGGTGCTGTGGATCGATGGCGCGCAGTCGGGCCTGTGGGGGCGGCTGATGAGCAATCCCCAGGAGAGCGAGGCCCGCATGAGTGCCTACACCGATCTGCAGATCGAACACGTCGACGACGCCGGCCACAATGTGCACCATGACCAGCCCGAGCAGCTCGCGCGGCTGATCGAAGCGTTCATGCGCTGAGCCTGCGTCAGGGCCTGGCGCGCTGGTGCGCCCGGGCGCCCCGGCCGGTCAGGCGGAACCGGCGCCGCCCAGCTTGAAGGCCGACACGGCCTGCACCAGCTGCGAGGCCTGCTGCTTGAGGCTCTCGGCAGCCGCAGCGCTCTGTTCGACCAGGGCCGCATTCTGCTGGGTGGCGCTGTCCATCTGTCGCACAGCCTCGCCGACCTGGGACACACCGCTGCTCTGCTCGGAGCTGGCCGTGCTGATCTCCGCCACCAGGGTCGTGACCCGCTGGATCGAATCGACCACCCCGGTCATGGTGGCGCCAGCCTGGTCGACCAGTTCGGTGCCGCGGCCGACCCGCGACACGCTGTCGGAGATCAGGGTCTTGATTTCACGGGCCGCGTCGGCACTGCGCTGCGCCAGGCTGCGGACTTCGGTCGCCACGACCGCGAAGCCGCGGCCCTGCTCGCCGGCGCGGGCGGCTTCGACGGCCGCGTTCAGCGCCAGAATGTTGGTCTGGAAGGCGATGCCGTCGATCACGCCGATGATGTCGGCGATGCGCTTGGAGCTGTCGTCGATGCCGCGCATGGTGTCGACCACCTGGGCGACGACTTCGCCGCCCTGGATCGCCACCGACGAGGCGTCGACCGCCAGCTGATTGGCCTGGCGGGCATTCTCGGCGGTGTGGCGCACCGTCTCGTTGAGCTCTTCCATCGAGGCGGCGGTCTGCTCCAGTGCCGCGGCCTGCTGTTCGGTGCGGGCGCTCAGGTCGTTATTGCCGGACGAGATCTGCGCGCTCGCGATGGCCACCTGGTCGGCATTTCGACGCACGCTGCCCACGACGTCGGCCAGCTGTCCTTTCATCAGGGCCAGCGCCTCGATCAGCTGCCCGAGTTCGTTGCTGCCGTGCGCCGGCACGGCGACACCCAGATCGCCTTCGGCGACCGCCCGCGCGATCGCCACCGACTGGCCGATCGGACCGGTGATGCTGCGCACGAACCACAGGCCCAGCGCGATGCCGGCCAAGGCGCCGGCCGCCAGCGTGCCGATCACGGTGGCGATCGTGATCTGCTGTCGGGTGACCCGCTGCGTCAGCAGCCGGGTGAACTCCGGCAGGGCGGTCGCGTTCAGCTCGAAGATATCTTCGATGGTCTTGGTCAGGGCCTGGTTGTAGGTGTTCGCCGGCATGGTCAGCGTCTGCGCCGAGATCAGCTGCGTCTCGACCAGGGTCAATGTGGCCGCCACCTGGGTCTCGAGGGCCGTGAACTTGGGTTCCATCACGCGCTTGAGCGACGCATTGGCCCGACCGGCACCGATCAGTCCGCGCTTGAGGTCGCCGCTGGCCTCGACCACCCGTTCGCGCAGGCCGACCAGTGTGGTGCGGTTCTCCGGACTGATCTGCCCGGCCGCGAGAATGCCGGTGCCCAGGCCCCGCATCCGGCCCAGATGCTCGGCCAGCTGAGGGGCCGTCTTCAGCGAAGCCATGGCCAGATAATACGAATCGGCGTCCGGATCGAAGAGCACGCCGTATTCGGCCAGCAGGTCGTCGTTGAGCTGGAAGAGGGCGGCGATCAGCTCGGTGTGGCGCTGGAAGCTGGCCGGCGGCGCGAGTTTCCGGTCGGCAACCGCCTGCTCCAGTGGCAGCCATTGCGCCTTGCGTTCGGCCCAGGCGGCCAGCAGTGCCGGCGATGCGCCAGCAGCCTTCAGGTGGCCTTCGAAGGAAGCGATGGCCTGGGTCATGGCGTCGCGCACGGCGGGGCGGCTGGCCGCCAGCGCCTGGTTGCCACCCAGCATGCCGGCGGCGATGCCGCGATGCTGCTGGGCAAGCTGGATGACTTTCTGCAGTCCGATCATCGGCCTGGCGCCCTCGACTTCGAGGCTCGCGACGCGGATCTCTTCGAACGCCTTCTTGGTGAACAGCAGGGTCGGCGCGGCGGTCATCAGCAGCGCGATCAAACCGAGGATCAGGAACTTGCGGGGCAGGCTGAGGTTGTGAAGCATTGACATGGAAGTCCTTGGGTGCTGCATCGGACTGGCGGTTCGGTACGGGCAGGCAGCGCGGCGACGCTGCCCCTTGTTTCCGCCCGCCGACAATCCAGCCCGAGTGCCGATTACCAGGATTGGATCGTGGAGCGGCCGGCCGCGAAGCCGGCAAAACCTTCGTGAAAGCCGACCATCTCGCCGCATGTCGGAAACGGGCGCGATGGCAGGCCGGCGCAGGCGGCGCACTCAGCCCGGCGCGAGGGTCACCGAATGGATGGGCGGCAGCGTCGACGACAGGTGGAGCCAGCGCTCGCCGGCGTCTTCGCTGACCCAGAGGCCGCCGGTCGTGGAACCCATCATCAGCGTGCGGCCATCGGACGAGACATCCAGGCCGTGGCGATAGAACAGGTCGTAACAGTGCGACTGGGGCAGGCCGGCACGCAGCGTCCTGAAGCTGGCGCCGCCGTCGTCCGTGCGCAGGACCACCAGGGCGGCATCGACCGGCATGCGGCGCTGATCCGACGCGGCCGGCACGAACCAGGCCCGTTGCGGATCGGTGGGGTCGACCGCCACCGCGAAGCCGAAGTCCGACACCGGCACGGCGCCGATCCGCTGCCAGGAGGCGGCCGCGTCGGTGGAACGCCAGATGCCGTCATGGTGCTGGCACCACAGATGGTCCGGCGCGGCGGAGCAGGCGACGATCCGGTGCGGGTCCTGGGTGTTCTGGTCTTCGCTGCCCTCCGGTGGCAGATAGCTGGCGCGCATGCCGCGTGCGCTCAGCCCCCAGCTCAGGCCGGCATCGGCGGTCGTCCAGACGCCGCCGCAACTGATGCCCACGAGCAGCCGGCGGCCGCCGGCGGCGGGCCGGGGATCGATCAGGATCGAATGGATTCCCGGGACGTCGTAGCCTCCGCCGAACCATTCGAGGCGCCCGGGCTGTGTCCAGAGAGCCTCGTTCAGTGTCCAGCTCTGCCCGCCGTCGAGGGATTCGAACAGCGCGCCGGGCAGGGTGCCGGCCCAGATCCGGTCGCCGAACCCGGCCAGGGTCCAGACCTGGCGCACTGACCAGTCGGTGGGGTCGGGGCTGTCGGCCGGCTTGCGCGCAAAGGCCGGGGCGGCCACCTCGCGCCAATGCCGTCCCTGATCATCCGAGGCGTGGCATTTGACGCCGAAATGGCCCAGATTCAGCGCGGCGATCATCGGGCGGCCCGCGACCTGCGGATCGGGCGCAAGCACCGCGCTGACCGGATCGCCCGGAAAGCTCAGGTGTTCGATCGACCAGCGGCCGTCCCGGCGAGCCCATTCGAACAGGCCCTTGCGGGTGGCGACCCAGGCACGTTGAGCGGTCATGGCATCAGCCTCCAGACAGGGCCTGCAGCACGTGCACCGCGCTGTCGGGCCCGAGCGCCACGTCGAGCTGCGTGCGGCTCTTCAGGCGGGCACCGTCGATGAACACCGCGACATGGGGCCGCAGGCGGCCCTGCTCGTCGAGGATGTAAGCGCGAAGCCGCTCGTTGCCCTCGAAGGCGGCCTCGAGCGCCAGCCGCAGCGTGGCGGCGTCGGTGCGGATCGTGGGCGCGTCGGCGAAGCGCTTCAGCTGCTGGGTGAAGATGAGTTCGGGCATGCGCGAACACCGGATTCGACGGCAGCGGGTGGGCTCGATAGTATGAACTCGAGGGGCGTGACTCGCACACCCGGATCGTCAATCGGTCACCCAGGGATACCCATGAACCCCCCCGATGCTCCGAACCGCTTCGAATACCGCCAGCGCGACGGCAGCTCCCGCGGCGCGGGCAGCATGAACCACCTGATGCGCGACACCTATGCGCTGATCCTGGCGGGCGGGCGTGGTGCCCGCCTGCAGCAGCTGACCGAGTGGCGCGCCAAGCCGTCGGTGCCGTTCGCCGGCAAGTTTTCGATCATCGATTTCCCGTTGAGCAACTGCGTCAATTCGGGCGCCCGGCGCATCGGCGTGCTGACGCAGTACAAGTCCCAGAGCCTGATCCGGCACATCGAACGCGGCTGGGGGTTCCTCGAGGCCGATCTGGGCGAATACATCGACGTGGTCCCGGCCCAGCAGCGGGTTGATGAGCGCTGGTACAGCGGCACGGCCAACGCGGTCTTCCAGAACCTCGATATCCTGCGCGAATCCGATCCGCGCTACGTGCTGATCCTGTCCGGCGATCATGTCTACAAGATGGACTATTCGGTCATGCTGGCCGAGCACGTCGAACGGGGCTGCGACGTGACGGTCGCCTGCATCGAAGTCCCCCTGAGCGAGGCCGGCAGTTTCGGCGTGATGGGCGTCGACGCCGCGGACCGCGTCGTCTCGTTCGCCGAGAAACCCGCGCATCCGGCGGCGCTGCCCGGCGATCCGTACCGGGCGCTGGCCAGCATGGGCATCTATGTGTTCAATGCCGAGTTCCTGTTCGAGCAGCTCGCGCGAGACGCCGAGCTGGACACCTCCACTCACGATTTTGGTCACGACCTGCTGCCCCAGCTGGTCCGCCAGCGCCGTGTCTGGGCGCACCGCTTTGCCAGCAGCTGCGTGAATCGGGTCGGCGAGCGCCCCTATTGGCGCGATGTCGGCACGGTCGATGCGTTCTGGGCTGCCAACATCGACCTCACCCGCGAGATCCCGGAGCTCAATCTGTACGACGACCAGTGGCCGATCCTGAGCCGCCAGCGCCAGCTGCCGCCGGCCAAGTTCGTTTTCGACGAGCCCTCCCGCCGCGGGATGGCGCTCGATTCCCTCGTGTCCAGCGGCTGTGTGGTCAGCGGCGCCACGGTGCGACGGTCCGTGCTGTTCTCGAAGGTAAGGGTGGATGTCGGCAGCCTGATCGAAGACTCGGTGGTTCTGCCCAATGTGGTGGTCGGGCGCAATGTCAGGCTGGTGCGCACGGTGGTGGACAAGCACTGCCGCCTGCCCGACGGCTTTTGTGCCGGCGTGAATCGCGCCGACGACGAGGCGCGCTTTCATGTGACCGAGCGGGGCGTGACGCTGATCACTCCGGACATGCTCGGCCAGGGCTGGCACGAGGGCCACCGGGTGGGCTGACCCGGGCATGCCGGCAACCCGGGGAGCTAGGCGGGCAGCAGCGAGCGGTACAGCGACAGGTAGTGGCCGCCCGCCTCGGCCCAGCTGAAATCGCGGGCCATGGCCGTGCGCATCACCGTGCGCCACTCGTCGGGCCGGCCGAACAGCGTCAGCGCGCTGACCATCGCCGACTCGAGGGCGGCGGCGTTGGCCGGGCCGAACACGAAGCCGGTGGCGCGAGCCTCGCGCAGGTTCTGTTCGGAGGCATCGACCACCGTGTCGGCCAGGCCGCCGACACGGCGCACCAGCGGCAGCGTGCCATAACGCAGCCCATAGAGCTGGGTGAGCCCGCAGGGCTCGAAGCGCGAGGGCACCATGATCACATCGGCGCCGGCGATCAGCCGGTGCGCGAAGGCTTCGTCGTACCCGATGCGCACGGCGATCTGCGCCGGGTGGGCGCGCGCCGCGGCCTGGAAGGCGCGCTCGAGTTCGGCGTCGCCGCTGCCCTGCAGCACCAGCTGTCCGCCGCTGGCCAGCAGCATCGGCAGCGCGGCCAGCACCAGGTCCAGGCCCTTTTGCGAGCTCAGCCGGCTCACGACGCCGAACAGCGGGGTGTCCGCGCGGCTCGCCAGTCCGCACTCGGCCTGCAGGGCGGCCTTGCATCGCGCCTTGCCGCCAAGGTCGGCCGCGTCATAGGGCGAAGCCAGGCCGGAGTCGGTCGCCGGATTCCAGACCGCCGCATCGACACCGTTCAAGATGCCCGAGACGTCGGCCTGGCGCCCGCGAATGACGCCGTCCAGGCCGCAGCCGAATTCATGGGTGGCGATCTCGCCCGCGTAGGTGGGGCTGACCGTCGTGATGCGTCTGGCGTACTTCAGTCCGGCCTTCATGAACGAAAGCTGACCGTGGTACTCCAGGCCGTGCGAATGCATGAAGTGCGCCGGCAGGCCGAGCTGCCCGAAATCGGCGTGCGAAAACAGGCCCTGGAAGGCCAGGTTGTGCACGGTGAACACCGATGCCGCGGTGGTGGCCGGATGTGCGGCCATGTAGGCGCAGGCCATCGCCGCATGCCAGTCGTGGGCGTGCAGGATCTGCGGCGTCCAGCCCAGATCCAGTTCGCCGGCCGCCAGGTGGGCGGCGACCCAGCCCAGCAGTGCGAAGCGCTGCAGGTTGTCGCTCCATTCGGCGCCATCGGCCGCCTGATAAGGGCCGCCCGGCCGGCGGTACAGGTAGGGTGCGTCGACCACATAGACCGGCACATGGCTGTACGGCATGCGCGCCAGCCGCAGGCTGACCCGAGCGGCGCCGAAGATCGGCCCGAATTCGTAGATGGTGCGCGGATGCAGCACCGCGTCGGCGATCGCGGGCAGGCCGGGCAGCAGCAGCCGGACATCGGCGCCGGCGCTGATCAGGGCCTGGGGCAGGGCGCCGACGACATCGGCCAGACCGCCGGTCTTGACGAGCGGAAAGATTTCCGCGGCAACGTGCAGAACCTTCATTCGGACGGAATCAGGCAGTCAGGTCTGGGGCGCGTGGCGCCGGTTCGGGAGGTGGCGGCCGGTCACAGGCGGGCGAGCATTTCGGGCGTGACCAGGGTGATGCCGGATGCCGTGCGGTAGAAGCGCCGGGCATCCTCTTCGGGGTTCTCGCCGATCACCATGCCGTCCGGAATGGTGCAGCCGCGATCGATCACGGTGCGGTTCAGGCGGGCGTGGCGTCCGACCTGCACCTCGGGCAGCAGCACGCTCCAGCTCACGCTGGCGAACGAATGCACGCGCACCATCGAGAACAGCACCGAACGCACGACATGGCCCGACACGATGCACCCGCCGGACACCAGCGATTCAAGCGCCATGCCGCGCCGTTCGTTCAGGTTGTGCACGAACTTGGCGGGCGCCAGCTGGGGCTGATAGGTCCAGATCGGCCACCGGTTGTCGTACATGTTGAGCAGCGGATCGGTGGCGGTGAGATCGATGTTGGCATCCCAGTAGGCATCGATCGTGCCGACATCGCGCCAGTACGGTTCTTCGTTGGCCCGGGTGCCGACAGCGCTCAGCTCGAATGAATGGGCCGAGGCCTGGCCCTGGCGCACCGCATTGGGGATGATGTCCTTGCCGAAGTCGTGGCTGGACAGGGGGTCGGCGATGTCTCGCTCGAGCTCGCGGTACAGATACTGCGCGTTGAAGATGTACACGCCCATGCTGGCCAGCGCGCGGTCCGGCTTGCCGGGCATGGCGGGAGGGTCGAGGGGCTTTTCGACGAAGGCGGTGATCTTTCGATGGGCGTCGATCGCCATCACCCCGAAGCCGCTGGCCTCGGTGCGCGGCACTTCGATGCAGGCAACCGTGCACTCGCGCCCTTGCGCGACATGGTCGGCCAGCATCAGCGCATAGTTCATCTTGTAGATGTGGTCGCCGGCCAGCACCACGATGTAGTCGGCGCCGTAGCTGGCGAGGATGTCGTGGTTCTGGTAGACGGCATCGGCGGTGCCGCGGTACCAGCTGTCCTCGTCGATGCGCTGCTGGGCGGGCATCAGGTCGAGAAACTCGTTCATCTCGCTCTTGAGGAAGGCCCAGCCGCGCTGCAGGTGGCGCATCAGGCTGTGGCTCTTGTACTGCGTCAGCACGCCGATGCGCCGGATGCCGGAATTCAGGCAGTTGGACAGCGCGAAATCGATGATGCGGAATTTGCCGCCGAAATAGACGGCCGGTTTGGCCCGCCGGTCGGTCAGGCTCATCAGGCGGCTGCCCCGACCGCCAGCCAGCACCAGCGCGACCGCCCGCTTGGGCAGGTCGAGATTCAGGGCAAGTTCTTTGGGCGTCACGTTGATTGTCCGAATGGAGGCACGAGGTCGACAGGCATCAGCTTACCGCAGCGGCCGGCGCCGGCATGCCGTCCGGTAGCACGGAAATTGCATTCGCTCGCGGGTTCAAGCATCTTCGGGGTACGCCCGCAGCCGGATGCTTCCCCTCATGACCAAAGGACCGTGGTGACAGATGAATGCAAGGTGTCGTTGGCAGACGGCATCGATCAACACCTTTTGAAGACCATCGGCGTGGCGCCCGCCCAGGCCTCGAGCATGGACCTGATGCAGGCCACCGCGCAGGTGGCGCGCGAGCAGCTGTCGCGGCGCTGGGTCGCCACCCAGGCCGCCGACCAGGCCAGCAAGGCGCGCCGCGTCTACTACCTGTCGATGGAATTCCTGATCGGGCGCACCCTGGGCAACGCGCTGGCGGCCCTCGACATGACCGAGGGCGCGGCGCAAGGGCTGGCGCGGCACGCCCGCCGTCTGGAGGACGTGGCCGACCAGGAGCCCGACGCGGGGCTGGGCAATGGCGGCCTGGGCCGGCTGGCGGCGTGTTTTCTCGATTCGATGGCCACCCTCGGCCTGCCCTCGATGGGCTATGGCATCCGCTACGAATACGGCATGTTCGCCCAGGAGATCCAGCGCGGCAGCCAGGTCGAATATCCCGATCCCTGGCTGGCCAACGGCACCCCGTGGGAGTTTCCGAGGGCCGGACTTAGCTACCCGGTGCAGTTCGGCGGCTGGGTCGAGCACCAGGCGGGCCGCCCGATCTGGCGCCCGGCCGGCGCGGTGGCCGCCAAGGCCTACGACATGGTGGTGCCGGGTCACGGCACCGACAAGGTCAGCACCCTGCGCCTGTGGAAGGCGGTCGCGCCCGAGCACATCGACCTGCACGCGTTCAACACCGGCGACTACGCGCGCGCCGCCGGGGTCAAGAACGAATACGAGAATATTTCGTGGGTGCTGTACCCCAACGACAGCACGCCGGCCGGCCGCGAGCTGCGGCTGCGCCAGGAGTACTTCTTCGTCGCGGCCTCGGTGCAGGACATCCTGGGCCGGCACCTGCAGGAACACGGCACCCTGACCAACCTGGCCGACAAGGTGGCGATCCACCTGAACGACACGCATCCGGCCATTGCGGTGGCCGAGCTGATGCGCCTGCTGTGCGACGAGCACCAGCTGCTCTGGGACGCCGCCTGGGCCATCTGCGGGCAGGTTTTCTCGTACACCAACCACACGCTGATGCCCGAGGCGCTCGAGACCTGGCCGGTGGCGCTGATGCAGCATGTGCTGCCGCGCCATCTCGAGATCATCTTTCGCATCAACCAGGAATTCCTCGATTTTGCCAACAGCGTGCGGCCGGGAGACCTGGGTTTCCTGTCGCGCCTGTCGCTGATCGACGAAAGCGGCGAACGGCGCGTGCGCATGGCGAACCTGTCCATCGTCGGCAGCCACACCGTCAACGGGGTGTCGGCGCTGCACTCGGATCTGCTGGTGCAGACGATCTTTGCCGACTTCGCGAGCCTCTGGCCGCAGCGCTTCACCAACATGACCAACGGCGTGACGCCGCGGCGCTGGCTGGCGCAGGCCAACCGCGGGCTGGCCGGGCTGCTCGATCGCACCCTCGCGCCGGGCTGGCGGCTGGATCTGGACCGTCTGGCCGATCTGCGCGCGCATCGCGACGATCCCGCCTTCCAGGCAGAGTTCATCGCGGTCAAGCGAGCCAACAAGCAGCGCCTCGCCCAGGCGATCGAACGGGCCACCGGAGTCGCGGTCGATCCGGTCAGCCTGTTCGATGTGCAGGTCAAGCGTATCCACGAGTACAAGCGCCAGCTGCTCAACGTGCTGCACGTGGTGACCCGCTACCAGGCGATCCTGTCCGATCCGCAGGCGAGCTGGGTGCCGCGCACGGTGATCTTCGCCGGCAAGGCGGCGTCGTCGTATCACATGGCCAAGACGATCATCCGGCTGATCCACGACGTGGGCACCGTGATCAACCACGACCCGCGGGTGGCCGGTCGCCTGAAGGTGGTGTTCGTGCCGAACTACGGCGTCTCGGTGGCCGAGGTGATCATGCCCGGGGCCGATCTGTCCGAGCAGATCTCGACCGCGGGCACCGAGGCCTCGGGCACCGGCAACATGAAGCTCGCGCTCAACGGCGCGCTCACCATCGGCACCGACGACGGCGCCAACATCGAGATCCGCGAGCAGGTCGGCGACGACAACATCTTCATCTTCGGCCTGCGCACGCCCGAGGTGGTCGCGCTGCGCCTGGGCGGCTACCAGCCGATGCGCCTGTACGAAAGCGATCTGCGCCTGCGTACGGTGCTCGACGCGATCAGCGGCGGCGCCTTCTCGCCGGAAGAGCCGGGCCGCTACCGGGGCCTGGTCGACTCCCTGCTGTGGGGCGGCGATCATTACCTGCTGCTGGCCGACTACGAGGCCTATGTCCAGACTCAGCAGCGCGTCGATTCCCTGTATGGCGATCCCGGGCAGTGGGCCTCGCGCGCGATCGCCAACGTCGCCGGGATGGGGGCATTTTCGGCCGACCGGACGATTCGCGAATACGCGCGCCGCATCTGGCACATCGAGGCGCGTCGCTGAGCATGCTCTGCGCCGCCGAGATCGACCGGATCCGCGACGCCACGCACGGCGACCCGTTCGCGGTGCTGGGTCCGCACACCGATGCGCGCGGCGAAACGGTGCTGCGCGTTTTCCTGCCGGGCGCGCTGGCGGTGACGGCCTTTGCGGATGTCCGCGTGCCGGCCGGCGGGGCGGCACCCGTTTCGCCCGGCCGGCTGGTGCTGGTGCCCGACGCGCCCGCCGCGGTGGCCTTGCGCCGCGAGCATCCCGATGGGCTGTTCGAGTCGGTCGTGCCGAAAGCCCTGGCGGCGCGCTACCGGCTGCGCGTGGACTGGTCCGGCGGCGGCGTCGGCGAGCTCGATGACCCCTATCGCTTTGCGCCGGTGCTGGGCGAACTGGACGCCTGGCTGATTGCCGAAGGCACGCACCTGAGCCCGTTCGAAGCGCTCGGCGCGGCGCCCTGCGAACGGGACGGCGTGCCGGGCACGCGCTTTGCGGTCTGGGCCCCGAATGCCTCGCGGGTCAGCGTCGTGGGCGACTTCAATCATTGGGACGGACGCCGTCACGGCATGCGGCTGCGCCGCGAATGCGGTGTCTGGGAAATCTTCCTGCCTGGTGTGGGCAGCGGAGCCCGCTACAAGTACGAGATCCGCGACCAGGCCCGGCACCGGCTGCCCCTGAAGGCCGATCCCTACGCACTGGCGGCCGAACTGCGCCCGGCGACCGCCAGCGTGGTGGCCGACCTGCCGCCGCTCGTGCCGCCGTCTGCCGCGCGCGGGCATGCCAATGCGCTGGATGCGCCGATGAGCATCTACGAAGTCCATCTGGGATCGTGGCGCCGGCCGGCGCCAGGCGGCGCAGGCGAGGGCGGCCAGCCGCGCGACAGCCCGTTCCCGGACTGGGACACGCTGGCCTCGACCCTGGTTCCCTATGTGCAGGACATGGGCTTCACGCACCTCGAACTGCTGCCGATCAGCGAGCATCCCTTCGACGGCTCCTGGGGATACCAGCCGATCGGCTTGTATGCGCCGAGTTCGCGCTTTGGCGATCCCGCCGGCTTCGTGCGCTTCGTGGCCCGCTGTCACGAGGCCGGGCTGGGCGTGCTGCTCGACTGGGTGCCTGCGCACTTTCCGTCCGACGCGCACGGCCTGGCCCTGTTCGACGGGACGCATCTGTACGACCACGCCGATCCGCGCGAAGGCTTCCACCAGGACTGGAACACCCTGATCTACAACTTCGGGCGGGCCGAGGTGCGCAACTTCCTGGTCGGCAACGCGCTGTACTGGCTCGAGCGCTACGGCATCGATGGCCTGCGCGTCGACGCGGTCGCCTCGATGCTGTATCGCGACTACAGCCGCGAGCCGGGGCAATGGCTGCCCAATGTCCATGGCGGGCGCGAGAATCTCGAGGCGATCGATTTTTTCCGGCGGCTGAACGAAGTGGTCGGCGTGCATCGGCCGCAGGCAGTCACCCTGGCCGAGGAGTCGACCGCGTTTGCGGCCGTGTCGCGCCCCACCTATGCCGGAGGCCTGGGCTTTCACTACAAGTGGAACATGGGCTGGATGAACGACACGCTGAGCTACATCTCGCGTGACCCGGTGCACCGGCGCCATCACCACCACGAGATCACCTTCGGCCTCATCTACGCTTTCACCGAAAACTTCGTGCTTCCGATCTCGCACGACGAGGTCGTGCACGGCAAGGGTTCGCTGCTGGCGCGCATGCCCGGCGACCGCTGGCAGCAGTTCGCCAATCTGCGTGCCTACCTGGGCTTCCAGTTTGGCCATCCGGGCAAGAAGCTGCTGTTCATGGGCTGCGAGTTTGCGCAATCGGGCGAATGGAATCACGACCGAGGGCTGGACTGGCATCTGCTCGACGACCCGGCGCACGCCGGTGTGCAGCGCCTCGTGCGCGACCTCAATGGCTTGTATCGCGGCTCGCCGGCCCTGCACCAGCGCGACTTCGAACCGTCCGGGTTCGAGTGGATCGACGCGGCCAATGCGCAGCAGTCGGTGCTGGCGTTCGTGCGCCGGGGCGCCGAGCCCACATCGCTGATGCTGGTCGTGTGCAACTTCACGCCCGTGGTGCGCCATGATTTCGTGGTCGGCGTGCCCGAGCCCGGTGTGTACCGCGAACGCCTGAACACCGACTCGCGCCACTACGGCGGCAGCGATGTCGGCACACCGTTCGGTGAATTGCGCGCCCGCGAGGCGGCCAGCCACGGGCGGCGCTGGTCGGTCGCGATGAGCCTGCCGCCGCTGGCGACCGTGTTCTTCGAGTGGATCCCATGATCGGCGCCGCCACGCAGCCGGTGGCCGGCCTGCACAAGGGGCGGGCGTGGCCGCTGGGCGCCCACTGGGATGGCGGGGGCGTCAACTTCGCCGTGTTCTCGGCGCACGCGCAGCGCATCGAACTGTGCCTGTTCGACGCGCGGGGCGAACATGAACTGCAGCGGATCACGCTGCCCGGCCACACCCGCGACATCTGGCACGGCTACCTGCCCGGGGCCGCTCCGGGACTGGTCTACGGACTGCGGGCACATGGTCCATGGCGGCCCGACCATGGCCATCGCTTCAATCCGAACAAGCTGCTGCTCGACCCGTGGGCGCGCGAAATCGTCGGCCGCTTCGAGTGGCGCGACGATCACCTGGGCGCCGATCCGGACGACCCGGCGCGGCCCGATCCTCGCGACAACGCGGCCCATGCGCTGAAGGCCCGGGTGGTCGATGACGACCCCGACTGGGTCGACGATGCACCGCCCCAGCGCCCGCCGTCCGAGACCGTGCTGTACGAATTGCATGTCAAGGGCTTCACCCGCCTGCATCCCGGCATTCCCGAACCGCTGCGCGGCACCTATGCCGGCCTTGCCCACCCGGCGGTCCTGGCGCATCTGAAGCGGCTCGGCATCACCGCGGTCAGCCTGCTGCCGGTGCACCAGCACCTGGACGAGCGGCACCTGGCGGATCGCGGGCTCGTCAACTACTGGGGCTACAACACGCTCGGCTTCTTTTGCCCGGAGCCGCGGTACGCGGCGGCGACCGATGCGGGCGCCGTGCGCGACGAGTTTCGGGCCATGGTGAGAGCGCTGCACCGGGCCGGCATCGAAGTGATCCTCGATGTCGTCTTCAATCACACCTGCGAGTCCGACCAGACCGGGCCGACGCTGAGCTGGCGGGGGCTGGACAACGCATCGTGGTACCGGCTGCCGCACGAGCGCCCCGATACCTACATCAATGACACCGGTTGCGGCAATACGCTGGATCTGTGTCAGCCGCGCGTGCTGCAGTTCGTGATGGACAGCCTGCGTTACTGGGTGCACGACATGCATGTCGACGGGTTCCGGTTCGACCTGGCCAGCGTGCTGGGCCGTGCCGAGCACGGCTTCGATTCCCGCGGCGCATTTTTCAAGGCCATCGCCCAGGACCCGGTGCTGGCCGGTGTGAAGCTGATCGCCGAACCCTGGGATCTCGGCCCCGGCGGGTATCAGCTGGGCTGTTTCCCGCCGGGCTGGTTCGAGTGGAACGACCGGTTTCGCGACACGATGCGGCGCTGGTGGCTGCATGGCGGCGTGGCGCGGGGCGAGTTCGCGCAGCGCCTGTGCGCGTCATCCGATGTGTTCCATCATCGCCACCGCCCGCCTTCCGACTCGATCAACTATGTCGTCTCGCACGATGGCTTCACGCTGCGCGACCTGCTCAGCTACCGGCATCGGCACAACGAGGCCAATGGCGAGAACAACCGCGACGGCCACGCCCACAACCTGAGCTGCAATCACGGGGTCGAGGGCGACACCGACCAGGCGCCGGTGCTGGCGCTGCGCGCCCGCCTCGGTCGGGCGCTGCTGGCCACGGTCCTGCTGGCGCAAGGAACGCCGATGCTCGCCGCCGGCGACGAACTCGGCCATACCCAGCACGGCAACAACAATCCCTACAACCAGGACAACCCGACCACCTGGATCGACTGGCGCCAGGCCGACCAGACGCTGATCGACTTCACGGCCCGGCTGGTTCGGCTGCGCCGCGAATGGCATCCGCTGGGCGAGCGCTGGTACAGCGGCCAGCCCGAGGCCGATGGCCGCCGCGATCTGGCCTGGCTGAACGAGGCCGGTCAGCCGCTCGAGGGCGATGCCTGGCAGCGGCCCGACGGCCGATGCCTGGGGGCGCTGATCGCACTGCCTGCTGGCGCCCCGGCAGGGCGGCCGGGCAGCCTCTTGATGCTGCTCAATGGCGATGCGGACGAACACGCATTCCAGCTGCCCCCCGGCGACTGGCAGGTGCTGCTGGACAGCACGCGCCCCGACGGCTGTCCGTCGGTCGCGGCCGGCCGCTGCGGATCCGGCCATGCCTGCCGGACGCCGCCGCCGCCCTGGCTGCCGCCGCGCCTGCGCCTCTGCGGACGCCGCCAGGCGCGTCCCCCGCCGCGGGTGTTTCGCTGCGCCTGCCCGCGCAGTCCCTGCTGCTGCTGGTCGATGGCGTCGCTGCAGGATGGCCGGCCTTTGCGGCCCGGGAGATGGGCTGATGCGCGCCGACCGTGTCAGTGGCGTGCTGCTTCATCCCACCGCGCTGCCCGGACCGCACGGCAGCGGCGACCTGGGCGCGAGCGCCTATCACTTCGTCGACTGGCTGGTGAGCGCCGGTCAGCGCTGGTGGCAGATCCTGCCGCTGGGCGGGATCGGCGCCGGCAATTCTCCGTACATGAGCAGTTCCGCCTTTGCCGGCAACGTGCTGCTGATCGACCTGGCCGAGCTGCAGCGGCGCGGCTGGCTGGCCGCCGGCGCACTCGTGCCCGATCCGGCCTCGGACGCCTCGCGTGTCGACTTCGCCGCGGTCGTGCCCTGGCGGATGCGCCATCTGGCAATCGCCGCCAGCCGGTTTGCCGGTCACGCCGGTGCCGATGACCGGGCGCAGTTCGAACGGTTTTGCGCGAGCCAGGCCGATTGGCTCGACGACTATGCGCTGTTCATGGCGCTGGCCGACGCCTTCGAGCAGCGCGCCTGGGCCGAATGGCCGGCGGCGCTGGTCCGGCGCGACCCCTCGGCGCTGGCCGCCGCGCGCCGCGAACACGCGTCCCGCATCGATTTCTGGCGCTTTTGCCAGTGGTGTTTTTTTTCGCAGTGGCATGCGCTTCGCGCCTATGCCAATCGCCACGGCGTGAAGATCGTCGGCGATGCGCCCATCTTTGTGGCCTGGCAGAGCGCCGATGTCTGGGCGCATCAGCGGCTGTTCGAGCTGGATGCCAGCGGGCGCCCACGGGTGGTGGCTGGAGTGCCGCCCGACTATTTCAGCGCGACCGGCCAGCGCTGGGGCAATCCGCTGTACCGCTGGGCCGAGCACCAGCGCGACGGCTTCGCGTGGTGGGTCGATCGGGTTCGCCGCATCTTCGAGCTCGTCGACGTCGTGCGCATCGATCATTTCCGCGGGTTCGCCGCCTGCTGGGAGATCTGCGCCGACGAGCCCACCGCGGTCAACGGCCGATGGGTGCCCGGGCCCGGCGCGGCGCTGTTCGAGGCGGTGGCGCGTGCGCTCGGCGAACTGCCGATCATCGCCGAAGACCTCGGGGTGATCACCCCCGACGTCACGGCACTGCGCAAGCGCTTCGGGTTTCCGGGCATGCGGGTGCTGCAGTTCGCTTTCGGCGGTGACAGCGCGAATGCCTACCTGCCGCACAACTACGAAGCCGACACCGTCGCCTATACCGGCACCCACGACAACGACACCAGCCTGGGCTGGTGGAGCAGCGCCGACGAGCCGCTTCGCCGCCACGTGCGCGACTACCTGGCCACTGACGGCCGTGAGATCCACCGCGACCTGATCCGGGCCGCCTGTGCGAGCGTGGCCGATGCCGTGGTGCATCCGATGCAGGACGTGCTCGGCCTGGGCAGCGCGAGCCGCATGAACACGCCAGGTCTGGGCGCGGGCTGCTGGGAGTGGCGGTTCACCTGGTCGCAGGTACGCCCCGAACATGCACAGGGCCTGGCCGATCTGTGCCGCCTGTACCGCCGGGATGGCACGCCGCTGCAAGCCTGAGGCCGACGATGCGCCAGCTCAATCCCCATGACGCCAGCCTGCTGGCCGCCGATACCCGGCAGGCCAATGGCAATGTGACCCTGATCCATATCTATGACCCGTCCACCGCGCCCGGTGGCGAGGTCCGCTTCAAGAGCATCCTGGCGCACATCCAGGCGCGGCTGCACCGCTCGCCGGTGTTTCGCCAGAAGCTGGTGCCGGTGCCGTTCGGGCTCGATGCCCCCTACTGGGTCGAGGATGAACACTTCGACCTCGAATACCATGTCCGCCACATCGGACTGCCGCGCCCGGGGGACTGGCGCCAGTTCTGCATCCAGGCGTCGCGCATCCATGCCCGGCCGCTCGACATGAACCGCCCGTTGTGGGAGATCCATGTGATCGAGGGTCTGGACGGACTGCTCGAACTGCCCCGTGGCAGTTTCGCGCTGCTCACCAAGATCCATCACGCCGCCATCGACATCGAAAGCGGCAACGAGATCACGATGCTGCTGCACGACCTGAGTGCGCGCGCGCCACGGCCCGAACCGGCGCTGCCCTGGTTCCCCAAGCCGGCGCCGGGCGGTCTCGGGCTGCTGCGGCGCAGCGCCGTGAAGGCTGTTTTTTCGCCGTGGCAGGCCGCGCTGCCGCTGACCCGCGCGCTGGTCCATGCGGCACCGGCGGCATTCTCTCTGGCGCTGGAGGCCTTCCGGCATCCCCGGCCGATCCCCGCGACGCGATTCAATTCGGTGATCTCGCCGCATCGGGTGTTCGAGACCCGCCGCTTCGGGATCGACGAGTTCGAGCGGATCACGGCCCTGGTCGAAGGCGCCAGCGTCGACGATGCCATCGCCGCGGTCTGCGCCGGCGGCTTGCGCGCCTATCTTCAGGGCAAGGGCGAACTGCCGCCAGCCAGCCTGTGGGCGGTCGTTCCGTTCCGGCTGGACGACGGGACGCAGGGCGAGCGCAGCGCCGGCGAACCGGCCGTGTCATGGCTTCGGATCGAACTGGGCACGCATCTGGACGATCCGGTGCAGCGTCTGGCCTTCGTTCACGCGCAGACGTCGTCATCGGGGGCCGTTGCCCAGGCACTCAGCGCGCGCGAACTCACCGAGATCGAACGGCACGCGCCGGCTGCCACGATGGCGCTGGCCAGCAAGGCGCTGGCCGGCGTGGCGCAGGGCAAGGGACGTCACACGCCGCTGGCCAACTGCACGATCACCCGGGTCACCGGGCCGTCCGTGCCGCTGTACCTGGGCGGCGCGCGCATGACCTACTTTTCGGCGATCCTGCCGATCAGCGATGGAATGGGGCTGGTGTTCGCGGTGACCCGGTACGAGGGCCGCATCGTGATTTCGCCGACCTCGTGCCGCGAGCTGATGCCCGATCCGGCACAGTTCGCGCAGTGCGTGCGCGACAGTTTCCAGGCCTTGCTCGCGCTCGCGCCCCAGCCGCCGGCGCGCCCGGACGCCAAGCGTGCCCGGGCGGGCAGCGCGCCCGCCAGTGGCCTCAGAGCGGCAGCGCCTCGTGGGTCAGCATCCGGTAAAGCCAGCCCGGCGCGCCCTGCGGCTCGAACGGCCGCCACTGCCCTTCGGCCTGGGACAGCCGCTCGGCGACGAGCCAGAGCACCATCGGATTGAAGCCCAGCCCGATGTGGCTGCCGGGGATCCGGATGTTTTCGTGCAGCGCCGGATCGCCTTCGATCGTCGCCTCCTGAGGCGGCACAACCCCGTCGGACAGCGAATAGAGGCAGCTCATCGGCACCGGCAGCTTCTCGCGCAGTACTTTTGCGCGCGGCTGCATCGCATGCGCGCCGGTCCCCATCGGGTGGGCGATCAGCCGATACAGCGCCTTGAGCAGCAGCGGCGACTGGCTGCCTTCGGGGTCGACCGACACCGGACTGCCCAGGGTGATCACCTGGCGCACGCACTCGGGCGCCTGGTGGGCGCCGTAGAGGGCGAACAGGCCGCCCAGGCTCCAGCCGACCAGGCTCACCCGGCGGCCAGTGCTGTGGTGCAGGTAGCGGATCTTCTGCTCGAGAGCCGTGGCGTGCTTGTTCTGGAAACCGACGTTGCGCCCGAAGCCCCAGCTCTCGACCTCGTAGCCCCGCTGCTTCAGGAAGGCCTTCAGCACGAACAGCGACGACTCGTCGCCCATGAATCCGGGCAGCAGCAGCACCGGGTGCCCGTCGCCGCGCGGTGCCGAGGCCAGCAGCGGCAGCGACCAGGGCAGCAGGGCCGCCTCCAGCAAGGCGCGCGATTCGATCGCCTGGAACAGCGGATGCGGACTGCCGGTGTGGCCGTGACGGCGGGCCGCGTCGGCCCGGGCGGCGGGGGCGATGGTCACAGGCTTGTCCGGGCGCGGCATCGGGGCGCATCTCCTGGCGCCCCGGGCAGGGGCGGTGTCGTCGGCCGCAACGGCAGGCGGTCGATCGGGACCCCAGGATAGCGCAGCGGCCCGCCGGGCCGGTTTCGATCGCCGGTAGCCGGCATCCGCGGAAAAGCCGCGCGTAAGGCGGGCTTATCCGTTGCAGCGTCGGCGACCCTTCGGTGGAAGATCGCCGCTGGGTGGCCGGTCCCGACACCCGTCTGGCCGTTGAAGCAGGGACCACCGCCTGTGCGAGCATCTTCATGTCATCAAAGCACCTTCAGGATGCAGGATTCTTTTCGTACCACGGCATCTGGGCGCCGGGCGTGCGGCTGTTTCGCAAGCTGCGATTCACCACCAAGGCGTCGATCATCTCGATCGCGTTCATGCTGCCGATGCTGCTGCTGGTCGCCTGGCAGCTGCTCGAGCATGCCGAGAGCGCACTGAGCGCGCGCAAGGACGCGACGCGCCAGCACGTCGAGATCGCCCACGGCGTGATTGCCTGGGCGCACGCGCAGGAGCTCGAGGGCAAGCTGTCGCGAGAGCAGGCGCAGCGCTCGGCCAAGGCCGCGGTCGGCAGGCTGCGCTACGACGGCGGCGAGTATTTCTGGATCAACGACATGCAGCCGCGCATGGTGATGCATCCGATCAAGCCGGATCTCGACGGCCAGGATCTTTCGCAGTTCAAGGATCCGAACGGCTTTGCGCTGTTCAATGCCTTCGTCGCCAAGGTGCGCAAGGACGGCAAGGGCTTCGTCGAATACCAGTGGCCCCGGCCCGGCAAGGAACTGCCGGTCGACAAGGTGTCCTATGTGCAGGGCTTCGAGCCCTGGGGATGGGTGGTCGGCTCGGGCATCTATGTCGATGACCTGCGCGCGGTGTTCCTGAACCAGCTGATGGTCGGCGGCGCCATCGTGCTGTCGGCGCTGACCGTGGCGGGGTATCTGTTCCTGAGCTTCTATCGCGTGATGGACGGCGGACTGAAGGAGACCCGGCGCCACCTGCGCGCCATGACCGACGGCGACCTCACCACCTCGCCCTCTCCCTGGGGCAAGGACGAGGCGGCCGGCCTGATGCTGGAGTTGCGCAACATGCAGGAAGCGCTGCGCGGCATGGTGCTGCGCGTGCGCCACTCGAGCGACCAGATCGTGCAGTCCAGCGGCGAGATCGAGACGGGTGCGATGGACCTGTCGGCGCGAACCGAGCAGGCGGCCGCCAACCTGGAGGAGTCGGCCGCCTCGATGGAGCAGGTGTCGGCCGCGGCCAAGGCCACCGCCGACCACACCAACGAGGCGTCGCAGGTGGCGTCGCGCAACGCCGGCACAGCGGCCGATGGCGGCCGGATGATGCGTGAAGTGGTGCAGACGATGGAGGTGATCCGGACCTCGTCGGCGCGCATCGGCGAGATCATCGGGACCATCGACAGCATTGCATTCCAGACGAATATCCTGGCACTGAACGCCGCCGTCGAGGCGGCGCGCGCCGGCGAACAGGGCCGCGGATTCGCGGTGGTCGCCAGCGAGGTGCGCGTGCTGGCGCAGCGCAGTGCCGAGGCCGCGCGCGAGATCAAATCCCTGATCGGCAATAGTGTCGACCAGGTCGAAAAAGGGGCCGCCGTGGTCCGCCATGCCGGCGCCACCATCGAAGTGATCGTGACCTCGTCGCAGCGGGTCAATGAAATCCTGGGCGACGTGGCCTCCGGCGCGCGCGAGCAGAGCCTGGGCATCGGCCAGATCGGCCAGTCGGTGCAGGAGCTCGATCAGATGACCCAGAAGAACGCCGCGCTGGTCCAGCAGACGGTGACGGCCGCCTCGTCGATGAAGGACCTGGCGCACACGCTTGCCGACGAAGTGTCGCGATTCCGCCTGCCGGCCTGATCGGCCTGACGGGGCAGGAGCGGCGCCCGGCCTCCCGCACGCTGCTCAGGTGGGCAGGAAAGCCTGTCCGCCGCTGAGGGTGTCGCGCAGTGCGAGCACCGGCGAGCCGTACAGCGCCTGGAGCCGTGGCCCGTCGATCACCGCGGGCGCCGGACCGCTGGCCAGCGGCCGGCCATCACGGATCAGCAGGGCAATGTCGGCGAACCGCAGCGCATGGTTCGGATCGTGCGTCGTGAACAGCACCCCCAGACCTTCGTCGGCGAGCCGGCGGATCTCGCGCATCACCTTGCCCTGGTTGCCGAAGTCCAGATTGGCGGTCGGTTCGTCGAGCACCACCACCCGGGCCTGCTGGGCGAGCGCGCGCGCGATCAGCGCCAGCTGGCGCTCGCCGCCCGAAATCCGGGTCGTGGGCTGGTCAGCCAGCGCGGTGATGCCCATGCGTTCGATCGCGGCATCGACCAAGGCCCGGTCGTGCGAGGACGGTCCGCTGAACAGGCCGCCATGGGCCGTGCGGCCCATCAGCACCGACTCGCGCACCGTGAATCCGAAGCCGCCACCCGGCGCCTGCGGCACATAGGCCAGGCGCCGTGCCCGATCGCCGCTGCTGTGGCTGTCCAGCGCACGGCCCTCCAGTTCGACCCGCCCGCCGCGCGCCGGCAGCAGGCCGAGCAGGGTCTTGAGCAGCGTGGTCTTGCCGCTGCCATTGGGTCCCAGCAATGCCATCACCTCACCGGCGCGCAGGGTCAGGGTGAAGCCGGTGCCCACGGTCCGCCCGGGGTATCCGATGGCCAGGTCGACGGCCTGCAGGGTCACGACCAGTCCTGGCGGGAACGGCGCAGCAGCCAGATGAAGCAGGGGGTACCGACGATCGCGGTGAGGATGCCCAGCGGGATTTCGACCGGTGCCAGGGTGCGTGCCAGGGTATCGACCAGCAGCAGGAATGCGCCGCCCAGCAGGGCTGCCACCGGCAGCAGGCGCGGAAACGACGGGCCGACCAGAAATCGGGCGAGGTGCGGCACGATCAGTCCGACCCAGCCCACGATCCCGGCGGCGGCGACGCTGGCCGCGGTCACCAGGGTTGCCGCCGCGACGATCGCGATCCGCAGCCTGCGCGTCGGCGCGCCCAGCGCGCGGGCTTCCTCATCGGGCAGCGACATCACATTCATCCGCCAGCGCAGCGCGAACAGGGCCGAGCCGCCCACGGCGACCGCCCACAGCAGAGGCAGCAGATCGGCCGCGCTGCTCGCCGACAGGCTTCCCAGCAGCCAGAAGGTCATCGCCGGCAGCTGGTTGTAGGGGTCGGCGAGGGTCTTCAGCAGGCCGATGCCGGCGCCCAGCAGGGAGCCGATCACCAGCCCGCCCAGCAGCAGGGTGAGGATAGGATCGCCGCCCTGCCGGTTCGAGCCGACCAGGTACACCAGTCCCACCGCGATCAGCCCGCCGGCGAATGCGCTGGCCTGGATGCCCAGCACGCCCAGCGACAGGAAGATGGCCAGGACGGCGCCCAGTGCCGCGCCGGCCGAGGCGCCCAGGATGTCGGGAGAGACCAGCGGATTGCGAAAGAGGCCCTGGAACGCGGTGCCTGCCAGCGCGAGCGCGGCGCCGACCAGCACGGCGGCGCCGACCCGCGGGCCGCGGATCTGCAGCACCACGGTCTCGATCGTGGACGGCAGGCCCGACGGAGCTCCGAGCAGACGCGCCCAGAACACCTGCAGCAGTTCGGCCGGCGATACCGGATAGCGCCCCGCCGCGAACGCGACGCAGACTCCGGCCAGGAGCGCGGCCAGCGCGATCGCGTATCCCGGCAGAGCCGAATGCGGTGCGCGCTCAGGCACGGACCGCCATGGCGCGCATGGGCCAAGCGACGCAGGACATCCACCGGCAGCCGGGTGCGGGGAGTCGCATGCGGGCCGGCCGATCGCCGGCAGGAGAGGTCATCGGGCGTCCGTTCTGTCGAAACCTGGGTCGGGGCGTCATTGTCGCGGGTTTTGCGCAAGCCGGCGTTCTGCAACGATTGAAACAGTTCGCGGGGGAGCCTGAAGCCGCACCGAAACCGGTGCCGGCGAACATGGCGTCTCGAGCTGGCGGCTCCGACACGCCGGCCGTCCCGCCAGGAGCGAACGCCATGCCGAATACACTGCCCGACCCCACAGCCCCGATCGGTCGATGCGATGAAGCACCCGCCGGCGCAGCGGCCCGGGTACGGGCGTTGGATGCGCTGGGGCGGTGTCCCGATGATCGCCGCGATGCTGTTCGCCACCGGGCTGGCAGGCGTGTGGCGGCTGCCGGTACTGCCCGATGCGCATGCCGAGTCCCGTGGACTCGACGCGGGCGGCCCCCAGCCGGATTCCGCGGCCACAGGGCCGGGTCAGGCAGGCCGCCTCGATGCGCCCGCCCATGGCCTGGCGATCCTGATGAGTCAGGCATCGCAATACCAGCCGGCGCAGGTGCGCGAACCGGCACAGGCCCGACTGCAGTCGGTTCCCGATCTGGCCCGGGCGCTGGCGGTCGTGCTGCAGGGTCCCGAGCGCGACCAGGCACTCACCTATCTCGAAAGCAACGATCCGGTCGACGCACCGCTGCTGGCCGAACCCGTGCGCGCCGCGATCCTGGGCATGGCTGCCGATCTGCGCGACGAGATCCGGCGCACCCGCGCGCTGCGCGGCGATCACTTCGTGCCGCAGGTCCGGCGCATCCTGGCTGCCGCGGACAAGTTCGAGCCCTATGGGGTGGATTACCTGCCGGCGGTTCGCGCGGTGCGCGAGGCGCTGGCCGAGCCGCACCCTCAGGGTGGCGAGCTGCGCTGCCGGCAGGTGCTCGAGCGGTGGCTCGCCAGGAAGGGGGGGGGGGGGGGGGGGGGGGGGGCGGCGGGGGCGGGGGGGGGGGGGGGGTGGGGTGGGGGGGGGGGGGTGCCCTGGCGGTAAGCTCGGCCGCATGCCTGAATCCGCTCTGAAAACCCGAGGTACCGCCCTGGTTGCCGCGCAGCTCGCGCTGATCGCGCTGCTCGGCGTGGCGGCGGCGCCGGCTTTTCTCCAGGGCCAGGCGTCGTTCGCGGCCTGGGCGATGGCCGCGCTCGGCGCGGCGCTGGGCCTGTGGGCACTGGCCAGCAACCGTCCGGGCAACTTCAACATCCGGCCTTTGCCGCGCCAGGGCGGGCAGCTGATTCGCAGCGGCCCCTACCGCCATGTCCGGCATCCGATGTATACGGCGGTGATCGCCTGCGGCACGGCCTGCGCACTGGCTCTGCTCAGTGCCTGGAGCGTGGTGGTGCTGCTCGTCCTGACCGGTGTGCTGGTGGTCAAGGCGTCCGTCGAGGAGCAGGCCATGGTGCGCGTCCATCCCGACTACGCCGACTACCAGGCCCACACCCGGCGCTTCGTGCCGGGGATCTACTGATTCAGCCCGGCGCTTCGTGCCGGGGATCTACTGATTCACCTGCCTGTTCGGCCGCAGGCCTTGGCCTTCCGGCCGAGGTCCGGCCGTCCGGCCGGGGCCGGCCAGGCGCTAAGATTCGCGCATGACTTCCGATGCCAGCCCAGACACCCCCGAGGCCGACGGTCCCGTCGCCATCCGCGAACCCCGTCTGTGGCGGGACAACGGCTGGACCGCGCGGGTCATCAAGAACGAAGACGACGAAGGCTGGGCCGTCGAGATGATCAAGCAGGGTGAGCCCGAGCCCGCCTGGTGGGTCCCTGGACCATGGGCCGCGACAAGAAGAACCCCAAGCCGCTCGATACGGGCGCCTTCAATACCCTGGTCAAGACCGCGGCCGAGGTCCTGCGCCGTCACGAGCAGCAGCTGCACGCCCAGCTGCACAAGCAGCTCACCGTCAGCACCGCGGACGGACCGGTCAGCGTCACGCTCGACATCGTGCCCGACGAGGACGAGCCGCATGCGCTGCTGGGCGCGCACGATGGCGACGGCGTCGCATTGGCGCAGGTCCGGGTGGCCCCGAACTTCAAGCTCAGTCAGGCCAGCGCCAGCGCCTGGATCGAAGGCGGATTTCGCAAGCCGGGCTGATCCGGGCGTGCGCTACGGCACGAATCGGTAGCCGATGCCGATCTCGGTCAGCAGGTGGCGGGGCTGCGACGGATCCACCTCGATCTTGCGCCGCAGGTGCCCCATGTAGACCCGCACGTAGTGCGTGTCCTCGCTGTGGTTCGGCCCCCAGACGGCGTTCAGGAGCTGGCGGTGGGTGAGCACACAGTGCGGGTGAGCGGCCAGGTGCGTGAGCAGCCGGTACTCGTGCGGCGTCAGGTGCAGCGGCTGACCGTCGCGCTCGACGGTGCGGCGTGCCAGATCGATCCGGACGTCCGCGAAGACCACTGTGCTGGCGCCATCGCGCCCCTGCGCGGTGTGTCGGCGCAGGTGCGCACGAACGCGGGCCAGCAGTTCGCCGGCGCCAAAGGGCTTCACCAGGTAATCGTCGGCGCCCGCATCGAGCGCGCCGATCTTGTCGTCTTCGGTGGTGCGCGCCGAGAGCACCAGGATCGGCATCGGCGACCAGGTCCGGATGTCCCGGATCACCTCCAGTCCGTCGCCATCGGGCAAGCCCAGGTCGAGCACCACCATGTCGGGGTGGCGTGTGCCGGCCTCGATCAGTCCGCGTCTGACGCCATCGGCCTCGAAGACCTCGAATCCCTCGAGTTCCAGCGCCATGCGCACGAAGCGGCGGATCGCCTTCTCGTCTTCGACGACCAGGATCTTGGGCGGGGCATGCGTGGGCGACGCGTTCACGGGTGGCGTGGTCATGGCTGGGGCGTTCGATCGACTGGCAAGGGTTGGCGCCGCCTCAATTCTGCGGCGCCGCCGGCGCAGGCGCCTGCGCTTGCATGCCGTCCAGGTCGGGAGGCGTGCCGCGCGGCAGCTCGAAGCTGAAGCTCGCCCCGCCCTGCGGGCGCGTTTGCGCGTGGATCTGGCCGCCATGGGCCTGGACGATGGCGCGGCAGATCGCCAGTCCCAGGCCGACTCCCGGTGTCGCGCCTTCCTTGCGGCCCCGCTCGAACATCGCGAAGATCGCTTCCTCGCGCCCCGGCGGCAGTCCCGGCCCCTCGTCGTCGACCGAGACCCGCACCCGATCCGCGTCAGCGGCCGCGGTCAGCGTGATCGGACTGGCGGGCGGCGTGTACTTGGCCGCATTTTCCAGCAGGTTGCACAGCACCCGCTCGATCAGGACCGCATCGAATCGCAGCAGCGGCAGATCGTCCGGCAGCGACACCCGCACCCGCCGGGAATCGAGCGTGCCCTGCAGGGCCGCCAATGCACTGCCGACCACCTCCTCCAGCGGCTGCCACTGCAGGTTCAGCTGCACCTGTCCCGACTGCAGGCGCGCCATGTCGAGCAGATTGTTGACTTGCGAATTCATGCGCAGCACCGCCAGGCGCAGCGACGTGAGCGTCTCGGCCTGGGCGCCGCTCAAGGCCGGGGGCATCATCGCGAGCGAATCCGCCATGCCGACCACGGCGGCCAGCGGCGTGCGCAGGTCGTGCGAGATCGCGGCCAGGATGGAATTGCGCAGGCGCTCGGACTCCATCTGCACGGTCGAGGCCTGCGCGACGTCCACGTAGTGGATGCGCTCCAGCGCGATGGCCAGCAGGGAGGCACAGGTCTGCAGCAGGCGGCGCTGCTCGGGGCTGGTCAGGCGCGCCGGGTTGCGCGGCTCGATCGCCAGCACGCCGCGGATCCGGATCGCCGCCTTCAGCGGCACATAGAGCACCGGCGAGCCGGCCAGCGTGTCGGTGCCATGGCCGGCGGCCTCGGCATGATCGAAGGCCCATTGAGCGACGCCGAGGTCGATGCCGGCCGGCACCACGGGCAGGCTCACCGGCCGCTTCAGCTGGTCCTGCGAGTCGGCCACCAGCAGCGCCGCGGGTGCATCGAATTCGGACAGCACGAAGCGCGCGGCGATCTCGGCGATCTCCTCGACCATCAGCGCGGCCGACAGATCGCGCGACATCGCGTACAGCGCGCCCACCCGTTCCTCGCGCTGGGTGGCGACCCTCGCCTGGAATTTGAGTCCCGCGGTCAGCTGGCCGATCACCAGCGCCACCACCAGCATGACAGCGAATGTCAGCAGGTATTGCACATCGCTGACCGCGAGGCTGAAACGCGGTGGAACGTAGAAAAAATCGAACGAGGCGACGCTCACGAACGCGGCCAGAACCGCGGGTCCGCGCCCGTAGCGAACGGCGACGAACACCACCGCGAGCAGGAAGACCATCACGATGTTGGCCAGGTCCAGCACTGCGTGCAGCGGTGCGGCCGACAGCGTCACCAGCCCGCAGATCGCGACGCTCCAGACATACGGCATCGCCTTGCGGGCGGCGTCGGCGCCCGGCTCGCTCGCTGCCCGCACTGCCGCCCCGCGCGCGAGTCGCGGCGCGATGCGTTCGTCCGTCGGCAGGGCGATCTGGATCACGTCCAGATCCTTGCCCAGGGCGCCCACCTGCTGCGACAGCGGGGTCTGCCACGGCCGCGATCGGCGCCCGACGTCACGGCCCAGCACCACGCGCGGCAGATTGTGCTCATGCGCATACCGGACGATCGCGGCGGCCGCTGTACTGCCTGCCAGCGTGGCGGTGGCCGCGCCCATGTCCTGCGCGATCTTCAGGACGCCCAGCACGCGCTGGCGCACCGAATCGGGAAGGCGCTGCAGCGCCGGCGTTTCGACATACACGCAGTGCCAGGGCACATCGAGCTGCGCGGCCATCCGGGCGGTGCTGCGCACCAGCTTCTCGGAGCGCGGGTCGGGGCCGACGCACAGCAGCAGCGATTCGCGCGTCTGCCAGACCGGCGTGACAGACTCGTTGCGCCGATACTGCAGCATCTCGTCGTCGACCCGGTCGGCCGTGCGGCGAAGCGCCAGTTCGCGCAGCGCGATCAGATTGCCCTTGCGAAAGAAGTTTCGCACCGCGCGTTCGGCCTGCTGCGGCAGGTAGATCTTGCCCTCCTTCAGGCGCTGCAGCAGTTCGTCGGGCGGCAGGTCGACGATCACCACCTCGTCGGCGTGATCGAACACCCGATCCGGCACGGTCTCCCAGACGCGCACGCCGGTGATGCCGCTGACGATGTCGTTCAGGCTTTCGAGATGCTGCACGTTCATGGCCGACCACACATCGATGCCGGCGTCCAGCAGCTCTTCGACGTCCTGCCATCGTTTCGGGTGGCGCGACCCGGCCACGTTGGAATGCGCCAGTTCGTCGACCAGGATCAGCTGCGGCGCACGCGCCAGGGCCGCGTCGAGGTCGAACTCCTGCAGCACCCGGTCACGGTACCGGACCTGCTTCAGGGGCACCCGCTCCAGATCGCCGAGCAGGGCATCGGTCTCGACGCGGCCGTGGGTCTCGATCACGCCGATCACGACGTCGACGCCTTCGCGCTGGAGGCCGCGTGCCGCCGAGAGCATGGCGTAGGTCTTGCCGACACCGGCGCAGGCGCCGATGAAGATCTTCAGCTTGCCGCGCTGCGCCTTGGCTTCCTGCTGTTTCAGGCGGGCCAGCAGCTGATCGGGGTCGGGGCGGCTGTCGGGCATCGGAGGGGGCGGGTTATTGCCTCGAAGTCTGGTCCAGTGCGAGGTTCAGCGCCAGCACATTGATCCGCGGCTCGCCGAACACACCCAGCAGCCGTTCTTCGGTGTGGCGTGCAATCAGCGACTGGAGCACCGCGGGGTCCAGGCCGCGCGCGCGCGCGACCCGGGCCGCCTGGTACCGCGCGCCAGCCACGCTGATATGCGGATCCAGGCCGCTGGCCGATGCGGTGACCAGGTCGACCGGAACCGGTCCCTTGTTGTCGGGGTCGGCCGCCTTCAGGGCCTCGATGCGCCCCTTCACCGCGTCGACCAGCGCCGGGTTGAGCGGGCCCTGGTTGGAGCCGCTCGATCCCGCGCCGTTGTAGGGCATCGGTCCGGTGGCCGAGGGCCTTCCCCAGAAATGACCGGGGTCGCTGAAGTGCTGGCCGATCAGGGCCGAGCCGACCGTCTTGCCTTCTCTGACGATCAGGCTGCCCGATGCCTGCTCCGCAAAGGCCAGCTTTGCGACGCCGGTCACTGCCAGCGGGTAGAGCACGCCGGTCGCCACGGTCATCAGGATGAACAGGCTCAGTGCGGGACGAATCAGGGTCTTCATGGTGGGTCTCCGGATGTCAGACGAGGCCGACGGCACTCAGCAAAAGATCGATCACCTTGATGCCGATGAACGGCACGATCATGCCGCCCAGGCCATAGACCAGCAGGTTTCGGCGCAGCAGCACGGCCGCACCCAGCGGACGGTAGCGCACGCCCTTCAGGGCCAGCGGGATCAGGAACACGATGATCAGGGCGTTGAAGATCACCGCCGAGAGCACCGCCGACGAGGGGCTCGCCAGTTGCATGACGTTCAGTGCGCCCAGCTGCGGATAGGTGGTCACGAACGCGGCCGGGATGATCGCGAAGTACTTCGCCACGTCATTGGCGATGCTGAAGGTGGTCAGCGAACCGCGGGTCATCAGCATCTGCTTGCCGGTCTCGACCACCTCGATCAGCTTGGTCGGGTTGCTGTCCAGGTCGACCATGTTGCCGGCCTCCTTGGCCGCCTGCGTGCCCGAGTTCATCGCCACGGCCACGTCGGCCTGGGCCAGCGCGGGCGCATCGTTGGTGCCGTCGCCGGTCATGGCAACCAGCTTGCCTTCGGCCTGGTGCTGGCGGATCAGTGCGAGCTTCTGCTCGGGCGTGGCTTCGGCGAGGAAGTCGTCGACGCCGGCTTCGGCGGCGATCGCGGCGGCGGTCAGGCGGTTGTCGCCGGTGACCATCACGGTCTTGATGCCCATGCGGCGCAGTTCCGCGAAGCGCTCCTTGATGCCGCCCTTGACGATGTCCTTGAGTTCGATCACGCCGAGCACCCGGGTGCCGTCGGCGACCGCCAGTGGCGTGCTGCCGCGGCGCGCGACGTCGTCGACGGTGGCCAGCAACTGCGCCGGAAACACGCCGCCCAGCGACTCGACATGCTTGCGGATCGCGTCGGCGGCGCCCTTGCGGATCTGGCGAACGCCCGGCCTCGGGGTGACGCCACCGACGGCCTGCAGGGTGGCCTCGGCCATCGGCAGGTCGACCCCGCTCATGCGCGTTTGTGCCGAGAAGTGCAGGAACTCCGCCTGCAGCGATTGCAGATCGCGTTCGCGCAGGTTGTACAGGTTCTTGGCGAGCACGACGATGCTGCGGCCCTCGGGGGTCTCGTCGGCCAGCGAGGCCAGTTGCGCGGCGTCGGCCAGTTCGCTTTGCTGCACGCCGGGCGCCGGCAGGAACGCGCTGGCCTGGCGGTTGCCCAGCGTGATGGTGCCGGTCTTGTCGAGCAGCAGCACGTCGACGTCGCCCGCGGCCTCGACGGCGCGGCCCGAGGTCGCGATGACGTTGGCCTGCATCATGCGGCTCATGCCGGCCACGCCGATGGCCGACAGCAGGCCGGCGATGGTGGTCGGGATCAGGCAGACCAGCAAGGCGATCAGCACGGTCACCGTGATCGGCGAGCCGGCCTTCGCCGCATCCACGCCGAACAGCGAGAAGGGCAGCAGCGTGACGGTGACGCACAGG